>JAGBFH010000013.1 GCA_017936605.1 Tidjanibacter sp.
CATTTTGCATTTTGCATTTTGCATTTGCCCTTTTGGCCCTTTTGGCCCTTTCGGCCCTTTTAGCTCCTCCCCTACGAAAGGGGAGGTCGGGAGGGGTGCTCGAAAATTGCGTGCGCGTCCTCGCGCACAGGGAGGGGCCGCGAAGCGGGGGAGAGGTCTGTTTTTCCCTACCCTCTGCCATATAACGGAAAAGAGTCTGCGCCGTCGCGGAGCAGACTCTTTAGTTGGGTGTGCCATTACCACACACTCGGCACACCTCTATTAGAAGTTGGTAGTAAGGCCACCGAAGGGAGAGAAAGGCGACCTTCTTACACTATAGATGCAAAAGGGGGCTGTTTTGTTGCACGCGAAGTGAAAATTTTTTCACTTTTTTTCGCACTCTTTCTTAACTATCAGTAAATCAACTCTATTAGGTTGCAAAAAAAAGTTCGGCAACCCCGAGAGGATGCCGAACTTCTGTGCGGATATAATAATATATAAGGTATCCCTATTAGATGGAGATGTCGAGAATCTCGAACTCCATAATGCCCACGGGCACCTGCACCTCCACTTTGTCGCCCTTCTTGTGGCCGAGCAATGCGTGGCCGATGGGGGTCTCAACCGAGAGTTTGCCCTCGGCGAGGTTGGCCTCGTGGTCACCCACAAGGGTGTACTCCATCTCGGCACCGGTCTTGGTGTTGCGGATGCGTACACGGTTGAGAATCTGCACCTTGCTCTTGTCGAGGTGGGACTCATCTATGATGCGTGCGTTGGCGAGGGTCATCTCCATACGCATAATTCGCTCTTCGAGGTTGCGCTGTGCCTCTTTGGCAGCGTCGTATTCGGCATTTTCGGAGAGGTCGCCTTTGTCGCGTGCCTCGGCGATAGCCTCGGCTGCTTTGGGTCGCTCAACAATGCGCAGCTGGTCCAATTCGGCCTTCATCTTGTTGTATCCTTCTTTGGTCAGGACAATTGTTTCGTTTGCCATAGTAATAGTAATCTCTCTGTTTTTTTATGGTTAATTTCTCTTAAAATCGTTGCTTTGGATTGGCGCGAAAAAAAATATGAATTTCGACCTATCACAAGGTCGAAACCCAAACAAATTCTGCATTAAATGCCCCAAAATCTGTCACAAAGGTAAGGCCTTTTTTCTAAAAAACAAAATTTGTGCTAAATTTGTACTCCCCCTATTGATGATTACTGTATGTTTTTGAGTAGCGGTACATTTAGCTTCACTGATATATGGACGATAATATCGTTCACTTACACCATCTTCGTTGTTCTGATGGTCGGTTTTGTTATTGCCGAGAGGCGCGAGCCGGTCAAGTCGTTGGCCTGGATTATGGTCATCACGATGTTCCCCGTGGGCGGTATGATTCTCTTCCTGGCCTTCGGGCGCAACCACCGCAAGGAGAGGACCTTTATGCAGAAGGAGCTCTTCGACAACGAACTTATCTCGAAGATGAGTGGCGACCAGCTCAAGGAGCTGCCCGCGTGTGACGACCTGGCCCTGGCCGACAGGAGCCTTATCACCCTTATGCTCAACAACTCGCGCGCTATTCTCACCCTCAATAACCGCATAGATATTCTCAACAACGGCTCCAACTGCTTCCCCCGAATGTTCGACGATATGGCCGCGGCCGAGCACTTCATCCACATTGAGTTCTTCGGCATCGAGAGCGGACACCTCTTCGAGGATATGTTCGAGGTGCTCAAGGAGCGAGCAGCCCGCGGTGTGGAGGTGAGGGTCATCTACGACAGTGTGGGTGGCCGTGCCCTCAAGCGAGGGGATGTGAAGCGTATGCGAGAGGCGGGCATTGATGTGAGGTGTTTTATGCCCGTATTCTTCACCCGCTTTTCGAGCCTCGCCAACTACCGCAACCACCGCAAGATTGTGGTCATCGACGGCAAGGTGGGCTACACGGGCGGTATGAACATCGCCGACAGGTACCTCGACGGCATCAAGGGGCGCGGCATCTGGCGCGACACCCACCTCAGGCTCGAAGGAGAGGCGGTGGCTATGCTCCAGATGGTCTTCGTGACCGACTGGGCCTTCGTGACCGAGGGCCAGACCCTCAGCGATGCAAAGTTCTTCCCTCCCGTGAGGGTCGACGACCTCTGCCCTATGCAGATTGCCACCTCGGGGCCCGATTCGCCCTACGCCTCCATCAAGCACTCCTACTTTGCGGCCATCACCAAGGCCCAGCGCTATGTCTACATCTCGACCCCCTACCTGCTCCCCGACAACGCCATTCTCACAGCCCTGAAGGTTGCAGCCCTCAGCGGTGTGGATGTGAGGATTCTCATACCCGTAAGGGGCGACAACCTGATAGTCAGCTGGGCGAGCTACTCCTATGTCGATGTGCTTATGGAGTCGGGCGCGAAGGTCTACCTCTATCGCAAGGGTTTCAACCACTCCAAGTTCATAGTCATCGATGACGAGCTCTGCACCGTGGGCTCCGCCAACCTCGACTATCGTAGCTTCGAGGACGACTTCGAGGTGCAGGCCATCATCTACGACAACCACACAACCTGTCAGCTGCGCGACGACTTCCTCGCCGACCTCGAGGATGCCGAGGAGGTGACCGCCGAGTCGTGGACCCAACGCCCAAGGCTGAGCAAAATTATGGAACCCATAGCCAAACTCCTCGCTCCTCTGTTTTAGCAGCTTTTTGTTTTGCTCCTCTTTGTTTTGCTCCTCTTTTGCGACTTTTTATAAAAAGTCGCCCAAAAATTTTTAGGAGATACTTCGTATCTCTACAACCATAGGTTGTGCATCTACCCACCGCCTTCCTTAGGAATCCCTGCACTCGTTGGCACCGTTGTGCCCCGTTGCGGCCTTTTTGTAAAAAGCTGCACCAAAAACTTTTAGGCGATACTGCGTATCGCTGAATCCGTAGGTCGTGCCTCTACCCACTACATTGCTTCGGAGCCACCATCACTCGCTGGCACCGTTGTGCCTCGCTGCCGCCGTTGCGGCCCGTTGCGGCCTTGACTTTTAGAAGAAGAGTCCGAAGTTTATCTGTACGGTGTTGTCCTGGGTGATGTCCACCTCGCGGCGTTCGCTTGCTACCTTCATCTCGGCTTTGGTCTGCTTGAGGTAGCCCGAGTAGCGCACCTCAATCACCACGCCGTCGAACTCGATGCCCACACCGCCCATAGCGGCTATGTCGTTGTCGTTGAAGATGATGTCGAAGGGGGTGGTGCTTCCGCCCTCAATCTGTTGCTGAGAGTCTATGCGCCATACGGGGCCGCCAAAGAGCCTCACGCTGCCCAGCTTGATGCCCACAAGTACGGGGATGTCCACGCGGTGTGTGCGCACGGTCTTGAACTCTTTGGGCTGTGTGGGGTGCTTGAAGCCGAGGACATAATCGCGCTGGGCGAGCTGCACCTCGGGCTGGATGTAGATGAACTTGGGGATGGAGAGCCTCATAAAGAGTGCCGCCTGGTAGCCACTCACGCGGTTGCCTGCGGGCTCGAGGGTGCCGCCGCTGATGGCCACCGAGTTAAAGTTGTAATTGCCGGTGCCGATGCCGATTCTCGCACCGAAGCCCAAGAGTTGGGCGTTTGCCGACCACGCCACGAGCAGGGTGCCGACCAAGAGAAAAATGATTCGTTTCATAATCCAAACAGTTTTTTAAGAGTGTTTTTTTTGAATGGTAACTTGTCACTCTCGCTTGGTGCAAACCTTGTGCCTAAGATGCAATAAAAAGGGCCGACAGAACTCTCTGTCGGCCCTTTTTTATATCAATTTGTTCTATAAGAACAACTTTTCGGCAATCTGCACGGCGTTCAGTGCGGCACCTTTGCGAATCTGGTCGGCCACACACCAGAAGGTGAGGCCATTGGGATTGGCAATATCCGCGCGCAGACGACCCACAAAGACGGGTGTCGTCTCGGCCACGAAGAGCGGCATAGGATACCTCTTCTCCGAGGGGGTGTCCTCCACAACGATACCCTCGGCCTCGAGGAACGCCTTGCGAGCCTCCTCGACCGATACGGGCCTTTCGAACTCCACCCAGATGGCCTCCGAGTGGGCCCTTGCTACGGGCACCCTCACGCAGGTGGCGCTCACGGCGATGTCGGAGTGCATAATCTTCTGTGTCTCGTAGTACATCTTCAGCTCCTCCTTGGTGTAGTCCTCCTCGGCAAAGACATCGATGTGGGGGATGACATTGCCTGCGAGTTGGTAGGCAAACTTGTTTACTGTCACCTCCTTGCCCTCGGCAATCTCGCCATACTGCTGCTGGAGTTCGGCGATGCCCATAGCACCTGCACCGCTGGCAGCCTGGTAGGTTGCCACATGTACCCTGCGGATGTGGGCCAGTTTCTCGAGGGCGGCCAGAGCTACGACCATCTGGATGGTCGAGCAGTTGGGGTTGGCAATCACCCTGCGGGGGGTGTTCTTGGCATCCTCGGGGTTCACCTCGGGTACCACCAGGGGCACATCGGGGTCCATACGGAAGGCACTCGAGTTATCTATCATAATGGTTCCGTGCTTGGTGATGGTCTTCTCAAACTCCTTGGAGGTGCTGCCACCTGCCGACACGAAAGCCACATCTATACCTTTGAAATCGTCGTTATGCTGGAGCAGCTGCACGGCATACTTCTTGCCGCGGAACTCATACTCCCTGCCTGCGCTGCGCTCACTACCGAAGAGGTAGAGCTGGTCGATGGGGAACTCCCTCTCGGCCAATATGCGCAAGAACTCTTGACCTACGGCGCCACTTGCGCCTACGATTGCTACATTCATCTTATAATACTTTCAACTTTTAATTCTCAATTCTCAACTTTAGAAGAACTCCTCCTCCTCTTCGTAGACTACGCTTGCGGGGGGAGTGGGCTTTGCGGGTTTCTCGGAGCTACCCTTGTCGCTCGAGGGTGTTGCGCTGCCGTCGGGGCTTGTAGTCGACTCCTCGGAGGCCTTCTGCTCCTGCTTTTTCTGCTTCTTGTAGGTGTCTACATCAATGTTGGCATCCACATCGAAGTCGCTCATATTGCTGCGATACTCGGCATCCCAATCGATATCTCCACCCTCTTCGCCCTCTTCGGCATAGACTGCATCGTCATTGTAGGGCGACTCGGGCTCCCAGCAGGAGTAGTTCTTCGCTCCCGGGGGGTTGTGGAACCTATCCTTGCGGGTGACACCGAGGGAGCCATCCTTGAGAACGCTGCGCAGGAACTCGCCATAGATGGGCAGTGCCACAACCGAGCCCTCACCTGCTCTGGAGAGGTGGATGCTCTGGTTCTCGCCGCCGACCCATACGCCACCCACGAGGTTGGGGGCTACGCACATAAACCAAGCGTCGCGGTTCTCCTGAGAGGTACCGGTCTTGCCGCCGACCTCCATACCTCCGGCGCCAAACTCATAGATGAGTCGTCGACCCGTACCGGCCTGAATAACCGTGCGCATCATATCGACCATCGTGTGGGCCATAACCTCACTGATGGCTACCGAGCTCTTGGGTGTGAACTCGGCGATGATGTTGCCGTGGCGGTCCTCAATGCGGGTCACGAAGATGGGCTCGGTGAAGACGCCACGATTGACAAAGGTGGAGTAGGCACCCGCCATCTCGAAGAGGCTCGCATCGGAGCTACCGAGGCAGAGCGAATATACGGGGTCGATGTAGCTCTTCACACCCATCTTGTGGATGAAGTCGGCCACAGCATCGGGGTTGCGGCTCTGCTCCATAATCCACGCCGAGTAGTTGTTGCGGCTGCGGGCCAAACCCCAACGCAGGGGGTAGAACTCGCCGTCATACTCAACCTTGCCCGCCTCCTTGGGGGTCCACACCGTGCCACTGGGGGTGACAATCGAGGTGGGCACATTTGGCACACCCGTACAGGGGTCATAGCCGAGGCGGTCGAAGGCGTAGGTGTAGATGAAAGGCTTGATGGTCGAGCCCACCTGACGCTTACCCTGCTTGGCCATATCGTACTTGAAGTAGCGGAACGAGGGACCGCCTACATAGGCTTTGATGTGACCCGTGTGGGGGTCCATAGCCACGAGCGAGGCGCGGAGTATGCGTTTGTGGTGCCAGATGGAGTCGCGGGGTGTCATAAGTGTGTCGACCTCGCCTTTGTAGGTGAAGATGGTCATATTGACGGGCTCGTCGAACGAGGCCATAATCTCCTCGGCGCTGTGGCCCCAACGGCTCATCTCATAGTAGCGGTCCGACTCGCGGATGGCCTTGTTGATAATCTTCTCGACCTCCTTTTTGCTGGTCTTCTGGAAGAGAACTTTTGTTCGCTTCACCTGATTATCCATTGTTTTCTGGGTGGTGGTCATCTGCTTGATGAGGGCATCCTCGGCGTACTGCTGCATTGTGGCGTTCAGGGTGGTGTAGATTCTCAGACCGTCACGATAGATGTCGTAGTTTGTGCCGTCGGCCTTCTTGTTCTTCAGGCACCAGCCATAGATGGGGTTGCTCTCCCAACGCTCCAACTCGTACTTGTAGTCGTACTCGTTGTAGAACATATTGCGGGTAGGCTTGGGCGAGGTCATCGTCAGGCGAATCATCTCGCGGAAGTAGGTTGCCAGACCGTCGTTGTGCGTCGAGGTGGAGTAGTTGAGCTCAATGGGCAGAGCCGAGAGCGAATCGACCTCATTGGAGGTGAGGTAGCCGGCCTCACCCATACGACCCAAGACGGTATTGCGCCTCTTGAGTGCATTCTGGGGGTTTCTCACAGGGCTATACTTGGTGGGGGCATTTACCACGCCGACAAGCAGAGCGGCCTCCTGAATGTTCAGGTCACTGGGGAGTTTTTTGAAGAAGGTGTGGGCTGCCGACTTGATACCATAGGCGTTGCTACCGTAGAAGACGGTGTTGAAGTACATCGACACAATCTCATCCTTGGTGTAGTTGTGCTCGAGCTTCACGGCCGTAATCCACTCCTTGAACTTGGCAATCACCAGTTTGCCCGTCTTGCGAAGTTTCGAGTCGGTGCGAGCTGTGTCGCGGGGGAAGAGGTTTTTGGCCAACTGCTGAGTGATGGTCGAGCCACCGCCCTGTCCTCTGTCGCCCAGCGCGAGGGTCTTCACGCCCACACGAGCGAGCGAGATGAAGTCGATGCCCGAGTGGGAGTAGAAACGCGAGTCCTCGGTGGCGACGAGAGCCTGCACGAGTGCGGGTGCCAACTCTTCGTAGTCTGCATAGGAGCGGTTCTGCACATAGAAACTGCCGAGCACCACTCCGTCCTCGGAGATGATGTCGGTCGCAAGGTTGCTCTTGGGGTTCTCGAGGTCCTCAAATGAGGGCAGGCTGCCGAACGAGCCACAGGCGGTTGCGGTGATGAAGCCGATGACGGCAAGCGAGGGAACAAGCACAGCCACCCAGAACCAGAGGGTAACCTTTGCCGATTTTGTCAAATCTTTATATCTCTTCATAGCTATCTTTATGTCAGGTCGTGACTTTTCAAGCTACAAAGTTAAGATTTTTTGTGGAAAACCCACCAAATATACTCGTGTTTTCCACCAAAGGTGGATTTTTAGCGGCCAAAGCCCTTTGAGAGGTGGGGGAGGGGTGGTGGTACTATGCCTAAAAGTTCACATTGAAGCCGGCCGAGAAGGTGGGCTTGGAGGGCTCGCGTAGGTCGAAGTAGCAGCCCACTCTGAAGGAGAGGTCGCCCTGCTCGGGGAGCCTCAGCCACGAAGTGTCGAGCCACACATCGCCACCCACGCACACCGTGCCGTCCCAGATGGGGGTGGGGCTGTCGGTCCAAAGGCGGCCTGCGAGTCCCTCGGCAAAGAGAGAGCCCCTCACCCTCTTGAGCATCACTATGCCTTCAATGCCGCGGTCGGGGTAGCAGAGTGGGCTGTCGTACTGAACGCCAAAGCCCAACTGGTCGTCGGGGTAGATTTGTGTGCGCAGTCCGCGGGGTGCGAGCCAGCCGAAGTCCACCGAGTAGTTCAGCGGGCCACTGCCCATAATGTCCTGATAGGAGGCCTTCCAGGTGAAGCCGTCGTTGGCACCGAAGGCGGGGGTGTAGGCCCTTGCGAAGAGGCCCGCGGTGGTGGTTGTCGCAAAGGGCGCAAGGCTCTTGCCAATGCCGCCAATGAGGGCAAATCCCCAGCGGGGTTGGAGGTTGCGGTAGGCGCTGGCGGTGTAGCTGTTCCACTGGAGGGTGGCCGCCACGAGTGTCTGCCCTGTGCTGTAGCGCTCGGTTGTGGGCGAGTAGAGGCGGTTGTTGGCGTGGGAGAGCTCCACCGAGGGTGTGAGCACCGATGTCCAGTAGCTATGCTTCAGTATTATAGGTAGATAGCCCCTTGCGTAGAGGGAGTAGTATCCTCTGGTCGCGGGGGGTGCGGGCTGCTTCTCGGTGTGGTCGTAGGAGGCGTGGTAGTCGCCGCCCTGCATCATCACACCCGCAGCCTTGTAGTAGCTCGAGGAGCCCGAGTGTACATTGGCGCTTAGTTCAAACTTGGGGACAAATCCCAAGTACTTGAAGTTGAGGCCCGCACCTATGGCCCCCTGGGGCAGATAGTAGAGCCCGAGGGTGGTCACTGCCTCCGAGAGCAGGTTGCCGGCCGAGGCTGTAAGGCCGAATCGGATGTCGGAGAGATTGCCCGAGGCCAACTGCTCGGGGCGGTAATAGATTGGTGCCCAGGAGTGTAGCTCAATCATATTGGCACCCTTCGAGAAGCGTTTGGGCTTCACCTGGCGGCGCGAGAGTTCCTCTTCCTCGGGGCCATAGCGGAGGGTGTCTATGCAGACAAAGTCCTGCCAACGGTAGGTCGCGGGGTTGACTATGTTTTGGGGTGCCGAGGTGGGGTCAACCGTTTCCCCCTCTTCGAGAGGTGCGAGTGCAAGGTGGTAGCCCTCGGCATCGTAACTCGTCAGGGCAAGGCGTGTGCCGTCGGGCGAGGGTGTTCCCTCAAAGGAACCGTAGCGCGAGGTGGTCAGTCGGCGCTCCTGGAGCGAGCGGAGGTCTATGGTGTGGACCTCGTCGTAGCCCGAGAGGGTGGAGCCGAAGTAGAGGTGGCCATTGGCGGCCATAAGGCCAGTGAGAGTGGCCCTTGTTGCGGGTTTCACGGTCAGCAGCCTGTCCTGCTCGGGCAGGAGGCCCCAGATGGCCATACCCTCGGGTGAGGTGGTGAGTATGTAGAGGGCATCATCGTAGGCCGCAAGACCGTGACACTCAACCTCTTCGGGGAGGTCGAAGGAACCGCCATCATAGACTATGGTGTAGGTGCCCTCGAGGTTGTAGCGCACCCAGGCCACCGCGCCCCTAAAGGCGGTGGGGTAGAGGGCGTAGTTGCCCGCCTTGCGCACCCTCCTCACCGGACCACTGCCATCCTTGGGGGCGCAGTAGAGGAGTGAGCCCATCTCCTGCGAGAATGAGGAGAGTTGGCTGATTTCGGTCCAGTAAATAAGGTCGCCTACAATGGCAGGCGGGGTGTTTATGTGGCCCGTGGGGTAGAGTCGGCGCTCATAGCCCCAGAGGAGGTCCACCTCCACAATCTCGGTGGGAGTATCAAAGGTGTTTTTGACTGCCACGATGAAGTTCTCGTCGGCCCATTGTGGGTAGTGGTAGCTCTCATAGGGGGAGTTGTGACGATGGTCCGAGAGTGCCACTCGCTCGGCCTTATCCTCACGCTCGGGGAGAGTGTCCCAGTGGTCGTTGAGGCGCTCGAAGGTTGTCGTGAAGAGCCCCTCGGTGGTCTGCCCGAGGTGGCGGCGCATACCCCACTCAAAAGGGGTGATGGTGTAGGGCCTACGGCGTGCATACTCCATAACCTCGCCCCAGGCATAGCTGCCGCGGAGGGTATTGGCTGTGGTGACCATCTGGTAGCCGAGGTGGTAGTGGGAGGGTATGTAGCGGTTGTAGCTCCCCGAAAACCACACATCCTTGTTGGGGCTCTCGAGAATCTCGCGTCCCACGGCTCGGTAGTGCATCGTGAAGGAGGGCTGGAGCGCACGCCCAAAGAGCGAAGCCTGGGTCTCGGCATCCACAGCGTCGCCCTCGAGCCACCAGAAGGGCATAACGCCCGTAGTGGCCAGAAGTGCTTGCTCGCCCAGCAGATAGTAGAGCCAACGGGCGGTGGGGCCGAAGAGGGCCGAGTATTGTGCCGCGTGGCGGTACTCGTGTACGGAGAGCTGTCGGAGCCAGGGTGTGGCGTAACTGCTCGTAGCGGGCATTACGCACATCTCTATGCGTGCGGGTGCCATTATGGAGATGCCGTTCGATGCGCTGCTGGCAGCGTGCATAACCACTGGCATACGAAGTGGCCTTACGCCTCCCTCGGGTAGCAGCCCGTAGCCTATCGTGCCGCTTATGGAGTCCATCATAAAGAGCACCCTGTGGGCCTCGCGCTCGGCAAAGTCGGGCGCTATGACCTCAATGTTCTCGCCCTCAAGCCTTTGCCAACGATAGTGACCGGGGCTTGCGCCGTTGGAGTAGAGCTGTGCCGAGAGCGGTAGCGACACCACCGCCGCCACCAAACCGACCACTATTTTCATCATCCTCCAGCTCATAAATCCTCTTTTTGTTTCTATTGCAATAAGGGCAAAGTGGTCGGTAGATCCATCCTCATTCGGAGTGCCCGAAGTCGCCCTCTGCTCTCGCTTACGCGCATTTGCCATTTTGAATTCTCAATTGCCGCCGGCGGGTTTGGCGCGGTAGCCTTTGGCGAGCAGGAGTTCGAGGACTCTCTCGCGGTGGGGGCCCTGGATGATAATCTCGCCCTCTTTGGCCGAGCCGCCCACGCCGCAGCGGTTCTTGAGCTCCTTCGCCAGCTCCTTGAGGTCCTCCTCCGAGCCCACGAAGCCCTTGACGAGTGTCACAGTCTTGCCGCCGCGGTGGTTCCTATCGAGCCACACGCGAAGGTTCTGCTTCGAGGGGGGGAGGGTGGCGACCTCCTCCTGCTGTTCGGTGGTATACTGATAGTCGGGGTTGGTGGAGAACACCACGCCCAATCGTGCCTTCCAATCGTTCTCTGCCATAATGCTCAAAAAAGGTTTTGTTGATTAGCACAAAGATATAGAAAATATTGTATATTTGTGTGGAAATTATGGTAAAACGCCGCAGATACAACACCTCGGAGCGAATCTTTCGCCCACAGCCGCCACAGCAACTGCCACGCCTACTGGATGTGCCCGACGGCTGTAGGCGCATATTGGCCGAGGTGGAGGGCTATGAGGATGTGGCCTTCTGGCGCGGGATTCTCGACCCCTACGAGAGCCCCACGCTCCGATTCGACATCTCGGTGCCGCTGAACAGAAATCTGGCCAAGGGTAAGAAGACCCTGCTCGGTGGGGCTGCACACTGCCACCCCAATCACATAATGTGTATGGACAGCGACTTCGACTACCTCTTTGCCGACCAGACCAGCGATGCCCGCATCATCAACTCCTCGCCCTACCTCTTCCACACCTACACCTACTCCACCGAGAACTTCCTCTGCTACGCCCCTTCGCTACACAACATCTGCGTGAAGGCGACGAAGAACGACGCCAAAATCTTCGACTTCGAGCGCTTCTTTGAGGCCTATTCGAGGACTATCTACCCCGCCTTTGTGTGGTATGCCTACTCGGCACAAATCTCCACGCCCAACATCTTCACCCTTCCCAGTTTCAAGAATACCGTGCGACTGGGCTATCTCGACTTGGACGATACGGGTGCCAAAACTATCGAGTGGTTGGAGCGTCAGGTGTCGCGTCGTGTTCACTCTCTGGAGGTGGAGTATCCGCTTGTGGCCGAGCGACTTGGTGAGTTCGAGAAGCTGCTCCGTAGGCGCGGCGTAACGCCCGAGAACACCTATCTCTTTATGCACGGCCACACCCTTATGGACAATGTGGTGACGGTGGTCTTGGATGCCGTCTGCTCGAAGTTGAGGCTCCTGAGCGGTGATAGGATTCGCAACTCGGGCTGCGAGGGGCAGACCCTAATAAACGAGCAGAGCAACTACACCAACTCACTCTTCGGCGTGCGCGACGCACTACTTATGAATGAGAACTACAAGGATTGCTTCCTCTACAAGAAGTTACAGAAAGATATCGAAAACTTCTTGTCCCTAACGAAATAATGCTCAGTCTAATAAAAAAAACACACATCCCGAAAGATGTGTGTTTTTTAGCTAATGGCTAAACACTAATAGCTATTTCTCCGGAAACTTCACCGAGTAGATGAGGTGTTCGAGGCCTCTCACCAGGTCGCGTTGACCGTGCTTGGGTGAGAACACATAGCAGTCGATGGTCACGACCTTGCCGTTCTGGGCATCGAGGGTGCTCCAACTAATCATCGGGCCGCCCATAAAGTCGCCACCCTCCAGATTCCAGAAGCCTCGCATCTCGGCCCACAGGCGACCGTTGATGCGTTTGTAGGTCACCGTGGGAGGGTAGTAGTCCTTGACGGTGGTCATATAGGACTTGCCCGAGGGGCCGGGGATGTTCTTCACGAAGTTGTCGCGCTGGGCTATGAGGTTCTCCTCCTTGAAGTCCTCCTCGCCGGTGTAGGGGTAGGAGTAGACCGCAATGCCCTGTGTGGCAGTGGGATACTCAAAGGAGGTGACCAGGAGGCTGTCGCCACTGGTGCCGCGGGGCGAGTAGCCGCGGGGCAGGTCTATTTTGAAGCCAAACATCTTCTGAATCTTGTCCACCATCACACCCTCCTTGTGCTTGCGGTTCATCTTCAGGGCGCGGTCGCGCTCGGCAAGCTCGTAGGCTGTAAGCAGCTCCTCCTTGTGGTCCTTGAGGTACTTGATGATGAGTTCGTCACTGGGGGCGGTGAGCTGAATGATGAGCTGGTCCTCGGCAAACTTGCTCTCCTCGGCTATGGCCGACATCTCCTGTGCGGTGGGGTCCACGACGATGTAGAGCACATTGCGGTGCACCTTTATGAAACCCTTGAAGGCCGAGGGCAGCACGCGCATAAGGTCGAAGCGGGGCTGGGTCTCGTTGAGGTAGGGTACGGGGTCGGAGAAGAGCTCCTTGAGCTCCTCGCCCACAGCGCCCTCCCACTGGGGCTGCTCCACAACGGCGATGAGTTCGTATGCTGCGCCACCTGCTGCCTGCTGGCCGGTGCCGAGGGTCGAAGAGTTGCAACCTGTGGTGGAGAGCATCAGCAGTGAGCCGATGATGCCAAAGATTAATCGTTTCATATCGCGTGTGTATTGTTATTTGTATGGTTGTTGTAGAAAAGTGTCACAAATATACTAAAAACTTTATACCTTTGCGTGATTTTTCCCGATAAAGCGTAGTATGTATTTCAAGTTCCCGCGTTTTTTCCGCCGTATGACCCCAACGATGTTGTGGAAGGTCGAGAGCCGTGATAGCGTCTATCTCACCTTCGACGACGGCCCCACGCCCCGCATCACCGAACAGATACTCGACATCCTCGACAACTATGGTGCCAAGGCCACCTTCTTCTGCCTGGGCAACAATGCCGAGGTCTACCCCGAACTCGTACTACAGATCGTCGAGCGTGGCCACGCCATAGGCAACCACTCCTATAACCACACACGAGGCTGGCTGACCTCTACCGAGGAGTATATGAACAGCGCCTATCGTGCAGGTATGTTTCTGCCCTACACGCGCCTCTTCCGTCCCCCCTATGGCCGCATAGCTGTGCGCGAGGTGCGCCGTATGCGCTCGCAAGGTTGGAGGGTCGTTATGTGGAACAGCATCTCGGAGGACTACGACCACCGCGTATCGCCCGAGCGATGCGCCCAGAAGGTCATACGCCACCTGCGCCCGGGCAACATCATTGTCTTCCACGACTCCGTAAAGGCCGCACCCAATATGCTCTACGCTCTGCCCAAAGTGCTCGAGGCGATAAAAAAACGGGGGCTCAAATGTGATATTATTACACGCGAGTTGTAGGAATTTGGACAAAAATAATTACTTTTGTGGCTTGATGGCTCTGTGTTAGACAGAAAGCCTCCCGAAATTGCAGATATTCTAATTTAACAAATTAATACTATGGCAACAGCTTCAGACATCAAAATCGGTATGTGTATCGATATGGACAACAAGACCTTCCTTGTTGTTGATTTCCAGCATGTAAAACCCGGTAAAGGCCCCGCCTTCATCCGCACCAAACTCAAAAACCTCGAGAATGGCCGCGTACTCGACAAGACCTACTCGTCGGTGAGCGAGCGTATCGAGCCCGTGCGCGTTGAGCGTCGCCCCTACCAGTACACCTATGAGGACGACCTGGGCATCCACCTGATGCATATGGAGACCTTCGAGGAGATTACCATCCCCCGCGAGCTCATCGAGAACTCCGACCTTATGGTAGACGGTCAGATTCTGGAGGTTATGTTCCACACCGAGAAAGAGCAGGCTCTCACCGCCGAGCTTCCTCCCATTATCGATATGGAGGTTACCTACACCGAGCCCGGCGTGCGTGGCGATACCGCTTCGACCAACTCCTTGAAGCCCGCAACCGTGAACACCGGCGCAACCGTTAAGGTTCCCCTGTTCATCAACACCGGCGACAAGATTCGTGTAGATACTCGTACTCGCGAGTATTACGAGCGCATCAAGTAAAAACCGCATCTCGCGGGTGAATTTTTCACCAACTGCAACGGGCGAGACCCTCACTTACGCTTAGTAAGCTGCGGGCCTCGCCCATCTTGTTGTTAAAAAATTCCCTCCGCGATATGCGGTTTTTCTTTCAAGGGGAAGCGGTGGGGAGCACCACCCTTACCCGCTGGCACCGTTGTGCCCTGCGGAGTCCGCTACTTTGTTTGGCAAAAAATTCCCTCAGAGATATGCGTTTTTACTTTCAAGGGAAAGCGGTCTGGAGCACCACCCTAACTCGCTGCGGCCGTTGCCGCCTGCGGGCCTCGCCCATCTTGTTGGCAAAAAATTCCCGACGCGATATGCGGTTTTTTGTCTAAAGTCTAAGGTCTAAAGTCTTATGGGTCCTTAAGGTCCTTAAGGTCCTTAAAGTCCTTAATGCCTTTTGGCCCTTTTAGCCCTTTTAGCCCTTTTGGCCCTTCCCCTCCCCTAAGTTAGGGGAGGGTGCCCGTAGGGCGGGAGAGGTCTGTCAATTTTGAATTTTGAATTTGCCCTTTCGCCCTTTCCTTAACTCTCAACTTTCAAAAAACCAAAACCTCCCGAGTTGCTTCCTTGCAACTCGGGAGGTTTTGTGTGAGGGGGTATGCCTCTGCCTACTTATCCCTCTTATAGAGAAACCTCTTAATCTTGAGCGAGGGGGTCTTTTCGAAGCCCTCCTTCTGCTCCTCGACCTTAGATACGCGGGCGAACTTGGCCACGCGGGTATTCACATAGTCGCGGATGTCCTTCATAAGTTCGTCGTACTTGGCCGAAACATTGTCCTTGAACTCCTCAAGGGCCTCTTCGAGTTTCTCTTTATCGAGCGCTACCAATGCCACGAGCGAACCTTTCTCGGCCACAACAATCGATTCGGTTACTAAACGGTGGGTATTGATAACGCTTTCAATCTCTTCGGGGTAGATATTCTCACCGGTGGAGCCTACAATCATACTGTTGGCCCTACCCTTAATCACAAGGTAACCCTTCTTGTCGAACAGACAGAGGTCCTTGGTGCGGAACCAGCCATCCTCGGTGAATGCCTCCTTGGTGGCCTCGGGGTTCTTGTAGTAGCCGAGCATCACGCAGGGGGTCTTGACCACCAGCTCGCCCTCGCCGGTCTCGGGGTTGATGTCTATGAGTTTGCCCTCGACATACTTGCCGGGCATACCCACAGCCTGTAGGCGGGTGTCGGCAGGAACGGCACCGTAGATGAGGGGGGCGGTCTCTGTCAGGCCATAGCCGATAGCGTAGGGGAACTTGGCCTCGCGCATAAAGCGCTCGGTCTCCCTCTCCACCTTGGCACCGCCGATGCCGAAGAAGCGCAGACGGCCACCAAAGGTCTTCTTGAGGCGTTTGCCTGCAAGGCTATGGAAGAATTTGCGAACGAAGCCCACCGAGTAGAGGGCCGACATAAATTTGCTCTTTGTGAACTTGGCCTTCACCTGACTGCGGTAGATCTTCTCCATAATCAGTGGCACGGAGAGGATGATGGTGGGCCTTACGCTCTTAAAGGCGGGCATAAGTGCCGAGGCCGTGGGTGGGCGGTCCATATAGACCACCTGTGAGCCGTGGCTCAGGGGGAGCAACAGGCCGAGCGAGCACTCATAGGTGTGGGCCAAGGGGAGGATGGAGAGGAAGATGTCGTTCTCGTCGACATTCTGCATCGTGTAGCAGATCTCCACCTGGGTGGCCAACGCCTTTTGGGTGAGCATCACGCCCTTGGGTGCCGAGGTGGTACCCGAGGTGTAGATGATGGCTGCCAGATCGTCGGGCTGGGGCTCGGCGGCCTCACCCTGCTCGGTGCAGCTCTGGGAGATGATGCCGAGGTTCTTGGTGCGGATGACGATGTTCATCCTCTCCTTCGTCTCGTCGGAGAGCTTCGCGTAGAGTTTGTCGCTCACACAGAGAGCCTTGGCCTCGGAGTGGGCGATGATTTTGTCGAGCTCGGCACCCGAGAACTCGGGCATAATGGGGACGATGACCATACCCGCATTGACGGCCGCAAAGTAGCACACGCCCCAGTTGGGCATACTGCTACTCAGCAGGGCCACCTTGTCGCCGGCCTTGAGGCCTGCACCCACGAGCATACTGGTCACATAGGCTACTCGCTCGCCCATCTCGCTGTAGGTCATACTCTCGCGCTCAAACATCGAGAGAGCCGTCAGCTTTGCATATTTCTTGACGCTGTGGTCAAAAATTTGTTTCAGTGTTCTAAACTTACCGTTCATTGTTTTCAGCTTATTTTCGTATCTTTGGCCTGAAATTGTAGACAAAGATAATAGTTTCTTTTGGTATTCGATTTCGAAAAATCGTGCAAAAGTAGAATCTTTGGAGTAAAACAACTTGTTTTACCGCCTGAAATTTGGGATGCTCAAGCGAAGAAAAATAGACGAAGTGATGGCCGCCGTAGGGTTTGATGTGTGGGGAGTGGTTCCTGCCGTCGAACTCTCCGATGCCAAACGCCGTTTTGAGCAGTGGCTCGCAGGAGGCAATGCCTACCGCCTCGATTACCTTGAGCGCAACATCCACAAACGCTTCGACCCGCAGGCACTCCACCCCGGCACTCGCAGCGTCATTGTGGGGGCGGTGGGCTACAAAAACCACCTCTCGGAGGGGTATGAGGCGGGTTTTGACTGCCGCGTGGCCTCCTATGCGCTCTCGCGCGACTACCACGACTCGCTACGCGAGATGTTGCGCCAGGCGGCCCAAATGCTGGGCTTCACGGAGCCAAAGAGTGTGAAGGTTTGCGTGGATAGTGCCCCTCTGGCCGAAAAGAGCCTCGCACGCCTTGCAGGTATCGGTTGGATTGGCCGCAACTCGCTGATAATCAACCCTCGGCTCGGCTCGTTTATGGTCCTGGGCGAACTTTTGGTCCCCGAGGAGTGCGACGAGTATAGTGAGCCCTACGGGGAGAGTGGGTGTGTGGGGTGTGGCCGCTGTTTGCTACGATGCCCAACGGGCGCAATTAACCCCCAGGGAGGGATAAATACGACACTTTGTATCTCAAATAGAACAGTTGAGCGGGCCTCCGAGGAGCCTTTCGACACCCGCGGCTGGCTCTTTGGTTGCGACGAGTGCCAGAGTTGCTGCCCCCATAACGCCTCCGCGCCCCACTATCGCAATCCGCGCTTCGAGCCCACCTTCTCGCCTCTCGACTACGATAGCGAATTTTGGGCCAACCTCACTCCCGAGGAGGCCGAAAGCCGATTTGGCACCACCCCCCTGATGCGTAGATTCAAAAAATAGTGTATCTTTGCCTATTATTAACCCATAATTACTTTGGTAGTATGAAAAGATGTATCGTAATATCGCTTGCGCTGTTGGCCTTTGCTACG
The DNA here is from genome assembly GCA_017936605.1 of Tidjanibacter sp. GTDB lineage: Bacteria > Bacteroidota > Bacteroidia > Bacteroidales > Rikenellaceae > Tidjanibacter. Next base: position 17,816 of record JAGBFH010000013.1, read on the forward strand.
GCAGGCTATGCGGCAGAAGTTTGCAACGCAGATGCGCCCAAAAGTGTAATCTCCACCCAATTTCGCTCTGCTGATGAGTTGTTCCAGGAGGGAGTCAACTATTACACTGGTATGAATGGTTATCCTGTAAATGCTGCCAAGGCGGCAGATTTGTTCTACCAAGCTGCCAAGAAGGGACATCGCGATGCGCAGAGTCTTTTGGCCGATATGTGCCTCAATGGAGAGGGCATGAAGAAGAATGTCAAGGAGGCCATTGTGTGGTACGAACGCTTGGCCGAGGGCGATGATGCGACCGCAACAAACGCGCAGGCTCGATTGGGCAAGATTTATGACAAGGAGTTGGGCGACAAATCGAAGGCTGCAGGGTGGTATCGCAAGGCGGCCGAAGGTGGAAATCGCGCAGCAAAACAGTGGCTCCAGAGAAACAAGGAGTACGATATGAAAATGGAGAACCCAAAGTCCGAAACTAAGAAAAACAGATAATAGACAATACAATAATGGCATTATTTGATATCTTCAAGCGACGCAAGGCGGAGCCTGTGGCTCCGACCGAGGAGAGCAGCGCTCCCGCAGTCGCACTCCAGAGTAACGAAACAACCGTAGAGCCCGCCACCCCCGCACCCTCCCAGCAGGAGGAGATTACCGAGGGCCTTAGAAAGACCAAGGAGGGCTTCTTTGGCCGTCTGGCGCGTGCCGTAGCGGGCCGCTCGCAGGTGGATGAGAGTTTCCTCGACGAGCTGGAGGAGGTGCTTATAACCTCCGATGTGGGTGTGGAGACGACCGTGAAAATCATCAAGAACATAGAGGCCCGAGTGGCACGCGACAAGTATATGAACACCGCCGAGCTGAACGACATCTTGCGCGATGAGATTTCGCAACTACTCCAGGAGTGCGAGGAGAAGCACAACGACTTCGGCCTTTCGATTACCGAGGGTGTGCCCTATGTGGTGATGGTTGTGGGTGTGAATGGTGCGGGCAAGACGACCACCATCGGCAAACTCGCCGCTCAGCTCGTCAAGGCGGGCCGCAAGGTCTACATCGGCGCGGCCGACACCTTCCGTGCGGCAGCCATCGACCAGCTTCAGGTGTGGGCCGACCGCGCAGGTGCTACGATGATTCGCCAGGAGATGGGCTCCGACCCCGCATCTGTGGCCTTCGATACGCTCAAGTCGGCAGTGGCCAACAAGGCCGATGTGGTCCTCATAGATACCGCGGGCCGTCTGCACAATAAGGTGGGCCTTATGAATGAGCTCTCCAAGATTCGCAATGTGATGGCCAAGATTATCCCCGACGCTCCCCACGAGGTTATGCTCGTTCTGGACGGCTCGACAGGTCAGAACGCCTTTGAGCAGGCACGCCAGTTTACGGCCGCCACAAAGGTCAACTCGCTGGCAATCACCAAGCTCGATGGTACGGCCAAGGGCGGTGTGGTCATCGGCATCAGCGACCAGTTCTCCATCCCCGTACACTACATAGGCATCGGCGAAGGTGTGGACCAGCTGAAGATTTTTGACCGCCGAGAGTATGTCAATGCCCTCTTTGGCGACAAATAGTACCCCCAAGAAGAAAACGATGAGCAAGAAGATAAATGTCATAACGCTCGGTTGCTCCAAGAACCTTGTGGACAGCGAGCACCTGATGGCCCAGCTCGATGAGGCGGGCTACGAGATTGTCACCGACTCCAACTCCACCGATGAGGCCAAAATTGTGGTTGTGAACACCTGTGGCTTCATTGGCGACGCCAAGGAGGAGGCCATACAGACCATCCTCGAGTGTGCCGAGGCCAAGGCCGAGGGGCGCATCGAAAAGCTCTTCGTGATGGGCTGCCTCAGCGAGCGCTATGCCGACGAGCTGAGGGAGGAGATTCCCGAGGTGGACGACTACTTCGGTGCACGCTCCCTGAAGGAGGTGGTTGAGGCTCTCGAGGCGGAGTATCTGCCTGAGCTCGAGACCGACCGACTGCTCACCACCCCCGACCACTACGCCTACCTCAAGATTGGCGAGGGATGCAACTGGCACTGCGCCTATTGCGCCATTCCGCTCATCCGTGGCAACCACCGCAGTGTGCCTATGGAGAAGGTGTTGGAGGAGGCCGAGGGGCTTGTGGCTGTGGGCGTCAAGGAGATTATCGTCATCGCTCAGGACTCCACCTACTATGGCAAGGACCTCTATGGCGAGCGCCGTCTGGCCGAGCTACTCAGGCGCCTGTGCGCTATCGAGGGGGTGGAGTGGGTAAGGCTCCACTACGCCTATCCGACCGACTTCCCGCAGGATGTTATTGAGGTTATGCGCGATGAGCCCAAGATGTGTAAGTACCTCGACATCCCTCTGCAACATATCTCGGACAACCAGCTGAAGGCTATGAGGCGACGCATCACCAAGGCCGAGACCGAGGAGCTCGTTGCACGCCTCCGCAAGGAGATTCCCGATATTGCCCTGCGCACAACAATGCTCGTGGGCTTCCCGGGCGAAACCGAGGAGGACTTCCAGGAGCTGTGTGAGTTTGTGGAGAGGGTGAGGTTCGACCGCCTGGGTGCCTTCGCCTACTCCGAGGAGGAGGGTACCCCCTCGGCACTCACAATGGAAGATGATGTGCCCTTCGAGGTGAAGGAGGATAGGGTGGAGCGACTTATGAAGATACAGAAACGCATCTCGCTGAAACTCAACGCCGAGAGGGTTGGCAAGCGTATGCGCGTGATTATAGACTCCAAGGAGGGCGACTTCTGGATTGGCCGCTCGCAATACGACAGCCCAGAGGTCGACGAGGAGATTTTAGTGACCTCCGCCGTGTCCCTCGAGATAGGCCAGATGGTCGATGTTGTCGTGACCGACTGCGAGGAGTATGACCTCTACGCCGAGGTGGTTTAGCGGTAATGGCTGTTGGCCGTTAGCCATTAGTCGTTAGTCGTTAGTTTTGTTCGCGGGTTACATTTTTGTAACCCGCGAACTTATTATAATAAAGGGCCAAAAGGGCCAAAAGGGCGAAAAGGGCGAAAAGGGCCAAAAGGGCCAAAAGGCATTAAGGACCTTAAGGTCTTTAAGGAAGACTCCCTAAACTCCCTAATTTCCCATTTCTCCCATTCCTCCCATTTCTCCCATTCCTCCCATCTCTCCCATCTCTCCCATCTCTCCCATCCCTCCCATCCCTCCCATCCCTCCCATCCCTCCCA
>JAGBFH010000014.1 GCA_017936605.1 Tidjanibacter sp.
TTCAATTTTCAATTTTGAATTACCCAATCACTGCCATAATGTCGGACTGCTTCATAATGAGGTAGTCCTCGCCGTCGAAGTGAACCTCGGTGCCGGAGTATTTGCCATAGAGCACCGTATCGCCAACGGCCACCTCCATCTTCACCTCCGAGGTGCCGGGGCCAACGGCCACAACCTTACCGGTGAGGGGTTTCTCTTTTGCTGTGTCGGGGATGAATAGACCGCCTGCGGTCTTCTCCTCTGCGGGATTGGGCAGAATCAGGACTCTGTCCGAAAGGGGTTTTACATTCATAGTTCGTGTCGTTTTTTTATTATTGTTTTTGTTTTTTTTGAGCGTAGTTTATATATGCGCTTTCGGCCCCGTAAGGTGCAACCTTTGTGCCAGACAAGGGGTGCTGTCAAATTGGCAGTGCCGGGCGCGACTATTTGTCACCTACCTCGTCCCGAGCACCTCGAAGGCCTTTTGTAGCGGCTCGTCGATGGGCTCAATCTGCGAGGTGTAGCCCACATCCTCGAGCGAGGTATTGCGACCTATGTAGGCACGCAGCAGACACTCCAGCAGTCGGCGCGAGGTCCTGATTTCGCTCCAGTTGGGCTTGAGGCCCACCTTTGCAGCATAGGCCACAAAGTCCTCCACCAGACGGCTGTCGCCATCGAGGAAGGCGTTGAGCTCTTCGACCGAATGGATGGTGTTTATCTTGCTGCGGTGACGGTCGGCATAGTCGAGCGTGTAGCGGTAGAGGATGTTGAGGCCCGTGGCCGCATAATAATAGGGGGTCATCTCGAGCGTGTCGATGGGCACGAACTCATCGGGCATAATGCCGCCACCGCCATAGACAATCTTGCCGCCCGGGGTGGTATACTTCAGTGAGTCGTCGAAGTGGATGCTGTCGGCCGAGAAGAACTGACCACTCTCATAGCGCTCGAGGATGTCGGCATCGTAGCTGGCACGCCCAAGCGTGTAGGGCTTCTGTATGGAGCGGCCCGTGGGCGTAAGATAGCGGGCAACGGTGAGCCTCAGGGCCGAGCCGTCGTAGAGAGGTATCTGGCTCTGAACAAGGCCTTTGCCGAACGAGCGGCGACCCACGATGGTGCCGCGGTCGTTGTCCTGAAGCGCTCCTGCCAGAATCTCACTCGACGAGGCGCTATACTCGTCAATGAGCACCACAAGGGGTATCTCTTGGAGCTTACCGCCGCCGGTGCTGTACTCCCGCTGCTGGTTGCCGTCGCGGTCCTCGGTGTAGACTATCAGTTTGCCCTCGGGCAGGAACTCGTTGGTCATAAGGATGGCCTGGTCGAGGTAGCCGCCGCTGTTGCTCCTCAGGTCAAAGATGAGGCTCTTCATACCCTCCTCCTGTAGGCGTGCGGTGGCCTCGAGGAACTCTTGGTGGGTGGTGCGAGCGAAGCTCGTCAGGCGTATGTAGCCCACCTCGGGGCGTATCATAAAGGCTGCGTCGATGCTCTTCAGAGGAATCTTGTCCCTCACAATCTCCACATCCACAAGACCCTCGACATTGCTCCTTTGGACTCCCACGGTGACCTTTGTGCCTCGCGGTCCGCGCAGGCGTTCGATAACCTTATCTTGGTTTATCTTGCGACCCGCCACGGTGTCACCCTCGATGGTGATTATCCTGTCACCCGGCAAAATGCCTGCCTTATAACTCGGGCCTCCTGCCACCGTGTTGAGCACAACAACGGTGTCTGTGAGCATATTGAAGACCACGCCTATGCCGTCGAACTCACCCTCGAGAGGCTCGTTGATGGCCTGCATATCGCGTGCGGGGATGTACATAGAGTGGGGATCGAGCTGCTCCATAAGGGCCACCATAAGATTCTCCTCCAGAGAGTCGGTATCTACGGGGGTGAGGTAGGCCTGGTCTATCAAGTCAAGCGTGTAGTCAATCTTGCTCCCACCTCGCTGTGGGCCTATGGTGCTCGTTGTGGGGGTGGCGTTGGACGAGGCCATCTCGCGGCCCGTGAAGAATGTGTAGCCCATCCACACACCCAGTGCCAGCGAGGCGGCAATGAGCGTGGGAAGCCATAGTGTGAGTCTATCTCTTTTCATTCAGAGTCTTTATTATTCTTTTGTCTATTGTTGGTGTGGGCGGTGGCTACTTGTTGCGGAACTTGTAGCTCAGGCCCAGTGTTGCCGAGTATTGATACTGCGCCTTGGGGCTGGCCGACTTGAGGTAGTAGACAACGCCATAGAGCTCCATAGAGAGGTACTTGGAGATGTCGTAGTTGAGCCAGTTGTCCCACCTGCATGTGGGGGGCGAGGCGAAGTTGGTGAAGGTGTAGAGGGTCGAACGATAGCGTATCCTCTCCTTCCAGAACTTCTTGTCGAAGGAGATGTTGAGCGAGGGACCTATGGAGCTGAAGACCTTGGTGCCTGCGGGGACACCATTGAGCCCCTGCTCGTAGAGCCTGTCGTCGAGCATCGTTATCATATTGCCCGAGATGGGCGAGAGGGTAATCTTGAAGGGCTGGCTCCCAGGGGCATAGGTGAAACCGACCGAGATGTCGTAGAAGCCCGGCGAGAGGATAGACGAAATGAGGGTCTTATCTGTGCGCGAGGCGTAGCCGTCGGAGAGCTGGGTACGGAAGTTGAGGGTTGCCGAGTAGGACCAGCTGCCCTGAATATTCCACGACATAACCTCCGAGATTTTCAGCTCGTCGACATTCTTGAAGGGGGTCTTGTCGATGTAGTTCAGACCATAGCGGGCATTGACCGTCAGGTCGTGGGTGAAGCGTAGGTGCTTGTAGCGGTGGTGGATGAAGAGTGTGGCAAGGCCCGAGAAGGTGTTGTCGCCACCTGCTGTCCAGTTGTCAAATCGCAGGGCCGAGGTGCGGAATGTGGCCTCGAGCTCAAAGGTGTTGCGCTCCTTGCGGATGCGGTTGCGCTCGGCCACCCAGGCGGCGTGGTCGTAGTAGTCGTTGGGAATCTCACTCGAGATGGTCTTCTGGGTGAGCGTACCTGCCATCGAGGGGGTCTTGCCGTCGCGTATGGGCTCGGTGCGGCGTATGGTGAACTGAGCGGCAGCCTCCCCCGTCATCCACAGGGTGGCCACAGCCAAAAGTACCTCTATTTTCCACACGCCTCTCGGCATATAAACCGCTCTTATACCTCTATAAAAATATATAATCGTGCAAATATAACGATTTTCGCGGGATATTCTTATCTTTGTATAGCGAAACTTACACAGAACAATTAACCATCGGAACACCAGAAAGCTATGAAATACTTTGGAGCACACGTTTCTGCCTCGGGTGGCGTTTGGAACGCCCCGCAGAATGCCCACAATATAGGTGCGGGTGCCTTTGCACTCTTCACGAAGAATCAGCGTCAGTGGCTCGCCGCCCCCCTCACACAGCGCGACATAGAGCTTTTTCGTGCCGCCTGTGAGCAGTATGGCTACGGTCCCTCACAAATCCTGCCACACGACTCCTACCTGATAAACCTCGGTCACCCCGACGCCGAAGGGCTCGCCAAGTCGCGCGAGTCGTTCGTTGAGGAGATGCGCCGTTGTGAACTTCTCGGCCTCGACCGCCTGAACTTCCACCCCGGAAGCCACCTGGGGCGCATAGGCCTTGAGGAGAGCCTCCAGCGTGTGGCCGAGAGCATCAATATCGCACTCGAGAAGACCAAAGGTGTGACGGCCGTCATTGAGAATACCGCAGGTCAGGGCACCAACCTCGGACACGAATTTGAACAGATAGCCTACATTATTGACCGCGTGGAGGATAAGTCGCGCGTGGGCTACTGTATAGATACCTGCCACGCCTTTGCTGCGGGCTATGACCTCAGCTCTGCCGAGGCGTGCGAGGCGACCTTCCGCAAGATTGACTCCATCATCTCGCTCGACTACCTGCGCGGTATGCACCTGAATGACGCTATGCGCCCTCTGGGTAGCCGCATAGACCGCCACGAGAGACTCGGCGAGGGCCAGATAGGATGGGAGTGCTTCCGCTATATCGCTCGTGACCCCCGCTTCGACAATATGCCTCTGGTGCTCGAAACCATCGACGAGTCGCTCTGGCCCGCCGAGATTGCCGCCCTCTACGAGGCTGCAAGATAAGCTGTTAGCCATAAACCAAAAACCACAAAAAACAATTATGAAACAACTCAAATTATTTGCACTACTCTTGGCCGCGATGGTGGCAATGGTCGCCTGCACGCAGCCCCAGGAGCCCGATGAGGAGCCCAAGCCCGAGCCTCCCATCACCGAGGAGAAAACTCCCGTCGTAACCCTCTCCCAGAAGGCCGTAGAGCTCAACAGCGCCGGCAATCCCGTGAGTGTTGATTACCAGATTGAGAACCCCGTGGAGGGTCAAACCATCCAGGCCTCCCACGATGCCGACTGGCTCACGGTTGACACCGCCACCGCCGGTCGCCTTACCCTCTCGGCCACCAAAAACACCTCCGCCGAGCCCCGCACCACCTCGCTCACCATCTCCTATGAGGGTGCCGAGAGTGTGAGCCTCGCGGTGAGCCAGAAGAGGGCCGACGGCCTCAGCTTCGAGATAAACTTCTCGGACATCGCCCACTCGAGTTTCATAGCCCAGATTCTCCCCTCGGACAACAACAAATCATTCTACATCGCCACAATGGAGCGCACCGCCTTCGAGCAGTTCGAGAGCGACGATGCCATCTTCGAGAGCGAGATGGCAAGGGTGCGCCAGATGGCCGACAACGCGTGGCTCAGCTTCTCGGAGATGCTCGCCAGCCTCACCTACAAGGGCGAGAAGTGGCAGGCTTTCAATGAGCTCCGCCCCGAGACCGACTATGTGACCATTGCCGTGGGCATCACCTCTTCGGGCACCCGCACGAGCGACATAAGCTACAACTATGTGACCACCGTAGCCGAGCCCACCATCGATATGGACTTCACCATTGGTGTCAGCGAGTATCGCCACAAGATGAGCATCACCATCACCCCCGCCCGCAAGAAGGAGGCTTATGTGTGGGATGTCTTCACCGTGGCCGAAATTGAGAGCATTATGAGTCAGGAGGGGTGCGAGAAGCCAGAGGATACCTATAAGTATATTATGGCCGAGCGCGTGGCTGCCGCCGAGAGTGAGGGCACCTCCATCGAGAGCCTCTACTCATCCATCATCAAGAAGGGCACCCAGCGCAACCAGCCCTACGAGTGCGCCCCCGCCACCGACTACTACATTATGGCCTCGGCACTTAACCGCAGTTGCGTGCCCGGAGCCGTAACCCTCGTGGAGTACACCTCGGAGCCTATGGCCACCCCGGGCAGCTCCGACAATGAGATCACTATCGAGCTCTCCAATCCTGCCGACAGCTATGTGCAGGTAAACGGCTCGGCAAGCAATATGGACCCCTATCTGGTTGTTGTGCTGCCCACCGAGGAGTGTGAGAGCAGGGATGATGCAGCCCTCTTCGAGTATGTTTTGGCGACTTTCTCCGCCGAGGAGCTCGAGTCGAACATCTACGAGGGCGGCTTTGCAGGCATCTACAACGGTCTGGAGCCCTCGACATCCTACACCGGTATAGCCTTTGGCTTTGCCGACGGCGTGATGACCACCACCTACATCGCTCGCTCGGAGCCCGTCACAACCCTCGCCGCCGAGTAGGCAGACCTCTCCCCGCTTCGCGGACCCTCCCCTAACTTAGGGGAGGGGATGGACTAAAAGGGCCAAAATGGCCGAAAGGGCTAAAAGGGCCGAAAGGGCAAAAAGGGAGTTGATATAAGGTCCTTAAGGTCCTTAAAGACCTTAAAGACCTTTGTGCCAAAATGATTCCCTCCCCTAAGTTAGGGGAGGGTGCCGAAGGCGGGAGAGGTCTGTCTTCAGTTCTCAGTTATCAGTTTTCAGATTTCTGTTCTCTGTTCTCTGTTCTCCGTCTACGAACTTTTTTGCAGAAAAAATCGAAAAAATCTTCTCGGAAGTTTGCAGATAACGAAAAAAACACTACTTTTGCACTCGCAATTGGGCTGTGGTGTAATGGTAACACAACAGATTCTGGTCCTGTTATTCATGGTTCGAGTCCGTGCAGCCCAACTAAAAGAGGTTTTCCACTACGGAAAACCTCTCTTTTTTTATCCCTATTTTCGCCCTCGGGGGGGGGCGCTATCTCTCCCCTACAGTCCCTGAGGCAGAATGGCCAAGCGGCCGCCATCGGTGAAGGAGTCGGCATACATAATGCTCACATTGGACTTACCTATACCCAGCTCATAGTTGTTGTCGTCGAGCCACCAGCACCACCGGAATGCAAAGATGCTCGCCATCGACACCCTCTCCACATACTCCTCGGGCACGCGGAACGAGAACCACACATTGCGCAGTGGTCCATAGGGATTCGACTCCCAATCCTCATTCACATAGCATAGATGTGCCATAAGGGTATCCTCGGTGGAGGTTGCCATATCGCAGTTGAGCGATATATTGGGCCTTCTCTCCTCGGGCGAGAGTGTGGCGTTGTAGTAGATGTTCATATTCACATAGCCCCCGCTATAGGTCGCCTGATAGGGCATAGCCGGGTGGATGAGCTTACTCATAGCACCATTCTCGGTGGTGGTACTATCGTAGAACTCCAGCTCATCGATGAAAATCTCATAGACGCTATTGAGCCTCACGCTGAACTTATTGAGCGCCAAGCTCGAGAGAATCGTGTAGTTGAACACTGCGCGGCCGCTGCCATCCACAACACTCTCCAGTTCGCGCCAACCAATCGAGGGAGCCATCTCCACCACCGAGAGAATCTTGCCCTCATCGGTCACGATGGTCGTAGGCTGCAACACGAGGGTGCCAAACGAGGTGACAAAATCGCCCGAGCCGTCATCCGAGGGGTTCTGCGGACTATCCATAGGGTCGAAGTCTAAGTCCATATTGACACTACAGGCCGAGAGCATCACCACCCCCAGGAGATAAAGGAGTATCTTAATTATGCGTTTCATATCTTTCAGTATCAGTCATTTGCTTTAGTTAAACGAATAGCTCAAGCCCAGGCGAGTTGCCAGACTCAGGGGGTGAATCGTGCGGTAGTTCTCGGGGTAGCTGTCGGGCACACTCCAGTAGGAGCAGCCCACCTCACCAAAGAGGCCGATATTATCAAAAAGGTTATAGTTGACACCCGCAACTGCATTGAGCGAGCCGGTCAGCCTATCGAAATCGGTGAGAGTGGTCACCGAGTTGAGTGCGCCATCGAGCAGGAGCCTATCCTTGGCCGCCACACACAGCTCGGCCGTAAAGCCAAGGCTGCCGTAGAGCGTCAGACCATCGTACTCGACTACATCGAACCTCACATTCAGGGGCACACCAAGGTAGTCCATACTACGCTTGCGCACATAGCTACTCATCATACCTGCCGACTCGCCACGCGACGAGTAGGAGGTGTAGAGCAGTCCGCTCTCGAGCGAGAGCCAGTCGGTCAGGGAGTAGTTCACGGTCACACCCACCGACACGGGCATAGAGTGCTCCAGAGTGGCCACCTTCTCCTTCTGCGCCATCATAGGGCCGAGGAACGAGCCACCCCCCAACTCGGTCTGCTCCTTGACGAGCATCTGGGAGTTGGACACATTGTCCATCTGCACATCGCCACGATTGAAGCCCAGATTGGCCGTATAGATGCCCACCTGCAGGGGTTTAAGTCCACCGCGGCTCTCCTCCTGCTCGCCAAGCACACCGCGCCAATACTCCTCCAACTCGCTATCGCTGCGACGGTTGCTGTTTTTGCGCGAGCCCACCGCGTCGGCCAGCCTCTCGCGCGAGCTTCGCGACTTGCGTGTGGCCGAAGGCCCCTGAGGGGTCTTCTGCTCCGAGGCACTCCTCGGCTCGGTCACCTCGCCCTGCTCGGAGCTTGCGCTCTGCTCCTCGTGGCCGACAGCCATCTGTCCGTCGAGGCCACCCTGCTCCACAGCAGAAACAGCGAACACCTGACCCGTCTGGCGCTCGGCCACGGCCATCAGAGTGGGCTTAGAGGTCACCACAGAGGCAGCAACAGCCTTCACCTCAGCCTCCTGGACCTCAGCCACCGCAATCTCCTCGGCGGACTCCACAACAGCCTCTACGCCGGTATTCTCAACCCTCTGGGAGGTTGCAACCTGCTCCACGCCAAGCTCTTGGAGTTCCTTGCGGCCACCCACCAGAATAACGGCCAGACACACCGACGCTGCGGCCAGTGATGCCACAACACCCCTGAAGAGAGGCCTGCGCCACAGGGGGATGATGACCTTTGCGGGCTCTTCGGCGGGGCTCTCGGCGCCACCTGCAAGGCCGCCTGCCAGCAGGGTCTGCTCGATGCGCTCGAACATACCCTCGGGAGGCTCCTCGCGGAAGCGGCCCAGCTTATCGCCAAGCTCTCGTTGGAATTTATCGTTCTCTATATTATTCATCTGTCTGCTCTATTTTTCGTTCTCTTCAATCAGTTGCGCGAGTCGTCGTCGCGCTCGGAGGAATTGACTCCTACAGGTTGCCTCACTTATGGAGAGCATCTCGGCAATCTCGGGGTAGGAGTAGCCCTCGACTGCGTGGAGGTTTATGATTGTTCGGAACCCGGGTGGCAACTCCTCCATAAGCGCCATCAGTTCTTGGTCGCCAATCCGCCCGAGGGCCTCTGGCGGTGCGCCCCCCGCAGTGCCGGGCGGCAGAGAGCCCACATCCTCATCGACCTCGTCCACACGCCCCTCCTGCCTCAGGTAGTTGAGCGCGGCATTGACAAAAAGCCTCCTCATCCACCCCTCGAAGGAGCCCCTGAAGTCGTAGCTCTCAATCTTCGTGTAGACAAGCACAAAACCATCGTGGAAGACATCCTCGGCCGCAGCGCGCACCTTGATATAGCGTCGCACAAGCGAAAACATCGCTGTGGCGTACATCTGGTACAACTCTCTGCGAGCCTCCGAATCGCCCTGCTGGCAACCGCGTATGATGCTCTCAATGGTCATATGCCTTTCTCTCTAAATGTATAGATGCACAAAGGGGGCTTTTTGTTGCACGCCCCCCTAAATTTTTTTTATTTTTTTTGCCGCTTTTTGTGAAAAGCTGCTCTTATTGTCGCTTCTTCGCGCCTTTTCTTTCGCAGCTTTTTGTAAAAAGCTGCACCAAAAACTTTTAGGCGATACTGCGTATCGCTGTTAGCTATTAGCGTTTGTCAGGGCTCCTATGCTCCTTAATCTCCTTAAGGTCATTAAGGTCCTTAAGGTCCTTAAAGTCCTTAAAGTCCTTAAAGTCCTTAAGGTATTTTACCCTCCAAAAATTTTCAATTGTCAATTCCCCAAGAGCGGGTTTTGTGAGGGGATTTTTGTGCCAAATTTCAGTAGGTAGCCCGCAGTTTACGAGAGGTAAATGAGGAACTCGCTATCGGGAATTTGGTGCAAAAAGCACCCACAAGGCACGCTCGCACAAGGCAGGCTCTTAAATGACGAACTCGATTTCCTTGAATAGGTAGGGTACCACCATCCCCTGGCTCTCCACAAGCAACTCGCCCGAAGGCTTCACGCCCAGTATGACGCCCTCGAATCGTTTGCCGCTCGGGAGCGCATAGGTTGCCAGCTCGCCCTTGCGGAACAGCAGCGCGTCGTAGTCGCGCTCGATGGTCGCGGGGTCGCTCTGGAGCTGATTGTAGCGGGCCTCGAGTGCGTCATAGAGCCTCTGGAACACCTCGCCCACATCGTAGCTCTTGCCCTCAAGGAGCGCCATAGAGGTGGGATTGGGCACCCACTCCTCAAACTCTTTCTGGTTGATATTCAGACCGATGCCCACAATAGTGCGTGCGAGGTGGCCATCCGTGCCGAGGTCGTGCTCGATGAGTATGCCACAAATCTTCTTGCGCCCCACATAGATATCGTTGGTCCACTTAATCTTGGACCTTATGCCATACTCGGCGAGGGTGTCCGTCAGAGCCAGAGCCACCGCCTCCGAGAGAAGGAACTGGCGCTTGGCCTCGAGGAATGTGGGCTCCCACACGAGCGAGAAGGTGAGGTTCTCACCCGCCTTGCTGCTCCACCTGTTGCCCCTCTGGCCGCGGCCTGCGGTCTGCTCCTTGGCAATCACCGCGTCGCCGTGGCGGTAGCCGGGCTTCCTGACCTCCGAGTTGGTCGAGGGGAGCGAACGATAAATAAGCACTGCCATACTCCCCTACTCCGTTTTGGTTTTACGAATGATTCTCAAGACCTTACGCGAACGCTGGGTCATATATACCGACTCCGACTCGGCATACTGCTGGAGGTGCTCCTTCTTGTAGCCGCGGATGGTCAGCAGCTCCATATCGCTATTGTACTTCACCGTGAAGCCCGCCTTGTGGAACTCCTCGACAATCTCGTCGAGGTAGCGTGTGGAGTCTATGCAGAGTGCCATACTGATGGCCGAATTTTGCACCAAATGTACTTTAGCACGATGACTCTCCAGAATCCTGAAAATCTCGGCCATACGCTCCTCGAGGATGAATGAGTAGTCCTCGGGCTTGATGGAGAGCAGTATCTGGTTCTTCTTGAGAATCAGGATGGGTTTGTCGATGGGCTTGTCAATCTCGGCCTTGATGACACTGCCGGGCAGCGAGGGGTTGACAAAGCACCTCACATAGAGAGGAATACTCTTATTCTGAAGAGGTTTGATGGTCTTGGGATGGATAATCTGTGCGCCACTATAGGCGAGTTCAATGGCGTCGAGGTAGGTCAGCTCGGGGATGTAGCTCACATCCTCAAACTGCTTGGGGTCGCCATTGAGGATACCCTCCACATCCTTCCAAATCGACACACTCTCGGCATCGAGGATGTAGCCCGCAACGGCTGCCGAGTAGTCGGAGCCCTCACGACCGATGGTGGTGGTTGCGCCCTGCTCGGTGGCACCAATGAAGCCCTGACCCACAATGACCCTCTCCTCGGCCAACTCTACGGCCTTCTGTAGGCGTGGCGTGGAGCTCACGATGTCTATGTTAGCATCGCGGAAGCGGTTGCTGGTGAGGAATATACGCCTCATATCCAACAGGTGGCTGCCGATGCCCACATAGTTCAGGTACTCGCTCACAATGGTTGTCGAGATGAGCTCACCGAAGCTCACAATCCTATCGTACCACTCCTCGTAGCTGCGGCTCTGGGGGTTGGAGAGGGTGATAATCTCCTCCAGCTCCTCATAGAGTCCGCGCACCCTCTGGGGCAGGTGGGGCTCACCCCACAGACCCTCAAGGATGGTGGCGTGGTAGTCCACAATCTGCTGCATAGCCACCACAGCCTCGCCGGTGCGGCCCTCCCAGAAGTTCTCCATAACCCTCTCGAGGGCGTTGGTCGTCTTACCCATAGCCGACACAATAATGAAGAGTCGTCCCTCGGTACCTCGCGCAATCTCCGCAAGATTCCTCACACCTGCTGCCTCCTTCACCGAGGCTCCACCAAATTTATATACTTTCATACCTTTCTTCCGCTTTTTGTAAAAAGCGGAACCAAAAACTTTTAGTGTAACCTAATGTTATAATTCTACCTACTGCCTTGCTTCGGAGTCACCCTCACTCGCTGGCACCGTTGTGCCCGCCGTGGCCGTTGCCACCTGCTTAGGAAACTTGGGCCATAAATGTCCTGATGGCCTCGGCCGTAGCTTCGGGCTCCTCGAAGTAGCCCAGGTGGCCGGAGTTCTCAAGCCAAGCGACCGACGCCTGGGGGTGGTTCTTCACCATCTCCTCGGCGACCTCCAGGGGGATATAGTTATCCTTCTTGCCCAAGATGAAGAGTTGGGGCAGAGTGCTCTTTTGCAGCAGCTCGTTGCTATCCTCCCTCTCCTTCATACCCCTCAGCAGGGCCACAACGCCCTCAGGCTCGGTGACCAGAACCTGCTCCTCGAGGAAGATAATCTCGTCCTGCATCCTCTTCAGATTCTCCGTAGCAAAGCCGTTCTTGGCCGCCGTCGAGGCGAGCATATCCTTATGGCCGCCCTCCACCATAGCTATCTCCCTGTCGCGGTCGAGGAGCTTCTCGGGCGAGTCGGGATTGGGGGTCGAGCTCAAGAGCACGATACCCTCCAGGCGCTCGGGGTGACGGCGCAGGGTCTGGAGCGCCACATAGCCACCCATCGAGTGGCCCACAATAGTGGCCTTCTCAATCTCCAGCTCATCGAGCACACCCACAACCGTATCGGCCAAGAAGTCCATAGTGTGGATGGGGCCCATAACCTGCGAGATGCCGTGACCGGGCAGGTCCATAGCCACCGTACGGTAATCCTTCGCAAGCATCTTGGCGAAGTCCTCCCACACATCCAGGCTCTCGAGGTAGCCGTGGAGGAACAATATAGCCTTCTCACCCTTACGCGAGTCGGCAATGCGCAACGCGCAACCGTTCGATATTATAAACTTTTCCATTCTTCTGTCGCTTTTTTGTAAAAAAGCGACGCAAAAAACTTTTAGTGTAACCTTTTGTCGTAATTCTAATTACCGCTTTGCTTCGGAGCCACCCTCACTCGTTGCGGCCGTTGCCGCCTTTTTGTAAAAAGCGGAACCAAAAACTTTTAGGCGATACTGCGTATCGCTGCATTTGCACCACCCTACTTCGGAGCCACCCTTAATAAAAGTGCCACTCTGGCACAAAAGGCGCCCCAAAAATTTTTAGACGATACTGCGTATCGTTATAACAATTACCGCTTTGCTTCGGGGGCGGCTTTACTTGAGGCCAAAAACCCTCTTGATGTTTTCTACCTCGTCGAGCTCCTCCCAGCCGAAGAATTTCACCTGCTCGCGGGTGGTCTTGCCGCCCCTTGTGAGCTCCATCTCCTCGGTGT
Source organism: Tidjanibacter sp. (assembly GCA_017936605.1). GTDB lineage: Bacteria > Bacteroidota > Bacteroidia > Bacteroidales > Rikenellaceae > Tidjanibacter. The sequence goes on from JAGBFH010000014.1 coordinate 12,724, forward strand.
AGGGCCTACGGCCGAAGTGACCATAGGAGGCTGTGGGCTCGAAGATGGGGTTTGTGAGGCCAAAGCGGCGCACGATGGCCGCAGGGCGGAGGTCGAACATTTCGGATACTATCTCGGCTATTCTTCCGTCGCTCACGCCAACTTTCGAGGTACCAAAGGTATCCACAAAGATATTAATGGGCTCGGCCACACCAATGGCGTAGCTCACCTGCACCAACATCCTCTCGGCCACACCTGCGGCCACCATATTCTTGGCAATGTGGCGTGCGGCGTAGGCTGCCGAGCGGTCCACCTTCGAGGAGTCCTTACCCGAGAAGGCACCGCCACCGTGGGCACCGCGACCACCGTAGGTGTCAACGATAATCTTGCGACCCGTGAGGCCCGTATCGCCGTGGGGACCACCGATAACGAACTTGCCCGTGGGATTCACATAGAGGATGTAGTCGTCGCCAATGAGCTCGGCCAGATGGTCACCCGCCTTCTCCAGACGCGCCTTCACGCGAGGAATCAGGATGCCTCGCACATCGTCGGCAATGATTCGCTGGCAATCCTCGAAGTCGTCGTGCTGGGTCGAAACGACAATGGTGTGTACCCTCAGGGGGGTGCCGTTGTCGTCATACTCGATGGTCACCTGACTCTTCGAGTCGGGGCGCAGGTAGCGCATAACCTCGCCCTCACGACGGATGGCGGCCAGCTCCTTGAGAATCACGTGCGAGAGGATGAGCGTTGCGGGCATAAGCTCGCGGCTCTCGGTGCAGGCGTAGCCGAACATAATGCCCTGGTCGCCGGCACCCTGCTGTTCCTCCACCTCGCGCTCGACACCCTGATTGATGTCGCTCGACTGCTCGTGAATGGCCGAAAGTATGCCGCACGAGTTGCCATCGAACTGCAACTCGCTACGGTTGTAACCTATCTGGTTGATAACCCTGCGCGCTACGCCCTGAATGTCGACATAGGCATCCGAGCGCACCTCGCCCGAAACTACCACAAGACCTGTGGTGCAGAGAGTCTCGCAAGCGACCTTGCTTGTGGGGTCCTTGCGCAAAAATTCGTCAAGAATAGCGTCCGAAATCTGGTCGGAGACTTTGTCGGGGTGTCCCTCAGACACCGACTCGGAAGTAAACAAAAAAGCCATACCTTTTAATAAAATTGAAAATTGAGAGCTGAAAATTGACAATAAAGTTGCCAACAATCAAACAATCAACTGTTGTTAATAATCCAAAATTCGTTGGTGGATAGCTTTAGCTCTTGATTGTAGAGGTCGGGGGCGAACGCTCCGACTATCGCTTTTTAGCACTTTTTTGCCGCGAGTGGCGCGGCGTGGTTTGCAAGCAGCCAAATCTTTCCACGCCACAAAAGTACAACAAAGAATTGAAAATTGAAAATTGACAATGGAAAATTAAGGTCATTTGGGGCCTATAAGACTTATAAGACCTATGGGACCTATAAGCCCCATAAGCCCTTTCGGACCTTTTTGCCTTTGGGACTCCTCCCCTACGAAAGGGGAGGTCGGGAGGGGTGCTCGAAAATTGCGTGCGCGTCCTCGCGCACAGGGAGGGTCCGCGAAGCGGGGGAGAGGTCTGTTGTGCTTCGGTAGAAGAATGGGAGAGATGAGAGAGATGAGAGAGATGAGAGAGATGAGAGAGATGAGAGAAATGGGAGATTCCTTAATGTCCTTAAAAGACATTAGACCATAGACTTTAGACACAAAAAACGCATAGAGCGAGGGGAATTTTTTGCCAACAA
>JAGBFH010000015.1 GCA_017936605.1 Tidjanibacter sp.
CCTATCGGGTAGACATTTGCCATTGGCGAGAAGCTCAGTTGATGTCTATTTTCGCCATCAGAAAATTGGGTCACAGAGTAGAGCGCAGCACCCACTTCATAGAGTCCATAGATGGAGAACTTGCCATAGGAGTAATACTTAGTGATGCCGCCAATGTAGACCGACGGATAGAGTACGCTGACACTCTTATTGACCCGCCCCGTATCTTCCATAACGGTCTTTGCTGTGGAGTAACCGACCGTAAAAGAGGTACCCAGCGAGAGCCAATCATTCATACTGCAATAGATGCCCACATTGGGATTCAGAAGAGGTATAAACTCCTGGCGGGTAACACCTTCTGTGGTGTCAATGGAGCCCAAACCGGCAACCAGTGCGCCAATCAAGTCGGGCACCGAGAACCAGCCCACGCCACCTCTAATACTCCATTCGCCACGCTCCTGTGCAGCAGCATTTTGCGTAGTTCCGAACACCAACACGATGGCCACCAAAAGAGATAATATTCGTTTCATAGTTCATCTATTTTAAGGGGTTAAACAAATATTCCTATTTACAAATATACAAAAAATGTTTATCTTTGCAAGTAGCAACCGACAAATTCTGCCCCAGAGGCCGCCTTGAGTGGTGCAGAGGGTGGGAAAAAGGAAGGAAATACTAAACACATAACCTATAAATTTTTATGAAACGAACAATGATTCTACTCTTTGCAGCAGCCGCACTCTCTTCGTGTGGCGGCCAGAAGAACACCCCCGCACTTGACCCCGCAAACTTCGATGAGAGCTATGCTCTCAATGAGGATTTCTATGAGCATTTCACTGCCGGTTGGCAGAAACGCAACCCTCTGACTCCCGAGTACTCGCGCTATGGTGCATTTGATATGTTGCGCCAGAGCAACGAACTGAGAGTCAAGGAGATATTCGACGGCCTGAAGAAGAGCAAAGCCGAGGCAGGCTCGGTGGAGCAGAAGCTCGCCGACCTCTATCTGCTCGGTCTTGACAGCCTGCGCCTCAATAGTGAGGGCGTGGCTCCCGTCAAGGGCGCACTCGAGGCCATCGACGCCATCAGTTCACGCGAGGAGCTCTCGGCCCACATCGGTAGGACCCATATGGAGAGCGCCAATGTATTCTTCGCCTCGGGCGTTGGTCCCGACGAGAAGAACACCGCTGTGAATGTTCTCTACTTCGGCCAGTCGGGCCTCGGTCTGGGCGACCGCGACTACTACTTCGCCGAGGACGGAGGTGCCATCCGCGATGGCTATGTGCAGTACATCAAGAGCATCTCGCAGCTTGCAGGCTACACCCCCGAGGAGGCCGAGCGCATCGCCTCGTCGGTTATGACCATCGAGAAGGAGCTTGCCGAGTCGCACTTTACGAATGTGGAGCGCCGCAACCCCCTCAAAAACTACAACAAACTCTCGCTCAAGGAGTTTAGGCGCAAGTTCAACAATGTTGATTGGGATGCCTACGCCGAGGCTATGGGCTTTGAGATGCCCGCCGAGGTGGTTGTAAGCCAGCTGCCCGCCCTCTCGGCCGCCAACCGACTCATCGGCAAGGCCGACCTTGAGGTCATCAAGGACTACCTCCGCTTCCACGAGTTGCGCACCGCCGCCAACTACCTCTCGGACGACTTCTCAGCAGCCCACTTCGAGTTCTACGGCCGCACCCTCTCGGGCAGCGAGCAGCAGCGCCCCCGCTGGAAACGCTCCCTCTCGGTAGCCGACGGCAACCTTTCGGAGGCGGTAGGTAAGATTTATGTCGAAAAATTCTTCCCTCAGGAGTACAAGGATAAGATGTTGGAGATTGTAGGCAACCTCCAGAAGGCTCTGGGCAAACACATCGACGCTCTGGAGTGGATGAGCGACGCGACCAAGGCTAAGGCCCACGAGAAACTCGCCTCCTTCACCGTGAAGATTGGCTATCCCGACAGTTGGGAGCAGTATGAGGGCCTCACCATCGACCCCGCAGAGAGCTACCTCCAGAATGTTCGTCGCGCAAGCGCTTGGCACACCGCCGACAATCTGGCCGACCTCGGCAAGCCCGTAGACAAGAGTGAGTGGCTCATGAGTCCTCAGACTGTGAACGCATATTACAACCCCACCACCAACGAGATTTGCTTCCCCGCAGCAATTCTTCAGCCTCCCTTCTTCAACCCCGAGGCCGATGACGCTGTGAACTATGGCGCCATTGGTGTGGTTATCGGCCACGAGATGACCCACGGTTTCGACGACCAGGGCCGTCAGTACGACAAAGATGGCAACCTTGTGGATTGGTGGACCAAGGCCGATGCCGAGGCCTTCAATCAGAGGGCACAGAGGCTCGTGGCTCAGTTCGACGCCATTGAGGTGAACAAGGAGGGTCTGCACGCCAACGGTCAGTTCACCCTCGGTGAGAACATCGCCGACCAGGGTGGTCTGCGAGTGGCTATGACCGCTCTGAAGGATGCTATGGGTGAGAACATCCCTGAGCCCATCGACGGCTTCACCGCCGAGCAGCGCTTCTACATCGCCTATGCAACCCTCTGGGCTCAGAACATCCGCGAGCAGGAGATTGTGCGCCTGACGAAGATTGACCCCCACTCGCTCGGCAAATGGAGAGTGAACGGCACCCTGCCCAACATTGAGGACTTCCTCAACGCATTTGCCATCACCGAGGGCGCTATGTATCGTGCTCCCGAGGAGAGAGTGATTATCTGGTAGCAAACTGCAACCGACAACCGACCCAAAAAAAACGACTGCGGAGCGCTACTACAATATTATGGCCTTCGCAGTCGTTGAATATATATAGTAATTACCTTTTAATAATACGATGACACACACAGAACAGCACTACAGCGACTTCCTATCCCTCTGCTCCAAACTCTTCAGCGACCACAGCCAGGGGCTCATAGCCCAGGCCTTAGAGATGGCCGTAAAGGCTCTGGAGGGGATGAAACGCTATGACGGCACACCGCTTGTGGGGCACTCTGTGGCTACGGCCTCCATTGTCGCCTCCGAAATAGGCTTGGGCCGTAACTCTGTCATCGCTGCCCTGCTGCACGATGCGGCCCGTATGGAGCTGCTGTCGCTTGCCGAGGTCAACCGCCTCTTTGGCGAGGCTCCCGTTGGCATCATCCTCGGTATGAACGACATATCGAGTATCAAGACCAAGGCCGACAAGAGCCAGATTGACGATTTCAGGGACCTTATAATCTCCTACTCCACCGACCCGCGAGTGATACTCCTCAAGTTGGCCGACCGACTGGAGGTTATGCGTAGCATAGACTTCTTCCCCGCCGAGAAGCAGACGCGCAAGTGTTGGGAGAGTATGAACCTCTATGCTCAGATTGCCCACAAACTCGGCCTCTACAACATCAAGAGCGAACTGGAGGAGATATCCTTCGCCCACATTGAGCCCGAGGCACACGCCGAAATCAAGCAGAAACTCGAGGATAGCGCCCAGAAGAGGGAGGCTCTGATTGCCGATGTGCTCGCCCCCGTGGAGCGCAGGATGCAGGAGAACGGCATACGCTACCACCTGAAGAGCCGCACCAAGAGTATCTACTCCATCTGGCGCAAGATGCAGAAGCAGGGAGTGAAGTTCGACGAGGTCTTCGACATCTTCGCCATCCGCATAATTATTGACTGCCCTCGTGAGCAGGAGAAGATGCTCTGCTGGAATGTCTTTTCGATAGTGACCGACTTCTACACCCCCAACCCCAATCGTATGAGGGATTGGATATCCATCCCCAAGAGCAACGGCTACGAGTCGCTCCACACGACCGTCTCGGCCTTTGGCGAGTGGGTGGAGTTCCAAATCCGCACGGAGCGTATGGATGAGGTGGCCGAGCGAGGCATTGCCGCCCACTGGCGCTACAAGGGTGTGGGTGGCGGCACCATAAGCCACGAGGAGTGGCTCTCGCGCCTGAGGGAGATTATCGAGGAGAGCGGCGATAGCAAGTCGGGGCTCTGCCAGAAGCTCGACGCCTACGCCACCAACCGCGAGGTCTTCGTCTTCACCCCCAAGGGCGACATACGCAAGCTGCCCGAGGGTGCAACCGTTCTGGACTTCGCCTTCGACATCCACACCTCGGTGGGCAGCAGCTGCGTGGGTGCCAAGATTGGCGAGAGAAATGTCCCCATCAAGGAGCGCCTGCACAATGGCGACATCGTCACCATCCTCACCTCCAAGAACCAGAGGCCCAAGACCGATTGGCTCAATGTGGTGGTTACGAGCAAGGCCCGCAACCGCATCAAGGCCTACCTGCGCGAGGAGGAGAGCAAGCTGGCCAAGCTGGGCCGCGAGGAGCTCGAAAGGAAGCTCAAAAACTGGAAACTCGCCATCGCCATAGATGATGCCGTAACGCTCCTGTGCAAACACTACAAACTGCGCACAGGCATAGAACTCTACGGCCGCATTGTCGACGAGAGAGTCGATATGGCCGACATAAAGGATATTATCACACGCCACCTGGCGGGCGAGGAGGCTCCCGCAACGCCCCCCACACCCGTCAAGCTCCCCACCCCACGCAAGGAGGAGAAGAACACCGAGGAGCTCGTCTTGGGCGACGAGGTACACGGCTTGGAGTGGCACACGGCCCGTTGCTGCAACCCCATATTTGGCGACGAGGTCTTTGGCTTCACGACCATCAACAAGGGTGTGACCATCCACCGCTCCGACTGCCCCAATGCCCGTAGGCTCAAGGAGTTATATCCCTACCGCATAATAGCCGCACGCTGGAAGGGCGAGACGAGCAAGGGTAGTTTCATTGCCGCCATAAGGATTGTGGCCGACGACCGCAGCGGTATGCTCAACCACATAACCGAGGCGGTGGGCGCCCTCGGCATCAACATCCGCTCGATGGCCCTCTCGCCTATGAGGGACGGGCAGATTGGCGGCCTCATAAATGTGGAGGTACCCTCGTCGAGTGTGGCCGATATGGTCACCTACAACATCCTGCGCATTGCGGGCGTGAAGAAGGCCTACAGAGTGAACAAATAGACTAATACAAAATACCTATCGAGAAACAATTACACACGAGTCAAATTATGAGAAGTGATTTCAGTACCATTGTATGGATAGTCGTTCTGGTGTTGCTCCTGACGGGCGCAATCTCCTTAGGCGACATCTTCAGCCTCATCTTCAGCGTCATAGGCTTCTTCATCCTGCTGGCCCTTATCGGCTCGCTCATCTTCCGCCACCGTATTCGCCGAGCAATGCACGAGGCCGACGAGCGCGGCGAGGAGTTCAAGGGCTACACCTGGAACTTCGGAGGCTATCAGAACACCTCCCGCCCCCGCAACCCCAACGAGGGCCGTGTGAGCGTCAAGAGCGTTCCCAAGACCCAGAAGAGAGTCAACGAGGACGTGGGCGAGTATGTGGACTTCAAAGAGGAGTAGAGGGAGTTGAGAGTTGAGAATGGGACTTATGGGACTTATGGGGCTTATGGGGAATTAAGGTCCTTAAAGTCCTTAAACTCCCTAAACTCCCTAAACTCCCTAAACCCCCTAAACCCCCTATATAGTTTTCCATTCTCAAAGTTAAGCCAATGTTACTTTTTGGCGGAGTTACTAAAAAAATTTAAAAATAGTTTTGGTAAATAGATGGAAGTTTGTACTTTTGTGGTGCGAAAAAGAAGACAAACAACATAATAACCATTAACACATTAGAAAAAAGATTATGGCACAGATTAAGATTGGTATCAACGGCTTCGGTCGTATCGGTCGTTTGGTATTCCGTGCTGCTTGCAACCAGGCAGACAAATTTCAGGTAGTTGGTATCAACGACCTTATCGATGTTGAGTATATGGCTTATATGCTCAAATATGACAGCGTACACGGCAAATTCAACGGTACCGTAGAGGTAGTAGATGGCAAACTCGTTGTAAACGGCAACCCCATCCGCGTAACCGCAGAGCGCAACCCCGCAGACCTCAAATGGAACGAGGTAGAGGCCGAGTATGTAGTTGAGTCGACCGGTCTTTTCCTGACCAAAGAGAAAGCACAGGCTCACATCGACGCTGGTGCTAAATATGTAGTTATGTCGGCTCCCTCGAAAGACGACACCCCTATGTTCGTATGCGGTGTGAACACCGACACCTACGCAGGTCAGCAGATCGTTTCTAACGCATCGTGCACCACCAACTGCTTGGCTCCTATCGCTAAGGTTATCAACGACAAGTTCGGTATGGTTGAGGGTCTTATGACCACCGTTCACGCTACCACCGCTACCCAGAAGACCGTTGATGGTCCTTCGGTGAAAGACTGGCGTGGTGGCCGCGCAGCTGGCGGCAACATCATCCCCAGCTCGACCGGCGCTGCTAAGGCTGTAGGTAAAGTTATCCCCGCACTCAACGGCAAACTCACCGGTATGTCGTTCCGCGTTCCCACCCTCGATGTTTCGGTTGTTGACCTGACCTGTACCCTCGCAAAAGAGGCTACCTACGCTGAGATTTGCGCCGCTATGAAAGAGGCTTCGGAGGGCGAGCTCAAAGGTATCCTGGGCTACACCGAGGACGCAGTTGTTTCGAGCGACTTCATCGACGATGCACGCACCTCGATCTTCGACGCAGAGGCTGGTATCCAGCTCACTCCCAAGTTCGTTAAGCTCGTTTCGTGGTATGACAACGAGTGGGGCTACTCGAACAAGGTGTTGATGCTGATTGAGAATATGAAGCGTTACAACGGCTAAAAAAAGCATATAGCGGGTAATTTCCGCGTTGCACTGCGATAAGCGGGCTCCTCATTTGCGTCAGCAAACTACGGAGCCCGCTTTCTTGTGCGCCTTGAAATTCCTCCGCTATCTGCTTTTTTTACTTTCAAGGGGAGGAGTCCCAAAGGCAAAAAGGACAAAAAAGGCCGAAAGGGCCGAAAGGATTGCAGGATAAATGGGGCCTATAAGACCTATAAGACTTATAAGACCCATAGGCCCCATAGGCCCCATAAGCCCTTAAGGACTTTAACGACCTTAACGACATTAACGACATTAACGACATTCTCTTTCAACTTTCAATCCCCAACATCCTATCCTCCAGCCCATTACCGCGTACCATGTAAAAAAGTTGAAAAAAAGTTACTTTGCCGTGCAACAAAACACCCTCCTTGTGCATCTATATATACAAAGGAATTAGTATATTTGTCAAACACATTTTAACCTAATCATTATGAAAAGACTTCTTCTCCTAACTATTGCGTTCTTTGGAGCCATCATCACCACCTCGGCACAGGTCAACATCCGCCAGGAGGGCCTCGTTGATGTCATCTACACAACCAACGGCCTCACCCTCGAGGGTATCATCGTTGAGCAGATTCCCGGTGTGGAGTACACCATCGTCACCACCGACGGCCGCACCCTCACCATCGATGCACTCAGCATCAAACGCATCACCAAGGAGAATGCCAGCGGCTACCTTGGCAACACATACAACTACAACCCCTACGGCCCCTATAAAATCGACGCCGAGGGTAACCCCATCTACCCCTTGAGCGTCTCGGGTGCCTTCACTCGCTCGCTCATCATCCCCGGCCTCGGTCAGATGTACAATGGTGACGGCCTGAAGGGCGCTCTGCTCTTCTCGGGCGTGCTGGTGGGTGTTCTTGGCGCAACGGTTGGTGTGGAGGCACTCTATTGGATTGATGAGGATGTTGTGGGCCTTACGAGCGTAGCTCTCGCAGCGGGTTGCTACCTCTACTCGCTGATTGACGCGCCTATGACTGCCGCGCGCTGGAACAAGAAGCACGGCTTTGTGGGTGGTGGCTACTGCCTCAACCTCTCGCCCACCGTCGGCACCGTAAGGAGCCAGTCGGGCAGCGAGGCCGCAGTGGGTATGAGCCTCTCGCTGAGTTTCTAACAACACCGCATAAATGCCCCCAAACAAAGCCCTCGCACCCCTGCGAGGGCTTTGTTTTACCTCGACGAGAGGTGCTACCGAGCGGCAAGGCCAAAAGATATGAAAATTATTCTATAATAAAAGTATGGGCGATGTGAAAATCCAAATAATATCCACTATCTTTGCCTATGGTATGACCTAAATGACATCGCTATGGCTCAATTTGTTCACCTTCATCTACATACGCAATATTCGATTCTCGATGGAGCCGCCTCCATCTCATCCATCGTAGCCCGTGCCAAAGAGTACGGTATGGGGGCTGTGGCCATCACCGACCACGGCAATATGTATGGTGTCAAGGAGTTCTACGACAAGATGACCAAGGAGGGCATCAAGCCCATTCTCGGATGCGAGACCTACATTGTGGCCGACCGCCATACCAAGAGCAAGGAGACCGAGCGCAGGTATCACCTCATACTGCTGGCCAAGAATGCTGTGGGCTACCACAACCTCATAAAGCTCGTGTCGATAGGTTTTACCGAGGGCTCCTACTACGGCAAGCCCCGTATAGACCACAAGATTCTCGAGGAGCTGCACGAGGGTATCATCTGCTGTTCGGCCTGTATTGCGGGCGAGGTGCCCAAGGCCCTGATGGCCGACAACGAGGCCGAGGCTGAGCGCATCATCGAGTGGTACAAGGGTGTCTTTGGCGAGGACTACTACATTGAGCTCCAGCGCCACGACCCCAAGGACCCCACCCGTCCCCACGATGTCATCGAGGCACAAAACAGGGTCAATGGTCGCCTTGTGGAGCTGGCCAAGAAGCACGGCGTGAAGTACATCTGCACCAACGATGTCCATTTCACCGACGCCGATGACGCTATGGCCCACGACCACCTCATCTGTCTTAATACGGGCAAGGATATCGACGACCCCACCCGTATGCGCTACACGGGCGAGGAGTATTTCAAGAGCCCCGATGAGATGGCGGCCCTCTTCGCCGACTACCCCGAGGCGCTCGAAACGACCCTCGAGATTGCCGACAAGGTGGAGCAGTACAACCTCAACAGCGACCCTCTGATGCCCAACTTCGAGGTGCCCGAGAGCCTTGCCATCGACGAGCAAAAACTCAAGGATAGCATACTCAAGAAGAGCAAAGACCCCGACGAGAAGGCTGCCATTGAGGCTTCCGATAGCATCTACGCCTACGCCGAGGCCCACCCCGAAATAAACGAGAGGCTCACCGTTGCCAAGCAGTTCCAATATCTCACCCACCTTGTCTATGAGGGTGCCCACAAGAGGTATGGCAAGACTCTGGGCGAGGAGCTCGAGAAGCGTATTGCCTATGAGTTGTCGGTAATCGAGAATATGGGTTTCCCCGGCTACTTCCTCATCGTGTGGGACTACATCAGGGCCGCACGCGAGTTGGGCGTGTCGGTAGGCCCGGGTCGTGGCTCGGCTGCCGGCTCGGTGGTGGCCTACTGTCTGAAGATTACCAACATCGACCCCATAAAATATGACCTTCTGTTTGAGCGTTTCCTCAACCCCGACCGTATATCGCTGCCCGATGTGGATGTCGACTTCGATGAGGACGGCAGGGCAGATGTGCTCAACTATGTCATTGAGAAGTATGGTCGCAAGCGCGTGGCGCAGATTGTCACCTTCGGCACGATGGCCCCCAAGATGGCCATCAAGGATGTGGCCCGCGTGCAGAAACTGCCGCTCTCGGAGAGCGACCGACTCACCAAACTCATCCCCGACAAGATTGAGAACAAGAAGGGTCAAAAACCCTTCGATTGGCTCTATGAGAGCGTGAGCGAGTTTGCAGCCGAGCGCAACAACGAAGACCCGCTGGTGCAGAACACGCTCCGCTATGCCGAGAAGCTCGAGGGCTCCGTGAGGCAGACGGGCGTACACGCCTGCGGTGTGATTATCGGCAAGGATGATTTGGAAAAGTTCGCACCCATCGCTACGGCCAAGGATGCCGACCTTAATGTGGTGCAGTTCGAGGGTCAGTTTGTGGAGAGCGTAGGCCTCATCAAGATGGACTTCCTGGGCCTGAAGACCCTCTCCATCATCAAAGATGCGCTGGAGAATGTGCGCCGCACGACGGGCAAGGTTATCGACATAGACGCCATACCGCTTGACGACAAGAAGACCTATGCCCTGTTCAGCCACGGCGACACCACGGGCGTATTCCAGTTTGAGTCGCCCGGTATGAAGAAGCACCTCAGGGCCCTCAAGCCCACCCGTCTGGAGGACCTCATCGCTATGAACGCCCTCTACCGCCCGGGCCCAATGGATAAGATTCCCAACTTCATTGCCCGTAAGCAGGGTAAGGAGAAGATTACCTACGACTTCCCCGAGATGGAGAAGTACCTCTATGACACCTACGGCATTACGGTCTATCAGGAGCAGGTAATGTTGCTCTCCCAGCTGCTGGCCGACTTCACCGGTGGCGAGGCCGACACACTGCGCAAGGCGATGGGTAAGAAGCAGAAGGCCGTGCTGGACAAGATGAAGCCCAAGTTCATCCAGGGCGCTATGGCCAAGGGGCACGACGAGCCCACGCTGGAGAAGATTTGGAGCGAGTGGGAGGCCTTTGCATCCTATGCGTTCAACAAGTCCCACGCCACCTGCTACGCCTATGTGGCCTACCAGACCGCCTACCTCAAAGCCCACTATCCGGCAGAGTTTATGGCGGCCCTCCTGAGCCGCAACCTGGCCAATATGGACAAACTCACCAACTTTATGGACGAGGCACGCAAGATGAAGATTCGCGTACTGGGTCCCGATGTGAACAAGAGTGTCCACACCTTCTCGGCCGACAAGGAGGGCAATATCCGTTTCGGTATGGCCGGCATTAAGGGTGTAGGTGAGGCGGCAGTGAAGGAGTTGGTGGCCGAGCGCGAGCGCGGCGGCGACTTCAAGGACTTCTACGACTTCGTGGAGCGCATAAACTTCACGGCCGTAAACAAAAAAGCCATTGAGAATATGGCCCTTGCGGGCGTGTTCGACTCCATACTCGGCTTCCACCGCAGCAAACTCTTCGTTGTGCAGAAGGAGTCGGATGTGCCATTCCTCGAGCAGATGGTGCGCTATGGCGTGAAATATCAGCAGGACAAGGATAACGCACAGCAGAGCCTCTTCGGTGGTATGATTGATGTATCACTCCAGAAGCCTATGCTTCCTCCGCTGCCCGAGTGGGACAAGCTCTACACGCTTAATAGGGAGAAGGAGGTGACGGGTATGTACCTCTCCTCCCACCCTCTGGATGACTACTCGGTAATCGTGAGGTATGTCTGCAACACCCAGCTCACACAGTTCTCCAACCTGGCCGACATAGGCCAAAAGGAGTTCGTGGCAGGCGGTATGGTCACCAATGTGAGCCATCTGACCACCTCCACGGGTCGCCCCTTCGGCAAGGTGAAGATGGAGGACTACTCGGGCGAGTATGAGTTCGCATTCTTCGGCAAGGACTATGAGCAGTTCCGACCCTACCTCTATCAGGGCTACTTCCTGATGGTTAAGGGCTCCGTAAGACCCCGTCCCTACAACCCCGAAGAGCTCGAAGTGAAGGTAACTTCGCTCCAACAACTACAAGATGTGAGCGAAAATGTTATAAAAGAGATAAATATTAATATCTTTGTGGAAGATTTGACAGCAGAACTGAGAGAAGAGTTCACCAAACGCCTCAAAAAGTCCAAGGGTAAGACCAAAGTGAATATCCGCGTGTGCGACAGCAAGACCGAGGTGGCTGTGGGCTTCTACACAAAGAAACTCACCATAGGCGTGACGCAGGAGTTGCTCGACTTCTTCGATGACAACGATATGCGCTTCTCCCTCAAGAGCTAACGAAAACAGACTAAAACACAATACATTAACTTAAAAACAAACACACAATTATGGCACTTGTAATCAATGACGCCAACTATGCAGAGTTGGCAGCCGATGGCAAACTTTTGGTAATCGATTTCTGGGCAGAGTGGTGCGGTCCTTGCCGTATGATCGGTCCTATCGTAGAGAAACTCGCAGAGGAGTTCGAGGGCAAAGCAAACATTGGCAAATGCAATGTAGACGAGTCGAATGATATTACCGGAAAATTCTCGGTACGCAACATCCCCACCATCGTCTTCGTTAAGAATGGCGAGCTCGTGGACAAACAGGTAGGCGCTTGCTCGGAGGGTGACCTTCGCAAGAAAATCGAGGCTAACCTATAATAAGCAGACTCATATTTTGGGCAACGGCTTCGTTGCCCAAAATACCTTTAAGCGGACTCTGCCGCCTACTTGTCGTAGGTCGCAGAGTCCGACTTTTTTTGCAAAGGTGAGAGGTGAAAAGTGGAAGGTGAAAGATAAGGTCATTAAGGTCCCTAAGGTCTTTAAGGTCCTTAATTTTTATAAATTCCCTAATAAATAATTTTGAATTTCGAATTTTGAATTTTGCATTCCTTTTGGCCCTTTCGGCCCTTTCGGCCCTTACCCTCCCCTAAGTTAGGGGAGGGAATTAGATGGGGCCTATGAGACCTATGGGACTTATAAGCCACATAAGCCCTATCAAGACTTAGGTCGGGCGTAGGGCGTCGGACGACCACCATAATTAGCCAGCACCGTTGCACAAGGTTATTATCAAGGGCTTAGCCCTTGACCAAGCCTCCCTTTTCAAAGGGAGGTTTGGAGGGATTGTCTATACTCATTCCGCGAATGCGGATTTTTTTGCCAAACAAAGGAGCGGACTCCGCAGGGCACAACGGTGCCAGCGGGTAATGGGAACACAACCCACCGCTTTCCTTTGAAAGTAAAAACGCATAGAGCGAGGGGAATTTTTTGCCAACAAGATGGGCGAGGCCCGCAGCTTACTCGAGGTAAGTGAGGGTCTCGCCCGTTGCAGTTTGGTGAAAAATCCACCCGCTATATACAGTTTTCAATTTTCGAAAGAAATGCGCAGATTATTCAGGGATTTTTGTGCCAAACAAAAAGGCGAGTCCGCAGTTTGCTAATTGCAAATGAGGAACTCGCCTATTGAAGTTTGGTGCGAAAAGCACCAATAATCTGTGCTTTTACTCGACAATTTTAGATGCGGCCAAAGATTCGCCAGGAAGCCTCCGCCTGATAAACAAACATCTTCTGGCCGTTGCAGATTGCCGCACCCTGCATCTGACCGCGACGCAGGAACTCGGTGGTGGCGGGGTTGTAGACCAAATCGAAGAGGAAGTGGTCGGGGGTGAGGGCCTCATATGGGATGGGGGGGCACTCGCCCACATCGGGCAGCATACCGAGGGGTGTGGTGTTGATAATCAGGGGATAGCCCGCAACAACCTCCTCGGTCACCTCCTCATAGGAGATGTCGCCCTTACCGCTGTGGGAAACCACCACAAACTGGAAACCTTTGTCCTTGAGTGCTGCCTGCACGGCCTTGGAGGCGCCGCCCGTGCCAAGCACAAGGGCCCTGGGGCGCTCCGCGAGCAGCCACTCGTTGATGGCCGAGGCGAAACCCTCATAGTCGGTATTATGACCGTGGAGAGAGCCGTCGGGGGCCACCTTCACACAGTTCACTGCGCCAATCCTCTCCGCCTCGGGCGAGAGGCTCGAGAGCAGGGGCAGGATTTGCTCCTTATAGGGGTGGGTGACATTGAAACCTCTCAGGTCGGGGTGCTCGGCAATATAGGGCAGAAGCTCGTCGAGAGAGTCGAGCTCTATCTTGCGATACTCACGAAAGTCCAGCTCGCCCTCGCCCGCAAACTTGCGAGTGAAGTAGTCGGCCGACATAGAGTGCTGAAGAGGTTTGCCAATAACGCCGTAGAGTTCCATATAGTTGTGGTTGAATTTTTAGAGTGCGTATTTGATTAACACGAAGCCTCCGATGAGCAGCACCGTGAAGGCTATTGCACAGAGGTTGAAGTATTTGTCGATGAACTTTTTGATGGGGGCACCGAACTTCCACACAAGGCCGGCCACGAGGAAGAACCTCATACCGCGCGAGATGACGCTTGCCAGCACAAAGATGGGGAACTGCGTAATGCCCAGGAAGACACCCGCCGAGATGGTGATGAGTTTATAGGGCAGAGGGGTGAAACCTGCGGTGAAGACCAGCCAGAAGTTCCACTGCTCATAGAGCGAGCCCACATTGTCGAAGGCCTCCTGTGTGAAGACCCCGGGGATGAAGAGGCTATCGACAGCCTCCCACGCAAAGGCACCCAGACCGAAGCCTACCATCGCACCTACTACCGAACCTGCGGTGCAGATGAGTGCATACTTAAAGGATTTTTTGGGCATACCCACACAGAGTGCCAAAAGGAGCACATCGGGAGGGATGGGAAATATAATGGCCTCGGCCATAGCGAAAAGGAACATAGCCCAGCCGGCCCAGGGGCTCTCTGCCCAAGAGAGCATCCAGTTATAAAGACGACGCACAATGCCGGGTTTTTTGGCCTCGTCGCCCTCGGGCACTAATATTTGTTGTTTCTCTGACATAATTCAACTCTTTGTTATCGCGAAAAATATTCGCATACTATACAACTTTGCAAAGATATTGCACCTTTTTCACAATTCAAAATAGAAAATTGAAAATGGACACTTGAAAATATAATCCTTAGGGTCCTTAATGTCCTTAAAGTCCTTAAAGTCCCTAAACTCCTTATATAATTTGTAACTTCCTTGTTCGGCCGACTTTAGACAAAAAAAAGACAGCCTGCATCTCTGCAAGCTGTCTGTGGTGCCCAGGACAGGAATCGAACCTGCACGCCTTGCGGCACACGCACCTGAAACGTGCGCGTCTACCTATTCCGCCACCTGGGCATCCGCGCCAACCGACAAGTGTTTCGGTCTTTGAGCGTGCAAAGATACATATAAAATTCAAAATGCAAAATTCAAAATGCAAATTTTTCTATTTTTTCCTCTCTTTCACCCCATCACGCTTCTCCAAATGGGAGAAACAGAATGTGACTCGCAATGATTAAAGAGGCTTATATGTTGCGTCTTTCAACTTTATTGCCTACTTTTGTAGGGATGAAGAGACTGTTGTGTATAATTGTTGCTCTGGTAGCCACCACCCTCACGCTCAAGGCGCAGAGAGTGGAGGTCGGGAGCATAGCGCCCCAGATTCAGGGTGTGGAGTGGATAAGCGACACCCCACAGCTGGGCGACAGGGCGCTGATGGTGGAGTTCTTCCACTCCTCCAACGAGGATTGCAGGGCCCACATTGACCTCTGTAACAGCCTCTCGCACCACTTCCTCGACAAGATGGATGTGGTGATGCTCACGCGCGAGCCCTCCGAGCAGGTGGCCTCGCTACTGATGCACGAGTATCAGTTCTTCTATGTGGCTGCCGACGAGAGCGGTGCCACCTTCCGCGCCTTTGGCGTGAACCACGTGCCCTTTGCGGTTATCATTGACGATAGCGGCGAGGTTGTCTGGATAGGCAACCCCTGGACACTCACAAAAGAGATAATCGAAAAACTTATAACACAATGAGTTCCAACAACATTGACCACTTCGAGTACCACCACCGCGAGGAGCACGGCTCAAGCGCACTGAATGTCACCGACGGTGTGGAGAGTCAGCCCATCGTAAACCCATATTTCAAACGCGTGAGGCGTCGTACGCTCACTACGGATGAGTATGTGAAGGGTATCTTGGAGGGTAACATCACCATTCTCTCGCAGGCCATCACCCTCATCGAGAGCAACAACCGCGACCACTACGCTCAGGCTCAGGAGATTATTGAGCGCTGCCTGCCCTACTCGGGAGGCTCTATGCGCATAGGTATCACGGGCGTACCCGGAGCGGGCAAGTCGACCTTCATTGAGGCCGTGGGCGGTATGGTCACCGAGCTGGGGCACAAACTCGCCGTCTTGGCCATCGACCCCTCCTCGGAGCGTAGCGGCGGCTCCATTCTGGGCGACAAAACCCGTATGGAGACCATCTGCAACAATCCCAAGGTCTTCATTCGCCCCTCACCGAGTGCGGGTTCGCTTGGTGGCGTGGCTCGCAAGACCCGCGAGTCCATTGTGCTCTGCGAGGCCGCAGGCTTCGATGTGGTCTTCATTGAGACCGTAGGTGTGGGCCAGAGCGAGACGGCCGTACACTCGATGGTCGATATCTTTATGCTGTTGCAGATTTCGGGTGCCGGCGATGAGCTTCAGGGCATCAAGCGTGGCATTATGGAGATGGCCGATGTGGTTGCCATCACCAAGGCCGACGGCGACAACCGTCATCGTGCAGAGCTCGCTCGCGCACAGATTTTCAACGCTCTCAAGCTCTTCCCTCCCACCGACAGCCAGTGGACACCTCAGGTGCTCACCTGCTCGAGCCTTACGGGCAAGGGTATTGGCGATGTGTGGAACACGGTGGAGGACTTCATCAAGCACACCAAGACCAACGGCTACTTCCAAGCAAACCGCAACCGTCAGGGCAAGTATTGGATGTATGAGAGCATCAACGAGAGCCTCAAGGGGGACTTCTATGGCAATCCTGCCATTGCCGAGCGCCTTGTGGGCTACGAGGAGGCCATCCTCTCGGACCGCATCAGCTCCTTCATCGCTGCCAAGGAACTTCTGGACCTCTATAAAAACCTATAAGATACCATACAAGATACTATATAAGATAGTATCGTTATTACAAAAACCCTTTGGCCAACGGCGTGGTCAAAGGGTTTTTTCGTATGCCAGGCGGGGGCTTTCGTACATCACCCTTCCGCAGTAGCGATAGCCGAGGCTCCCAATGAGCCCTTGCATAGTGAGGTTGTCGGGGTGGGTGTCGACCCTTATGCTCCCCACTCTTCCGCGTGCCTCCCTCTCGGCCTCGAGCATAACTCCGCGTCCCAAGCCCGTGCCCACCACCTTGTCGGCCACCGAAAGGCGGTGGATTGTAAGATAGCTACCATCGGTTGGGGTCAGCCAGTGGCCGCCGGTGAGGTCGTCATAGGCCCGCTCGCCATCGTAGGTGAGAGCCGCATAGCCCACAACCTCCCCACCCAGAAGCAAAACCCTGCCGTAGCCACGCGCAATGTCCTCCTCCACCCTCGGGCGGTTGGGATAGCCGTTCTGCCACTGGTCTATGCCCGCGGCAGCAAGCCGTCGCTGCGCACTGCGGATAATCTCCATAATGGGCCCAACATCCTCCTGGCGAGCGACCCGAAACTCCAATTTCAACTCCATATCTCCTACTCTGCCTGAAGTCCTATGGCGCGGATGTAGCTCGACTGCACATCGCAATTCTCAAAGCGGCTCTTCTCCACAAACTCCATCATAAGCCTGCGGGCCTCCTGCTGCGAGGGGCGAGCCTCACGAATCTCGGCATAGGTACCGCGAGGGGCCTCCGAGAAGTTCTGGACCATCTCCCAACCCTCGGGTGCGGGGATGCCCATAAAACAACTATTGTTAATCTTTTTGTAGGGCCAGAAGGTGTAGCCGATGTTGTTCTCCTCCATAGCCTTGCAGAACGAGGCCATCCACTCGTCGGTATTGTGGCCAATCTCGCCCATATACATCGGGCGGTTGGTCTTGTCCCTGAAGTCGATGAAGCCGCGAATGGCGTCGGCCGTAGCGGGGCCTCCGTAGCGGTGGCAGGAGTACATTATGCCCTCATCAAAAAGGGTGTTCTCGAGTGGTTGGAAGTTGCTGTTCCACTGCGCACCACCGAGAATGATGATGTGGTTGCGGTCCACCTTGCGGATGGCCTCCACCCCTATTCGGTAGAGTTCGGCAAGGCGACTATTGAGTTCCTGCTGGTTATCAAAATAGGGTGCAATAGGCTCATTCAGAAGGTCGTAGCCGAGGATTACGGGCTCATCCTTGTAGTGGTCGGCTATGCGCTGCCAGATGTCGGCATAGAGCCTCTGTGAGCGGGGACTTTCAAGCAGCCAGGGGTAGCCGTAGCTATCGTCAATATTGTCGCCCGTCTGACCCGCGGGCGCGTCGTGCATATCGAGAATAAGATAGAGCCCCTTGCCACGACACCACTCCACAAGGCGGTCAATGCGCTCAAAGCCGTCCTGGGCTACTGTTAGGCCCATATAGTCCTCGTCGGTGAAGAGTTTGTAGTGGAACGGCACACGGATGGTATTGGCACCCGTGGAGGCAATGAAGTCGATGTCGTTCTCGGTGATGTAGTTATCCTTGAAGGCACGCCAGAACTCATCCGTAAAGTCGGGGCCCACCAACTGGCGAAACATAAGGTCTATGGCACCTGCCGAGTTGGTCCTCTGGAAACCAAACATATAGCCTTCGGGGTTGAGCCAGTTGCCGAGGTTGGTGCCGCGGATGAAGAATTTGGAGCCATCGGGGGCTATGAGGTTGGGGCCGTCAATTCGGATAAAGTCGGGATTGGAGTTGATGGGCCGATTTGATGTGCTGCACGAAAGAGTAATGGCAGCAATAGCAATAAGCAAAAATCGTTTCATAGGGCTCAATTTGTTAGTCACAGCCTCGCTGGGCTCTATTTTCCCCAAAGATAGTGATTTACTCTCTGACACACAAATTGTCAAATAAATTTCTACATCCGCTTGCATTATTTCACATTTTTAACAAAAAAAGTGTTTATCTTTGTATTGGAGAAGATTAACGCAATGAAAAACTATATAAACATACTTTTGGCGCTACTCATAGCCCTTGCGCCACTACACTCTTGCACTACACCCATCACAACCCCCACTCCCGAGGAGCCCGAAGGCTTTGTGGAGAGAGTGCTGGAGGAGGTGGAGTTCGTTAATGCCGAACTCGAGTATATGGGCGACGATATGGGAGAGCAACTCTCGGATGGTTGGCTGCTGAAGCTCTATACGGATATGGAGATTGACCCCGCGGGCAACCCCATAGGCCCTGGAGCGGTGATGCAGATTCTACTGAATGTCCCCTACAACGACTCCCAAGAGCCCGACACCTCTCTCTTGCGAGGTGTCTACACCGCCCAGAACAACTCGAGCGAATTTTCGCCCGGCACCTTTGTCAATGGCTACATCCACTATATAGACCTCCCGGGTGAGAGGCTCGAGCTACCCGATGCGACCTTCTGGGGCGACATAGCCGAGGGCTCAACCGAGATGGAGATAGACTTGGTGGACGATGGCGCAGTGCAAATTAGCGGCAACGGCGACCAGTTTACCATTGAGGGCATACTTGTAGGCAACAAGTGTCTGAAACGCAAATTCCTGTGGAGCGGCACTCTGGAGCCCAAGTCCTATGTGGAGCCCGAAGTGCCCAACAGCACCCTCGAGGATAATCTCTCGCTCGAGAATCTCACAAAACTCGCCATCCAAGACCGAGGCGACTATTTCGCACTGAGGGACGAGAGTTACCGCTCGTTGCTTCTCTTCCTTGCCGAGGAGAGTATCGACTTCGAGTGGGGCAAGCCCATAGGCTCCGGCAAACTGCTGCGCATAGAGCTTCTGGTACCCTGGGATTGGGATGCCACCCAGGGAGTTCCCGAGGGGACATACCCTATGCTCTCGCGCAACTTAGACACCTCGATAGACCGTGACAGCATCACCCCCTATCACTCCATACCGGGTCTGCCCAACTGTTTCTCCTACCCCTATTGGTCGGGAGCTTGGTTTGTGGAGTTTGTCCAGAGCGAGTGGAGCAACAACTACGCCCGCATTGACAGCGGTCAGGTGGTTGTGGAGCGCTCATCGGATGGCTCCCACCACATCATCTGCACACTTTGCGACAGCTCTACAACACCCTTGAAGGTGGATGCAGATATTAGATTCGATAACTACATAAATCTATAAAGGCTGATATATGAAACAGATTTCGAGAATTTTAGCCCTATTGCTCCTCATTGGGGCCACTACCTTTAGTGCCTGCAAGGAGCCCGAGCCAGAGAGTGCAACCATCACCATCACCCCTGCCGAGCTCACCTTCGACTGGGAGGCAGGTTGGCAGTCGGTCACCGTTTTCTCCACCCACGACTGGCAGTTGGAGATAGAGGAGGGTGCAGAGTGGATAACCACCTCACAGAACTCCCACATTGCCGGCAAGGAGGTAACCTTCCGTGTCGCAGTTTCGAGCGACAACACCTCCACCGAGGAGCGAGTGGGCCGCATAGCCTTCCGTGCCGAGGGGACCACCGAGTACCTCAAGGTAACCCAACGAGGCAATTCCAATTCCACCCCCACCCCCACCCCCACCATTCCCAAGGAGAACTGCTACTCGCTCAACGGCGAGGAGCATCTGCTCCCCAGCACCGCCTTTATGATGGTGGGCGAGAATCCCGCGATTGTGGCCAGCCCCAGGATGGGACTGAATAGTGGCGAACAGATACTCGAGAGCAGCAGCTACTTCTATGCAGCCGTAAGTCCCGTATTGAACGGTGTGGAATTTGACCTTATGACCGAGTCGTCGCCCTACACCCTCATCTCCACCCTCTCGGGCGCACTGCTTGAGTGTGTGGCCCCCGGCCTTACCGAAGAGATAACCGCAGGCAAGGCTACTTTCGACATCGTCGACAAGAGGGCGACATTTGTGGCTGCGCTGACACTCGCAAGCGGCTCCACACTCGCGATAAACATCTCCACAGAGGCCGAGGAGAACATCACAATTAATGAGAATACCATCTCGCGCGGAGCGGAGAAGAAGCCCCTGCGCACAGCCTTCTATATGAACGAGGAGGGTATGACCTACCTCTACTTCACCCCCGCGGGTATCGACTACGCCGAGGAGTTGGAGATTGCCACTTGGTATATGTACCTGATGGTGGGCGACCAGTTAATCAACAATCAGAGGTTTAGCCTTACTGACAACATCGTTGGTGGCAACAACTTCATACTCGGCCTTATGGATAATCTCAACGCCGACAACTCGT
Source organism: Tidjanibacter sp. (assembly GCA_017936605.1). Taxonomy (GTDB): domain Bacteria; phylum Bacteroidota; class Bacteroidia; order Bacteroidales; family Rikenellaceae; genus Tidjanibacter. The sequence continues at coordinate 20,604 of JAGBFH010000015.1, forward strand.
GGACCATCACCGGCGACGAGCTCGGTGGCGCTACGGGTACCATTCTGCTCAAGCACAACAGCGAGGGCAACTACACAACTCTGCTGGAGGTAGTCTACGGTGGTGTGGAGTATAAAATCGCCTTCGAGGGCGACTGCATCTCCTGCTACGATGCGCCCGTGGTGGAGAGCAACTACCTACTCTACGATGGCGCCAAGCACAACCTCACCTCGGCCACTATCGATGCCAAGGGCGAGCCTTGGAGCCTCTCGCTCCGCGTAGATAATGGCAAGAGTGTGGTTATAACTGCCCCTGAGAGCTTCTTCGACGGCAACGCCCACGGCTTCTCGCAGAGCCCCCACCTGACAGTCACCTACGACGGCCAGACCTTCTCGAAGGCCAACGGCAACAGCGGCACTTTGACGCTCAATCTGGACCAAGATATGCTCACTCTCGATGTGGCCTTCACCAACTATGCGGGTTGCGAGATGGCCTACTCGGGTGCGGTTACTATTTATGAATAAAGAATCTAATATATGGGGAAACTCAACACATATCTGTTAGTAATCATCACAGCGGCACTCTGCCTTGCGGGGTGTAGCGAGCCTGTGGTGGAGGAGCCACCGAAACCCGCGGAGCCCCTCTATGGCAACTTCCTCTTGGGCGAGGAGGAGATACCCGCAAATAGCTTCACGAGCGTGGATGACGAGGTACACCTACTGTTGAAGATTTCGCCTCTGGAGGATATTCTTTCGGCTACCACCTACGCCATTGTTGGTGTACGCAAGGCGTTTGTAGGCAACGAGATAGATGTGACAACCAAGTTCCACAACGACGACTACATCTTCGTTTATGAGGACCCTACGCGCTACTATGCTCCCTGGCGTCAATTACAATCGGGCACCATACTGCTGGACAAGAACGCCGCAGGGGAGATATACGCCAAAGTCAACATCGTACTCTCCGACGGCACCCCCTTCCACTACGAACAGGTCCTCGTGGCGAAATAGAGCGGTCAGCAGTCAGCAGTCGACTCAGTACTCAGCCATAAACAAACTCACGGGTATTAAAATTAATACCCGTGAGTTTGTTTGTCGAAATTCAAAATGCAAAATTCAAAATGCAAAATTGGTTAAGAGATAGGACCCATAAGACCCATAGGACTTATAAGACTTATAGGCCCCATTAGTCGCGCTTGTTTATGCCACTTTTGGTGGCAAAAGTGGCGCAAAAGCCACCGCAAGGCATCTATGGCGGGAGCGCAGGACTTATTGCTTTTGGTCTTCCACAAAGCCCCACAAAAAGTTCACGGGTTACAAAAAAGTAACCCGTGAACAAACTGAAATCTGACTGCTATAAGCAAAAGGAAGCGCCACACTTCTGCAACCGCCTTGCAAAGCACCACAAAAAAACGACTAAAAAGGATGAATTTCAAGGCACCCGACGGCTGAGGATGCGGAGTTTGCTATTGGCAAATGAGCAATCCGAAGCCGAGGGTAACGCCGCAATTCGCCTTTTTAGTCGTTTTTTCTATTTGTGGGTCATTATATGCAGAATCATACGGTCCGTCTCGAGCATACCGCGTGAGCCGATGGTCGTCAGGTTCAGGATGGATTTGTCCACATCGTCATCCACAATACCCTCATAGGCGGTCACACACCTCTGCTCCATAGCCATCGTTGCGGCCATAACAGCAGTCGAGACCGAACTCGAGAGCTTGAGCGCACAACTGGGCTTGGCGCCATCGCAAATCATACCCGTGAGCGTCGCAACCATATTCTTCACAGCCATAGCCACCTCGCGGTAGTCGCCACCCATCAGGTAGGTGATGCCGCAGCTCGAGCCGGTCGAGGCTACCACACAACCACACAGGGCCGAGAGGCGACCGAGGCTCTGTTTGATATAGATGACCGTCAGGTGCGAGAGCGCAAGTGCGCGTATGAGCTGCTCCTCGGTGGCACCCGTATCCTCGGCGTAGACCACAACGGGGAGGGTCGAAACGATACCCTGGTTGCCGCTACCCGAGTTGCTCATAACGGGAATCTTGGCGCCACCCATACGGGCATCACACGCCGCCGAAGTATAGGAAATCATATGCGAAAGAATCGTGTCGCCCATAATCCTACGGCTGCCCGAGCTCTCCTTCACCGTACGACCCAAGCAGTGGCCCCACTCGCCGCGCAACGACTCATCGGCCGCAGCCTTATTGAGCCTGCGAGCCTCCAAAATGAAGCGCAACTCCTCAATGGGCGTGGTGGTGGCAAAGTCCCAAACCTTACGCAGGGTAAGCTCTACGCCCTTCTGCTCACTGGTGGCGGTTGCGGGCCTGCGGTTATCCATCTCCACGACATCATCTTTGGCCACATAGACAAAGTTGGTATGCGAGCCCGAGATGATGGCCGTAGCATTGTGACCCGCGGCCAGGGCCCGAGCCTCGATATAGAGCGTCTCGCAGTCGCCCTCCTTCACACCCACCTTTACTCTGCCCGCGTCAATCATCCTGCGGCCACGCTCCACAGCCTCGGGGGTCACATCCTTGAGCACCTCGAGTTGGTAGGCGGTCTTGCCCACAAGCGCACCGAGCGCAATGGCAATCGGAAGGCCAATCATATCCGTTCCGGGGATACCCACACCCATAGCATTTTTGAGCACATTGGGGCTCAGGTAGACCTCAATACTCTCGGGCTCCTGACCCAGAGTCTGGGCAGCCATAGCCGTACACAACGACACAGCGATGGGCTCCGTACATCCCATAGCGGGCACTACTTCTCGGTTGATGAGGTCGATAATCTCCTTTCGACACTCGGCAGAAAGCATAGGCATATAATATAATAGGTTTAGGTTTTTCTGTTATTGTAGGTTATTTTGACTCTCAAAGGTAGTATTTTTTTCGTTAGGGTGTTGCACCCGAGGGGCAGTTTCTCTCTCGCGGCCCACTTTTTCACTCGTCGATGACACCCGAGCCCACCAGTTCGTCGCCATCGTACCACGCCGCAAACTGGCCCGCAGTGATGCCCCTCTGGGGCTCATCGAAGAGCAAATAGCCACCCTCCTCGGTCACAAACAGGCGTGCCGACTGGAGGGGTTGGCGGTAGCGGATGCGCACCATATAGGCTCTGGGCTCATCGCCAGCCCTCATCCTCTGCGACTCCCTCACCCAGTGCATCTCCTCGGGGCGGATATGCAGCGCCGAGCGTAGAAGTCCAGGATGCTGATGGCCCTGACCTACATAGACAATATTTCTGACCACATCCGTGGCGATGACAAACAGCGGCAGTGCCGTGCCGCCCACGCCCAGGCCGTGGCGTTGGCCTATGGTGTAGAAGTGTGCGCCCGAGTGGGTGCCCACCTTCCTGCCATCCGAGGGCGCGTAGGTATAGGGCGCAGCCAAAGTGGTCAGGTCCTCTCTCTCAAAGAGTTCCGCATCCTGCTCCCTTGTGCGGTAGCCCTCCCAAGCGGCGTCAATCTCCACTATACGCCCCTTGCGAGCGGCCAGTTTCTGTTGCAGGAAGACGGGCAGGTCCACCTTGCCCACAAAGCATATACCCTGCGAATCCTTGCGCTTGGCGGTGGCCAGGTGGTGCTCCGCAGCCACAGCCCTCACCTCCGACTTGAGCATATCGCCCACGGGGAAGAGCGCACGCGAGAGCTGCTCCTCGGAGAGTTGGCACAGGAAGTAGCTCTGGTCCTTATTCTTATCGGTGCCCGCCAGCAGTCGGTGGCTCCCATCCTCGCCGTGCTCCACACGGCAGTAGTGGCCCGTAGCCACCCAGTCGGCACCGAGCTTCAGGGCCTCCTTCAGGAAGACATCGAACTTTATCTCCCTGTTACACAGCACATCGGGATTGGGCGTACGGCCCTTCTCATACTCGGCGAACATATAGTCCACAACCCTCTGGCGGTACTGCTCCGAGAGGTCCACCATACGGAACGGAATGTCGAGCCTCTTGGCCACAAGCTCCGCAAAAAGCCTATCGTCCTCCCAGGGGCACTCGCCACTGAGCGTGCCCACCGTATCGTGCCAGTTGACCATAAAGAGCCCTACAACATCGTAGCCCTGCTCCTTGAGCCTCTGCGCCGCCACGGAAGAGTCCACACCTCCCGATAGACCCACAACTACTCTTTCTCTTTTTTTCTCCATTCTTTCGCGCCTTTTTATAAAAAGGCGCCCCAAAAATTTTTAGTGAGATACTTCGTATCTCTACATTTGCTCTACCCTATTTTGGAACCACCCTAATAAAAGTGCCACTCTGGCACAAAAGTCGCCCAAAAATTTTTAGTGTAACCAAATGTTACCACTCTACCTACTGCCTTGCTTAGGATTCCCAGCACTCGCTGTGGCCGTTGCCACTTGTAAAGATATCCCCCGCAGTTTACCCTTTTGGGGTAAATGTGGGGGATATTTTGTGCTTTAGGCGGAAATATCCGCTATTTAGTCTCCGCTACAAGTGGGTTTTGCGGGGTGATTCTTGTGCCAACCAAGCGAGCAAGTCCGCAGTTTACACGCGGTAAATGAGGAACTTACAATGGGCAGGCCGGTGCAAAAAGCGCCCGCAAGTCACACCTAACAGATTACATACCGCGCATCTCTTTGAACAGAGCGTTGTAGTGCTCGTACTTCTGCATATACTCGGGTTTCACATTGCGAACCTGGAAGCAGATGCTCTTGAGGAACTCAACGGTGTTGATGTCATTGGGGTTGAGCTGATGTGCCTGCTCGAAGGGCTCAATCGAAGCTGCATAGGCCTCGAGCTGCTGAGCCAAAACGCTACCGCGGTTCTCATCGTTCCACGACATCTCGTTTGCAATCTTACCAAAGGCGTCGCCCTGACGAGTGTAGGTGTAAGCCTTATTGAGGTAGAGGTTGATGTTGTTGGGCTCCAGTGCGATAGCCTCATCGAACATAACGATAGCCTCCTCGAACTTCTGCAACTCGGCATATACGGCACCCAGACCAATCTTCAGCTGAGGATTCTGGGGGTCAGCCTCGATAGCACCCTTGAGGATGTCGATCATAGGCTCGGGACTCTCCTCGAGTACCAGGTATACATCGGTCATACACGAAACGATCTCGCTGTTGGTGGGGAACTGAAGGAGTGCCTTCTGGAGGAACTCTTTAGCCTCGGTCATCTTAGCCTTGTCGCTGCGGTAGGCGCTAACATAGGCGTTGTAGAGAACATTGTAGAGCGAGCCCTCAGCATAGTAGCCAAGACCCTCGGCAACGCGGAGGCACTCGATACAACGATCATAGTCACCTGCGAAGAATGCCAGGTAGCCTGCATTGTAGATGTTGGCATCGTCAACGGGCAGACCAGCCTCGGGAATCAGCGAAACGGTGTAGGATTTCTCGAAGTAGTCCGAAGCGGCCTTGTAGTCCTGCAAGAAGAACTTGCTGTTGGCGTTCTTGCGAACAGCGTTCTGGATGTTTGCGAAGCCCACTGCCACCTTCTTGGCGAGCTTGGGATTGAGCTCCAGAGCCTTCTTGTAGGCAACGATAGCCTCGTCGATAGCACCCTCATAGATGGGCTCGGTCACATTCCAACCAACAACCACCTGGCCGGTCTCGTCGGCGTATACATCCAGGGCACCGTAGCCAAGTTTGATGTAGTTGTTCCTACCGATGGTCACCATCTCCTGGGTTGCGGGGTTGCCAATCTTCATCATCACAAGGTTCAGAGGAGCCTGCTCGAAAATCTGAGCGGTGTAGGCATTCTCAACCTCAACCATAAGTTCACCCCTCTTGAGCCAAGTGGAAGCCTTGGCTGCCTTTTTCTCATTGGCGATCTCAGCATTGGATTTCTCAATCTTCTTCTGATAAGCTGCGGGGTTAACAGCCACCTGCTGTGCAAAGCCGGCAACGCTCACCAGCACAGCGGTCAAAATAGTTAGAAAGGTCTTTTTCATAACATTTAGTTGTATTAAGTGATTAATTATCTATTTGTTTCGTAGTTCTTTCTGTCTTTCCTTTGCGCGGAGCAGACTCACTAATTCCTACTCCTCGGAGGGGGTTTCAGCCTCGGGCTGCTGTGCTGCAACCTCTGCGGCATCCATTGCGCCAACCTCGGCTTCAACTGCGGGGGCGTTCTCTGCGCCCTCCACTACCAGATTGTCGTCCTCTTCCTCTTTAGGGACAGCCACCACGGAGGCTATAGAGTCACCCTCGCGTAGGTTGATAATCCTCACACCCTGGGTTGCCCTGCCTGCCACGCGGATGTCGGCCACCGAAGTACGAATAGTGGTACCACTACGGTTGATAATCATAAGGTCGTTCTCGTCGGTCACAGCTTTCAGAGCCACCAGGTTGCCGGTCTTCTCGGTAATCTGTATGGTCTTCACACCCTTACCGCCCCTATTAGTAACGCGATAATCGTCCAAATCGGTACGCTTGCCATAGCCTTTTTCGCTCAGCACGAGGATATCCTTGCCGTCGCCGGGCTCCACCGAGGCCATACCTACGACCTTGTTGCCCTCCTCGATCTCTACGCCACGGACACCCGTACCCGTACGACCAATGGCCCTAACCTTCTCCTCGTTAAAGCGGATAGCCTTACCCTCCCAGGTTGCCATCAGAATCTCCGAGTGGCCGTTGGTGAGCACCACATCCACAAGCTGGTCGTCCTCACGCACATTGATTGCGTTGACACCATTGCGCCTTGGCCTCGAGTACTCCTCCAAGAGGGTCTTCTTGATGACACCCTGCTGAGTACACATCACGATGTAGTGGTTCTCCACAAACTCCTTATCCTCCAAGTGGCGGATGTTGATGTAGGCCCTCACCTTATCGTCGGGCTCAATCTGGATGACATTCTGGATGGCCCTACCCTTCGAGGCCCTTGTACCCTCGGGAATCTCATATACTTTGAGCCAGTAGCAACGACCCTTCTCGGTGAAGAAGAGCATCGTGTTGTGCATTGTGGTCACATAGATGTGCTCAATGAAGTCCTCATCCCTGGTTGCACTACCCTTCACGCCGATGCCGCCACGATGCTGTGTGCGATACTCAACCAGCGGGGTGCGCTTGATGTAACCCATATGGGAGATGGTGATTACCTGCTCGTCATCTGCGTAGAAGTCCTCGGGATTGAACTCACCCGCGCTCATAACAATCTCTGTGCGGCGCTCGTCACCATATTTCTCCTTAATCTCCATCGTCTCGTCCTTGACAATCTGGAGCTGCATCTGCTCACTCTCCAGAACGGCGTGGAAGTACTCAATCTGTTTGAGCAGCTCTGCCAACTCGGCCTCGAGTTTACCGCGCTCCAGACCGGTCAGAGCCCTCAGACGCATATCGACAATAGCCTGAGCCTGCAACTCCGAGAGGCCGAAACGCTGCATCAGACCACTCTTGGCCTCATCGGGCGTTTGTGCTGCGCGGATGATGCGGATAACCTCGTCGATGTTGTCCTGAGCAATCAGGAGGCCCTGCACGATGTGAGCCCTTGCCTCGGCTGCCGCCAAGTCGTGCTTGGTGCGGCGAACAACCACCTCGTGGCGGTGCTCCACAAAGGCTTTGACCATATCCTTGAAGCTCATCAGCATAGGCCTACCGCCCACCAGAGCGATATTGTTCACCGAGAAGGAGCTCTGCAAGGGGGTATTCTTGTAGAGGTGCTGGAGCACAACGCTCGAAACGGCGTCCTGCTTGAGGATAATCACTACCCTCACACCCTCCTTGTTACTCTCATCGTTGATGTAGGAGATACCCTCAATCTTCTTCTCATTCACCAGCTGTGCAATCTTCTGCACCAGCTCGGCCTTGTTGATCATATAGGGCACCTCAGTAATAACGATACACTCCCTGCCGCTCTTGGTGTACTCAATCTCGGTCTTCGCGCGGATAACCACACGACCACGACCGGTCTCGATGGCCTCCCTTACGCCCTCGTAGCCATAGATGATGGCGCCTGTGGGGAAGTCGGGACCCTTGACATACTGACACATCTCGGCGGGCTCCATATCGGGGTTGTCGATATAGGCGCAGATGGCGTCGCAACACTCCGAGAGGTTGTGGGGAGCCATATTGGTGGCCATACCCACAGCAATACCATTGGAGCCATTGACCATCAGCAGAGGAATACGGGTGGGCAGCACGGTGGGCTCCAGCTCCGTATCGTCGAAGTTATAGGTGAAATCAACGGTATCTTTGTCGATGTCGGCCATCACCTCGTCGGTGATTTTCCTCATACGGGCCTCGGTGTAACGCATAGCTGCGGGCGAGTCGCCGTCCATCGAGCCAAAGTTACCCTGACCATCCACCAGGGGATAGCGCAGGCTCCAGGGCTGTGCCATACGACACATAGCGTCGTAGATGGAGCTGTCGCCGTGGGGGTGGAACTTACCCATCACCTCACCCACGATACGCGCACTCTTACGAGTGGGCTTGTGGGAGTAGAGGCCGAGCTCGTGGCTCATACCGTAGAGGATACGGCGATGTACGGGCTTCATACCATCCCTTGCATCGGGCAGCGCACGCGACACAATTACCGACATCGAGTAGTCGATGTAGGCACTCTTCATCTCCTCCTCGATGTTGATTTTGATGATTCTCTCCTCTTTGGGGAGACCCTCAGTAAGGGTTATGTTTTCTGTTTCGGACATAATATTGTGATTAGTTTCTTTTCTTGCGTATTTAATCGCGTAAAGATACGGCAAAAATTTGAAAGTTGAAAGTTGCGGGTTGAAAATTCGCCCCGTTTGACGCTTTTTTTATAAAAAAAGCGCCAGAGGAGAGTTGAGAGGTGAGAGATAAGGGCTTTGGGGGGCTTGGGGGCATTAAGGTCCTTAAGGTCTTTAAGGTCCTTAGGGTCCTTAAGGTCTTTAATGCCCTTTGGGCCCTTTTCGCCCTTTCGGCCCTTTTGGCCCTTTCCCTCCCCTAAGTTAGGGGAGGGTCGCGAAGCGGGGAGAGGTCTGTTATCTGTTATCGTCGGCCGACAAAAAAAGTGGGCCGCGTGGCCCACTTTTTTCTACCTAAAGTCTATCACCTCATATCCATCCGGCACCTCAACCGAGAACTCCTCGGGGGAGAATCGCTGAGGCTTTATAGAGAGGATGTTAATAGAGATTTCTGCACCTGCCATATCGTAGCCGAGACGCACAGGAAGTTGTCCCTTTTGGTCCACATAGAGCACCACATACTCGACCCCTTCGAGCACCCCCACTTTGGGTGCAAGGGTTATGCTCCACACACCCTTTTTCTCCTCCTTGAGGCTCACCACCGTAAAGAGTTCCTCGCTAAAGTCGAAGGCCTTTGTTGGATTCTCAAAGAGGTTGTGGCTCTGGGGTTTATGGTTGTCGTAGACCACCTCCTTGGAGATGCCGTCTACCATCCACATCTTCTGCCCGTCGAAGCCCTGCTCCATACCATCAATGGATATCAGATAGAGGGCCTCATCCACCAAGCAGTAGCCCTTGGAGGTGGCAGAGGCCGAGGCCATCTCGACCTCGAAATCTATCCTGTAGGAGCCCATCTCCGAGAGCCTCTCGCTCACCTTCGCGAGCACCTCGCCGCCGCTCTGAGCATAGCCCACAGCCGAGCCCAACAGCAGCGCAAAAAGTATGATTATTCGTTTCATAATTCTTTCGTTTTTTAGCAATCCCCCACCCCACCTCGGCGAGTGGGTATTGTGACCCAATAATTAGTTCTGGAGATTGTCAATAAAAATGTCGTTCAGCAGTTTCTCCAACGATGCGGGGTCGCTGATGAGCACCTCGCGCGGCTTGCTACCCTCACTCTTGCCCACAATACCATAGGCCTCGAGCTGGTCCATAATGCGACCTGCGCGGTTGTAGCCAATCTTGAAGCGGCGCTGGATGAAAGAGGTAGAGCCCTGCTGGTTGGCCACCACAAAGCGCGAAACCTCCTCAAACATACTATCCAGGTCGCCCACATCCTCCTTGGGCTCGCCCGCACCGCCATCCTCGGGCACATAGTCGGGCAGCAGATAGGCCGACGAGTAGCCCCTCTGGCGCGAGATGAAGTCGATGATGCGCTCAATCTCGGGCGTATCGAGGAAGGCACACTGCAAGCGTGTCTCGGCACCGTTAATCTGCAAGAGCATATCACCCTTACCGATGAGCTTCTCGGCACCCACACCGCCGAGGATAATCTGCGAATTGATGCGGTTGGTCACCTTGAAGGCCATACGCGCAGGACAGTTGGCGCTGATAAGACCCGTGATAACCTTCGCATCGGGTCGCTGGGTGGCGATAATCAGGTGGATACCGATAGCACGCGCCAGCTGACCGAGGCGCACAATGGGGGTCTCAACCTCCTTGCCCGCCGTCATAATCATATCGGCAAACTCATCTATCACCACAACCAGATAGGGCAGGTAGCGGTGGCCATACTTGGGGTGGAGTTTGCGCTCGAGGAACTTCTGATTGTAGGCGTCAATGCGCTTAACGCCCGCCATACGGAGCAGTTTATACCTCTCCTCCATCTCCCCACAGAGCGAGTTGAGCGTATAGACAACCTTCTGGGTGTCAGTCAGAATGGCGTCATCCTCACTCTCCATCTTGGCCAGATAGTGTTTCTCCAGTTTGGAGTAGAGCGAGAGCTCCACCTTCTTAGGGTCGACCATCACGAACTTCAGTTCGGCAGGGTGTTTCTTATAGAGCAGCGAGGCAATGATGGCATTCAGACCCACCGACTTACCCTGACCCGTAGCACCCGCCACAATCATATGGGGCATATCGGCCAGGTCGAAGACGAAGGTTTCGTTCTGGATGGTCTTACCTATCACCACAGGGAGTGCCGCCTTGCTCTCCTGGAACTTCTTGGAGCGGACCATCGAGTACATCGACACGGTGCGCCTGGAGCGGTTGGGAATCTCAATGCCGATTGTTCCCCTGCCCGGCATAGGCACAATGAGGCGGATACTCATAGCCTTGAGCGAGATGGCAATATCGTCCTCGAGGCTCTTGATGCGGGCCACCTTCACACCCATCTCGGGCTCAATCTCATAGAGCGTCACGGTGGGGCCGATGGTCGCCGTAATCTTCTTAATCTTCACACCGAAGGAGTCGAGCGTCTTCTGAATGAGGACCTTGTTTTCGTTTATCTCCTCGGCCGAGAACTGCACACCCTCCTCGTCATACTTCTCGAGAATCTCCACGGGAGGACGCTGGAACTTGGCGAGCTCCTTTGTGGGGTCATAGAGGGTGCCTATCTTGCCCGCCTGCTCATCTTCGTGCTCACTCTGCACAACCTGCATACCACCATCCTCGGTACTCTCAACAATGCCTCCGGTGCCAACGACCACATCCGCAGGCGAGTCGGAAGACTTCACATAGGTCATACCTGCGCCCTCCGTATTCTCCACAATCGTGAAGTCGCCATCGTTATCAACTGGCTTGGGCGTGGTATAGCGCGAGCGGGCAGCGGTAGCCGCACCTACTGCGCCGGCCATACCGATGGCAACGCCATCACCATCCACCTCAATGAAGTCGCCATTCAGCGGTGCGGGTTCCTGCACCTGCTCGGGCTGTACCTCAGGGCCATCATAGAGGGGCTCATCGGGGGGAACTATAATGCCGGCATCCTTATCCTCATACCAGGGAACCTCGGTGACAACACCCTCGCCCTCGGTAGGCTGCTGTTCGACAGGGCTCTCGGGGGATGGAACCTCTGTGAAGTCGGGCTCAGTGGGGGCCTGAGAAATCTCCTCGCGGCCGGCCTCATCCTCATTGTCGCCATCTCTGCCATACTCCTCTTCGTCACCATTGCCACCATACTCCTCTTCGTCATCGCCACCGGCCAGGACCCTATCCGACTGTTCGTCATCATCTTCGCTCTCGCCACGGCGCCTGAAAACAGACACCACCTTGCTGCCCAGCATATTGACAATCTCGATAGTCTTGGAACTATTGACATAGACACCCAGCAGAATCCAGCAGACAAACAGCAGCAGACCCAAGCCCGGGTGGCCAATCTTGGTGGAGAGCCAACGCGCAATATCAATACCTATGCCACCGCCAAGCCCGTAGCCGAAGATGTCGCCATTGGTATCGGCAATGAAGCCCATAGTCACCGAGCCGATAATCATCAGCAGCAGGAGCACCTTCGCAACCTTCAGCAGGCGGATATTCTCACTCTTGCGCACCGCCGCCGAAAGCACCAAACCCATAGCGGGCACGCACAGAGCAAAGATACCGAAGCAACGGCCAACAAGCAGCTCGGCAATGAGCTCTCCGAGTTCGCCGCCTGCATTTGCAACCTCACCCATCTGGGCCTGGCGCCAGGTGAAGTAGTGGGACAGGATGGCCAGAATAGTAAAGGCCGAGATGAAAAACAGTATGAAACAGATGACCCAACGATGGTTATCATTGAGCGTCAGTTTCCTCTTGGGAGCCTCCTCTTTGACCTCCTCTCTCTTCGAGGCAGAGGGCTTCGTATTTCTCTTTTGGGTTGCCATATATAGTCTTGTTTCAATCCATTTAATCTATCTTATCTTCCAATTTGGGAGCAATCTCGAGGGCCTTCTGCTCCACCCGGTGGCGGTAATCCTCGTCGGCAAAGGTGAGGAACCGACACTCGGCCTTGTGGCCCTCCTCGGCCAACATATCGGCCTCCTCCAGAAGCCACTTGGCTCTACGCGCAACCGCCGGTGCAGGGTTCACAAGCGTCACCTCTCGCTCCCCTATCACCTCACGCAGCGGAGCCTCAAGGAATGGGTAGTGGGTACATCCGAGCACTATCTGGTCGGCACCCTCGCGAAGCATAGGCTCGAGCGCTGCCCTAACCAACTCCACCGTCGCGGGCTCACCCTCACGCCCCTCTTCCACTGCCTCCACGAATCCCTCGCCCACAGCCGAGAGGATGCGCGCCACGGAGGCGTATTTGTGGGAGGTCGCCTTGAAGAGCCCACCCGCAAGGGCCGCACGCGTGGCCAGTATGCCAATGGTGCCACTCTTGGTCGCCAAGGCCGCAGGCTTCACCGCAGGCTCCATACCCACGAATGGTATGTCGTAGTGCTCACGCAAAAAGTCTATTGCCATAGCCGTTGCCGTATTGCAAGCCACGATTATGAGCTTGGCTCCGTGGGCCAAGAGCACCTCCACAGCCTCGCGCGTGAGGGCCGCTATCTCCTCGGGCGAGCGGTCGCCATAGGGGCAGTTCTTGCCATCGGCAAGATAGACCACCGATTCGTGGGGCAACTGTGCGCGTAGCTCTCGCCACACGGACAATCCCCCCATCCCTGAGTCAAAAATTCCTATGGGTGCATTTCGATTCATCACAATACGGATTTTCCAACCTACAAAGATAGAAAAAAAAGTTGAAAGTTGAGAATAATTAGGGAAGATTGAGGAAATTGGGCATTGAGAGTTGAAAGGGCCAAAAGGGCTAAAAGGATTTATAGGACCTTAAAGTCCTTAAGGTCCTTAAAGACCTATAGGGCCTATGGGGCCTATGGGACATATAAGCCACATAAGCCCTATCAAGACTTAGGTCGGGCGTCGGGCGACCACCATAATTAGCCAGCACCGTTGAACAATGTGCCTATCAAGGGCTTGTCCTTGACCAAGCCTCCCTTTTCAAAGGGAGGTTTGGAGGGATTGTCTATACTCATTCCGCGAATGCAGAATTTTGCGGCAGCGGCCGCAGCGAGGCACAACGGTGCCAGCGAGTTAGGGTGGCACTCCCCACCGCTTCCCCTTGAAAGAAAAACCGCATATCGCGGAGGGAATTTTTTAACAACAAGATGGGCGAGGCCCGCAGCTTACTTTCGTAAGTGAGGGTCTCGCCCGTTGCAGTTGGTGAAAAATTCACCCGCGAGATGCGGTTTTAGCGGTAGGAGGTCTTATACTCTTGAATAACCTCCGGAATCATAATCACACTCTTGTAGGTCGCCTGCTCGGTGATATTGCCGTCTGCATCGTACTTATAGGTTACCTTGCGATCCACCGCGCCGTCTGCGCCGTAGTGGGTGGCCTCAACCATATTGCCCGAGGCGTCGTAGCGGTATGTGTACTTCTCCATCAGCGAGCCGTCGGCACCACACTGCACCCACTCGGTGCGATTGCCACGCGAGTCATATCGGTAGGCATACTTGTAGTGGCTCTCCAGAGCACCATCACTGCCATAGCGTGCCTGCTCGACCTTCTGGCCCTCCTGGTCGTAGGCGTAGAGCACCTTGCCCGAGAGGGAGCCATCGGCGTTGTAACGAGCCTCCTCGGCGAGGGTGCCATCCTCGGCATACTTATAGAAGGTCTTGCCCGCAAGGGAGCCATCTGCATTGTAGCGCACCTCCTCGAGTTTCAGACCCTCGGCGGAGTAGCGCCAGGTCTGCTTCTTATCCTGTGAGCCGTTGGGCCTAATATCCTGCACCTCAATGAGATTGCCATCGTTGTCGTACTTATAGAGGACCTTGGTATTGAGCGAGCCTGCGCCATAGTTGCGCACCTCCTCTATTTTGCGACCTGCCGCGTCGTAGGTGTAGGTGTACTTGCGGTAGATGTTGCCGTCTGCCTTGCGCCAAGCACACTCGGTAACATTGCCTTTGGTGTCGAAGGTGTAGACCACAAGGCCTGTGCGTTTACCCTTGACGCTCTCGCCAAAGTAGTCACGAAGTTCGTAGTCCATAATTGTAAGGCTCTCCACATCTCCATAGAGGGCAATGTCAATACCACTCCTCTGGGGAGCCGCCATCTTCTGTGCAAAGAGAGTGTTACCGGCCGCCAAAAGCAGCGCCGCAAGTGTTAAGAAAAGTGCTCGTTTCATCTATTCGGTGATTATGTTCTTAGGATTCTGCAAATATAAGCATATTTTTTTGCAGGGGCAAAAAAAAGAGCGGAGAATTGAGAGCGGAGAGATAAGGTCCCTAGGGTCGTTAAGGTCTTTAAGGTCTTTAAGGTCCTTAAAGTCCCCTCAAACAATTATGAATATTAAATTCCCTTTTGGCCCTTTCTGCCCTTTTAGCCCCTTTGGGACTCCTCCCCTACGAAAGGGGAGGTTGGGAGGGGTGCTCGAAAATTGCGTGCGCGTCCTCGCGCACAGGGAGGGTCCGCGTAGCGGGGGAGAGGTCTGTTATCTGTAGTCTTTCGACGCATATCGCGGAGGGAGTTTTGTGCCAAATAAGAAAGCGGCACCGGAGTTTGCTTGGCGCAAATGAGGATGCCGCTTTGAGATTTGGTGCAAAATTCACCCGCGAGATGTGCTCGCTAAAATTCGGAGGTGAACTTGAATCGAATATCAGGAAACTTCTCGATGGCGAGTTGGAGGGCGTAGGAGGTGTCGGCAAGGAAGACATCGCGGCCGTGCTTGTCCACCGCCATATTGGTGAACTTGCGCTTCTTGAAGTCGGCCAGCTGCTCGGCGTTGTCGGACTCTATCCAGCAGGCCTTGTGGATGGCTATGGGCTCCCAACGACACTTGGCGCTATACTCGTGCTCGAGGCGGTACTGGATGACCTCAAACTGGAGGGCACCCACCGTGCCGATAATCTTGCGGCCGTTGAGCGACGAGGTGAAGAGCTGTGCCACACCTTCATCCATAAGCTGGTCGATACCCTTGGCGAGCTGTTTGAACTTCTGGGGGTCGGCATTCTCTATGTAGCGGAACATCTCGGGTGCGAAGGAGGGGATGCCCGTAAACTTGAGTTTCTCACCCTCGGTGAAGGTGTCGCCAATCTTGAAGTTGCCCGTATCGTGAAGTCCCACAATATCACCCGCATAGGCGGTATCGACAACAGATTTTTTCTCGGCCAGGAAGACGCTGGGCGAGGAGAACTTCATCTGCTTGCCACTACGCACATGGAGGTAGTTTTTACCTCGCTCAAAGGTGCCGCTACAAATCTTCAGGAAGGCGAGGCGGTCACGGTGGTTGGGGTCCATATTGGCGTGAATCTTGAAGACAAAGCCCGTCATCTTCTCCTCGGTGGCCTCCACGATGCGTGTTTCGGTGGGAGCGGCGTGGGGCGAGGGTGCAATGCGGATGAAGGTCTCCAGAAGCTCCCTTACACCAAAGTTATTCACAGCCGAGCCGAAGAATACGGGGGCCAGCAGACCCTGAAGGTAGAGGTCCCTATCGAAGGGCTCGAAGAGTTCGGCAACCATCTCGAGGTTTTCGTGCAGTTCGTCGGCCGACTTTGCGCCTATATGGGTAGCCAGGGCGGGGTCATCGAGTGTGAGGTGGATACTCTCGGCAATATACTGATGGTCCACCTCTTTGAAGAGTGCAAGGCTCTCGTCGAAGATGTTGTAGACACCCTGGAAAGAGTTACCACTGCCGATGGGGAACGAGAGGGGCCTGACGGCAATCTGCAACTCCTGCTCAATCTCCTCCAGAAGCTCAAAGGGCTCCTTGCAGGGGCGGTCGAGTTTGTTCACAAAGACCATCACAGGCGTAGAGCGCATACGGCACACATTCATAAGTTTACGGGTCTGGCTCTCAACACCTTTCGCACCGTCGATAACGATAATTACAGCATCTACGGCCGTAAGGGTGCGGTAGGTATCCTCGGCGAAGTCTTCGTGACCTGGGGTGTCGAGGATGTTGATCTTCGTGCCCTGGTACTCAAACTCCATAACGGAGGTGGCCACCGAGATACCCCTCTGGCGCTCAATCTCCATAAAGTCGGAGGTTGCGGTCTTCTTGATTTTGTTGCTCTTGACGGCACCTGCCACGTGGATAGCGCCACCGAAGAGGAGGAGTTTTTCGGTGAGAGTGGTCTTACCCGCATCGGGGTGTGCGATGACGGCGAATGTTCGCCTGCGTTTGATTTCGTCCTGTAATGCCATTATATAAAGTTTAGCCTTTTGCCTATAAAATACTCGAGTGGATGTTATGGATTGCGCCGCTATTATGGGCCCTCACTCCAAAAAATTGGGTTATCGGGGCAAAAATACAAAAGAAATTGTTAATTTAGCCCACCGACAACGACATTTTATGAGCAGAGAGAAACAAGAGTGGGAGAAAACTATCGAGAGCTGGGGGCGACATCTGCGCCTCGAGCGGGGCTTGTCGGTCAATACTATTGCGGCCTACACCACCAACCTCTCCGACTTTGCCACCCATCTATGCTCCGCGCCAAGTACCACCAAACTCCCCTCGGAGGTCACCAAGGGCGACATCGAGGAGTATATGGTAGTCCTCTATGAGCGCCGCACAACCCCCACAACCCAAGCCCGCAATCTTAGCGCCCTGCGTGCCTTTTTCAGATACCTTGTATTCAAGGGCATTATGACCGACTCCCCTACCGCGAAGGTCTCCTCGCCCAAGACGGGTCGCACCCTTCCCGACACCCTTTCCACCGGCGAGATTGACGCAATGATAGCGGCCATAGACCCCTCCTCAAAGGCGGGTCATAGGGATAGGGCTGTGATTGAGATGCTCTACTCGTGTGGCCTGCGCGCCTCGGAACTTACGGGCCTCAGACTTGGCGACATCTTCTGGAAGGAGCGGGTCGTGAGGGTCATCGGCAAGGGTGACAAGCAACGCCTTGTACCCTTCAGCAAGGCGGCCCAGAGGCAACTCAAGCTCTACCTCGAGTGTCGTCCGCAGATGGCCACCGCTGCCAGCGGCGACATACTCTTCCTGAATCAGCGTGGAGGAGGGCTTTCGCGTATGTCGGTATTCAACATCGTGACCGACTCGGCCCAGAGGGCAGGCATCACAAAGAGTATCTCGCCCCACACCCTGCGCCATAGTTTTGCCACCCACCTGCTGGAGGGCGGAGCCGACATCCGCGAGGTTCAGGAACTCCTTGGCCACGAGGACATCACCACCACCGAAATCTACACACACATCTCCAAACGCCACCTCAGAGAGGTGATTGAGGCTTTGCCTCTGAAATAATAAATCCCCCTCAGACCCCCACCAGAAGAGCATAGCCGCCACGCGATGCTCTTTTATTATATAACAGAGGTATAATGTAAAGAAAAAATACTATCTTTGTAACAGATTGGAGGATTTTATCCCTTTCGACACCAGAAAAAAACAAGACAAAGTAAACATAAAAAACTTTTTGCGTTATGAAACAGTTCCTACGCAGCGCTCTGCTGCTGGCTCCCCTGTTCGTCTTGGCAGCCTGCAACACCGACTACAACTTCGACAACATCTCGCTGGAGGTGACCGTTGGCGACACCGAGGGTATCGTTGTGCCCGTCGGCTCCACCGGCCAAATCACACTCGACTCGCTCCTTGCCGAATCGGGCATCGAGAGCGACGAGAACGGCAACTATGGTTTCTCTATGAGCGACCAGATGAGTTACACCCTCTCACTCGGCACCATCGACCCTCTCACAGGTCTTGTTCCCACCATTGACCCCGTGAGCACCTCGCTCATAGGCAACATCAACGCCGAGATTCCCCTCTTCGAGGCCACCAAAGACCTTTCACTCCCCTCAGGCATTACGGCCAATATGGAGATTCCCGAGAGTTTCCCCCTGCTTGGCCAGGAGTTCCTGATGCACTATGACCCCCACACCTTCGAGGGTGAGTTTGAGGTGGAGATTCCCAAGGAGATTGCCTCCATCAAGACCATCCGCTTTGGCGCCAACGGCGAGGGCTCCATTATAGACATCCAGTTTGACCTCGGCGGCATTGCCGGCGTGAGCGACAAACGCCTGGTCGAGAAGTTCAACATTGAGCTTCCCGCAGGTTTCACTGTGGAGAGAGTTCCCGGCGATGACACCTACGACTATTCGAGCGTCTACTGTGGCGAGGGCTCCTCTACCCCCAACCACTTCCACATCGAGAACTTCACGATGACGGGCGACCACCTCACCGTGGACCTTCTCATCAAGAGTGTCGACCTGAGCGCTATGACCATCGGCGCGGATGGCAAGCTCACCATCGACGAGGATGTGACCTACGACCTCGACTTCACAGGCTCCTTCAAAGCCGGCACCGTATCGGCCATTTCGCCCTATGTGTCCATCTCCACCAAGCTGGAGCTCTACGACGCAACTATCACCACCGGCAACATCTCCCACAACATCTCCGTAACCGAGACCCTCTCGAAGAGTATCGAGCTGCCCGCCGAGATTAAGGAGATTCACAGCATCGCTCTGGTGGACAACACCACCGACAAGACCCCCACTCTGGAGCTCGGTCTTAGCATTGAGAACTCCCCCGTGGAGCATATTGAGCTCCACAATGTGGCCATTTCGCTCCCCTCCTACATCCTCCTCTCCACCCCCGAGGCAGGTTGGAACTACCAGGCAGGTAAGCTCATCGCCACCGA
The DNA here is from genome assembly GCA_017936605.1 of Tidjanibacter sp. GTDB lineage: Bacteria > Bacteroidota > Bacteroidia > Bacteroidales > Rikenellaceae > Tidjanibacter. The sequence continues at coordinate 39,767 of JAGBFH010000015.1, forward strand.
GCCCATAAAGATTAACACCGCGGGTGGCCAGATAGACCTTGGCACCTTCCAGATTGACGGCATCGGCGCTCTGGCCATTGATAATGGCAAGGTGGACCTCTCGGCCGACATCAAGCTCAATGCCGACTTCGTGCTGCCCGCAGGTCAGGATGTGACCATCAAGACTCAGCACGAGGATATCACAATCACCCCCCACATCACCCTCTCGGACCTGCGCGTGGAGAGCGTGACGGGTATTGTTGAGCCTGACTTGGGCGACCTTTTGGAGCCCATTGAGGTTGAGATTGGCGACTTCAGCGCCTCGCTCGAGGGGCTTGAGTTGGACCTCAACATCGCCTCGCCCGTACTGAAGCTCGACATCGAAAACCCCATTGGCGTGGGCATTGACGCAACCATCAGGATTGACGCATACAAGGCTGGTGAGGTTGCAAAAACCGTCACCACCCCCACCATCACCATTCTGCCCGCCGACAACACCTCCATCATCATCACCGGTGAGGAGGGCGAGGTGACCTACCCCGACTCGGGCAACACCCTTCTCTACAAGGTGGAGGGACTCTCGGAACTTATCGGTCTGCTGCCCGACAAGCTCATCGTTTCGCTCGATGCCGAGACCAACAAGCAGACACCCCACACCATCGAGCTTCAGGATAGCTACACCTTCGACATCTCCTACTCGGTGGATGCACCCATCGCCTTCTCCAGTGCCAAGAACGGCCACATTGCCTACACCACAACCATTGAGGATGTGGACCTGTCGGAGTTGAAGGATATAGCCGTGGAGGTTGAGAGTATCGTTCTCAACATCAAATCGCACAGCACCCTGCCCATAGACCTCTCTCTGGCGCTCGAGATGCTCGACGCCGAGGGTCAGGTTATCCCCTCCATCAGCGCCACCACTACCGGCACCATTGAGGGTACCGCAGGCGAGGAGGAGAAGCTGGCAGAGTGCAAGATTGCACTGGCAATCGACACCCCCGAGGGCTCGAGTGCCTTTACGGAGGTTGCCCGCATCAAGAGCGTACGCTGCACCCTCGAGGGCGAGACCCTTGCGGGCGGCTCACTCAACAAGAACCAATATATCGACCTCGGAATCTCTCTCCTGCTTGATAAGGGTATCACCGTGGACCTTGGCACCATAGGGGGCAACAATGCAGACAACACCCCTTCCGAATAAGAGCGGTTACCACAGACAAGCAATAAGACAAAAAGTTGAATCCGAAGAAAACGACAATATAAGCTATGAAACAGATATTTAGGATAGCAATAGCAGCCCTCGCGGCCCTCCTGATGGTCGCAGAGAGTAGTGCCCAACTCCGCACCTCCTACTTTATGACCGGCTCCACACAGCGCTATGACCTCAACCCTGCGCTCTCGCCCTCGAGAGGCTACATCTCGATTCCCGTTGTGGGTGGCCTCTACGCCTCGCTCGAGACGAACTTCCTCTCGGCCAACAACTTCTTCTACCCCAATGGCGAGGGTAACGGCGTGGTGACCTATATGCACAAGAGCGTCTCGGCCGAGGAGTTTCTGGCCAAGCTGCCCGAGCAGAACTCGCTCGAGCTCGGCCTCAACGACCAGATAATCTCGATTGGTAACTACTTCCGCGGTGGTTTCTGGTCGGTGGGCGTAAGGCTCCGCTCGGAGACCAACATCGACATCCCCAAGGATTTCTTTGCACTCACCAAGACCCTCTCGCAGGGCACCTATAGCATTGCAGGTATGGGCCTTCAGAGTAGCAACTTTGTGGAGGCTTCGCTCGGCTACACCTTCCCCGTGCAGGATGTGTTCACCCTCGGCTTCCGCGCCAAGATGTTGGTGGGCCTGGCCAATGTGAGGGCCAACTTCGACACCCTCGACATTGAGATTGGCGAGGATAGCTACGCAGCAAAGATGGCCGGCACCATCGAGAGCAACATCGCAGGCTACAGTTTCGAGGAGATGACCGGCACGGTGACCCTCGAGCAGTTCACTGGTCACCTCGGCGACTTCTCCAACTTCGACCCCTCGAGAATCAACAGCATAGGTTTTGCCATCGACGCAGGTATTGAGTGGACCTTCCGCGACGACCAGATACGCCTCTCGGCAGCTGTCAACGACCTCGGCTACAACGCTTGGAACGCCAACAACTCCTTCTGTGCGACCATCGACAATGTGAACTTCGCATTCAAGGGCTACGATTTCCAGAACAACGAGGTGAAAATTGAGAAACCCGAGGCCATCTCGCTTACCTCCACTCCCGAGAAGGCCAGTGGCAAGACCTCGCTCCACACCTCCATTGTGGCGGGCTTGGAGTATAACTTCTTGGGCGACAAGCTGAGCGTGGGCGCCCTGTGGAACACCAAGATGTATGAGAACCGCCAGTGGAACTCCATCAGCGGTGCGCTGAACTTCCGCCCCACCCGATGGTTCACCGCCTCGGCAAGCTACTCCTATGTCAATTCGCTGGGCGTTTTGGGCGTGGCAGCCAACCTCCACTCCACTATGTGCAACATCTTCTTCGGTATGGACTACATCGCCACCAAGTATGGCACCGCGGGCGGCGGCGCAATTCCTGTGCCCCTGAACCAGAACTCGGTGAATATAGCCTTTGGCATCTCGATACCCCTTGGAGCAAGGATGTTCTAACACAAAACACCGAGCCCGACCGCAAATGGTCGGGCTCGGTGTTTATAATTGAAAATGGAAAATTGACAATTGAAAAATATATGAGTGAAAGGTCGGGAAATTAGCGACCTTAGGGAAAGCCCCCAAAAAACCCCTTAAGGACCTTAAAGACATTAAAGCCCTTAAAATCCCACTTCTCCCCTCTCTCATCTCTCCCCTCTACAACCTGTGGGAGCGCACCTTAAATTCGCCTTCACCGTTGTGTCGGGTGTGGACTCTACTCGAGGGATGTGCTCACATATTTGTAGAGTCGGTCGCCGCGATGCACCTGCTGGGGCAGCTTCACCGAGCACTTGCGGCCCTGAAGTGCAACCTCAACGGGCTTCTCATCGACCCATATCTGCTCGGGCTTAAACTCCACAGCTCCTGTGGTTTCGCCCGAGATGAGCACCTTGGTACCCTGCTCCAGAGGCGAGGCCTCAATCAGAATCTCGGCCACCTTGGCCTTCTTGAAGACATTAGTCACGCGACCCACATAGACCTTCTTGACCGTAGCCGAGGAGCCATAGTTCTGGCTCAGCTCAACGACGGGCTGATTAAGGTAGTAGCCACCCCAGAAGCCGCGATTGAAGACGGTGGAGAGCTCCTCCTTCCACTTGGCCACACGCTCGGGGGTATATGAGCCGTGCTCAATAGCCCTCAGAGCCCTATCGTAGCACTCCACGACCCTCTTGACATACTCGGCAGGTCGTGCTCGACCCTCAATCTTGAGCACCCTCACGCCTGCATCCACAAACCTATCCAGGAAGTCGATGGTGCAGAGGTCCTTGGGTGAGAGCAGATAGGTACCCTCGGCGTGGAGCTCCTCGCCCGTATCCCTATCCACAAGTTTATAGGCGTGGCGGCAAATCTGGCGACAAGCACCTCGGTTGGCCGAGCAGCCCGTAGCGTGGAGCGAGAGGTAACATTTGCCACTCACACTCATACAGAGTGCGCCGTGGGCGAACATCTCTATTTTGACCTTCTCACCCGCGGGGCCGCAGATGTTCTCCCTCTCAATCTTCTCGTAGACACCCTTGACCTGCTCGATGGAGAGCTCGCGGGCAAGCACCACCGTATCGGCCCACTGGGAGTAGAACCTCACGGTCTCGCTATTGGAGATGGAGAGCTGTGTGGAGATGTGAACCTCGAGGCCCTTGGAACGGGCGTAGAGGATGGCGGCCTGGTCGCTCACGATGACCGCATCGACCCTCTCGGCGGCGGCCCTGTCGAGCAGCGCGTGGAGAGTTTCGATTTCATCCTCATAGACCACCGTATTGACCGTAAGGTAGGCCTTCTTGCCGTGCTCGTGGGCTATGGCGACAATCTTCGTGAGGTCGTCGAGGGTGAAGTTGGCGGCCGAGGCGGAACGCATATTGAGCTGACCCACGCCAAAATATACCGAGTCGGCACCCGCAGCAATGGCCGCGTGGAGCGCCTCATAGCAGCCACAAGGGGCCATAATCTCTATATCGGAGCGTTTGATTCCCATAGAATAAATTATCGTATTTTAGTTCTTACGACCCAGAAGACTCTGTGCCAACTCCCTGAGGGGCTCTACCCTCTCCCTCTCTACCTCGAGGCTATCCAGAGCGGCCATAGCCTTGGAGAAGTGGAGCGAGATTTCCTGCTCGGCAATATCCTTAACACCCAACGAGTTGTAAATATCCAGCACACGAGCAATCTTCTCCTCGGAGGCCATCGACTTATCCTCCAGCAACGCCTGAAGGCTCTTGCGGGTGGCTGCGTCGGCCCTATCGAGGGCGGTGAGCATCAGAAAACTCTTCTTGCCCTCCATAATGTCGCCACCAATGGGCTTGCCGAGTTGCGCCTCGGTGCCGTAGGCATCCAGCAGGTCGTCCTGCAACTGGAAAGCCAGACCGAGCTCGGTAGCAAAGGCGAAAAGGTGCTGACGGCTCAGCGTGTCGGCTCCGCCCTGAATGGCGCCAATCATCGTGGCACCGGCCAGCAGAGCGGCGGTCTTCTTGTCTATCATAGACATATACTCCTCCATCGTGACATCCGAGCGGTGCTCAAACTCCATATCGACCTGCTGGCCCTCACATACGGTCATTGCCGTATAGTTGAAACAGCCCAGCACGGCGGGCAGATACTCCACAGGGGTCTGCTGCAAGAGCTTATAGGAGTATATCATCATCGCGTCACCCGACAGCAGTGCGGCATTGGTGCCCCACTTGCCATAGACCGAGGGTTTGCCACGGCGTACGGTGGCGTTGTCCATCACATCGTCGTGCAGAAGGGTGAAGGTGTGGAACACCTCCAAGGCCGCAGCAGCGGGCAAAGCCGCAAGAGCATTATCCGAAAAGATGTTGCACGAGAGCACCGTCAGCATAGGTCTGAGGCGCTTACCTCCGGCCGAGAGGGAGTAGATGATGGGCTCATAGAGCGAGTGTGGCGAGCCGTCCACATCGAGGCCATTCATATAGTTGGCCACGGATTTTTGGAGTTCCGAGAGTGAGTACATATCTAAGTAGTGGTATCAATTTTGTGCAAATATACATTTTTACTTTGTGATTTCACGAAAAATGGGTATTTTTGGAATCGGAATTTTTCCGACCACCAGAGGAAAGTTAATTTTTAAGCTAACAAATAGAGAATTTTAAGACTATGAAAAAACAACTTACCATCGGTATTGATGTAGGCGGTACCAACACCGTTCTCGGCCTTATCGACCGCGAGGGCAATTGCATTGCTCGCACCGAGTTCCACACCCAGCGTTCCACCAATGAGGATGGCCCCGTATTCTTCGACGAGTATATGGACCTTCTCTACGGTGCCATCGAGAACCTCATCGCCCAGGCACCCGAGGATGGCAAAGTAGAGGGTATCGGCATCGGCGCCCCCAATGCCAATTACTACAAGGGCTCCATCACCAACGCCCCCAACCTCACCTGGAAAGACCGCACCAAACCCTCCAAAGAGACCCTTGGTGAGTTCGAGAAACAACACCGTTGCGAGATTGTCAAGCTGCTCAAAAAGCGCTTCCCCGCAATCAAGGCTATCGCTATGACCAACGACGCCAATGCTGCCGCTCTCGGCGAGCTCTACTACGGTGGTGGCAAGAGCCTCAAGCGCAAAGACCTCGTGGAGATTACCCTCGGCACTGGTCTGGGTAGCGGTTTTGTGAGCAACGGCGACATCGTCTATGGTCACAACAGCTTCGCCGGCGAGCTCGGCCACATCATCGTTGAGCCCGGCGGTCGCAACTGCGGTTGCGGCAACAACGGTTGCTTGGAGGCCTACGCTTCGGCCACCGGTATCCGTCGTACCGCCCTCCACCTTATTGACAACACCGGCACCCCCAGTGTGTTGCGCAAGATTGAGCGCGACAAACTCACCGCCAAGGATGTGAGTGTGGCCGCTGCTGCGGGCGACAAACTCGCACTCGAGGTGTGGGACATCACCGGCCACTATCTGGCACTCGGCGTGGCTACCGCTACGGCTGTCACCTGCCCCGAGGCGGTCTTCCTCTTTGGTGGTCCCACCAAGGCCGGCGACCTGCTGATGAATCCTCTCAGGAAGTATATAGACAAGTATATGCTCTCGAATATGAAGGATACGAAGATTATGTTCTCCAAACTCGGAGATGACGCTGCTATCCTCGGCGCTTCGGCTCTCGCACTGAACGCCATCGCCGCTCTGAAGAAATAAGGGGCAAAACAAGGATAGAACTCAATTAGGGGGCTGACTACTTTAATCAGCCCCCTAATTGTGGCAACGGCCACAGCGGGCACAACGGTGCCAGCGAAATTAGGGATTCCGAAGCAAAGCCGTGGGTAGAACTACGACATACGGTTACACTAAAAGTTTTTGGTGCAGCTTTTTACAAAAAGGTGGCAACGGCCACAACGAGTGCTGGGATTCCTAAGCAAGGCGGTGGGTAGTGGCACAACATATGGTATAACGATACGAAGTATCGTCTAAAAATTTTTGGGGCGCCTTTTTATAAAAAGGCGCGAAAGGTGCAGCTTTTTACAAAAAGGTGGCAACGGCCACAGCGAGTGCTGGGATTCCTAAGCAAAGCGGTGGGTAGTGGCACAACCTTTGATATAACGATACGAAGTATCGTCTAAAAGTTTTTGGTGCAGCTTTTTACAAAAAGCTGCGAAAAGGCGCGAAAAGGCGCGAAAACAAAAAAAGGAAAGATGAATCAACTGACGGAGTTTTTGGGTGCCAAAGTGGAGGCACAGAGGGAGTATTTTCGCTCGGGGGCTACGCTCTCGCGTAAGTTTCGCATAGAGCAGCTCAGGCGACTGGAGGAGGCTCTCAAGGATTGGGAGAGGCCTCTTTGTGAGGCTCTATGGCAGGACCTCCATAAGTCCTATGAGGAGGCCGTGATGACCGAGCTGAGCATTGTGAGGGGTGAGATACGCGACCAGATACGCCACCTTAGGCGTTGGATGCGCCCCAAGAGGGTGGGCTCACCACTAAAGATGTTCCCCTCCACCACCCGACTCTACACCCAGCCGCTGGGCACTGCGCTCATCATCGCCCCCTGGAACTACCCCGTGCAGCTGCTCCTCAACCCCTTGGTGGGTGCCATCTCGGCGGGTTGCACCGCCATCTTGAAGACCTCACCCTATGTGCCTCGCGTGTCGCAGGTGTTGGTGCAGATGGTTGGCAGCGCCTTTGACGAGAGGTATGTGATGGCCATTGACGGCCACCGCGAGGTGAACACCGCCCTTCTGGAGCAACATTTCGACCTCATATTCTTCACGGGCTCCCCCGCACTCGGCAGAAGGGTGATGGAGGCCGCGGCCCGGAATCTCACACCTGTAGTGCTGGAGCTCGGAGGCAAGAGCCCCGTGGTGGTGAGCGAGAGAGCCGATGTGAGGGTTGCCGCACGCCGCATAGCGTGGGGCAAGACACTCAACGCGGGCCAGACCTGCATTGCACCCGACTACCTCGTGATTCACACCTCGCTGAAGGAGGAGTTTGTGGCCGAGTACCGCAAGGCCCTCGAGATGCTACACGGCAAGGATTGCAGCCAGAGCCCCCACTATGGCAGGATGGTCAGCACGAAGGCCTATGAGCGTGTGAGCGGCTACCTTGCGGGCGGCAAGGTGCTTGTGGGCGGAGGCCTCAAGCCCGAGGAGCGCTACATTGAACCCACACTTCTGGAGGTCACAAACCCCGAGGAGGCGGTTATGCAGGAGGAGATTTTCGGCCCTGTGCTCCCCGTGCTCACATACGAAAAGAGCGAGGAGGTCGTGGAGTTCATAACCTCACGCCCCCACCCTCTGGCGCTCTACTTCTTCGGCCCCAAGAGGGAGGGCAAACGCCTCTTGCGACAGACCCTCTCGGGCGGCGCTTGCATCAACGACACGATTATGCACATAGTGAATCAGAAGGCACCTTTTGGCGGCGTGGGCCACTCGGGTATGGGTCGCTACCACGGCAAGGAGAGCTTTTTGGCCTTCTCGCACCAGCGCACAGTGGTCAGCACCACAACCCTCATAGACCTGCCACTACGCTATATGCCCTATAAGCTCTTCCCGTTCATCAAGAGGATTTTGTGATTGGGATATAAGCCATTAGCCGTTAGATATTAGCCGTTAGCTATAACAAAGCACACGGGTTACAAAAATGTAACCCGTGTGCTTTGTTTTGATATAGGTTGGTTTGTCGTTGGACCTCGGCTCCTATTTGCGCAGTTTGGCGATGAACTTGCGGATGGGCCTATCGCCAATGGCGGGTGCGTGGCCATCCTCGGGATAGAAGATGGTCAGTTCGCCCGGTTTGAGGGTCACAAAGTGCTCGCAACGCTCATCCGAGAAGCGCACATCCTTCTCCTGGTTGTACTCACCGCGCCACTCCTCAATCTCCTCCAGAGGCTTCCAGCCCATAGTTTCGACTCCCTCAAGGAGCACCTGAACATCGATATAGTCGCGGTGGACCTCAATGGGGGCGTTCTCCTTGGTGAAGAGGTCGGGGGCGCAGTTGTTTATGAACAGGTCGCGGCCCTCAATCTCGTGGATACCCAGCGGCATAGCAAGGATGTCGTTCTGCTCGATGAACTCAAAGAGGCGGGGCATCAAAGGGTGGAGCTTCTCGAGTTCCACCCTATTTTTAAGATTAGACAGTATCATACTCTACTACTTGTCCTCGAGGTAAGCGTGGATAGCCTTTGCAGCCTTACGACCGGCACCCATCGCCAGAATAACGGTTGCCGCACCGGTCACAGCGTCGCCACCTGCGAAGACACCCTCACGAGTGGTTGCGCCCTCCTCGGTAGCCACCAGACAGCCCCTGCGGTTGCGCTCCAGACCCTCGGTGGTCGAAGCAATCAGGGGGTTGGGCGAGGTACCAAGTGCCATAATGACGGTGTCGCACTCAATCTCGAACTCCGAGCCTGCAACCTCCACGGGCGAACGACGGCCGCTCTCATCGGGCTCGCCGAGCTCCATACGAACGCACTTCAGAGCCCTTACCCAGCCCTTCTCATCGGCCTCAATCGACACGGGGTTGGTGAGCATTGCGAACTCAATGCCCTCCTCTTTGGCGTGGTGAACCTCCTCCACACGGGCGGGAAGCTCAGCCTCCGAACGACGATAAACGATGTAGGCCTCTGCACCAAGGCGTTTGGCCGAGCGCACAGCGTCCATAGCCACATTACCGCCACCTACGACTGCCACCTTCTTGCCGCGGCGTACGGGGGTGTCGTTCTCCTCGGGAGCAAATGCACCCATAAGGTTGATGCGGGTGAGGAACTCGTTGGCCGAGAATACGCCATTGAGGTTCTCGCCGGGGATGCCCATAAACTTGGGAAGACCCGCACCCGAGCCTACGAATACGGCCGAAAAGCCCTCCTCGTCCATAAGGCTGTCGATGGTCACGGTGCGACCTACGATGATGTTCTTCTCGAACTTCACGCCCAGCCTCGAAACCTTCTCAATCTCGCGGGCAACGATGCGCTCCTTGGGCAGACGGAACTCGGGAATACCGTAGCTCAACACGCCACCCAGGCGGTGGAGTGCCTCGAAAACGGTCACCTCGTAGCCCAGTTTTGCCAAGTCGGCAGCACAAGCCAAACCTGCGGGGCCACTACCCACAACAGCCACTTTCTTGCCGTTGGGGGCAATCTCTGCCACCTGCTTGCTACCGTTCTCCAACTGCCAGTCGCCCACAAAGCGCTCCAGTTTGCCGATAGCCACAGGCTCGTGCTTGATACCCAAGATACACGAACCCTCGCACTGGCTCTCCTGGGGACATACACGGCCGCAAATCGAGGGCAGCAGCGAGTCCTCGGCGATGATGTCGGCAGCCTGCTGATAGTTGCCGGCTACAACCTCGGCGATGAAGTTGGGAATCTGGATGTTCACGGGGCAAGCCTGCACACAACGGGGGTTGCGGCAGTTAAGACATCTGGAGGCCTCACGCTGTGCCTCCTCAACATTGAAACCGTAGCATACCTCCTCGAAGTTGGCAGCTCGTTTTACGGGATCCTGCTCCCTGACGGGAGTACGCGATATTATATTTGCCATAGCTCTATATCTCTCTTTTATAAGGGGTTCTACTTACGGTTTATTTATCCAGGCCGATGCGGCACTTGTGGTCTTTGTACTTCTCCAGACGGCGCTGCTCCTCGTCGCGGTACTGGCCGCTACGACGCATAGCCTCGTCGAAGTCCACCTGGTGGGCGTCGAACTCGGGGCCATCAACACAGGTAAATTTGGTTTTGCCACCAACACTCACCCTGCACGCACCACACATACCGGTACCATCTACCATCAGCGAGTTCAGAGAGGCGATGGTGGGGATGCCGAGCTCCTTGGTGGTGAGCGACACAAACTTCATCATAATCATAGGGCCAATGGTGATGACCGTATCGTACCTCTTGCCATCCTCCTCAACGAGCTTTTTGAGGCAGCCGGTAACCATACCGTGGAAGCCCTCCGAGCCGTCGTCGGTAGCGATGTAGAGGTTGCCGGCCACTGCCCTCATCTCGTCGGTGAGAATCAAGAGGCTCTTGGTCTTGGCACCGATGATTACATCGGCATCCACACCGTGCTCCTTGAGCCACTTAACCTGGGGATAGACAGGAGCGGTACCCACACCACCCGCAATGAAGAGGAGCCTCTTGCCTTTGAGCTCCTCGAGGTTCTCATAGATGAAGTCCGAGGGACGGCCAAGGGGACCTGCGAAGTCCTCTACGCTGTCGCCCTCCTCCTTCTCGGCCAACTTGAGGGTCGAAACGCCAAGGGTCTGCACCACAATCTGCACCGAACCGCGCTCTATGTCGTAGTCGGAGATGGTCAGAGGAATACGCTCACCCTCGGGGGTCGAACGAAGGATGATGAACTGTCCGGGGTGTGCCGAAGCAGCCACTCTGGGGGCGTGAATATCCATCAGATAGATATTCTCAGCCAACTTTACTTTCTTCAGAATTTCGTACATACGCTTCTCTTAAGTAGTTTTGTGTTAGAAATATTTTTTAGTTATCAGTTTTCAGTTTGCGGGGGCGAGAGGGTGGTTAGGGAATTTAGGAAATTTAGGGAGAAGCCTTTTGGCCCTTTTTGCCCTTTTTGCCCTTTTTGCCGTTCTGGCCCTTTGGCCCCCTTTGGCCACTTTGGCCCTCTGCTACTCCACCTCTGCCACCACTCTCAACTCCTGTGAGGGTTTTGCGGGGTCGTTCACCACCAGTAGCACGCCCCCAAAATGGCTATCGAACCCTTCGGAGGTGACTCGGAGCGAAAGGGTGCGAGTGATGGTGTCGCCTGCGGCAATCACCTCCCCCACCTCGAGGTCGCAACTCGTGCCCGCGCGAAGTTCCACCGCGCGCATGTGGAGTGGCGCACTGCCCTCATTGGTGATAGTGAACTCCATAGTGCAAACAGCACCCGCCCTCTGGCTACCGAAGTTGTGGTAGACGGGCGAGAGGCTGCACACCGCCCCACCGAGGCGTTTCTCCCTCCTGAGGTCATCTACGGCCACACCCGTGGCGACAATCTCGCGCCCCGTGTCGGTGCCGTTGACCGCCACTGTGAACCTATCGCGCATTGTGCCGTAGTGGCTCTCGGCACCCCTACCGGGCAGATAGGTGAGCGTTGCCAGCGCCTTGCCCCCTTGCTCCAGGTAGCGAGGCATATCCACCTCCAGCAGGCCGCTCTCCTCGAGCCACCTGACCTCGAGTTCCACGACCTCCTCTGTGGTGTTCACCAGTGCGATGGTCATACTCTTGGAGCCACCCAGAGGCACATTGCCATAGGACTTGTAGGTGGCATCGGCACGCAGACCACCACCCAGGTCGTAGGGGTAGTCCTCCTCCACGGTGCGCGGGCGGGCCTTCACCCTACCCTTGATGTGCAGGTCTACACGACCCTTACCGCCGTCGTAGACGAGCGTCACCACCTTGTCCACACGCCCACCCTTGCCGTCGGGGTCGAAGGTCACCACAAACTCGCTCTGCTCACCCGAGCGAATGGGTCGTCGGGAGTAGCTCGTGCTTGTGCAACCACACGAGGTGTAGACCCTCTCGATGGCCACCGAGTGGTCGGCCTCATTGCGGAAACGGAAGGTGTGCGTGATGGCTCCATCCTGCTCATTGATGCGCCCGAAGTCCCACACCGTCTCCTCGAAAACAAAGGAGAGGGCCTCCTCGGGCTCCTGTGCCCAAAGACTCCAAGCGACCAAAACAGTCATCAATAGTATGGATACTCTACGCATAACATACAAAGGTATTGATTTCCTCGGAGAAAGCAACACAAAAAAGTGAGAATAATTGGGCCAAGATAAATTTTTTCTAAAAAATATGCACTTTTTATTTGGAGGAATGAAAATTTGCCGTATATTTGCACTCGCAAAACGGAACAAACGGTTTGCAGGGTTATAAAATTCCTCAGTAGCTCAGTTGGTTAGAGCACCTGACTGTTAATCAGGGGGTCCTAGGTTCAAGTCCTAGCTGAGGAGCAAGGTCGCAGAAATGCGACCTTTTTTTGTTTCTATACCTCCAGGAGAATTGACAATTGACAATTGACAATGGACAATGTTAGGGAGCCTTCGTTAAGGACCTTAAAGACCTTAAAGACCTTAAAGACCTATAGGGCTTATAGGGCTTATAAGTCTTATAGGTCCCATTGTCGGCAGACGGCATACGGCAGACGGCAGACGGCAGACGGTAGTTGCGAGTGCATATCGCGAGGGGAATTTTGTGCGAAATAAGAAGGTGGCTCCGCAGTTTGCTTGACGCAAATGAGGAAGCCACCTTTGAAATTTGGTGCAAAATTCACCCGCGAGATGTGCTCGCTACTTAATCAAAACGCGGGAATTATTGTCTGGAGTGACAGGACCGCGGGAGAATAGGTCGATGAGGTAGTCGGTCACAAGGGGCGAACGGCTGCTCTCGGGACGGCGGGGATAGGCATAGACTTTGTTGCCGTAGACATAGTCCGAGATGGCCACCGTGTAGAGCTCCTTCTCGACCTCGGGGCGGAAGATGACACCCGTAGCGTCGCCCTTGGAGTCGGTCAGGATGGTGTACTCGAGGCCCGAGGGGATGAGGTCCTCGCGGTGGGACTCCTTATAGTTGGTTGTGTCGTTGAACTTATTGACAATCATCTGCTCAATCTCCTCGAGGGTCATAGTGGTCACAGAGAGGTAGCTCTTGAAAGGCTCGAGCTCATAGATATCGGCGCGGGTAACATCGCCCTCAGCGAGCGAGTGGAGGCGCGTGCCGCCAATGTGGTAGAAGCCCAGGTCGGTGCCTGCCACTCTACGCCCCTCATCGGCCATCAGTTGTGCCAGAGCGGTCTTCGAGGCGGTGGCCGTAAGGGTGCCTATGGGCTCGGTGAGGAAAGGGTTGTTGTAGTAATCGGCAAGACCCTCTTTCATCTTGAGGTCCTCATCCTCGGGAAGGCTCATATACTTGGTTTCCAGAGCGGTAACCTTGCCATCCTCAACGGTCAGGGTGGTTACGCCCACAGCCTTGAGTTTATTGCTGCCCTGCACCACAGCCACATCGCCCACCTTGCCCGAGTAGGTCTCGTGGGTGTGACCACTCACGATAAGGTCGGCATAGGGGAATGCCGAGGCCACATTTGTGGTGTCGCGGTCGAGGCCGCAGTGGGAGATGACAACCATCACATCGCACTTATCTCGGAGCTTTTTGCCATACTTCTCGGCGGTCCATTCGGGCGAGAAGAACTCGGTACCCACATATACGGGGTCGTCACCGTCGGGGTGGCCGTTGGCGTAGTTGGTCACAAGCCCCAGGAAGCCCACCTTCACGCCCCCTGCCCTCTTAATCACATAGGGTTTGGGTTGCTGAAGAGGGGTCTTGCCCGTATTGACATTGGCCAGAATGAGGTCGAACTCGGCATCCTCTACCCTCTTCTGGAGAGTGTCGAGGCCCATATCGAACTCGTGGTTGCCGAAGGTGGCCACATCGTAGCCCACCTCGTTCATAAGTTCAATTATGGGCAGACCCGCATTGGGAGCCATATCGACATAGGCGTTACCTGTCCACCTGTCGCCCGCATCCACAAGGAACACTCGGGCCGTATCTTGTGCGCGCGCCTCGGCTACGAAGGCCGCCAGACGGGGCATCATATCAATTTTGGCGTGGATATCGCTGGTGGAGATGATGATAAGTTTCTCCTGTGTGGGCGAAGGGGTGCAACCCACGCCAAGGAGCGCGGCCAGCAGTACCACAATGCTAAAATAGGCTTTTTTCATACTCTTTTCTACTCTTTTTGTTCTACATTTGTGACAAATGTACAAAGTTTTTCGTAACTTTGAAAGAAGAAAAGCGACATTACTTCGCTCGGCAGATAACATTATTAACGACTACGGATATGGATAAAGTGAAAATCGTATGTGAGAATATAGGCTCCACAATGGAGGTTGAGTGGGGCACAACGCTCGGCACCATAGCCGAGGGGCTTAGGAGCAAGAGCGGCCAGCCCTTTCTGGCGGCCTATGTGAACAACACCATCCGCGAGTTGGACGCCAAGATTGGCGAGCCCGCGAGCGTGCGTTTTATTGACATCACCCACTTCGAGGGGTCGAGGGTCTACCAGCGCACCCTCTTTCTGGCACTCCACAAGGCCGTGAGGGACCTCTACCCCAACGGGCGTTTCCGCATCACCCACTCCGTATCGCGCGGTTTCTACTGTGAGATTGAGGGCGTGACCTCCACACCCGAGATTGTGGCCGCCATCAAGCAGCGTCTGGACGAAATCATCGCCGCCGATATGCCCATCGTGCGCCACAAACTGCCAAAGGATGAGGTGCTGGAGCTCTACCGCCGACTCGGCTTCGAGGACAAGGTGGAGATTATCTCCTCGCGTCCCCACCTCTACATCACCTTCTACACGCTGGGTGACCTGGCGGGCTACTTCTACGGCGCACTCGCACCCTCGACCAAGTATCTCCACCTCTACGACCTGAAGGTATATTATAATGGTATCTACATAGCTGTGCCCTCGCGCCGCGAGCCCGACAAGATTGAGCCTATGGTGCCACAGGACAAGATGTTCGATGTGTTCCAGGAGTACCGCCAGTGGGTGGATGTTATGGGCGTTTCGAACATCGGTCAGCTCAACCGCAAGATTGCCGAGGGCGACGGTAGCGACCTGATAAAGATTGCCGAGGCCTTCCACGAGAAGAAACTCGCGGCCATTGCCGACCGCATTGCTGAGGCCCACGCCACCAAGGGCACCAAAGTGGTACTCGTCAGCGGCCCCTCCTCGAGCGGCAAGACAACCTTCTCCAAGCGACTCGGCATACAGCTGCGCATACTCGGCCTTGTGCCCACGATGATTTCGCTCGACGACTACTTCCTCGACCGCGAAGATACGCCCCGCGACGAGAATGGCGACTACGACTTCGAAACTATTGACGCTCTGGACATTGCCACCTTCAACGACCACCTCAACCGCCTCTTTGCGGGCGAGAAGGTGGACATCCCGCGCTACGACTTCATCACGGGCCGCCGCCAGTGGCACGATGAGCCCCTGCAACTGAGCGAGCGCTCGATACTCATCGTGGAGGGCATCCACGGCCTCAACCCCAAGCTGACAGCCGACATAGAGGAGCACCTCAAATTCAAGGTCTACATCTCCTGCCTGACCTCCATATCTATGGACGACCTCTCGCGCATCCACACCACCGACAACCGACTCATCCGCCGTATGGTGCGCGACAATGCCTATCGTGGCACCACTGCCGAGGCTACCCTGAAGCGTTGGCAGAGCGTGCGCCGTGGCGAGGAGAAGTACATCTTCCCCTATCAGGAGAATGCCGATGTGATGTTCAACTCATCGCTCCTGTATGAGCTGCCCGTGCTGAAGAATCACCTTATGCCGCTGCTGCTGAGCGTTCCCGAGACCGAGGAGGTCTATGGCGAGGCTGTAAGGCTCTTGAGGTTCATCGACAACTTCGCGCTACTGGACGGAAAGGAGATACCCCCCACCTCACTGCTGAGGGAGTTCATCGGCGGCTCGTCATTCACCTATTAGACACACAACAAAAGGACTGATTTTTCAGTCCCTTTGTTGTGGAGAGGATAGAGGAGAGAGGAGGTCCTTAAGGGTTTATGGGGCTTATGGGGCCTATGGGGCTTATAGGTATTATAAGTCTTATAGGCCCTATATGTCGGCAGGTCGGTCGTCGGTAGACAAAAAAGTTCGCGGGTTACAAAAATGTAACCCGCGAACAAAGCTGATTGCTGAATGCTGAATGCTGAATGCTATCTGCGCCTACGAGGCATCATAGGCATACCGCGCATAGGCATACGCTTATTGCCTGCACCGGCGGCCATCTTCATAACCTTGCGCATATCCTCAAACTGCTTAAGAAGGCGGTTGACATCCTGAAGGGTGGTACCGCTACCTTTGGCAATGCGGGCCTTACGCGAAGGGTTGATAATCTCGGGGTGCTCCCTCTCGGCAGGGGTCATCGAGCCGATGATAGCCTCGGTCTGCTTGAAGACATCGTCGGAGATCTCCACGCCCCTCAAGGCCTTATCCATACCGGGAATCATACCCATCAGCTCCTTCATAGAGCCCATCTTCTTAATCTGGCCAATCTGCTCGATGAAGTCGTTGAAGTTGAACTCGTTGCGATAAATCTTCTTCTTGAGTCGGCGCTCCTCCTCCTCGCTGAACTGCTCCTGGGCCCTCTCCACGAGTGACACAACATCACCCATACCGAGGATACGGTCGGCCATACGCTCGGGGTGGAAGGTCTGGAGTGCGTCCATCTTCTCGCCCGAGGAGATGAACTTGAGGGGTTTATTTACGACCGAACGAATAGAGATGGCCGCACCACCACGGGTGTCACCATCGAGCTTGGTGAGCACTACGCCGTCGAAGTCCAGACGCTGGTCGAACTCGCGAGCCGTATTCACAGCATCCTGACCGGTCATTGCATCCACAACAAACAGAGTCTCGGAGGGCTTAACCGCTGCCTTCACAGCCTCAATCTCCTGCATCATCTGCTCGTCGACAGCAAGACGACCTGCCGTATCGACGATGACAGTATTGATGCTCTTCGAGCGGGCATACTTGATGGCGTTCTCGGCAATCTCAACGGGGTTCATATTACCCTCCTCGGTGTAGACCTCCACGCCCACCTGCTCACCCAGAATCTTGAGCTGGTCGATAGCTGCGGGACGATAGACATCACCTGCCACGAGCAGCACGCTGCGGTTGCGCTTCTCCTTGAGGAGTTTGGCGAGTTTACCCGAGAAGGTGGTCTTACCGGAGCCCTGAAGACCTGCAATCAGCACCACTGCAGGGTGGCCCGAGAGGTTGATGTCGGTAGCTGTACCGCCCATCAGTTGTGCCAGCTCATCGCGCACAATCTTGGTCATCATCTGACCGGGTTTGACGGCTGTGAGCACATTCTGGCCCAGCGCCTTCTGCTTCACCTCGTCGGTGAAAGTCTTGGCTACCTTGTAGTTCACATCGGCATCAATCAGTGCGCGACGAATCTCCTTAAGGGTCTCTGCTACATTGATTTCGGTGATTTTGCCCTCACCTTTGAGAATCTTAAACGACCTCTCTAACTTTTCGGATAAATTTTCAAACATTGCTTCCAAGCATAATTATTCAAGCCACAAATATATTAATTTTTCATTTATTTGCCACAATAACCCCCGCCAAAGGGGCGTTATTCTTCTGCAACAAAGATTTTTTTCACTCCGCACAACAAAGAATACAGCAGACAGCCTATGGAGAAATTCGCCTCAAGAAAGCAAACATACCATTAACAAAAGAACAAAACACACATTTTTGTAAAGCTATGAATAGACAGGCGATTACCATCGTGGGCACCCTTCTGGGCGCCGCTTTAGTGGGCGGCATCACCGCCTCCGTTGTTGTAAGCAGCAACAACTCCCACCCCACCTCCACCGAGCACCCCGTGGGCACTCTTCTGGAGCAGAACACCAATTCGCTCAACCACTTCACCTCCTATGCCAAGGAGAAGTATCCCGACCTCACATACGCAGCCGAGAACGCTGTGCAGGCCGTTGTGAACATTGAGGTCACAAAGACCGTTCAGGGGCAGTCGACCATCGACCCCTTCTTCCAGTTTTTCGGCATACCTCAGGGCTATGGTGCCCCCTCCACACGCGAGGCCAAGGCGGGCGGTAGCGGCGTGCTCATCACTGCCGATGGCTACATCGTCACCAACAACCATGTGGTCGACGGTGCCAACACCCTCAAGGTGAAGCTCTACGACGGCCGCACCTTCGAGGCCAAAATCATCGGCACCGACCCCACGACCGATGTGGCCCTGCTGAAGATTGAGGGCGCGGAGTTCCCCTTCCTCAAGTTCGGCTCGAGCGACGCTCTGCGTCTGGGTGAGTGGGTGCTGGCCATCGGCTCCCCCTTCGACCTTCAGTCGACCATCACAGCGGGTATCGTCAGCGCCAAGGCCCGCAACCTCGGAGCCATCCCCTCGCAGTACAGCATTGAGTCCTTCATCCAGACCGATGCGGCCGTAAACCCCGGCAATAGCGGTGGCGCACTGGTCAACACAGCAGGCGAGCTGGTTGGAATCAACACCCTAATACAGTCGCAAACAGGTAGTTACATTGGCTACTCGTTTGCCGTACCGAGCAGCATCGTGCAGAAGGTCGTTGTGGATTTGAAA
This sequence comes from Tidjanibacter sp., assembly GCA_017936605.1. Classification (GTDB taxonomy): domain Bacteria; phylum Bacteroidota; class Bacteroidia; order Bacteroidales; family Rikenellaceae; genus Tidjanibacter. The sequence continues at coordinate 58,532 of JAGBFH010000015.1, forward strand.
GAGTATGGCGTAGTTCAGCGCGCCCTGCTGGGCATCTCCTATCAGGATATCACGGCCGAGTTCGTGGAGGCCTACGGCAAGGAGTATGGCATCAGCGAGATTGGTGGTGCCTATGTTGCCGAGGTGGTGGAGAATGGTGCCGCAGCCGACGCGGGCATCCAGAAAGGCGACATCATCACCGAGATTGACGGCAACACCATAGGAGCCAAAGCACGCATCGGTGAGATTATCGCCACCAAGCGCCCCGGCGAAAAAGTGAAAATTTCGATAAAAAGAGATGGCAAAGTGAAACATTTTGAGGTGACACTGCGTAATAAGGCCGGAAAGACAGAGCCCGTGAGCAAACAGGACCTCGCCTCGCTCCAATCTCTCGGAGGTGCTTTCGAGGATGTGAGCCGCCGAGTGGCACAGAATCTTGGCATCAAAGGCGGTGTTAAGGTCACCCAGGTTCACGAGGGAGGATTCCTCGACAAGGCGCGCGTAAGGCCCGGTTTCGTCATCACTCATCTGAATGAGGTGGCTGTGGGCAGCGTAGCCGAGATGGAGTCCCTGCTCGAAAGTGGCAAGGTGGGCGACAAAGTGACCTCCGTAGATGGCATCTACCCCTCCACCGGCCGCAGCGCAAGCTACTCACTGGTAGAGTAAGGGGCAAAATGAGAGGCATCCCAACAAAATGCAATCTCGTTGGAGAAGGTGCCGAAATTTGGGAGGTGTATATATTATAAATGGTATATAATATAGGGCTGTCTTATCCGCAACAAAAGGTTAATAGAGGAGAACAGAAAGAATTATTAGAAAAAAATAGGAGAAAGAAGAGATGAGACAGTTAAAAATCACCAAATCAATCACCAACCGCGAGAGCGCCTCGCTCGATAAGTACCTTCAGGAGATCGGCAAGGAGGAGCTCATTACCGTCGAGGAGGAGGTAGAACTCGCCCAGCGCATCCGCAAAGGTGACCAGGAGGCTCTCGAGAAACTCACCAAAGCCAACCTTCGCTTTGTGGTGTCGGTAGCCAAGCAGTATCAGAATCAGGGTCTGTCGTTGCCCGACCTTATCAATGAGGGTAACTTGGGCCTTATCAAGGCTGCCGAGAAGTTCGATGAGACTCGTGGTTTCAAGTTCATCTCCTACGCCGTATGGTGGATTCGTCAGTCCATCCTTCAGGCTCTGGCCGAGCAGTCGCGCATTGTGCGTCTGCCCCTCAACCAGGTGGGCTCACTCAACAAAATCAACAAGGCCTTCGGTCGTTTCGAGCAGGAGAACGAGCGCACCCCCTCACCCGAGGAGCTCGCCGATATGCTCAACCTGCCCAAGGAGAAGGTTTCGGACACCCTGCGCGTCTCGGGCCGCCATGTGTCGGTGGATGCACCCTTTGCCGATGGCGAGGACAACAACCTGCTGGATGTGCTCGTGAATGCCGACTCGCCCAATGCCGATAGGGGCCTCATCAACGAGTCGCTCGCTACCGAGGTAGACCGCGCACTCGACACCCTCACCGACCGCGAGAAGGATATCATCAAATACTTCTTCGGCATCGGTTGCTCGGAGATGACCCTTGAGGAGATTGGCGAGAAGTTCGGACTGACCCGCGAGCGCGTACGCCAGATTAAGGAGAAAGCAATCCGCCGTCTGCGCCACAGCAACCGCAGCAAGATTCTAAAATCCTACCTCGGATAATACAGAATAAGGAACGGCACCCTTGCGGGGTGCCGTTCTTATTTTATGGCCAGCCGACAACAGCAGTCAGCGGTCAGCGGTCAGCAGTCAGCGGTCAGCCTTGTTCGTGGGTTACATTTTTGTTACCCGCGAACTATTTAGAAGGGCAGAAAGGGCCGAAAGGGCTAAAAGGGCAAAAAGGCATTAAGGACCTTAATGACCTCAAGGACTTTAATGACCTTAGGGACCTTAAGGAAATTAGGGAGAGGCCAAGTTTTCCCATCTCTCCCATCTCTCCCATCTCTCTCATCTCACTACCGAAGCACAACAGACCTCTCCCGGGCTTCGCCCACCCTCCCCTAACTTAGGGGAGGGGAAGGGCCGAAAGGCATTAAGGACCTTAAGGACTTTAAGGACCTTAGGGACCTTAAGGACCCTAATTTTCAATTTTCAATTGTCAATTGTCAATTTTCGCAAATGCGAGTAAGCGAGAGCAGAGGGCACATCTGCCCTCTGCCGAGCGGGAGCATTTTAGACAAAACTTCAGTTTTGTCAATTCTCCTCTGGGCATTCGACGGCGTTGCTATAGGTTTCCCACTTATCGAGCACCGAGCGGAAATCCTCGGGCAGCTCGGAGTCGAGGTAGAGCTCCTGTTTGGTCTTGGGGTGGATGAAGCCCAGGCAGCGCGCGTGGAGCGCGTGGCGGGGCATCAGCTGAAAGCAGTTCTCCACAAACTGTTTATACTTACTGAAGGTTGTGCCCTTAAGAATCCTATCGCCACCATAGCGTTCGTCATTGAAGAGCGGGTGGCCGATATGTTGCATATGGACCCTAATCTGGTGGGTGCGGCCCGTCTCGAGGCGGCACTCCACAAGAGTCACATAGCCATAGCGGCGCAGCACCTTATAGTGGGTGACGGCGTGCTTGCCATAGTCGCCATTGGGGTAGGCAGCCATATTCATAGGGTCGGTCTTGCTCCTTCCCACATTGGCCACAACTGTGCCCTCATCCTCCTCGAAGTTACCCCACACGAGGGCCAAATAGCGGCGTGTGATGGTGTGCTCAAAGAATTGGTGGGCCAAAAAGGCGTGGGCATACTCCGTCTTGGCCACAACCAGCAGGCCCGAGGTGTTCTTATCTATGCGGTGGACAAGTCCGGCTCTGATATCGCCACTACCCTCCTGGAACAGCTCTGTGGCCCTGAGGTGGTAGGCCAGAGCGTTCACCAGCGTTCCGTCCCAGTTGCCGTGGCCCGGGTGGACTACCATACCTGCTCGCTTATTGACCACCAGCAGTTCGTCATCCTCATAGACTATTTCTATAGGTATATCCTGTGGCACGAGGGTCGTATCGCGCTTGGGATAGGGCATAACGATAGAGATGCGCTCCAGAGGCTTCACCTTATAGCTCGACTTTACGGCCTTACCGTCCACCAGTATGTTGCCGCAGTCGGCCGCCGCCTGAATACGGCTACGGCTACAAGCCTCCATATGGGTGGCCAGATAGCGGTCAATGCGCATCAGCGACTGGCCCTTATCCACAACGATGGCAAAGTGTTCGTAGAGCTCCTCGCCCTCCTCGCCCTCGCTCGCGATATCCTCCACCAGAGGCTCCGACAGTCTGTCAAACTCTCTTCCCTTCATCTCTCTCTATCTCCTGTTTTCGCTCATTTTCAAGGGTAACTGCAAGCTCCTTTGCGTGTCAGACTCCCTACAGTCCATAAGTCAGCGTGAGCGACACTGCCCTGCCGTTGGATGCTCTGGTCTGGGCTGCGGGGCTCTGAGTTGCCACCACAGCGTCGGTCCTATCCAGCAGGCTCATCTCGGCATCATACTCCAGAGTGCCAATATTGAAGCCCGCGCCCCACAGCAGCGATTTGGCCTCACGAAGAGTCTTGCCAACCACATTAGGCACCTGATTGGACTCGCCATTGGTACCCACAACAAGTGTCAGCTCGGTGCCCATATAGACCTCCAGGTTGCTCTCCTCGTCAATGCTCATCTCGTTGAGAATCTCATCCAACACATATTTATTGGTGATGTCGCTACGGAAAGAGAGCCTCTCAATCTCCAAGCCCTCGGCCATAATGTTGCTAACAGCCTGACGCAGAGGCAAGCCGGTGACATAGGGGACCTTCACCTTGCGCTGGTGTTCGGCATTGATGGTCACATAGATTTTGCGGCCTGCCTTCACCTTATCCTCGCCTGCCGAGGGGCGCTGCTCGAGGATGGCACCCGCCTCATAGACGGGCACAAAGAGGGTGTCGCTCACCACGAGTTCCAGGTCCTCCTCCTTGAGGAGCTGCACGGCCTGCTCGGTGGAGTAGCCCACCAGGTCGGGCACATTGCGGTTGGAGCCGTGGCGGGTGAGTAGGCCAAGGAGTATGTTCACAACAAAGATTACAACAACCAACAGCACCAACGCTTTAGCTGCATTGATTGCCAGTGTGAGGAACACGCCGCGCTCCTTTTTGACGGTTGTCTTCTTCTGCTCTTCGTTCTCTGAGTTGTTTGCGCTCTTACGAGTCTTCTGATCGAGTTTCTTCATAGTCGTTATCTGTGTGCTATATTAATTATCGTTCTCCACAATCAGGCGGCACAACCTCTCGCGCGCCCTGTGAATCTGTGTCTTGACGGTGCCTATCGGGAGCCCCATCTGGAGGGCTATCTCCTCGTAGGACATCTCCCGTTCGAACCTCATCTCGGCCATCTGGCGGTACTTCTCAGGCAGGCGGGCCATACAGCGTGCAATCTGGGCCGAGTGTTGCTCACTGATGATGCGCTCGTCGGCGCTCTCGTCAAATACGGGCGACACGGAGGCCCCTCTGCCAATCATATCAATCGACATCTCGTCGCGGCGACGGCGCTTTAGGTCGATGAAGGCGTTGCGGGCGATGGTGTATATCCACTGACCAAAGGTGTACTTGGGGTCATACTTCGCCAAGTTCATATACACCTTCACAAAGGTCTCCTGCACAAGGTCGTCTGCATCCTCACGATTGCCCGAGGTGCGCTGAAGGCAGAGCGAATAGATCTCCTCTCGGTAGCGACGAAAGAGGGTCGCAAAGGCCTCCGAGTCGCCATCGAGCGAGAGCACCACAAGCTGTGCATCCGAGAGAATTATGTACTTTTCTACATCCACCTTCCTTTGTCGGTCAGTTATTTGGGTCTATTTTTACTCTCTCCACTTTTGTGTCGGGGTGAGCTCCCTACAGACATAGAGCACAGCCTCCGCAATGGGGGCGAAGAGGTCATATATCCAGTAGGCCGCAAGGAAGCCGCGCTCCGACAGGCGACGGGCCACCGACTTCATCTGCCACCACACAATCACATAACGGAGCACCAGAAGCCCCACAGCCAACATCTTCGAAGCAAAGGGCAGGGCCGCAATGGCCACAATGGCTGCCACAAAGAAGAGCGCTCTGCTCCAGAGCTCAATTCCCGTGCCCCACTTCACCCTCCTGGGGTAGTAGCGATAGGGATAGGAGAGTTTCACACGACGCTTGAACCACCAATCAAGGCCTCCCCAGCTCTTCTGGTTGATGGTGGCCGAGCCACCCATAGTTGCCACCGTATTGGTGCGATTGGCAAGGTGCATAACAAAGAGGTCATCCTCTCCCATATTGAGGTTCAGATAGTTGAATCCTCGAGCGCTGAAGTAAATCTTCTTTGTGATGCCTATGTTGCAGAGCGTGCCACGATAGCCCCTATTGCGCACCGCAAACGACAGCCAGCGGGTCGAAAGAGCCATATTGGCACACCTCACAATTTTGTTTGCAAGGCCCTTTTCGGGGAGTATGGAGGCGTAGCCCAGCACCACATCGTGGCCACCGGCAAAGCCTCTTGCCATCATCTCTGCCCAGCGCTCCGTGCGAGGAGCACACTCGGGAAGCGAGAAGATGATGTTGTCGTAGCGGGCACCCTTGATACCCACATTCAAGGCCATCTTGGTCGAGATGTGGCGAATCTTACTATTGAGGCTGATGCGGGTATAGGAGAGTTTGTCGCCCCAGCCGTGGTGCATCAGCTTCAGCTGCTCGGCAATATCCTGGTCGCCCGTAACATCCACGACGATAACTTCATAGAGGGGGTGGGTCTGAGCGAGGAACTGCGGCAGTCGCTCGTTCATAAAACCAAAGTCGGCATCGTAGAGAGGGATAATAACCGATATGCCCGTCTGGGCTACCTTTTCGCTGCCCGCAGGGTTGCGATAGCGACGCAGGCGGCCATAGACAAACAGGTATATAATCATCTGTACCAGGAACATAGCTCCCAGCACCGACAGCACAACGAGGCCAAACAATCGCCCCTCCTCTGTCAGAAAACTATCAAAAAAGCTCTCTTGTGTCATTAATTCATAATTATAGCTGACAAAGTTACTCATTTTTTTGGAAAATCCCTTACCTTTGCACCCTATGAAATTCACACTCGAGAAAAAAGATGAACAAAGTGCCGCCAGAGCCGGTCTCATAGAGACCGCACACGGCACCATACAGACCCCCATTTTTATGCCCGTAGGTACGGCCGCAACCGTCAAGGGCATCTTCCACCGCGACCTGCGTGATGAGGTCAAGGCCCAGATCATCTTGGCCAACACCTACCACCTCTATCTCCGCCCCGGTATGGAGATAATCGAGAAGGCCGGAGGTGTCCACCGCTTCAGCACCTGGGACCGCCCAATGCTCACCGATAGTGGTGGTTTTCAGGTCTTTTCGCTGGCCGCACGCAGGAAGATTACCGAGGAGGGCGTACGCTTCTCGAGCCACATCGACGGCTCGAAGCACATCTTCACACCCGAGAATGTCATCGACACCGAGCGCACAATCGGTGCCGACATTATGATGGCCTTCGACGAGTGCCCCGACGGCAAGAGCGACTACCGCTACGCCGCACGCTCGCTCGCTATGACCCAGAGGTGGCTCGAAAGGTGTTTCAATCAGTACGAAAAAACCTCGCCCAAATATGGCTATCATCAGTCGCTCTTTCCCATCGTGCAGGGTTGCACCTATCCCGACCTGAGAGCCTCGGCAGCAGAGTTCGTACAGCAGTTCAATGCCGACGGCTATGCCATTGGTGGTCTGGCAGTTGGCGAGCCCGCACCGGTGATGTATGAGATGATTGAGGTGGTCAATGCCATACTCCCCACCGACCGCCCACGCTACCTTATGGGTGTGGGTACACCCATCAATATTCTCGAGGGCATAGAGCGAGGTGTGGATATGTTCGACTGCGTGATGCCTACCCGCAACGGTCGCAACGGTATGCTCTTCACCTCGGAGGGTGTGATAAACATCCGCAACGAGAAGTGGAAAGACGATTTTTCGCCCATTGACCCCAATGGCACCAGCTTTGTCGACACGCTCTACTCGAAGGCCTACCTGCGCCACCTGAGCATCTCGGGCGAGATGATGGCCGCACAGATTGGTTCGCTCCACAATGTGGCCTTCTATCTGTGGCTCGTGGGCGAGGCCCGCAAGCACATCCTCGCCGGCGACTTCAAACCCTGGAAAGAGGATATGGTCATAAAACTCTCCCGCAGGCTGTAGGGCCAACAAAAAGGAGCGCAAACAAGTTTTGCGCTCCTTTTTTTAGCGGTCGACCGACGACGAAAACGGAAAACGGAAAACTGAAAACTAATAACAGACCTCTCCCGCCCTAAAGGGCACCCTCCCCTAACTTAGGGGAGGGAAAGGGCCAAAAGGGCCGAAAGGGCTAAAAGGGCCAAAGGGGCTTATGGGGCTTATAGGTCCTATAAGTCTTATCGGCCCCATAGGACTTTAATGACCTTAATTCTCAACTTTCAACTTTCAATTGTCAATTTTCCACTCTCAATTCCCAATTTTCAATTTTTCTTTCTATCTTTGTAGTTTCTAAGCTGCCTTTGCAAAGCAAAGGACACTGCAAAAAAGACAAGGAAAATGGGCGATTACAGACTCGAAGAGAAAAACCGTAGAAGCTGGTGGCCGGGGTTCAAAATCCTCGACGGCTACATCACGCGCAAATTCCTCGGCACCTTCTTCCTTGCCATCGCTATGATTATCACCATTGTAGTAGTCTTCGATGCGGTCGAGAAGATTGACGACTTCATCGAGATGAAGGCCCCCTTGAAGGCTATCGCCTTTGACTACTACCTCAACTTCATACCCTACTTCATAAACCTCTTCTGCGGTCTGTTTACCTTCATTGCGGTAATCTTCTTCACCTCGCAGATGGCCGGTCGCACCGAGATTACAGCCATACAGGCCAGCGGTGTGAGCTTCCGACGACTCCTCTGGCCCTACTTCCTCTCGGCTATGGTCATCACCTTCATCTCGCTCGCGCTGAACCTCTATGTCATCCCCAATGCCAACGAGAAGAGGGTGGAGTTCGAGGGCAAGTACCTCAGCAAGAACCGCCGAGTGCAGTATGAGCCCCACACCTATCGCCAGATTGAGCCGGGTGTGTTTGTCTACATACGCAACTTCAACCCCGCGACCAACAAGGCGACCTTTATGACCATCGAGCGCTTTGAGGGCAGCACCATAACCCACTCGCTCGAGGCCAGCGATGTCAAGTATGACGAAGAGAGCGGACACTGGACCGCCCCCAAATATGCCACCCATCAGTTCACGGGCGAGGACGAGATATTCGAGCTTCACAACACGCGCCTCGACACGCTCATCAACCTCTCCAAGCAGGAGCTCGGCAAGGTCGAGAACCTAATCACCACCCTCCGCATAGGCGAGCTCAACGAGTTCATCGAACAGCAGAAGGCCAAAGGTAGTGATATGATTGGCATCTTTGAGGTGGAGCGCCAGAAGCGTTTTTCCTATCCCATTGCGGTATTCATCCTCACGGTGATAGGCGTGTCGCTCTCCTCGCGCAAGATGCGCAGCGGCACGGGTGTGAACATCGGTATCGGTGTGATACTCTGCTTTACCTACATTATGCTTGGCCGCGTCTTCGAGGAGATAGCCAAGGGTAGCGAGGGCGCGATGGCCATATTTTTGGTGTGGCTGCCAAACATAATCTTCGCCGCCATCGCCACCTACATCTACCGCAAAGCACCCAAGTAGGCACAACGGTGCCAGCGAGTGCTGGTGGCTCCGAAGTAAGAGGGGGCGTAGAGTTACGACTTAAGGTTGCAGCGATACGCAGTATCGGGCACAACGGTGCCAGCGAGTGCTGGGATTCCGAAGTAAGGCGATAGGTAGAATTACGGCATTGGGTTAAAGAGATACGAAGTATCTCCTAAAAATTTTTGGGGCGCC
>JAGBFH010000016.1 GCA_017936605.1 Tidjanibacter sp.
ACGAGGGCAACCACACAATACCTATAATATCATCATAACCGATACCAAGCAGAGGCAACCCCTCTGCTTTTTTTGTGTCGTTGTCCGAGCTTTCGGGCGGATATTCCTATGCTTTTCGCAGGCAACCGCAAAATAAATGAAAAATTTTTGCCCTTGTTCCAAACCTTCCCAGACAAAGGCTCCCTACACTTACAATGAAGCGACCACAATCGCACAGACTTACATTTATGTTTAACAAATAAAACCAAAACTATGGAAGTATTAACTATCGAACACAGCGCCTTTCAGCAGCTGATTAACAAAATTGATGCAATGGACGAGTTCATCCGCAAAGCCAAGTTAGAGCAGCAAAGTTCCCTCGACGATGATTGGGTAGATGGGCAAGCCGTCTGCGAGTATCTCTGCATCTGCGACAAAACCCTGCAACGCCTACGCAGTGCCGGCAAAATCACTTACAGCACCATCGGCAACAAGTACTACTATCAGATTGCGGAGATTAAGCGATGCTTGCGTGCTCACACAATCAAGAGCAGCGAGGAGATGTTGCAAAACCTAATTGCACACAAGCGTAATAGCAAAGCAAAGGCGAGTGCTAATGTTCAGTAAACCGAAGAGAGGTGGTTCAAATAGAGGCCATCTCTCTTCGATTTTGTCAATTCAAAAATTATTCGTAAATTTGTCGTAAGCAACTGTAGTTCTGAAGTTTGTATGGCAAAAGTCGGACTCGAAAACGACACCTTGAAACAACCCAAGTGTCCCTCGGATTGGGAGTATAGTACTGGGCAAAGGTAATTGCTTGATATACAGAGTGGAGAGCAGATGGACAGACTCTCGTTTCCCGCTCAACGCACAGCGATAATCGAAAGATTATCGCTTTTTTTGTGCGTTTCGCGGAAGAGTCCGCGACCATATAGACAATCCCTCCAAACCTCCCTTTGATAAGGGAGGCTTCGCTTGGAGCAGAAAACGAGAGTCGCAACGAGCGACCCCCAATTGCCCCCTGTCAGGGGGTTAGGGGGTGTAAAAATAGTTCGCGAGAAATGCCAGCGAATGCGGGCTTGTGGCTCGTTTCACACTTTGACGCAATAGGAAGTCGTTACGACACTCAAACCTTGTGGATTGAACTCTGCCAAGTGGTTGTCAGATAAATGATTCCGCTCAATATACTAAGCGCAATATCAGAATCGTTACTATAGAAAACTTGCGCTTGAAACGCCCCCCCCACTGCAATCATTGCCGTTGTAATATTTTTATTGCCGAATACAAACATCAATGCTCAACGGCTTACACTCTCTTCTCAGTTCGGCTTCTTCATCACAGATGACAATATATCTGCTCTCAGCCCAATCTGGGAAGGTTGTATAAATGCTATTGACACGGGCTCTGATTGTTCGCATTTTTGGATAGAAGGTAGCTGCGACATCCATATTGGCCTTCATGAAGATGGACTGCTAAATACATATAATATCCACAAACTATCAGATGATATATACGAGAAAATACGATTGCCTATTATCCCGATTGTGCAATAAAAGGAGGTTTGATTAACTCCATTTATAAAGTATGTACAATAAAGATTAGAGATGGTTGGCATTTATTCTCACTCGCAGACCATGAGACTATTAGAATATATGAAATAGGTATACTATCCCTTAATGTTAATTCTGTTCTTGCTGACTATTGCAATGCAACAATCATTCTTCAGACAATTGATCTGGGTTTCTTTAGGGCTATTTCTTATACATTCTCTCGGTATTGGCAAGATATCGTTTCGTCTTGGAATTTTGTATTCTGATAGAGGGTGGGGATGGTTTATTCCCTCTTTTAGATGAATAGTATTTAGGGGGTGGACGCTGATGTGTCCGCCCTTTTAATACTGCGCCTATGTCGAAAACTATGTAGTTTGTGGTTCGGAAGAAGATATATTATTCGTTGGTTTATTGAATTTGCACTATTTTTTTAGTAAGTTTGCAGAACTATGAAGGCTTGTTACTACGGAGATACAAATGTTGGTTTGGTGCGCTCTGGCAATGAGGATGCGTTCGTGATTCAGCGGGTGGGGCAGGGACCCTGGCTGCTGGCTATGGTCGTAGATGGTGTTGGTGGAGAGGCCGGTGGTGCCATTGCTGCCAACATTGCGTGTAGGTGTATCAGGGAGCATCTCGAGTCTATAGATAGTGAGAATAGTGCCGAGGTGTTGCAGGCAGCTGTCGTCTATGCCAATAACTCAATCTATGAGCGGCATTGTAACCCTGTTTTCCGCCATATGAGTTGTGTGCTTTCGGTGGCGCTCTTGAACACCGAAACAGGCCGAATGGACATCTGTCACATAGGCGATACTCGCATCTATATGCTAAAAGGGGGCTCTTTCGATAAACTGACGGTAGACCACTCAATGGTAGGCTATATGGAGGAGAAAGGTCGTTTGTCGGAATTGGAAGCGATGGCTCATCCTCGTCGCAATCAAATATCGAGAAGTGTCGGTTCTGAGCCTCTCTATTTGGGTACAGATTACATCTACTCTCGGGTGTTGATGCTGGAGCCTCCCTGCACGCTGTTGTTGTGTTCCGATGGACTCTATGATATGGTACCCTCTTTGAGTATGGTGCCAATTTTGGAGGAGCCTACTTCCCCCGAAGAGCGGGTGAGGGGACTTATTGATGCTGCGCTCGCGGCCGGTGGCAAAGACAATGTGACAGCCATGGTGATTGACATTACAGAATAATCTAATAAAACTACTCTACCTATGTTACTGCGTTGGATGATGATTGTGCTGATGGCTGCGGTCCTATGTGGCTGTGGTGGGTTCAAAGGCAAGAAAGCCCCAAGGTCTACCTTTGAGGATGAGGAGCAACTCTATGATGATGTACGATTTGATAGCGACATCTCTAAGTACGGCTCGATGGCAAAGGCAGAAGAGGAACTCGTCAAGTTTTTGAAGGACAAATACCACGGGAATGAGTCCAGAAGGCCCTATTATGAAGAACTTATAGATTTTCTTCTTGACAATCCCGAAACACTTTCTTACCCATTTGCACTCCTTGAAGAAGAGTGTTATATTAATATTGTAACCTCAGAAGACGGCAATCTTCGACTCTATTCTTGGGATAGTACAATGGGTGGTACTTGGATAGCCTGGACAGATGTCTGTCAATATCGTAGTGACGGTAGGGTCTATGCAGTTGAAGGCTCTATTCTGGATGTCAAGTATGGTGTGTTTGGTGTGGAGGATGATATGGATAATGAGTGTGTGGTTTTGGGTATCGAAACTCTCTACGACAAATCCAATAATCCCATATATATAGCCCATACCAACGTACGCTACTCGAGCAATTGGGTCTACGCGAGTGTGGAGGCAGTGGGGATTCACAACGGCAAGTTGAAGCCAGTGCCTGTTTTCTATGGTCAAGAGGATATCTATGATGACGAAGAGTATGATCATTACTATCGCGATGCGGAGTACACAACCTATGATTGGTTTTTTAGGGCTAACGATGGTGAGGGCTGGGATTGGCTGTTCTACTACGACAAAACCACCCAAATTCTATATGTTCCCCAAGCTGCCCCCGAGATAACAGACCGCTATGATCTCTATCGTTTTACGGGAGATAAGTTCTTCCACATAGGTGTAGATGGAGGCTCCTGGCTGCACCCATCAGTCCGAAGCTTTGAGTTTTTGGAGCGTTTGTTCGATACAAAAGATTATCGCATCCGCATAGATAAGATGTTTGATGGCTCCTATCGATATGCGTCGTGGAATAATCGCGGGTCGATGGACAAAGAACCAAACCTTATTATCTACAACGGAAGCTATGATGAGGAGGGCGGTAAATATATCTTCGATAATGATGGCTATAAGTATATCATAGAGGGTGCAAACACTTGGGATGAGATAGAGCTAAAAATCAGACATAACGGTAGAACAATCTTATCGCAAAAAATGTATAATAGTGAACTCTAAAACGACGCATAGGTCGAGAAGAGTGGCGCATCTGCTACGCCACTCATCGCTTCCCAACCGAAATGGTTGGGTGAGAGCTTGTGTGGTGCAACGGGAACTCTCCATCTCGGCCGAGGAACTTCGACAGATTGTTGAGGATGATACCAAAGGACGCTATGAGTTTTCTCAGGACGAGGACTTTGTTAGGGCGCTCTATGGCCACTCAATCAATGTCGATTTGGGCCTTTTGTCCTCTACTCCGCCGACAACCCTCTTTCACGGCACGGCTGATAAGTATATCAGCCGCATTATGGTTGAGGGGCTTCAGCCCAGAAGCAGAGCTTTTGTCCATCTATCTAAGACGGCGGCGATGGCCCGTGAGGTGGGGGCCCGCCACGGTTTGCCCATAGTGTTGGCTATTGATGCAGAGGCTATGTGTCGCGACGGTTACAAATTTTATGATACCCAGCGGGATGTATGGCTTACCGATACGGTGGCCCCAAAGTACATTACGATTTTTAACGAATGAGTAGGAGTTATGAGATGCGAAATTATTAACGGCCGATTTGAGGTCGATAGGATGATTGAAGATATCTACGGTTTGCCTGCGGATGGCTTTTCTGGCTACTACATAGACTATGTAGATGTGTGTAATCTCAGGGGAATTGGGGCATTCAGGCAGGCTCTGTGCTGCCATTTTGACTCCTCGGATGAGAATGTTTTTGAACGGGTAGTTGCTGCCGTGGAGTCAATGCATCTGCCGGCCGACAAACTAAGAGGCGCTATCCTTCATTTTGTTGTTGCCGATTGTGAGGGGATGTCGTTTGATGTCCTTGAGTTGGTAAGTAGGCTTAGGGAGTGGTATGTGGAGATGTGTCGGAGTGTTGAGATTGACCCCCAAGTCACTTTTGCTAATTGCTTGGCCGACATTTATGCTGACAAAACTATGTCGCGAGGGGATTGTGTGATTCAGTTTATGTTTTCTTTCGAAAAGACCGAACAGGAACGCTTTGAGGATGAAGCGCATATAGAAGCCATAAGAAGATATAATGACGAGAGGCGACCAATTCAAACATTAACTTTTGAATCCTTAGGAGAGGAATAATATAATCAGAAAGGGAGGTAACTATGGAAGACAGTACAAATAGAGTAGAGCGCCTGCGTTTGGTGCAGGATAATAATAAGTGGGGTTATGCCGACAAGGAGGGCCGTGTTGTCATTCCTTGTCAGTATGATATTGCCTATGATTTTAGAACCGACTATGCGATTGTTGCGAATAATGGATACTTTGGTCTTATTGATCGCAGTGGTTCCGTTGTTATCCCTCTGGAGTACACCAATATGATGTATAACCATTATAGCAAAATTGCCATCGTTGCCAAGTTCCCTAAGGTGGGTGCTGTCAATCTGAAGAATGAGGTGATTATCCCTATGGAGTACGATAGGGTACTGCAATTTGGAACGGATGTTTTCTATGTCAGGGCAAATCGTAAGGTGGGATTGTTAGACTCTAAGGGCCGCGAGATACTTCCCGTAAACTATGATGCTATCCGTAGGGTGGGATTAAGTGGCAGTTATGTTGTACGGGAAGGGGATAAGTACGCTCTTTTCTGTGGACAGGGGGAGAGTTTGGAGTTCAAGTATGACTTTGTGTCTGAGGTGTATTGCCAAAATCTTATAAGAGTTAAACGCGATGGCGGCTGGGGCTTTGTGAACGAAGAGGGCCACGAGGTAATACCCCCAATCTACCAGAGGGCGTGGGATTTCCACGGGCAGGCTGCGCTTGTCAAACTGAATGGTGAGTGGCTCTATCAACCATCCCAGCCCACCCTTGTCAATAGGCTGCTACATAAGAATGGGGCAGTACCTGTGATGAAGGCGATGAGGAGTGATGACTCTGCCCAGCGCTACGATTCTTATATAGTGAGGTTTAAGGATGGTGCGTTGTTTGTTGAGGATGAGTTGTCCGATGCACTTATTCCCATTGACATTGATGGGGTGGGGATTTTCTATAAAAACAGCCAGTACGCCTCTGTTATGAAGGACGGCAAATATGGGATAATCGACTCCCGTGGCGAGATTACAACCCCTTGTACCTTCGATTTCTTGCGCGTAGAGGGAGATTATGCGAGTGTGGAGATTGAGGGCAAGTATGGACTAATAGATATGTTTGGCAATTATGTTATTGCCCCCACGACCAATAGGGTCTACGCGGGGGCGGATGGCTATGTTATGATAGTCTCGCCCGACAATAAAAAGGGGTGTGTTGGTGTGGGTGATAAAGCGGGTGTGTCAATTCCGTGTAAGTACGACTCAATTGGTAGTTTCTCCGAATCGGGCAATGCCGCAGTCTGCATAGATGGTAAATGGGGAATCCTTAATACGAAGAATGAATTTGTTGTGCCGATGATCTACGACCGTATCTTCCCAACTGGCCATAATGATAGTTTTGGCTTGGAGAAATACGACGAACACAAAACCATTATCTTCCCAGAGCCAAAATAAATTTGAGTCGTAATAGTTACCCGTGAGTTGTGTTTTATATGCAATTTTGAATTTTGAATTTTGAATTACACAATAAGAGGCTGACCCATTGTGGTCAGCCTCTCTCTTGTGTGTCTATTAGAACGGGTAGCCGATACCGAAATGGAGGGCGGTGTTGCGGAACGAGGGGTGGAGGATGACCCACCGGTCGCCGGCGGGTTTGCCCGGGTCGTGGAGCTGGATACCCCAGTCGAGGCGCAGCACCAGCACGCTCAGGTTGGCGCGCAGGCCTATGCCCGTGTTGAGTGCGATCTGTGTGGGCCAGTCGTGGGGGTCGAAGGCCGCCCCCTCGGGGATGCCCTTGATGTTGGCGGTGTACCACACATTGCCCGCATCGAGGAAGGCCGCACCGCTGAAGATGCCTCCCAGGGGGAAGCGCAGCTCGGCATTGGCCTCGAGTCGGAGGTTACCGAACTGGCTCGGGTAGCCGCTATTGACCTCGGGCGAGGAGCCCGGGCCGAGTGTGCGCACACTCCAGCCGCGCATACTATTCACACCACCGGCATAGAAGAGTTGGTCGGCGGGCAGCGACTCGTTCTTGGAGTTGCCGTAGGGTATGATGACGCCTCCGTAGAGACGGTAGGCGAAGGTCAGCGCGTCGTTGAGAGGGAGAGCCTGTGCCCACGAGAGGTCGGTGCGCAGATACTGTGCGTAGCGTATGCCGAAGAGTGTGTAGTGGCCGTCGGTCTTGGGGGCTCCCACGAGGCTTTGGATGCCCGAGAGGAGGTTGCCGCTTGTGGCCAGGCCCACACGCAGGGTGTTATATTTGATTTGGTCGGTGATGTTCTGTGTGCCGCGGGTGTAGGAGCCCGAGATGCCGGCCATCATCTGCGTGGTGTAGCTGTCGCGCAGATAGGGGTTCTGGAGCCTATCGAGGAAGTCGGGGCTCACATAGTTCACCTTGACCATACTCACATCGAAGGGGCGGAGCACAAACAGGTCGCGGTGGCTGTTGGCCCAGCTGTAGCCGAAGCTAACATTGGAGAGCACGCGGTCGTAGAACTGGCGGTACTGGTGGTTTATGGAGAACTCCAGACGGGTCTGCGGGTTCAGCAGATAGCCCCTCGGGTCGAGGTCTATGGGGAAGAGGAACTGGGGGAAAGTCACGCCGACCATACCGCCCAGCTCTGTGGAGTTGCGATTGGTGGGGGAGGCCTCACCCCTGCGGAACTCATAGCCGAAGGTGAAGCTCATATCTATCTGCTCGGCACCGCGGAAGAGGTTTTGGTTCTGATAGCCGACGGTGGCCGAGAGTCCGTAGAAGCGCGAGGTGAAGGAGGTTTCGAGGTCGGCCTTGACGCTCTGGCGCATAGCGGGCGAGAGCCTTATCTCGCAGTCCAGCACTCCTTCGGTGGTTTCGGCCGTGTCGCTCCAGTGGTCGCCCACGAAGGTCACCTTGCGCATAGGCTCACCGCTCTGCTGCGAGAAGAGGATGTTGGCGCTGTGGATGTAGTTCACGCCCATAAGGTTCTCATAGGTGTTGGTCACCCTGCGGTCGTTGAACATCGAGCCGCTGCGCAGACGCACCAGACGGCGCAGTACGGAGGGGCGTATGTTGGGCCTGCGGCCGTGGTAGACAATCTCGAGGCCCTCATAGTCGAGCGTGTCGAGCGAGAGGAGATAGTCGGGATTGGTGGCCGCCTCTGTGGCGTTGTAGTCGGGCAGTACGCGTATGGTGCCGATGCGGTAGAGGGGGTTGTTGGTGTAGATGGGCTCGCCCTGCAAGTCGCGCCCCTCGAGGTGCTTCTTGATTATGAGCTTCACAGCCGCACGATGCTCCCCAAGAGTGGTGTCTATCTGGAACTCAATGTTGTTCTCCGAGAAGTCGTAGAAACCGTCGCTGCGCAACAGCTGTGTGAGTCGTGTGCGCTCCTCGCCGAGGGCGTTGATGTCGAGGATGTCGCCACTCTTGATGAGCGTGAGCGAGTCGGCACGCAGGAGCTTTTGGATGTAGCTGTCCTCGATGTTGTAGGAGATGCTCTCAATGCGATAGGGCTCTCGCTGTGTGGTCTTGTAGACGACTTTGGCCGTACGCTTACGGTCGTTGCGCAGTATGGAGTACTCCTCGCTTGCGGCGAAGAAACCGCGCGAGGCGACATAGGCGCCGATGTTCTCGGCACTGCGACGGGTGAGTGTCGAGTCGATGATGACGGGCGGGGTGCCCACACCGCGTAGGATGTTGTTCCAGAGGTTGCGCTTTGTGGAGTCGGCCTGGAGATAGAGCCAGGTGCGTATGCCGAAGATGTCGAGTGCGGGCTTCTGCTTGATGTACTTCGACATCTCGGAGGCGGGTATGCGCTCCTGCTTGGGGGCGCTCTTGTCGGCCTCTATGTGGTTGCTTGTGAGGATATAACTACCCTCGGGGATGTAGCCTCGGATGGAGCAGGCGGACACGATGAGTGCTGTGATTGCCGCTGCAACCACCACCAAACGCCTCTGCCAATGTGCCCTCATACTGCTCACTTGTGGAAATTTGGGTCAAATATACAAAAAAAACACCAAAGAGAGTTGAGCATTTGCGAAAATTGAAATAAGGTCCTTAAGGTCTTTAAGGTCCTTAATGTCCTTAGGGTCCTTAGTGCCCTTATTTGCATCTTGTGGCGAGTCTTGCTCGGGTCATCTCTTCTCGAATACCACCTTTCTCCATGAAGTCGGCTTTGAGCTTTTCGATAAGTCGAAACAATAGATAATCGCTTTGCTTTATGAGTATTATTACTATGTTGGCGATTGTCTCTGCCGAGCGGTCGGGTAGGAGAGTGCGGTAGTATTCCGAGTCGTTGTGCTCTCCACACACTTTGCGGGTGCGTTGATAGCGTTCATCATCCTCGCTCCATTGCTCCAATCCGCGCACTCTGAGATAGTCTTCATAGTCCACCAATAGTTCCTGGAGGCTTGCTTTGGCTACATTTATGAGTTTGAGTTCCATCTCCGAGGATGTTGTGCTTGCTGCCGACCCTTCGGCGATATTCTGCTTGCCCGAGCGTGCGGCCTGAATCATTTGGTCTATGGTGCGGTCGCTATGCTCCAGGAAACGATGTGCGAAATGAAAGGTTATGTCGTAGATACACTCTGCCTTACGATAGACAATCAACTGCTTGTAGTTGCCCTTTTGCGGCAAAAAGGTGTTCTTCTTATCCATTGTCAGATTATTTTCGCGTGTTCGCAAAAATAACAATTCTTCATTACTTATCCAAAAGTAACGCGACTAATTCTTTAGGTTTTATGAATCCTCGCTCTCCATAAGGCCCATAAGGTCCCCTAAAGCCCATAAGGTCCCCTAAAGCCCCTAAGGTCCCTAAGGTCCTTAAAGTCCTTAAAGTCCTTAAGGTCCTTAATATCCCTAAACTCCTCAATCCCTCCCCCTTATCCCCCACAAAAAAAGCACCCCCAAATGGAGGTGCTTTCGTAGGAACTATAGTTTACTCAATCGCTATTTCTTAGCGCTCCAAGACCAGCTTGAGATAGAATAAACATTGTTGCCATAGTAAGGCAGTGTGAGGTCGGCAGTCTGATCCCATTTGTTATTCCAGTCGTTGGCAGTGGTGGAGCCATTCATACGGCAGAAGATAACATTGGTGTAGTTCTTGCCAGTAGGAATTGTCACCTCATAGGTGCCATCATTGTCAGTGTCGGTCATACTTGCCCAACCAGTGCCATCGCCGAAGAAGTAAGCTGCGTAGCGCTCATTGCCCTGTTTCCAGCTACCAGAGGGAATCAGATACAATTTGGTGTTGGGCTGTACGGGAGCCTCATCCATAATCTGTGCGTTGGTGAAGTAGAAAGTGATAGCCGAGGCAACATCGAAGCCATTGCTGTCTGCGGTCTTGTTGCTACCACTATTTACAACAAACTTAATCTGCTCGTCTGCAAAGTGCTTAACGGTGATGGTTGCGGTCATCTTATTACCACTGACGGTATTCAGTTTAACACCGGGCCAAGCTGTGTGTGCAGTAGGAGTACCAAAGGCATAAACATAGATGTCCGAAGTCCAATCCGAGTGGTTGTAAGCGGTGATAGTGATGGTGCTTGTCTTCACCTCGGGGAGGGCGGCCCAATATCCGGCAGATGCACCACTTTCATCCCAACCAGTGGAGAAGAAGCAGTTCTTATCGTCGGTAGGAAGAGTCAATCCAGTCTTTTTGTTCCACTGTGTTTTGCCATCAGGGCTCATTCGCAAAATGGAGAAACTTGCGGCATCACCAGTGTAGGTCAAAGAGTAAACCTGGTAATCAGTGATGGCTGTATCTACGGTAAAGTTAAGCTTCTCGTCACCAAACTGTGCTACAAATGTGGCATCTGCCTGAGCCCAATTGCTATCGGGCCAGAAATAGATAGTGGTGGTTTTTGTGGTGGGTACATAGCCAGCAACCTCCCAGCACTCATACTGGATATAGTAGTGGTTCTTGTCGCCCTCGGGCAGTGCGAGGTTGCCAGTCTGATTCCATACTCGCTTGTTCTCGTCGGTCATACTATCGTCATTCCAACCAAAGCTGTCGTAAGCGGGGTTGAGGCGTGTGAATATAATACCAGTTGTAGTGTTGGGGATCTCACACTCGTAGATGCCATCTGCATCCTCATCGGTCATCTTTACATTGCCGTTGTTGCCATCTCCATCCCAGTAGTATGCGTAGAAGTTTGCGCCATCCGAAGTCCACCAGTCGGGAACGAGGTAAACGGTAGTGGTCTCAACAACCTCCTCTGCCTCAATGGTGCCGAGGTTGTAGATTTTATTCTCTTCAAACACCTTTGTGAGGGTTTTGTTGAAGCCGCTCTCGGTGGTTACGGTTACTTCGAATTCTTGGCCGTTGGAAGCAAGTATGGGAAGGTATATCTCACCCGTGGTTGTGGTGGTGTACTCCTTTGACCAGGAACCATTTGCGAAGAACAGATAATCTCTCTCATCTTTTGTGGAGAAGGTTACAGGCTCATTTGCGGTGAACTTCAGTATAGGATGTGCGTAAAGCGTTACTGTGTTATTCTCGTCACCAAAGGTACTAGAATGACAGGTGTCGTTGGCGTACATTCCGATACCGGAAATCTTCTCTGCGGCAGTGTTGCATACACCCACACCGTAATGAATGAGGTCATCTGCATTCTCGTGAAGACCACCCAGATAGAAAATGTGGGGTTTGGTGCCCACAAGCGAGTTTACACCCTCGGCCTCGCAGGTGAATGTATAAACATCACCCTCTGTCTTTGCGTACTCAAAAAGGTAGTTGGTACCCTCCTGAGCGGCACTCCTCACTACAAGAACATCGTTCTCGGTGAAGGTGAGTTTGCGTTTGTTATCGGCGTCGGCCTCGCCGAGGGCAACGCGGGTCTGCTCGTCGATGGTTACCTTAATGGAGTAACCCTCGGTCTGCTGGTTGTTGTCGATGGTCTCATCGATGTCATTCTGGCAAGCTACTGCGCCCAAAGCAACAATAGCACTTGCAATAAAATAGAAAATCTTTTTCATCTCTTTTTCTCTTTGCTTTTAATTGTTGAACTTTGGTTTACCAATCAACATCCTCCTCGTAGAGATAGATGTCGTTGATGCCATCGACCGTCTGGGTGCTCATGGCGATACCCTGCTCAACCTCCATCTCGGTGAGGTCAAGGGTGGGCTGTGTGTAAGTTTTTTTCATTGAATTTGTTAGTTTTTTTGTGTTGTGTTATTTATTGTTTTTGTGTTGCCAATTTTTTTTGCGGAGCAAAAATAATTTTTTGGAGCCATAATTGCAAAATTTTGCCCCCTCAATGTACTATTTTTCGCGACGAGCGGCAGATATATGCCCCCGAGCGGCGACGGGGATTCAAATTCAAAATTCAAAATTCAAAATGCAAAATGGACTACCGACGGCCGACTAACGACAATGGGACCTATAAGACCTATAAGACTTATAAGACTTATAAGCCCCATAAGCCATTAAGGACCTTAAAGACCTTAAGGACCTTAAGGCAATTGTCAATTCAAAAAAAGCGCTCCCCCAAAATCGGGAGAGCGTTTTTTGTTGTTAGATGTCGTCCGAGCGGAACTCGTAGCCGAGGCGTTTGCCCGTTTGGAGTTTGGTGTTCTCCTGTCGCGAGAGGAACTGTTCGGCCGAGACCTTCTTGACGGTGTCGTAGGCGGGCACCAGCAGGTCGAAGCTCAGGGCGTAGAGCATAGCCCGCTCCAGAATCTCCAGTATCGCGCCCCTCGACACGCTCTCCTTGCCGAACTCATCCACGCGCCAGCGCTCCTGGCGTTTGCCCTCCACGAAGAACTTGCCCTCGCGGTTGACAAAGATGCGGCCTATGAGGTAGCCCTCATCATCCTCGCGTTTGAACTTCATAGAGTCGGCCAGGAAGTTATAGATGTTTATCACGCCACAGTAGCTATTGTTGCGGTCGGCCTGGACATAGGGGGTCTGCCAGATGGGGTGGTTACGCTCGAAGTTGAAGATGTTGGTGTGCATAACGAAGACCAACAGGTCGCCTGCAATCTGAATCTGCGCCTCGAACTTGCCCCTATCGCTATACTCGATGCGGATGCGTTTGTCGATTTTGTCGTCGAGCTCCTCGTCAATCTCGGTGGAGAACTCGTGGATGGCCTCCTTGAGCTCGCCAAAGAGGGCGTTGGTGTTGTCGAAAATCTGCTGTTTGAGGCCCGATTTGCTCACCAAGAGTTCCTTGATGTGGCCCCGTAACTCGGATTGTGATTCCATTTCTCTAATAAAAAGTGGTTGTCTTATGTGTGTTGTGATATGGTGTTATTTCTCGATGAAGAGCTTGTCGCCCACCGACACGGTGTAGTTCTTGTCCAGCTCGTTGTAGCGGCGGATGCTACGGGTCGAGATGCCGAGCAGCTTGGCAAGGCTCTCGATGCTGTCGCCCTCGCGTGCCACGATATACTTGCGGCCATCCTGGGAGTAGATGCTGTGGTCGCCTATGCGCTCAATGGCAATGGTGTAGCTATCCACATCGACCCTCTGAGGGGTGTTTCTTGCAATGTCGGCCACCTTCTCCTCGGCGGGCTTCACCTCAGTGGGCTTTGCTTCGGCGGGCTTTGATTCGGTGGGCTTCACCTCGGTGGGTTTCATTTCGGTGTTCTCGGGCTGCGTGGTAGAGGTGGGCTCGGCAGTAGGCGTTTCGGTTGCGGGGAGCTCGGTTGCGGGTTCAGTTTCGCTCTGCTCGACGGCCTCCTGCTCGGGGGTTGCAACCTCCTGGGCGGGCGTCTCTACGGCCACCTCGAGGGGCTTATAGTCGGCCAGAAGGGCGTTGTCGTACTTGTGGAGCTCATACTTCTCGATAATCTCAATCAGCAGGTCGGCATACTTGGGGTTGGTGGCATAGCCCGCCTTCTTGAGGCCGTGGGCCCACGCCTTGTAGTCCTTCTTGTCGAGCGAGAAGAGGGGCTGGTACCACTTGCGCTCCAGGAGAATCAGCGAGTGGTCGATGTAGCTCTCCAGCACCGAGTCGTAGACGCGGAAGCACTCCTGGGGTGCGTCGTCGTCGTGGCGGTAGCTCTTGCCCGTCCACGAGTTGCTGCACTTGATGCCGAAGTGGTTGTTGGCATTGACGGCCAGTTCGCTGTTGCCGTTGCTCGACTCGAGCAGACCCTGAGCCAGAGTGATGCTTGCGGGGATGCCGAAGCAGGCCATCTGCTCCACAGCAAGCGGGGCGTAGGTCTTGATGTACTCCTCGCGGGTCATCTTCTTGTTGTCCTTGGCCGAGGCCACCACCGAGAGGGCCACACAGAGGAGCAACAGCGATATTCTGTGAACGATTTTCATCTCCTTGAACTGCTATGTAAGTATATGTTACAAAGCACAAAGATAGATATTTTTTATAATGTAAAGGGTTTCCTCGCTCCTTTTTTATTTTTTCCTTATCTTTGTAGCTCAAGTATGCGGGGCCGTAGCCCCGCGCCCAACGGCTCCCACACTATGAAAAAGTCGCAAATAGAACACCTGCTTATCATCCGACTCGGCACCCTCTCGGAGGCCGCAATGTCGGTCTATGCCCTGCTGGGACTTGTGCGCGACTACCCCAATCTGAAGATTACCATCCTTACAAGCCGCCACCTCAAGGCCGTATTTCGCGGTGTCGTGGGCGTGGAGTTCATCTTTGATGACGATGAGCAGTATCGTGGGCCGCTGGGCGAGCTGCGACTATGGCGCGCGGTGCGTAGGCTCGGTGTGGATGCCGTTGCCGACCTCACCTCCTCCCTCCGCTCTCGACTGCTGACACTGGCGCTCCCGCCCTGGAGCGTAAGGCGCGGCCGTCTGAAGGGCTCGGGGCTCGAGGGTAGGGCCCTGACGCGCAAGTATCGCAAGGTGATGGTGCAGCTCACCACCCCCGCCGACCGTTCGCGTCGCCTCTTCGGCTCCCTCGGCTTGCCCTTCTGTATGCCCCAGGCCGAGCCCCCAATGCCGGTCTATATCCTTCCGGCCGTTGTGGAGATTCTGCTGGGCGAGAAGACGGGCCAGTGGGTGGGTGTCGACCTGCTCACCCATCACAACGGCACCTGCTACCCCATACCCCGCACCGCCGAACTTATAGACCTGCTTTCGCAACACTACCAGCGGGTGGTCATCTTCGGCTCGGGCACCTATCAGCGCCAGTTCGCCGAGGCTATGCAGGCCAAGTATGCCAATGTCACCTCCGTTGCGGGCCGCGGCTCGGTAGAAGAGATGATGGATATACTCTCTGTGCTCGATGCGGTGGTCTGCGCCGATGGCGATGTGCTGCGCCTGGCGACCATCGTGGGCACCCCCTCGGTGTCGGTGTGGGGCGCCACACACCCATTCCTTGAGAGTGCCAACTTCGGCCAGGGCCCCCAGAATATTGTTCAGGTGGCGCTCCCGTGCCGCCCCTGCTCCTCGAGCGGCCGCCGCAGATGCCTCTTTGGTGGCTACCAGTGTATGAACTCCATAAGCCCACAGGAAATATTCGAGAAGACCAAAACGGTGACGGGAGGAGTTTAAAGTTGAGTTCCTAAACTCCCTAAACTCCCTAAGGTCCCTAAGGTCCCTAAGGTCCCTAAGGTCCTTAAGGTCCTTAAGGTCCTTAAGGTCTTATGGGGCCTATGGGGCTTATAGGTCTTATATGTCTTATTGTCGGCTGTCTGTTATCGGTTGGTCCTAAAATTCTTAAAAAATTTTACTATTATTTTGTAATCCGCGCAATGTGCTGTAAATCAATATTATGCGCCTAAAACTGCGACAAAAAAATGTAAATTTAATGTTAATTTATTATTAAAAAATTTTAATAAATTTGGAAGTTTCGAATAAATGCCCTTATCTTTGCAGCGAAGTTTTAAGGTTCATTTAGGTTAGTAGTTTTAGGTTAGTAGAAGCAGGGTTAGAAGTGATTCTATCCCCTGTTGATTAAAAGGTTACGATTTCGTCTTAAATCGTGGCCTTTTTTTATTCCCTCCTAAGAGAGTGGCATCTTTTTCGCTTTTTCCGCCCCATTTGGCAACAAAACAATAAAAAACCAGAAAACTCGTTTGGTTTTTGGAGTTTTCTATATACCTTTGCGCCGCTCTTTACGCACGCGATGCGCGGTAGCCCCTCTTGGAGTGTGGTGAGCGGTGAGGGTGCAAGGGTGTAAGTGTCTTAAAACAAGAGTAATGACAGAGAACAAAATCAACGACAGCAAGGCGCGAGTGATTGCGGTAGCCACGGGGCTCTTCCTCAGAAGTGGCCTCAGAGCGGTGAGGATGGACGATGTGGCCCACGAGTGCGGCATCTCCAAACGCACCCTCTATGAACTCTTCGAGGACCGCGAGAGCCTCATACTCGCCTGCCTGGAGGAGGTGTGCAGGGTGCAGGGCAAGGAGCACAAGGAGCTCCTTCGGGGTGCCGAGAATGTTTTGCACGCTTTTTGGCTCATCTTTAGCCAGAAAAAAGAGTCTTGTGCGGTGGACTCCACAATAGTTGACGAGCTGAGGCGTTATTATCCGAAAGCCTTTGAGCACCTCATAATTAATGTCCACGAGGATATGGTGCTCAAGACCAAGGAACACCTGCTCAAAGGTGTCGAGGACGGGCTCATTATGGAGTCGCTCGAGATAGATTTCTTCTCGCGCGCGATGACTAATTATATATATGGCCTGGGGCTCATACAGATTAACACCTCCACGACGGGTGTGGTGCTCAACGAGCGCACAATAGCCAGTGCGGTGGCCATCTTCCTGAGGGGCATATCCACCGAGCGCGGAAGAAGGTACATAGACGAAAAAATACTAAAAACGCTATAGACAATTATGAAGAGAAGTATCATTGCACTTTTTACGGTGCTTTGCGTGAGTGTGGCTGGGGCGCAGCCCGTCAGCCTTTCGCTCACTAAGGCACTCGAAATTGCCCTTTCGGACAACCCTACAATTAGGGTGGCCGACCTTGAGATTGAGCGTCAGGATTGGGTGAAGAAACAGAGTGTGGGAAATCTGTTGCCGTCGGTTTCGGTGTCGGGACAGTACTCCTACAGCATCGTTAAACAGGAGATGGCCAAGGGTCTGTCGTTCGGAGCCGACAACTCCATCTCGACCTCGGCACAGCTCACCTTGCCGCTGTTTGCCCCCTCGGTCTATGAGATGTTGCGTATGAACCAGACGCAGCTCGAGCAGGCCGTTGAGAGCGCTCGCAGCTCAAAGATTACCCTCGCCAACGAGGTCAAAAAGGCATACTACAACATCCTGCTGGCCGAGCAGTCGCTCTCGGTGCTGAAGGAGAGCGAGAAATCCATTGCCGAGACGGTGGCCAACACCGAGGCTATGTACAAGCAGGGCCTCGCCTCGGAGTATGACCTCCTGACAGCGCAGGTGCAGCTCTCCAACCTGAAGCCTACTATCCTCCAGACCGAGACCTCCATCCGCACCAGCAAACTCCTCTTTAGGATGTACCTCGGACTGCCCAGCGATGTGGAGTTCACCCTTGAGGGCACCCTCGACGACTTCGCCGAGGAGGTGGCAGCCGCAACGGTGCCCACCAACGAGATAGACTATGCCAACAACGCCGACCTGAGGGCTCTCGAGATTCAGAGCAAACTGCTCGAGCATCAACTCAAGATGACCAACGCCTCGCGTCTGCCGACCGTTGCCGCCTTCTCGACCTTTATGTTCTCGGGTAACGACAACACAATGGACTTCGGCAGTATGATGGGCGGAGGTGCTATGGGCGGAGGCTCGGGCTCGCCCGCTCCCTCGACCAAGAAGGAGTGGTGGTGGCAGCACCCCCTCTCGGCCGGTATTTCGATTAGTATTCCGCTCTTCTCGGGTGGCAAGAATGTCAACAAGGCCCACGAGATTCGCAACTCCCTCCAGCAGCTCTCCCTCCAGAAGGACTACCTCAAACAGAGCATAGGTGTGCAGGTGGAGAACTCCTTTAACGCCATCCTCACCGCACGCGAAAAGATGGCCGCCAACGAGATTACCGTGCGTCAGGCCGAGAAGGCCTACGAGATTGCCGAGGTGAGGTACAACGCAGGTGCGGGTACTATCCTCGAGCTCAACTCCTCGGAGCTCTCGCTCACCCAGGCTCGCCTGAACTACTCCCAGGCTATCTATGACTATCTGGCGGCGCGTGCCGACTATGAGAAGATTATCGGCGAGGGCTTTGAGTTCGCCCCCACCGAAGAGGAGGAGGCCGCCGAGCCCACGACCACCAAGACAGAAGAATAAGCAAGAAAAACGAGATATAGAAAAAGTATGAAACGAAACATCATTTGTGTAGCCGTGGCCGCTGTGGCCGCACTCACCCTCACCTCCTGTGGTGCGGGTGCCAAAAAGGGTGCCGCTGCCACCGCCCAGCCCCAAGAAGAGAAAGCCGTACTTGTGAAGGTGGCCCCCGTGGTGAGCGAGCAGGTGGCCGAAACCATCGAGTTCACCACCACACTGCTCCCCTTCAAGAAGAGCTTTATTACGCCCCAGATGTCGCTCCGCATCGACGCTATCAATGTCAATGTGGGTGACCACGTGCGCAAGGGTCAGCTTGTGGCCAAACTCGACAAGAACCAGTATAACCAGTCCTCTGTGCAGCTCAAGAATGCCGAGCAGAACCTCCAGAGGATGAAGAGCGTCTATGAGGCGGGTGGTGTGAGCAAGTCGCAGATTGACGAGCTCGAGACCTCCGTGTCGGTGCTCAAGGAGACCGTTGCCAACCTGGAGCGTAACATCGACCTCCGCGCCCCCTTTGACGGTATCATCACAGGCCGCTACAACGAGCCCGGCGACCTCTTCACTATGGCCGGCAATGCCGACGGTGGCGTGGGTGTGCTTCAGGTGATGCAAATCAACCGCCTCAAGGCTGTGGTTGCCATCTCGGAGCAGTACTACCCCCAGGTGTATAAGGGTATGAAAGTGAAGGTGACAGCGGATGTCTACCCCGACAAGGAGTTCGAGGGTACGGTGAATATCGTCTACCCCGCCATCAACGCCTCGACCCACACCTTCAATGTGGAGGTGACGGTTCCCAACGGCAAGGAGGTGCTGCGTCCCGGTATGTTTGCCCGCACGGAGTTCAATATGGGTGACCGCCAGAGCCTCGTAGTGCCCGATGTTGCCATCCAGAAGCAGATGGGTGTCAACGACCGCTATGTCTATGTCATCAAGGATGGCGTGGCCGAGCGCAGAGTTGTGACCCTCGGTCGTCAGGTGGGCGAGAAAGTAGAGATTCTCTCGGGTGTGGCAGCCGGCGAAATGGTGGCCATAACCTCGCTCTCGAAGATTAAGAACGGCTCCGCTGTGGAGGTTGTAGCCGAGTAAGCACAAAGCAACGAAAACGAGTTAGACGATGAAAATATACGAAACTTCAGTAAAGAAACCGATCTCGACGGCGCTCATCTTCGTCGCAGTGATTGTCTTTGGCATCTTCTCCCTGAATCGACTCGCCATCGACCAGCTGCCCGAGATGGATCTGCCGGCCATTTCGGTCATCACCACCTATACGGGTGCCAATGCGGAGGATATCGAGAACAACATCACCCGCCGCATTGAGGACGGTCTGAATACGGTGAGCAACCTCAAGGAGATTACCTCCAAGTCGAGTGACGGCGTATCGCTCGTATCGCTCGAGTTTGAGTGGGGAACCAACCTCGATGAGGCCTCCAACGACATCCGCGATGCACTCGGCCGACTCGCGGACTACCTGCCCGAGGATGCCGAGGAGCCCATCCTCTTCCGCTTCAACTCCTCAATGATGCCCATTATGGGCTTCTCCATTACGGCCGAGGAGAGCTATCCGGCACTCAACAAGATTCTCGAGGAGCAGTTCTCCAACCGCCTCAGCCGCATCGACGGTGTGGGCTCGGTGAGCATTGTGGGTGCCCCCGTCAGGGAGATTCAGGTCAATGTGGACCCCGTGAAGATGGAGGCCTACGGTCTGTCGGTGGAGCAGATTGGCGGCATCATCGCACAGGAGAACATCAACACCTCGGGTGGTACGCTCGACATAGGTAACCACACCTACAACCTCAAGGCCGACGGCGAGTTCAACTCCTCCGACGACCTGAAGAGCATCCTCATCAGCAATATGGGTGGCCAGGAGGTCTATCTGCGCGATATTGCCGAGATTAAGGATACGCTCGAGAAGGAGACCCTCGATGAGAGGCTCAATGGCGAGAAGGGTGTGCGTGTGATGATTCAGAAGCAGTCGGGCGCCAACACCGTGAGGATTGTCAATGAGGTCAAGAAGATGCTCCCCGAGATTGAGAAAAACCTCCCCTCGGATGTGACCATCCACCTTCTGAACGACTCCTCGAAGAACATCAAGGACTCCATCAGCACGCTGACCGATACTGTGATGTTCGCCTTCCTGTTTGTGATTCTGGTCGTACTCTTCTTCCTGGGTCGCTGGAGGGCTACGCTGATTGTCTGCCTGACGATTCCCATCTCGCTCGTTGTGGCCTTCATCTACCTGAACCTCACGGGCGGTACGCTCAACATTATCTCCCTCTCGTCGCTCTCGATTGCTATCGGTATGGTTGTGGACGACGCGATTGTGGTCTTGGAGAACATCACCACCCACATCGAGCGCGGCTCCAAACCTCGTGAGGCGGCCATCTATGGTACCAATGAGGTGTGGCTGTCGGTTATCGCCACCACACTCGTTGTTGTGGCCGTATTCCTCCCCCTGACAATGGTGGATGGTATGGCAGGCGTTATGTTCAAGCAGCTCGGCTGGATTGTGTCGCTTGTGGTCTGCACCTCGACGGTGGCGGCCATCTCGCTGACCCCTATGCTCTCGGCCCTGATGCTCAAGATAGAGAACAACCAGCACACCTATAAAGGTATCAGCATCATCTACAAACCCATCGACCGCTTCCTTGCTTGGCTCGATAGGGCCTACGATAGGCTTCTGAGGTGGGCGCTGGCTCACAAGAAGATAGTCTTCTTTGCGCCTATGGTGCTGCTGGTCTTCGGTATGTGGCTCTTTGCGACCAAGATTCCCACCGAGTTTATGCCCTCGAGCGATAGCGACCAGATGTCGGCCACTGTGACCCTCGACCAGAACCTCAGCGTGGAGTACACCTCGGCCGTTGCACGCCGCATCGACAGCATCGTCTATGCCAAGTATCCCGAGGTGATGTTGCTCTCGACCTCGGCCGGCTCCTCGAGCGGCTCCAATGTCTTTGCGGCAATGAGCACCACGGGTAGCAATATCATCAACTACACCTTCCGCCTTACAGACCCCCAGGATAGGGAGCGCACCGTCTTCGAGATTGCCGACGCCTTCCGTGCCGACCTGGCCACCATCCCCGAGATTAAACGCTCGGTGGTTAATGGCGGTGGCGGTATGATGGGCGGTGGTAGCTCGGTGCAGGTTCAGATTTTCGGCCACGACATCGAGCGCACAAATGCTGTTGCCAACGACCTGGTTGCAGAGTTCTCACAGCTCGAAGGCGCGAGGGATGTGCGCCTCTCGAGGGACGATATGAGGCCCGAGTATAATGTTGAGTTCGACCGCAATAAACTCGCCTACTACGGCCTGAATACCTCGACCGTTTCGAGCGCTATCCGTAACCGCATCAACGGTATGACCGCCTCCATCTATCGTGAGGACGGCGAGGAGTACTACATCAAGGTGCGCTTCGGCGAGGAACACCGTACCTCGCTCGAGGATGTGGAGAACATCTTGGTCTACAATCAGCGCGGTCAGGGCGTGAGGGTGCGCGACATCGGCAAGGTTACCGAGGTCTACGCTCCCCCCACCATCGAGCGCCAGAACCGTCAGCGTCTGGTGACCGTGACGGTGGCTCTGGGTAACAATGTGGTGCTGGGCGATATGGTTGCCAAGGTCAACCGCGTGCTCGATGAGTACGAGATGCCCGAGGATATCTACACCTACATCGGTGGCGACTGGGAGGACCAGCAGGAGTCCTTCGGCGAGATTGGCACCCTTCTGCTGCTCATCATACTGCTCGTCTATATCGTTATGGCTACGCAGTTTGAGTCCTTCGTGATGCCGTTTATCATTATGTTCACCATCCTCTATGCGCTCCCCGGCTCGGCTATCG
Source organism: Tidjanibacter sp. (assembly GCA_017936605.1). GTDB lineage: Bacteria > Bacteroidota > Bacteroidia > Bacteroidales > Rikenellaceae > Tidjanibacter. The sequence goes on from JAGBFH010000016.1 coordinate 21,962, forward strand.
CACTCTGGATGACCAACACCCCTCTGAGCCTTATGGCCCTCATCGCCATCGTGATGCTGGTGGGTATTGTGGTGAAGAACGGTATCGTGATGGTGGACTACACCAACCTGCTGCGCGAGCGTGGCGAGAGTATGTATGACGCTGTGCTGGCGGCAGGTAAGAGCCGTCTGCGCCCCGTGCTTATGACCTCGCTCACCACCATCCTCGGTATGCTCCCTATGGCCCTCGGTCTGGGTAATGGTGCCGAGCTGTGGCAGCCTATGGGTATCTCGATTGTGGGCGGTCTGACCTTCTCGACCATCCTCACACTCGTTGCTGTGCCCATCCTCTACTATGTCTTTATGGGCCGCAGCGAACGCTACACCGCTCGCCGTAAGGAGCGCCAAAGACGCGCCGCCGAGCAGAAACTCAAGGCCATAGCCGAGAGAGATAACAACTAAAAACCTTACAGAGAAAAACTATGAAAGCACTCTTTATATCATACAATCAGGCTATGACCGAACGCATTGCGGCTATGCTCGACGAGGTGGGGATTCGAGGCTACACCCTCTTCCCCCTGACCCACGGCCGTGGCAGCTATACTGGCGAGCCCCATATGGCCAACCACACCTGGCCCGCTATGAACTCTACCGTCATCGCAATGGTCGAGGACGAGAAGGTGGAGCCCGCAATGAAGATTCTCCGCGACATCGACAAGGATACCCAACTCCAGGGACTTCGAGCTTTTGTCTGGAGTGTAGATTCCGAAATGTAAAAAAAACGCATATAGCGGGTGAATTTTTCACCAACTGCAACGGGCGAGACCCTCACTTACGCTTAGTAAGCTGCGGGCCTCGCCCATCTTGTTGGCAAAAAATTCCCGACGCTCTATGCGTTTTTTCGTCTACCACCTACCGCCCTACCGTCTACCAACAATGGGGCCTATAAGACCTATAGGACCTATAAGCCCCATAAGCCCCATAGGTCTTTAAGGACCTTAAGGACCTTAATGTCTTTAGGGCCCTTTTAGCCCTTTTGGCCCTTTCGGCCCTTTTGGCTCCTCCCCTACGAAAGGGGAGGTCGGGAGGGGTGCTCGAAAATTGCGTGCGCGTCCTCGCGCACAGGGAGGGTCCGCGAAGCGGGGGAGAGGTCTGTCGTCTGTCGTTGCCCCCCATAAGTCACTAAATATCAAAAAATTTTGAATTTTGAATTTTGAATTCTGCATTTTGTTTGTATCTTTGCAGGCTCATTGGGCTCTCGTGAAGGGCTCGGAGTGTAGTAATAGGTCCTCGAGAAGGGCCACAACAGATTAATACTTAAAAACTTACAAAAATGTCTGTAAAAATTCGTTTGGCTCGCCACGGTAAGAAAGGTTACGCCTTCTACCACATCGTAGCCGCTGACAGCAGGGCACCTCGTGATGGTAAATTCATCGAGAAACTTGGTACCTACAACCCCAACACCAACCCCGCAACTATCGAGCTCGACTTCAACAGGGCTCTCGATTGGCTGCAGAAAGGCGCACAGCCTACCGACACTTGCCGTGCAATCCTTTCCTACAAGGGCGTACTCTACAAAAAACACCTCCTGGGTGGTGTAGCTAAGGGCGCTTTTGATGAGGCTACCGCAGAGGCTAAGTTCAACAAATGGATGGGTGAGAAAGAGGCTAAGATCGCTGCTAAGAGCGGTAAGATCGCTGCCGACAAAGTAGCTGCTCACAAGGCCGCTATCGCCGAGGAGGCTAAGACCAAAGAGGCTATCGCTGCTAAGATTGCAGAGAAGAAGGCTGCTGCCGCTGCTGCTGAGGCTGAGGCTGCTGCTGAGGAGAACGCCGAGGAGGCTACTCCCGCCGAGGAGGCTTAGTCCTTCCCATTTGTACTGGAGGCGGAGTGTTGATGCTTATTTAGGGCTCAGGGGAGAATAAACAGGAGGGAGATTCGCGCTATGGCTGGATTTGCAGTTGCCAAGGTTGGCAAAAGTTTCGGTACTCAGGGCGAACTGACCATCAATCTCTACGACACTTTCCCTTCGGACTTCACAATAGAGGAACCGCTGTTTGTCTATATAGACAAGCTGGCGGTTCCTCTCTTTTTCGACCGCTTCGAGCGCAGGGGCAAGAGTGGAGGAGTGGTGGCCTTTGCCGACTTCGACACCCCCTATCGCGCCGCCGAACTCATAGGCAAGGAGCTCTATATGGGCCTTGAGGAGGAGCTGCTGGGCATCGAGAGCGAGGAGGAGGAGTTCTCCGACGATGACGAACTCTACCTCGAGGACTTCGTGGGCTTTGAGGCCACCTTTGAGGGGAGCGACCAGAGGGGCGAGATTGTCGATTTCGAGGAGAGCGACTGGAACCCCCTCTTCATCATAGAGATAGATGGCAGGGAGGTTATGGTGCCCGCTGCCGACGACTTCATAGTGGAGTATTCTCCCAGTGGACGGACGGTACACTTTGAATTGCCCGAGGGCTTACTCGACCTAAACTAAAAAACGAACATCCTTGAGGTGTTCGTTTTTTAGTTTAAGACTAACGCTGAGCACATCTCGCGGGTGAATTTTGCACCAAATTTCAAAGGTGGCTTCCTCATTTGCGCCCAGCAAACTGCGGAGCCACCTTCTTATTTCGCACAAAATTCCCTCCGCGATATGCGCTCGGGCACAACGGGCTACCGTCTGCCGCCAACAGACCTCTCCCGCCCTGCGGGCACCCTCCCCTAACTTAGGGGAGGGTAGGGGCCCAAGGAGAGATGGGGCCAATAGGGCTTATAAGACCTATGGGACTTATAGGCCCCATAAGACCCATTATATATGAAGGGTTGGCTATCTCATTTCTCTCATTTCTCCCATCTCTCTCATTCCCCTCCGAAGCACGCCTTTGCTGTCCAAAAACACTACTTTTGTATTCTGTTTTACCCCCCCCCCTATGGGGTTTTTGCTTGTTGTGCGAAATGTGCTATCTTTGTGGGTGTTAAACCGAAAAGAACTTAAACCGAAAGAAAACTAAAAGTTATGAAGAGATTTATTGTTTTGGCTATTGCTTTCCTTGCGGCCTCTCTGTCTATGGCCTCGGCACAGGATGATGTTCGCTATGGTGGCGAGAAGGGCGACTTTGTCTTCTCGATTGGTTACGCGAGCAATATTGGTGGCAAGTATATGCTCTCCGACCGCTGGGTACTCGAGGCCGGTCTGCGTATTACGGCGCGTAGCGAAGATGTCTCGACAGATTATGAGGATGTCGTAGGCTCCTCTTCGGACTATTTGCCTAACGACAATGGCTATAATAGTGCGAGTTTCGAACCCTCCCTCAAGGTGGGTGTAAACTATCTGCTTATGCCTGGTGAGCGTATGCAGGCCTATGTGGGTGGAGGTCTTCACGGAAGTTTTTATACCAGCAACACCACCTATCTGGAGAACATCTCGGCAGAAGGGTACGGAAGGAGTTTCACTTATGGTCTTTATGCTCTCTTTGGAGTGGAATATTTTCTCACCCCCAACCTCTCTATTGGTGGCGAGGCGAGTCTGCGAATGTCGACCGGTGCGGCTGAGGAGTTGAGGATATACTCGCAGAATGAGTATTCTGCTAAGTGGACCAATGAAGCCTTTAACATCACTACTTTTGTTGCCGACTCAATTGTGTTTAACTTCTACTTCTAAAAAGTCCTATACCAATTTGCAATAGTAGCCGTTGTCCCGAGTGTGGGACAACGGCTACTTTATTCTGCTAACGGCTAACAGCTAAAAAATAAGGTACGCCAACCAGGCCAGCAGCCACGCTACGGAGGTGTTGTAGATGATGGTAAACCACATCCAGCCACGGCTGCCCGTCTCGGCCTTGATGGTCGCAAGGGTGCCGATGCAGGGGAAGAAGAGCAGGATGAATATCATAAAGGCCACCGCCGAGCGGGGTGTTATGCCGCTGTGGGCCACGATGTTCTTCGAGAGTGAGGCTATGTCGTCGCCACCATAGAGTACGGCCATAGTGCTCACAACCAACTCCTTGGCGGGGATGCTCGTCAGCAGGGCGATGCCGGCCCTCCAGTCGAGTCCTAAGGGGCGCATAACGGGCTCAATGAACCTACCGATGCGGCCAATGTAGGAGTGCGAGATGGCCTGTGACTCGCCACCAAGCGACTCTGCCGTGGAGGTCACAGTGGGCTCGACAAGTGTGGGCTCCACAGCGGGCTCGACAAGTGTGGGCTCCTCTGCGGGCTCCTCGATGCCCTCTACATGACCCTCTGTTGCGTTGGCCACAAGCTCCTGTTGGGCGATGATGGTGGCAGCGGCCGGCTCCTCTTTGGGTCGTGGGTAGTAGGAGAGGGCCCAGATGACGATGGTGGCCAGCAGGATGGTGGTGCCAATCTTGCGCAGATACTCGGCGCACTTCTCCCACATATGTTTCAGCGTGGCGCGTAGGGTGGGCATACGATAGGGTGGCAGCTCCATAACAAAGGGGGTTTCGTCCCTCTTGAACTTGGTGCTGCGCAGCAGCCTTGCTGTGAGGAAGGCGACCGCTATGCCCAGGAGGTAGAGCCCTATGAGTACGGTTGCGGCGTGGTGCGGGAAGAATGTGCCGGCCAGCAGTAGGAATACGGGTAGGCGCGCGCTACACGATATGAAGGGTGTCACGAGGATGGTTATAAGCCTCGAGGACTTGCTCTCAATGGTGCGTGTGGCCATAATGGCGGGCACATTGCAGCCGAAGCCCATCAGCAGCGGTATGAATGACTTGCCGTGCAGACCCATACGGTGCATCAGTCGGTCCATAATGAAGGCGGCGCGTGCCATATATCCCGAGTCCTCCATCAGCGAGATGAAGAGGTAGAGTATCAGGATGTTGGGCAGGAAGACAGCCACACTGCCCACGCCGCTCACAACACCATTGACGACCATATCCCTCAGTGCCCCCTCGGGCATTATGCCCCACAGGGTGTCGGCCAGCCAGCCGAAGCCCATCTCAATCCACTCTTGGGGGTAGCCGCCGAGTGTGAAGGTGGCCCAAAACATAAGCCACATAAGCATTATGAAGAGTGGGAATCCGAGCCACTTGTTGGCCACCAGACGGTCTATGCGCCTCGAGCGGCGGTTGATGTCCACACCTCCCTCGTGGAGTGTCTCCTCGAGAGCACCCGCAATGAAACCATACTTGCGGTCACTGAGGATTGTTTCGATGTCCACACCCTCGATGGCCTCGGCTCGTTTGGCAGCCTCGGCTGCAAGGCTCTTCCAACTCTCGATGTTGGCACACGAGGAGAGCATTTTGAGCGCCTCGCGGTCCTTCTCGAGGAGCTTTATGGCCCAGTAGCGCACGGGGAACTGCTTTGGTAGGTCGCTTGTGCGTATCTCCTCCGAGAGTGTCGCAATCTCCTTTTCGAGTGCCGAGCCGTAGCCGATGTGGATGTGGCGTGCCACCGCGTTGCGACCCTCGAAGAGCTCAATTATTGTGTCCAGCAGGTTGCTGAGGCCGTAGCCTGTCTTGGCGATGGTGGGAATCATAGGCACACCAATCATCGCGCCGAGCGACTCGTGGTCGAGCCTTGCGCCACTCTGCTGCAATTCGTCATACATATTCAGGGCCACAACCGTACGCTGGTTGAGGTCAATCAGCTCGGTTGTGAGGTAGAGGTTCCTCTCGAGGTTGGAGGCCACCACCGTGTTGAGAATCACATCGGGCATAGCGTCGTAGAGGTGTCGACGCACATAGACCTCCTCGGGGGTGTAGGCCGAGAGTGAGTAGGTGCCCGGCAGGTCGGTGATGTTTATGCGATAGCCCTTGTAGGAGAGGCGGCCGAGCTTGGCATCGACCGTCACACCGCTGTAGTTGCCCACGTGCTCACTGCTGCCCGAGAGGGCGTTGAAGAGCGAGGTCTTGCCGCTGTTGGGGTTGCCCACGAGGGCCACATTTATCTCGTTCTTGCGCAGCGTCTTGCGGCCGCGGATGTTGCAGTCGCCAATGGCGCACCCCTCGCAGAGCGAGTTGCAGCCTCGGCTCTCAAAGGGCTCGTGGGGGCGGTTGGCCTCGCTGTGGGTGAGCACCTCAATCATGTCGGCCTCGCTGCGACGCAGAGATACATCGTAGCCCATCAGCGTATATTTCACGGGGTCGCTCAGTGGGGAGTCCTGCACGCTGCGCACCTCCACGCCGCGCACAAAGCCCATCTCCATAATGCGCTTGCGGAATCCGCCGTGACCCGCTACGCGCACAATGACCGCCTTTTCGCCATTCTTGAGTTCCGAAAGTTTCATATCTCTGCCTATGTGCTATTTTTGCTCGCAAAAATACACATTTTTCCCATTTGGGGCAATCCCCATAAGTCGGTATTTCGTCGCTCGGATGCTCTGCACTTGCCTTGCGGAGTAATCAGTTGTGTGTAGTGCGGGTGACTTATTTGGCGAAAAGAGTGTCCGATTTGGAACTGTGTAAGGTTTTTTCTATATTTGCCAAAGAATCTAACAAGGTGGTATATTTATAACGCACAAATACTCTTCAAAGTCTAATTCAAAAACACTAAATTATGGAAAACAAACTTCAGTGGCAGGGTGTAACCCAGAGCCTCTATCAGGCAATCTTGATTAATGTATGGAGCAGCATCGCAGCAGCTTTGTTTGCTGTGATTGGCGTATTTACCCTCGGTCTTGGCACTGTGCTCTCTATCTTGGCCAGCATCGGTATTGTCGTAGCTCAGGTGCTCCTTTTTATCCGCCTGGGTGCTTGGAGAGAGCTCGTTCAGGAGCCCGACAAGAAGGCTATTGGTAACATCCGCACCGCAATGATTCTCAGCGTTGTTGGTGTTGTTCTCGGCCTCATCCCCGTGATTGGTATCATTGGCGGTATCTTGGGTCTTGTGGCTCTCATTCTTCAGCTTATGGGCTACTCGAGCCTGAAGAAGTCGACCACTATGCCCACCAATGCAAAGGTGGGTGCAGGCAAGGTTTTCACCTCGCAGATTATCAATATCGTTGGCGTGGTGATTGGCCTCATCCCCGTTGCCGGCACTTTCATTGAGTTTATCTTGAGCATTGTTGCTTTTGTTATGATGCTCCAGGGTTGGAAACTTATCGCCAACTCGGCAGAGTAGGAGTTTTCCAATACTACATTGTTTCACAGCCGAGCCTGCTCCTCTTTGGGGCAGGCTCGGCTGTCTCCTATTTGCGCCTGAATTTCAGCCCTTTCGACTAAAAAATTTTGAATTTTGAATTTTTTTTGTAACTTAGTGGCCTCAATTGATACATTGGCCCAATGGACACATAAATTTCTCTCAATGTTTTGCATTTTGTATCTAAACATTGTGCAGTTACCAGCGCTGTATTACTCAAGCTGAGCTAACATATTTGCTAACCAAATAATATTGTGAAAGAGATGAAACAATATTTTTTGTGGGTAATGTTACTGCTAATTACGGTACTTACCTCGTGCGTCAATGAATTGAACATAGATAGTACAAGTGTTGAGGAGGCGCCCGAACGAAAAGCGGCTGTAAAAATCAACACAAAATATGTTGAGATTTCCCAAAATATTCCAGTGTCCGAAAAGGATACCCCAGATTTTGTGGGTGCTATTTCTTATCAAATCACTCGTCAAACCCCTATGGGTATGATGAAGGTTGGTGAGAATAATAACACCCCTACAGATGACTATGTTGATCCAAATGACCTGCCAACTGTCATAGAAGGTGGGGCGAGTGAAACTATTTTCGATGACGGAACTTATGAGAGTTCTACCATTAGGAGAATAAATACAGCGCTCAGTCCCATTTTCCAATTATATGAGGTGCCTATTTCATATCAAGAGTCTGTTACAAGAGTGGATATCAATAATGGTATGATGTATGCATACAATGTTTCGGATCAATTATTGTTCAGCAAACCTCATCAGGGTATTGATATGACAGAATACATTGCTGTATTAGATGAGATTATTGCTCGCATCGAGGCAGATTCGCTTACTCGAAGTATCACACCTATAGAGCGTCTGCAACTTCAAGCACAAAACTCGGCAACAAAACGCTTAGGAGAGCAGTACACAGTAACAGAGGGGGAAAATGGCTGTATAATCGTTGAGAAAGAGTCGAATAAGTCTACGACAAGGAGTTTAATTGATGGCGCCAGAGTGAAAACTCGTGTAACCCTCTCACCAGATGCTTCTCGAACTCTTATGAGTGAGCGTTTTGAGAACGATATGCTTGTGGCGAGAACACGCTATAAATACGCAAATAACGATAGGTTTAAGAGTTATCTAAATTCCAAAGAGGTTTCGAAATTAAATCCTCACAAGGTTAAGACCGAAAAACTTATTGTGGGTAAAGATGGCAATCTTAAAGTTGCTTCAACTATTACAGTCTACTCACAAAACACTATCTCATTTAATAACAATTAAATCTCTTGTGTATTATGAAACGAATATTACTTGTAATAGTATCTTTTTTCTGTGTGATACAAACACCTTGTTATTCGCAGAAAAAGGTTTCGTGGTTGCACGGACTGAATGACAAGTCAGCTATTCACTATTGGCATAGATATAGCGAAACATTAGTTGATGAGGCATATCAAGGTTTGCTTCTTAGTTATGATTGTGATACAACGAACATACATCAGGTAACACAAGATGTGAGGACAACACTCTTAAGGAATAATAACTTCAATCACATTCTTGTTGGACATAGTGCAGGTGGATTAGTCGCACGCAATATGCTGTACAACCCCAATGGTCAGCTAAACCCCAGGTTTAAGTCGGTTATTACTGCGGGAACCCCCCATTTCGGTGCGGGTGTAGTAACTTGTATTGCAGATAGCACGCGCACCTATGTGAAAATGGTAGACGCGTTAGAACACGAGGTGACCAGTGTTGCAATGTCTGCATACGACTCCTTAACAGAGATTAGCGAACTGCTTGCTGAGGTTGGAGTACTGAGAGGAATTTTTGGGCTTACAGTTCTTAGTGAGCCATTATTAAGTTCTCTCGGTTATTTCTTAAGTGTAGATTTGCCTAATGGGCTGAATTTCATACGAAACTATCTCTTAGATGCAATTCATACCTGTATGGATGTTTATGTAGACCCTGCTATCGATAATGAAGTTGAGGGATTCTGGAATCAACCATTTGTGCGAGATATGCACCCAGAAAGCACATTCATCCAAAACCTAAATAGTAGACCAATACCCATACCAATAGTAAATATCTATGGCATCACTGGGCAATGGGCTGCATTAAAACTTGCAAGTTCTCTTTGCAATAGAGATTCGGTGTGTAGCATAAATAATACAGATAACGACCCTTATGAAACAGAGTTTATAGATACTATGCAAGAAATAGAGGCTTCTGTGTTACAATACATTGCCTCTATTGATAAGTACTACCAAATACTTAGGTATGTTGATTATCTGGATATTTTGGGCTTGGTTGATATCGAAGAAGTTTTGCCGCTGAAAACTGGTTTCGAGGAGTTGCAAGAGTATATGATGTATCAGTTCGATAACGAATACGCTTGCTATGTGCTGGATGCCTATCACGAAGAAAGAAGAACAATTCTTGTTCCTATTTATAAAGCCAAAGACGATTTCGACCTTGACATAGAAATTGACGATGAATGGGATAATGGTCCAATCGAACATTTGGAATTTCAGATTCCCGAGATTATTGGCTATGAGGAGCAGGTTGCAATAACAAGGGTGTATGAGTCTCACGACGGTCTGGTGCGACAAAAAGATGCGGAACTTCCAAATGGAATGGGGCAAATTATCTATAACATTCCTATCACCAACCTTAATCATATGGCGATGAGCGCCAATGACGATGTGGAGGACGTTCTTGTTAAAGCGTTTAGGGAAGGTGTATACGGCGACGAATTTGTTTACAATCATTAATTAAGCGTAATAGTATATGAAAGATAATTTGTTTCTTATTTCCGTAGTACTCATATTGTTAGTTGGATGTGATAGGTCTGATATACACTCTACGCCCACAAAAGTTGTAAACAATAATGGTCAGTTGGAACCAATGTTTAGAATGGAGTGCATAAATGATAAAAGGACAAGGAACAGAGTACCTATGTTCAAATATGGTTCTACTCTGATATTAAGAACCCATAACTTCAACGACGGAACACATTGTTTTGCGGGAGTATCGTTAGATGAGAAAAAAGTCGAGTGGTATCTTCCTAATCTACATCCAGATCAATGTTGGATGGATGAAGGATATGTGTACGACAATTATTTTGTGGTGATGAGTCAAAGTGAAGTGCTAACTAATGGTGAAACAACGCTTTATTGCTTCGATCTCGATACACAAACGGTTGTGTGGAGCAAAGACTCTTGGCAAAATCCTTCTATGCCCCGTGGTGTGGTGGGGCATAACGACTATTGTTATCATTATGAAGTTCAGCAAGAGTGTATGCGTTTAATCAAGACTTATGTGCCAACTGGAGAAAGCACAATCTTATATGAGAATACCACAGATACCGTATTGCCCAACGGCAGGCCAACACTCACATCAGTTGATGGCACTCTCTATCTTACTTTCTGTATGTGGGATTTGGAAAAGGATGATAATGGTCAAGAGAGCACAATGTTGTTAAATGTGTATGATATAACAAACAACAAGCTAACCTATCAAAATTATCTTCCCGCTGCTGAACGAGTGGGTGCTTTTGTTAGTGAACCCAAGAGTGATGTTATCTACATCAATCAGGGCCGTACATTGTATTGCTTCAATTTTGTGAAAGGCGAGTTTGTTTGGAGTAATAGTAACTTTGATTATGAACTTACTTACGATGTTATTTTGTTGGATAATGGGGATATTTTAAGGCCCGCGCAGGGTGAAATGTCGTATGTAAGTGGAACCACTGGCAAGATAATGTGGGAGAGCAGATATGACCCAAATCATGATTTCATTCCTATGTGGACAGAAGTACACGGCCATTATGCTTACCACCATATGAGTGTCTATCACAACGAAGTGCGTGACCTTAATCGCAATGGAGAGTTGGTAGCTGTGTTGCGATATGAAAAAGCACAATTAGAAGCAAGCATTCCCGCGTTTATGGATGACGATGGTTTCATTATTGTAAGTAAAAAAGAGATTCTTAAATATCCCTATGTGAATGATTAGGTGGAGTAGGGGCAAAGTATGGTACAGTTGGGGAGTCGCCTATTGGGTGACTCCCTATTTTTGTGAGTCTAAAGTACATTCTGTAAGACAAATATGGATGAATAATTTTGAATTTTGAATTTTGAATTCTGCATTTTATTCGTATCTTTGCGGCCGCAAGTGATTATGGGGTGCGGTGAGATTGCATGAGCCGTGCTGAGTGTCACCCAAGTAACATTATTAACAACTAAACATTCTACAATTATGCAAGTTATTCAGATTAAAGGCGTTAAGCGCGAGCAGTTCGGCAAGAAGAGCGCCAAAGACATCCGTCGCGAGAAACTCATCCCCTGCGTACTCTACGGTAACGGTGGCGAGACCATCCACTTCTCCGTTGAGGCTGCCGAGGCAAAGAAACTCCTCTACACCCCCAAGAGCTACATCGTAGAGCTCGATATCGAGGGTAAAATCGAGAAAGGCGTTATGCGCGAGACCCAGTTCCACCCCGTTAAGGACTACTGCCAGCACATCGACTTCTTCCGCGTTGTTGCAGGTAAGCCCGTAGCTATCGAGATTCCCATCTCTATCGTTGGTAACTCGGAGGGTGTTAAGGCCGGTGGTAAACTCCAGGTTCTCCGTCGCAAACTCGCAGTTTCGGGTCTTGAGGAGCACCTCCTCGACGAGCTCGTTATCGATATCACCAACCTTGGTGTTGGCAAGACCATCAATGTTGGCGACCTCCAGTTCGAGGGTCTGACTATGCTCCAGCCCGCAAGTATGAGTGTTGTGGCTGTGGTTGCTACTCGTCAGTCGGGCAAGTAATAACACATCTCGCGGGTGAATTTTTCACCAAAGCTTCAGAGAGCGAGCTCCTCATTTGCGAAAAGCAAACTGCGGGCTCGCTCCTTTGTTTGGCAAAGGTCTAAGGTCTACCGCCGACCGACAATGGGGCCTATAAGCCCCATAAGCCCCATAAGCCCCATAAGCCCCATAAGCCCCATAGGACCTTAAGGACCTTGCTATATTCCCTCCCCTAAGTTAGGGGAGGGTCCGCGAAGCGGGGGAGAGGTCTGTTGAGAATTGAAAAGGGCCAAAAGGACCAAAAGGGCCAAAATGATTTCCCCTCCAAGTTAGAGGGAGTGCCCGTTAGGGCGGGGCGTGTATTTTTTGTCTACCGCCGACCGACAATGGGGCCTATAAGACTTATAAGCCCCATAAGCCCCATAGGCCCTATAAGACTTATAAGCCTCATCCATCGGCACACAATTTGAACAATATAGAGTAGAAACAAATAAAAATAGATATGACCAAAGATAAAAAAGAGAAAATGGCAACTGATAATCAGCAGGTTGCAGAAGAAAAAGAGCAAATTGTGAACGAGGAGTCGGCCGAGCAGCAGACACCCGAGGCTGACAAAATGGCAGAGGGTGACACCCCCGAGGCTGACAAAACGGCACAGCTTAGCGGCGAGGCCGAGGAGTGGAAAGATAAGTATCTGCGCCTGAGCGCCGAGTTTGACAACTATCGCAAGCGCACCCTGCGCGAGAAGATGGAGCTCATCGAGAGCGGTGGCGAGGATGTCATCAAGTCGATGCTCGCCGTTATGGACGACTTCGACAGGGCTTTGCAGGCTATGCAGAGTGCCTCGGATGTGGCCTCGGTGCGCGAGGGTGTGGAGCTCATCTCGCAGAAGATGCGCGACACGCTCAAGGGCAAGGGTGTCAGCGAGATAGAGGCTGTGGGTCAGCCCCTGGATACCGACCTCCACGAGGCTGTGGCCAAGTTCCCCGCAGGCGACGACAAGAAGGGCCTTGTGATTGATGTTGTGCAGAAGGGCTACAAACTCAAGGAGAAGGTTATTCGTTACGCCAAAGTTGTCGTAGGCGAGTAACAAGCACTTCTTGTGGGCGATTTCCGCGTTACGCTTTTGATTTTGCTTCCTCATTTACCCCTTGTAAACTCCGGAGCAAAATCAAAACCAAGCCTTGAAATCCCCTCACAATAAGCACTTGTTAGTGGTGTAATATAAGCACTCACAGAGTGGAACAATAACCACTTGTTTGTGGTGTGATATAAGCACTCACAGAGTGGTGTAACAAGCACTCGCAGAGTTTAATATAAGAAAACGAACAAGGTCGTTAGACTTTAGACCTTAGACAGTTAGACAAACAGATTTTATGTCCAAGAGAGATTACTATGAGGTGCTGGGCGTGGAGAAGAACGCCAGCGCCGACGAGATAAAGAAGGCCTACCGCAAGGCGGCCGTCAAGTACCACCCCGACAAGAACCCCGGCGACAAGGAGGCCGAGGAGAAGTTCAAGGAGGCAGCCGAGGCCTACGATGTCCTGAGCGATGAGCAGAAGAGGGCGCGATACGACCAGTTCGGCCACGCCGGTATGGAGGGTGGTGCCGGTGGCTATGGTGGCTTCTCGGGCGGAGGTTTCTCGATGGAGGATATCTTCCGCAACTTCGGCGACATCTTCGGCGGTCACTTCGGTGGCGGCTTCGGTGGCTTTGGCGGTGGCGGCGGCTCGCGTGGCCGTTCGGTGAACCGCGGTAGCGACCTGAGGGTGAAGGTGAAGCTCTCCCTGAAGGAGATTTCCGAGGGCTGCACCAAGAAGATTAAGATTGCCAAGCAGGTGGCTTGTGACCAGTGTGGCGGCTCGGGTGCCAAGGACTCCAACAGCTTCCACACCTGCTCGACCTGCAACGGCTCGGGCTACACCATAGAGACCGTCAACAGCTTCTTCGGCCGCGCACAGACCCAAAGGGTCTGCCCCACCTGTGGTGGCGAGGGTAAGGTCATCACCAACCCCTGCTCGAAGTGTCGTGGCGAGGGTGTCGTTCGTGGCGAGGAGATTGTGGAGATTCGCATCCCCGCAGGTGTTGCCGAGGGCATGCAGCTCTCGGTGAGCGGCAAGGGTAATGCTGCCCGCAGGGGTGGCATCAATGGCGACCTGCTGGTGGTTATTGAGGAGGAGCGTCATCCCGACCTTGTCAGGGACGGCAGCGACCTGCTCTACACCCTCAAGATACCCGTGACCACAGCCATCCTCGGTGGTGAGGTGGAGGTGGCCACCATCGACTCGAAGGCCCGCATCAAGATTGCCCCCGGTACACAGGCGGGCAAGGTGCTGCGCCTCAAGGGTAAGGGTCTGCCCGAGCTGAACGGCTATGGCAGGGGCGACATTCTGGTGATTGTGGACATTGTGATTCCCACCAAGCTCACCAGCGAGGAGAAGAAGCTCCTGGAGAAGCTCGCCGACCAGCCCAACTTCAAGAAGACCGAGACTCCTCGTGGCGAGCAGAACATTTTTGACAGGATGCGCAATTTTTTCGGATAAAATAGCGTATCTTTGTCACAAGGCATAGAGCAAGTGGTGGCGGCAGGGTGTGTCGCCCCTCTCTTGAGGGCCCAAATGTGAAACCAAAACCGAGAGTACAGAGATGTTTGGAATAGGTCAGTCGATTCGTCGCAAACCCCGTCAGTTTAGCTACAACCCCCGTTACTACGATGCCGAGCAGGAGGCTCGCAATCAGCGTCGTATAGAGCTCGGCCACGCCCCCATCGAGAAGGATGAGAGTGGCGAGCGCAAGCCCGGCGATTTGCTGCGCGCACGCAGTCAGCAGCGTCAGCAGAGGGCCGAGCGCGATATGGCCACCCGCAAGAAGAGTAACCTCATAAGGGTGCTCTTTGTGGTGCTTCTGATTGCCGGCTTCTATGCACTCTTGAAGAGCATTAACTTTTAGGGGTCTACAATGAAGATTCGTGTTTTGCCCGATAGTGTTGCCAACCAGATTGCCGCAGGCGAGGTGGTTGGCTCTCCTTCGTCGGTAGTGAAGGAGCTGACCGAGAACGCCATTGATGCGGGAGCGTCGTTGGTGACGGTCAACTTCCGCGCCGACGGTAGGGAGCTTGTGCAGGTCATCGACAACGGCTGCGGTATGACCCCCGCCGATGCAAGACTCGCCTTCGACAAGCACGCCACCAGCAAGATTACATCGCTCGACGACCTCTATGAGCTTCAGACCTTTGGCTTCAGGGGCGAGGCTCTGCCCTCGATTGCGGCTGTTGCGGAGGTGGAACTCACCACCCGCACCGAGGACGACGAGCTGGCCACACGCATTGTGATAAATGGCGGTGAGTATCAGTCGCAGGAGATGGTTGTGGCCCCCAAGGGTAGCAACTTCAAGGTCTGCAACCTCTTCTACAATGTGCCCGCAAGGCGCAAGTTCCTTGAGAGCAGCGAGCGCGAATCCAACAAGATAAAGAACGAGTTTAGGCGCGTAGCGCTCTGCCATCCCGAGGTGGCTTTTATGCTCTACAAGGACGACGCACCCATCTATAATCTCCCTGTGGCCAATCTTCGCAGTAGGATTGCGGCCGTTATGGGTCGCCATATTACGGCACAACTCTTGGAGGTTTCGACCTCGACGACAATCGTTAAGATTGAGGGCTATGTAGGTCGCCCCGAGGCGGCCAAGAGGCGCAATGCGGAGCAGTATCTGTTTGTCAATGGTCGCTTCTTCAAGAGCCCCTATCTGCATAAGGCTGTGATGGCAGCCTACGAAAAACTCATCCCCGCAGGCGTTACACCCTCCTATTTCCTCTACCTTACGGTCGACACCCAGAAGGTGGATGTGAATGTCCACCCCCAGAAAACCGAGGTTAAGTTCAGTGAGGATAGCGAGATATGGCAGATTGTAAATGCCGCTGTGAGGGAGGCGCTGGCCAAGACGGGCGCGGTGCCTATGATGGACTTCGAGGATGAGGGCGAGGTTGACATCCCCGTCTTCGACGGCTCCCGTGAGCGAGGCTTCGAGGAGCCACGCACGACGCTCAACCCCTTCTATAACCCCTTCGAGGTGGAAGATAAGGAGCCACGCGAGAGGGTAGAGTGGGGCGGCCGAACTATGGGTTCGGCGGGCTCCGTTGGTGGCTGCCGTGGCGGCCTTTCGGACCGCGTTGAGGACTACCCGAGTGCTCCCGAGAGCGAAATCGAAAGGGAGTATGAGAGTAGCATTATGGAGTTCATTGAGCGCGGCGAAGGCGTTGTGGAACAGGAACTCGAACTGGAGCAAAGACCCGAGGTCTTCAAGGGTGTGCTGCCCATCGCAGGGGGCTATGTGGCCACCACGCTGGGCGGAAAGCTCGCCATTGTAGACCTTGCAAGGGCTCGCGAGGTGTTGCTCTACAACCGCTATATGATGATGCTCGGATGTGGCAGTTCGGTGAGTCAGAGCCTTATGTTCCCCGAGAGAATGGTCTTCTCGCAGGACGATGTGCAGACTCTGGCCGAGAACTACGACTACTTCACCTCGTTTGGTTTCGACTTCTCGGTGGTGGATAGCAATAGTGTCGATTTTATGGCCTTCCCCTCGGAGGTTGACCACTCGGCTGTGGAGGATATAATATACGATATGCTCGACGCTCTGCGCGATGGAGTGGATGTGAGCGAGAGAGCACGCAAGGAGCGTCTGGCACGCATACTCTCGCGCACACGCGGCGTGAAACCTCTCACTACGGGAGAGATGGAGGCGGTGCTCGAATCGCTCGAGGGTTGCCAGGGTATGAGCCTTACGCCCGATGGCAGGGCTGTGGTGAGGGTCTTGGACCTCACTGAGATTAAGGCAATGGTGTAACGAAAACAGCAAAACAATAGAAGATGTACTATAGAGAACAGACCAATATGCCACCCGCGGTGAAGAATCTGCTGCTGGTGAATATCTTTGTGTTTCTGACGCAGATGCTTCTGCCCAGAGGGTTGAATGCGTGGTTCGAGATGAACTTCGCACTCCACTATCCCGCCTCGGTGAAGACCATCTTCCAGCTCTTTAGCTATATGTTCCTCCACGGAGGATTCTCCCACCTCTTCTTCAATATGTTCGCACTCTGGATGTTTGGCCGCATCGTGGAGTACGACCTCGGCTCCAAGAGGTTCCTTGCCTACTACCTCACCTGTGGTGTGGGTGCGGGCCTTGTGCAGCTGGCCGTAAACTACCTGGAGTTTGGGGGGCTTCCCTTCCCTGTGGTGACCGTTGGCGCTTCGGGTGCTGTTTTTGGTCTGCTTCTTGCCTACGGTATGATGCACCCCAACAATGTGGTGATGCTTATGTTCCCGCCCATTGCCCTGAAGGCCAAGTGGTTTGTGGTGATTTATGGTGCCATTGAGCTCTTTGGAGGTGTCGCCTCGAGCGGCTCCAATGTGGCACACTTTGCCCATCTGGGCGGTATGCTCTTCGGCTTCCTGCTGCTGCGCTACTGGAAAAAGAGTAATAAGATTTGGTATTAGTCGACTATGGCAAAAAAGAGAGATGGATACTATAGGAGTGAGGCGCGTCACTCCCGCCACCAGGAGCCCACGATTGGTGTGGGAGGGCTTGTTGTGAGGGTGATGGATGTCCTGCTCTTTGTCCTTACAATCCTCTCCGCTCTGGCACTCCTGGCGGGCCTGCTGTCAAAGGTCGTAAACCCCAGGGCCACGACCCTCTTTGTGCTCCCCGGCCTCTTCTACCAGATAGTCTATCTGTTCAATGTGGGGTGCGCCCTGTGGTGGGCCGTAAGGTGGAAAAGGTGGTTTTTCATCTCACTGGCTGTGCTGCTCTTGGGCGGCGGAAGTATGGGACTTTTCTACCGCTCGGACCTTGCGACTAAGATTCCCGAGGTTAACCGAGAGAGGGGCGATGTGGTGGTGGCCACCTTCAATGCCAAGGCATTTGGTGTTATGGAGAACAAGCAGGGCCTTGAGGCCGAGATGGATAGCCTCACGCAGTGGATTAATAGCAAGGGTGCGCACATTGTATGCTTGCAGGAGAGCCACTTCAGCGAGAAGTGTACCTTTGGCGATTTCAAGGATGGACTCTCGAGACTCGGCTATGGCTTCTTTGTCAATTCCACAACTTCGAGGGCCGATTCGCAGACGGGTGCAGGCTTTGCCATCTTGAGCACCTATCCCATTGTGCGCCACGGTATTTCGGATGCCGATAGTACCCACATCCACGCCGTCTGGGCCGATGTGAAGGTGGGCCGCGATACGCTGAGGGTCTTCAATACCCACCTCCAGTCTACGGGCATCACCAAGGAGGATAGCAACACCACGCTCTCGACCAACATCATTGACGACGAGAAAGGGGGCGATAAACTGGTGGAGATTGTCCGCAAGATGAATAGAAACTATCGACTCAGGGCCGCCGAGGCGAGCCACATCTCCGACCAGATTGACGGCTCCAAATACCCTGTGGTGGTCTGTGGTGACTTCAACGACACCCCTATGTCCTACACCTATCGCAAGATGAGGGCGGGCCGTCTGGACGACGCTTTTGTGGAGTGCGGCCGCGGTGTGGAGTACACCTATAAGGGGCTCTACAACATCTTCCGCATAGACTACATCCTTCCCGACGAAGAGTTCTTCACCGTGAAGAGTTACGACTCCTACGACCTGAGCACCTCCGACCACAAGGCGCTCATCGTAAGACTCGGCAGAGATGAGATATAAAAGCTAATGGCTCATAAAAAAAGACTCCCGAAAAGCTCGGGAGTCTTTTTTTTATAACTGACTGACAAAGACCTGTTCGCCAACATAGAGCGGCTCGTAGTTGGGTCGGCTCTCAAACAGACCATACATAGCCGAGCCCGAGCCCGACATTGAGGCGTAGAGCGCACCTCTGCGCTGGAGTTCGCGCTTGATGTTGGCCAGGGGCGTGTGGGTCGCAAAGAGCGAGGGCTCAAAGGCGTTGGCGATGTTGTCCTGCCACTGGTGACGGGGGAGCTGGAGCCTTCTCTCGAGGGGCTGCGAGGGCACAAAGGGTGTCACGCCGGCGTAGGCCTCGGGGGTGGAGATTCCGAAGTCGGGCTTGGTAACCACGCACCACAGACCCGACAGGTCCACCTCGGCGGGCGTGAGTATCTCGCCCCTGCCTCGGCAGAACATAGGTCGCGAGTGTACGAAGAAGGGGACATCGCTACCCAGTCGTGCGGCCAGTTCGACCATCTCCTGATCGGGGATTTCAAGGCCAAAGATTGTGGCAATGCCCTTCATTGCGGCCACCGCGTCGGCACTGCCGCCACCAAGTCCCGCACCAAAGGGTATGCGCTTCTCCAGATGCATATTCACACCTCCGATGTTGTACTTCTCGCGCAGGAGCATCCACGCCTTGGTCACAAGGTTGCGGTCTGCGGTGCAGTTTAGACCGAGCCCCTCTATCTGGAGCGAGCAGCCACGCGCAGCGCTGGGCAGCACCTCGAGGGTGTCGTGAACACCCAGAAAGGGGACCATCAGGGTGTCTATGTCGTGGTAGCCGTCCTCGCGCTTGCGGAGGATGTCGAGGCCGATATTAATCTTGGGGTAGGCGTTGATAATCATTTTGTCATAGGTTTTTGTGGTGTAAATATAAAAATTTTATCTTTGTCCCCCAAAGCCAATGAGTATGAAATTTCGCACAGAGATAACTATCACCCCAAGTGTCAGCAAGATAGACCAAAATTGCAGGCTCTTTTCCTTGGGCTCCTGCTTTGCCCACGAGATGGCCGAAAGGCTCGAGCACATAGGCATCCCGACCCTTTGCAACCCTTTGGGCGAGCTCTACAATCCGCTCTCCATCGAGCAGTGCGTAGCAAGGCTTCTGGAGGGGCGCACTGTCACCCGCGAGGAGCTCCAAAGGAGGGGCGATATGTGGTTTAGTTACCACACCCACGGCTCGTTCGATAGGACCGACAGTGAGGCTCTTTTGGAGAGTATTGCTAAGGCCGTAGGGGAGGGCCAAAGGGCACTCCGTGGGGCCGATGTGGTCATCCTGACGCTCGGCTCGGCCTGGGTCTATGAGCGTGAGGGTGAGGTGGTTGCCAACTGCCACAAGATGCCCGCAGGAGAGTTTGTGCGCCGTCGCCTCGGGGTAGAGGAGGTGGTGGCCTCGCTGGAGAGGGTTGTGGATATGCTCTCGCCCCGCAAGGTCATCTTCACTCTGAGCCCTGTGCGCCACCTGGCCGACGGGCTGGAGGGCAATGCGCTCTCGAAAGCAACCCTGAGGGTGGCCCTCGGTGAAGTGTGCGAGCGCCGCAAGGAGGCCTTTTATTTTCCTGCCTACGAGATTCTCGTTGACGACTTGAGGGACTATCGCTACTATGCCGACGATATGACCCACCCCTCGCGTGTGTCTGTGGATTATGTATGGGAGCGATTCTGTGACTGCTTTATGGAGGAGAAGACCATCAGGTCTGGCGAGGCTTTCTTGCGACTTGCCGAGGCTGCTGCCCACCGCCCACTGCACCCCGAGAGCGAGGAGTACCGCCGCTTCAGAAAGACAATGTTGCAGCGTGCGGAGGCCCTCTGTAGTGAGTTCCCCGACAACCCTGTGGCGGCTCGATTGGTGGAGTGTTTCGCCCCCGAAAAGTAATATCTCCCACCAAAAATATCCTTCGTGGCTCAAAATTCTCTGCGTAGGCTCTAAATATCAAAGATATTTACTATCTTTACCCGATATTTTCAAAGCAAGCGTATGAGAAACCGATTACTTACATCCCTACTGCTTCTGTTTGTGACTGTTGCGGCTATGGCGGCCGAGCAGCCCCGACTTGTTGTGAACTTTGTTGTTTCGCATATGAGGGAGTCCGACCTTATGCACTACGAGGCCGGATTTGGCGAAGAGGGCTTCAAGAGGCTCCTGAAGGGTACCTACTACCCCTATGTCTACTACCCCTTTGCCCCCACAACCCCCTCGGCTCTGGCAACCCTCTCGACGGGTGCCCTGCCCGCCGTTCACGGCATCACTGGCGAGGGCTGGTGGAATCAGACAACCCAAAAGAGAGTATCGGCAGTGAGCGACCCCAAGTGCCTGAGCTTCAACTGCGACACCGAGGAGAGCAAGGTTTCCAATGCCAACCTCATCTTTGAAACCTTAGGCGATGTGGTGGTGCGCAACACCGATGGCGGCCGCTCGGTATCCATCGCTTCGGATGCCTCGTCGGCAATCATCCTCGGCGGCACCAACCCCTCGGAGGTGTGGTGGCTCGACTCGCTCTCGGCCACCTGGACCACCTCGAGCAAGTATCACCACTCGATGCCCAAGTGGGTAAACGACTTCAATAACTCGGGCTACTGGCTCCGCCAGTTGGGCCTCCCCTGGATTCTCACCAAGCGCGACCAAGCCTATGTGAACAAGCGCAGTACGGTGGTGCGCCCCTATGGCTACAAGCTCACCGACGAGGAGCGCACACGCCGCTCGCAACCCCGCGACCTCAGGGAGGTGCTCAATAGCTATGTGGCCAACGATGTGCTGGCTATGTTTGCCGAGAAGATTATCATCAACAACTACCTCGGTGCCGACGACCAGATGGACATCATCACCATCTGCTTCGACGCTCCCAGGCGCATAGCCGCCAGGTATGGCCTCTCCTCTCGAGAGATGGAGGATATGTACTACAGGCTCGACCAAAATATCGCCAACATCATAAACTTCGCCGAGGCCCAGACGGGCGGTCGTGTGATATTCACCCTCACCTCCGACGGTGGCAATAGGGAGTATGTAAGCCACGACAAGGTATTCAACTCCTCGCAGGCGCGCTTTTTGATAAACAGCTTCCTCTCGGCCACCTATGGCAAGGGCGACTGGGTGCTCGGATGTGAGAACTGCTCCTTCTGGCTCAACCACACGCTCATCTTCTCCAAGGGCCTCGAGGTTGCTATGGTGCAGCAGCAGGTGGCCAACTTCGCGCTCCAGCTCCGAGGCGTGTCCCACGCAGTGTCGGCCTCCGATATGGCCGCCAGTGGTGCTCTGTTTGGCGTTATGGAGCTCATACAGAATAGCTACTACCCCAAGCGCTCACCCGATGTGACGCTAGTGCTGATGCCCGACTGGTGCAACACCTACCGCGAGGACTATGTGGCCCGCACCTCCTCACAACTCATCTATGCCCCCTATCGTCGCTCGCTGATAGCAATGTGCGGTATGGGCATCGAGGAGGGCAATGTCATCACCCAGAAGGTCGATATGCGCTCCTTTGTGGTGACAATGTCGCGCATCCTCGGTATGGAGGCCCCCATCGGCGCCGAGTGGGACCCCCTCCCCGAACACAGCAGTAAGTAGGTGGCAGCGGCCACAGCGAGTGAGGGTGGCTCCGAAATAGGGTAGAGCAAATACAGAGATACGAAGTATCTCCCAAAAGTTTTTGGTGCAGCTTTTTACAAAAAGCTGCGAAAAAAGGAGCCTTTTTATAAAAAGCTGCGAAAAAAAAGGCGCGAAGAAAAAGGTGCAGCTTTTTCAAAAAGCTGCGAAAAAAAAGAAAAAATGGAAAAGAAAGATAGTGTTCAGGAGGAGATTATTGCCGACTTCGAGATGTTTGACGATGTGGATGATAGGCTCCAGTATTTGATTGATATGGCTGATGAGTGCTGTGAGATAGACCCTCGCCATAAGACCGAGGAGTACCTCATTGACGGCTGCCAGTCGCGTGTGTGGATTGACGCGCGAATGGAGGACGGCAAGGTCTACTTTGCGACCGATGCCGATGCACTCATAGTCAAGGGCATTGCGGGTCTGCTCACCAGAGCGCTTGGAGGCCGCACCCCCGATGAGATTATTAACACCGAACTCTACTTCATCGACCGCATAGGTATCCGCTCCTACCTCTCGCCCACAAGGGCCAACGGTCTGGGCGAGATGCTCAAGCAGATGAGGCGCTATGCTGTGGCTTTCAAGGCGGCAAGTAACCAGTAGAGAGAGGAGAGTAAAGAGAGCAAAGAGCAAGGAGAGATGGGAATGACACCAGAAGAGATACAGAGCGTCGAGAGAGAGATAGTGGATGTGCTCAAGAACATCTATGACCCCGAGATTCCGGTCAACATCTACGACCTCGGCTTGGTCTACGATATAGATTACACCCCCGATGGGAAGGTACACATCCGTATGACCCTCACGGCTCCCAACTGCCCTATGGCCGACTTCCTCGTGGAGGAGGTGCACACCCAGGTGGCCAAGGTGAGGGGCGTAGGTGAGGTTGTTGTGGAGATAGTCTTCGACCCGCCGTGGGATAAGAATATGATGAGCGAAGAGGCCCTTATGGAGCTCGGTATGCTGTAGGGGGTGTTGGATAGAGAAACCATGGGCGCAATGAGAAGAGAGGAGTGTGGAGTGGTGCTCGCGGGCTTGGACTCACTCAGAAGGACCAAACTTATGGAGAGCCTTCTGGTGGAACGAGTGCTCCGCAAGAGCCACAGGGTGCTGGAGGTCTGGGAGGCCTCGGGGCGCGACTGGAACCAGACACTCTACCATATTACCGCCTATGCTATGGGTGCTCCGAAGAACGGAGGACAGATGGAGGAGCTCGCACGCAGGGCCACCTACCTTATGTGCCTGAAGGAGCGCAGCTCTCAGCGGAGAGTCGAGGCCCTGCTACTGGGCACCTCGGGACTGCTGGGCGAGGAGTTCTTTGATGACTACATTGTGCGCCTTCAGGAGGAGTATGAGTACCTTGTGGGCAAGTACCAACTGCGCAGTATGACGGCCGGAAGTTGGAATAGGAGCCATCTGCTACCCGCGGGAGGCCCTGTGATGAGAATAGCACAACTTGCGGCTCTGGTGGCCCGCGAGGAGTACTCGGTGGATACGGTGCTGGGGCTGAGGAGCCTTGGCGAGGTCGAAGGACTCTTCAGGGTGTCGGCGAGCGAGTATTGGCAGGGGAAGTATGTCCCCAATGGTAAGCCCCATAGTGGCTCGGGGCGTATGGGTCGCCAGAAGGTCGAGATGTTGGCCATCAATTTGGTTGTGCCCTTGCAGTTTGCCTACGCCACCGTGATGAACAATGCCGAACTGAAGGAGAGGGCTCTGGAGCTCTTGGAGGCCATCCCTGCCGAGCAGAATAGGGTGGTGGCTACTTGGACGGGCTATGGCGTGCCCTGTGGGAGTGCCTATGAGTCGCAGGCTCTGCTGGAACTCGCGGCCAAGTGCGAGGGCAGATTGTGTGAGGAGTGTGCTCTGGGCAGGATGCGCAGAATGAAGGCTTTGGGTTAGAGAATAGAGAACGAAAAATATAATAACAAACAGAAAAGAGATAAGATGAGTTTAGTAAAATCTGTACTTAAGTTGTTCTTCGGAACGAAGAGTGACAAGGATCGCAAAGAGATTCAGCCCTATGTGGACAAGATTCTCCAGTTGTATCCCACCATCGACAGCCTCTCGAACGATGAACTTCGTGGCCGTTCGGCGGCCCTGAGGGCTGCCATTGCCGAGTTCATCCGCCCCGAGGAGGAGCGTGTGGCCGCATTGAAGGTGGAGATTGAGGGCGACATCGCCATTGAGAAGAAGAGCGCCATATCGAAGGAGATTGAGCAGCTCCTGGAGAAGATTGACGAGAAAATCGAGAAGAAACTCGACGAGATTCTGCCCGAGGCATTCGCCATTATGAAGTCCACGGCTCGCAGGTTTGCCCAGAATGAGACGGTGGAGGTCACCGCCTCGCAGTTCGATAGGGACCTGGCAGCCGACCGCGACTTCGTGAGCATCGAGGGCGACAAGGCCATCTGGCAGACCACCTGGGTGGCTGGTGGCAACGATATCAAGTGGGATATGATTCACTATGATGTTCAGCTCTTCGGTGGTGTGGTTCTCCACAAAGGTAAGATTGCCGAGATGGCCACCGGTGAGGGTAAGACTCTGGTGGCAACCCTCCCCGTGTTCCTCAATGCGCTGGCCGGCAAGGGTGTCCATGTGGTGACCGTCAACGACTATCTGGCCAAGCGTGACTGCGAGTGGATGGGTCCTATGTACCAGTTCCACGGCCTGTCGGTGGAGTGTATCGACAACTACCGCCCCAACTCGGCCGAGAGGCGCAAGGCCTATGATGCCAACATCACCTTCGGAACGAACAACGAGTTCGGCTTCGACTACCTGAGGGACAATATGTCCATCCAGGCCAAGGAGCTCGTGCAGAAGAAACACCACTTCGCCATTGTCGATGAGGTGGACTCGGTATTGATTGACGATGCCCGTACGCCTCTGATTATCTCGGGTCCCGTGCCCAAGGGCGACGACCAGCTCTTCGACGAGTACCGCGACACCATCGAGAGGCTCTATAACCTCCAGCGCAACCTGACGGCTGACTGCCTGCTGAGGGCCCGCAAACTCATCGCTGAGGGTAAGACCGAGGAGGGTGGCATACTGCTGCTCCGCTCACACAAGGGTCTGCCCAAGAATAAGAACCTCATCAAGTTCCTCTCGGAGCAGGGTATGAAGGTGCTGTTGCAGAAGACCGAGGCTGTCTATATGCAGAATCACAACGAGCGTATGCCCGAGATTACCGACGAGCTCTTCTTTGTGATTGACGAGAAACTCAACTCTGTGGAGCTCACCGATAAGGGCCATGAGATGTTGGCCAAGGCGGTGGGTGACGACAAGTTTTTCGTGCTGCCCGACATCGGCACCGAGGTTGCTGCCCTCGAGAAGAGCGAGCTGACCGCCGAGGAGAAGGCCGCAAAGAAGGATGCAATACTTGCCGACTACGCCATCAAGAGCGAGAGGGTACACACTGTGAACCAGCTCCTGAAGGCTTACAGTATGTTCGAGAAGGATGTGGAGTATGTGCTGATGGACGGCAAGGTGAAGATTGTCGACGAGCAGACGGGCCGTATTATGGAGGGCCGCCGCTACTCCGACGGTCTGCACCAGGCTATCGAGGCCAAGGAGCGCGTGAAGGTGGAGGCTGCAACCCAGACCTTCGCAACCATCACCCTCCAGAACTACTTCCGTATGTACCACAAACTCGCAGGTATGACCGGTACGGCCGAGACCGAGGCGAGCGAGTTCTGGAGCATCTATAAACTCGATGTTGTTGTGATTCCCACCAACCGCCCCATTGCGCGCGAGGATAGGGAGGACCTCCTCTATAAGACCAAGAGGGAGAAGTATAGTGCCGTTGTTGACGAGATTGTAAGGCTCGTAAATGAGGGTCGCCCCGTGCTGGTGGGTACCACCTCGGTGGAGGTGTCGGAGCTCTTGAGCCGCATCCTCCGCGCACGCCACATCCCCCACAATGTCCTCAATGCCAAGCAGCACGCCCAGGAGGCACAGGTTGTTGCCGAGGCAGGTAGGGCAGGTCAGGTGACCATCGCAACCAATATGGCGGGTCGTGGTACCGATATCAAACTCTCGCCCGAGGTGAAGGCCGCAGGAGGTCTTGCCATCATCGGCACCGAGCGCCACGAGAGCCGCCGTGTGGACCGTCAGCTCCGAGGCCGTTCGGGTCGTCAGGGTGACCCCGGCTCGTCGCAGTTCTTCGTGTCGACCGAGGACGACCTGCTGCGTCTGTTTGGTGGCGACCGCCTCGCCTCGATGATGGATAAGATGGGCCTCCAGGAGGGTGAGGTCATCTCCGCCAAGATGATGAGCGGTGCCATCGAGAGGGCCCAGAAGAAGGTCGAGGAGAACAACTTTGGTATCCGTAAACGCCTGCTGGAGTACGACGATGTGATGAACAAGCAGAGGACCGCAATCTACGCTATGCGTCGCCACGCACTCCACGGCGAGGGTGTGGATATCGACCTTAATAATATGATTCTCTCCTTTGCCGACACCTTTGTGGCCAACCTCAAGGGCGCATCCTTCGAGGAGTTCTCCTATGAGCTCATCCGTCAGGTTGCCATCCAGCCCACCTTCGATGAGGCTACCTACAACAAGGCTTCCGATAATGAGCTTGCGGATATGCTGATTGCCGACATCAGGGCCGCCTATGCGCGTCGCGCACAGATGGTCGCACAGACCGCTATGCCCGTCATTAAGAACCTGGTGGAGAGCAACCCCCAGGCCGAGAATATGTATATCCCCATCACCAATGGTACGCTGGTCTACAATGTGCTGGTCAACCTCAAAAAGTGTGTGGAGAACGAGGGCGCAGAGATTTACAAGATGTTCACCAAGATTGCGATGCTCACCACCATCGACGACAACTGGCGTGAGCACCTCAGGGAGATGGACGACCTGAAACAGAGCGTTCAGAACGCAACCTATGAGCAGAAAGATCCTCTGTTGATCTATAAGGGCGAGAGCTACAACCTCTTCGAGGCGATGATCAACAAGGTGAACCAGGAGGTTATCTCTATCCTGATGAAGGGCTTTATCCCCACCAAGGAGCAGGCCGAGAACCGTATGACACGCCGTCAGCAGGCTCAGCAGAAGGTGGATGTAAACAAACTCCAGGAGTCGCGTATGGCCGCCGCCGCACAGGCAGGCCAGGGCGAGAAGAGCCGTCCTATGCCCGTACATGTGGAGAAGAAGGTTCGCCCCAACGATCCTTGTCCTTGCGGGTCGGGCAAGAAATACAAACACTGCCACGGCGCATAAAAAACGCATATAGCGGGTGAATTTTTCACCAACTGCAACGGGCGAGACCCTCACTTACGCTTAGTAAGCTGCGGGCCTCGCCCATCTTGTTGGCAAAAAATTCCCTTCGCTCTATGCGTTTTTTCTTTCAAGTGAAAGTTGTTTCCCTCCCCTAAGTTAGGTGAGGGTGCCCTTTAGGGCGGGAGAGGTCTGTTGTTTCTTGGTCTAAGGTCTAAAGTCGAACGACTAACCGACCTAAGTCTTATAGGACTTATGAGTCTTATAGGTCTTATAGGTCTTATAGGCCCCATAAGCCCTATATAACTCCCTCCCCTAATTTAGTGGCGTGTGTCTGCCTTTTGGCCCCTTTAGCCCTTTTAGCCTTTTTTGCCCTTTCCCTCCCCTCCCCTAAGTTAGGGGAGGGTGCCCGTTAGGGCGGGAGAGGTCTGTAAAAAGCATTCAGCAGTAGTCGTCATTACTCAGCCTTGTTCACGGGTTACATTTTTGTAACCCGTGAACTATTTGGAGGGTGTGTAAGGGCCAAAAGGGCCAAAAGGGCTAAAAGGGCGGAAAGGCTTATAGGTCCCATAAGTCCCATGGGTCTTATAAGCCCCATATGACCTTAAGGACTTTAAGGACTTTAAGGAATCTCCCATTTCTCTCATTTCTCTCATTTCAACCCGTCTGGGGCGGGAGCACCACCCTCACTCGTCGCGCTCGTTAGCGCCAAAAAAAAGGGGAAGACTCACGTCTGCCCCTTTCATCAGGTTAGGTTAGTTAGGTTAATGAGGTACGGGAAGAATGTCCCGTAAAACATTGATGCAAAGGTAAGGCAAGAAATAGTAAAAACAAAATTTTTATCATAAAATCTCCGATATTTTTAATAAATCGCAACTTTTGCCCCCTATTTACTTAAATAATATTAAATAATCTTCACAAACCCATAGTCATTATTAAAGTTTTTTAATAATGGTAGCCGATTTTTTAATCTCTCTCTGCTTTGGGGTGGGGTAGATGTGGGCGAGAGTCGATAGGTGGAGTTGTGTTGCGTGCTCGGTACTCGACAGGGGTGAGAGAGTAGCGGGCGTGGAAGAGGCGTATGAAATGTGAAGGTGAGGTGAAGCCGCACTCGTGGGCTACGGCCTTGACCTGCTCATCGGAGCTGATGAGCAGTCGAGCGGCAAGCTCCAGTCGTCGCGCCATAAACCAGCGGTGGGGTGTCTGGCCGAGCTCCTCGCGAAACGCCTTCTTGAAGTTCGAGAGGCTCATACCATACTCCGCAGCGAGTTCCGCCAATGGTTTGCGCGAGAGGATGTTGCGCTCGGCAAACCGCTCGAGCGACTCGCGACGGAGGGTGGCGAGATGGCCGAGTGTGTGGCTTAGTTCATCGTAGCCATCGGAGAGGAGCAGATAGATGAGCTCATTGGTCTTCATACGGGCCATAGTGCCACAGCGGAAGAAGATGTCGTGGGCGAGGTACGACCTTATGCCTGCCATAAATGATGTGAGCGTGCGGCCTGCCCTCTGGTGGGCGATGTGGTTTGTGGGGAGGGTGGGGCGTGACGGTCGCGGCAGGTCGGCGAAGAGTTGCAGCTCTCGCAAGATGGTGGAGAGCAGCTCGCGGCTTACAGAGAAGAGAATCTCCTCGTAGAGCCTATCTTCGGTTGTCTGGTACTCCACAAGGTGGGCGCCCTCGGGGAGCACAAATAGTTCGCCTGCATAGAGTTGCATAATACCACTCGGGGTGTGCAGGGCCATCTTGCCACTGACGATATAGCCTATGGTGATGCCCTCGAGCCATAGGCGTTCCACCTCACGGGAGTCGCCTCGTCGCTCCAGTCTGATTGTCTGATTTGGGTCCTTTGTGTAGTTCATAATGCACAAAGGTATAACCCCAAGTGGGGGTGTAGAGCCGCTTGACTGGAGTGTTGCTAATAGGTTATGAACACTCTCTCGGATGTGCTCCGAGAATGAAAGAAAATGCTTGATTTGGGGTTAGGCGAGGGTGCCGATGAGGGTGAGCGATACCAATATTATATATATAAGGGCGCTCACAATGCCCTTGCGTCTTACGAAGAAGGTGTGGATGAGTGGCACGGCCGCAAAGCCCATAATGGGCACAGCAACCGTTGCGGTGCCGCCCAGTAGGAACATAAGCACTCCCAGGAGGAACATCAGCGAGAAGAAGATGTGGCCCTTGCGCGCCCTTGTGCGCATAGCCCCGTAGCCGCCTAAAAAGACCAGTATGCTCACGAGGGTGAGCAGCACAATTACGCCCCAGAGCACGCAGTTGACGATGCCGCCCGAGAGAGCATACATCTCGGCGAAGCTAACAAAGTCCACCTTGGGCAGCGACTTGCTCCACTCCTCCCAGAGCCATCCAAAGGGCTCTCCCGCAAACCAGTAGCAGCACGAGCCGAGCAACATTGGCAGCGGTATCATTATGGCCCCCGCAATCATCTCCCTCGGCGAGCGTTGCCAGATGAGCCACTGGACGGGCAGCAGCACCAGAAGGTAGACCATCTCGGGCACCAAGAGGGCCGCGAGGGCTGTCCAGAACGAGGCGCTCATAACCTTGCCGAAGGTGGCGTGGCGTTTGAAGCTGGTGAACATCAGGTCGGTAGACTGCGTCAGCATCAGCAGGGCGAGTATCAACGCGGGGCTGCTCACGGGGAACACCACACCGAAGAGGCATACCATAAGGAGCACCATCGGCATAAAGGAGCGGATGAGCGAGAGCGAGTAGCGGTTGATGATGCGTGTGACGATTACCGAGGCGAGCAGTATGGCACCAAGCACCACAACGAAGCCCAAGTAGGGGCCCAGCAGCGAGTCGAGCCATAGGCCCACAGGCGAGAGCACACCCTCCGTAAGTTCCGTGCCATAGGGGGCGCGGAGTGCCCTGATGGAGCCAAAGCCGAGCAATAGGCCGTAGGTCACAAGGAGTGTGACGATGGGCTGGTTGAGTATGTCGAACTGTCGTGTGCGTGCCATAGTGGGTACAAATATAGGGATTTGTGGCGGGAATTTCCCCAAAAAAGAGTAATTTTGTCACCTATGCTCGAAATATCCTACAAAAAAGAGTGCCTCGAGGCGGGGTGTGATGAGGCGGGGCGCGGATGCCTCGCAGGGCCCGTTGTGGCCGCAGCCGTCATACTGCCGCCCGACTACCACCACCCACTGCTGAACGACTCCAAGCAGATGACCGCCGCACAGCGCCAAAAGGTGAGGGACCACATAAAGGAGCACGCCCTCGCGTGGGCTGTGGCCGAGGTGAGCGCCGAGGAGATAGACCACATCAACATCCTCAAGGCCTCCTTTGAGGCTATGCAGCGAGCCGTCGAGAGGCTCTCCATAAGGCCCGAGCACCTCCTGATAGACGGCAATAGGTTCTATCCGCGACTCGACATCCCCTTCCGCTGCGAGGTCAAGGGCGACGCACGCTTCGCCAACATCGCGGCCGCCTCGGTGCTGGCCAAGACCTACCGCGACGAGTATATGGCACACCTTGCCGAGGAGTTCCCCGCCTACGGCTGGGAGCGCAATGCGGGATACCCCACAAAACAACACCGCGAGGCTATCGCCCGCCACGGCCTCACCCCCCACCACCGCCTGACCTTCATCCACGACAAAGACCAACTGAGCCTGTTTTAGGGAATTGAAAATTGACAATGGAAAATTGACAATGGAAAATTATTCCCTCCCCTAAGTTAGGGGAGGGTCCGCGAAGCGGGGGAGAGGTCTGTTGTGCTTCGGTAGAAGAATGGGAGAAATGGGAGAAATGAGAAAAATGGGAATTTCCTTAAGGTCCTTAAAGTCCTTAAAGTCCCTAAAGTCCCTAAGGTCCCTAAGGTCCTTAATTTCACCAAATTCCCCAATAGCATTTTAGCCCTTTTAGCCCTTTTGGCCCTTTCTGCCCCACCAAATTGTTCACGGGTATTAATTTTAATACCCGTGAACAAGGCAGAGTAATGACGACTACAGCTGAACGCTGAATGCTGACCGCTGATCGCTGACTGCTATTTACACACGCCCCCGCGCTAACGCGCACCCCCTCTAACTTAGGGGGGGAGTTATATAGGGCTTATGGGGCCTATAAGACCTATAAGACTCATAAGCCCTATAAGACTTATGTCGGTTAGTCGTTCGACTTTAGACCTTAGCCCAAGAAAGAACAGACCTCTCCCGCCCTTCGGGCACCCTCCCTGTGCGCGAGGACGCGCACGCAATTTTCAAGCACCCCTCCCAGCCTCCCCTTTCGTAGGGGAGGAGCAGAAATGGCCGAAAGGGCCAAAAGGCAGATACACGCCACTAAATTAGGGGAGGGAAACCGCTTCCCCTTGAAAAGAAAAACTCAGTTGGTGAGGGGAATTTCGTGCCAAACAAAGGAGCGGGCTCCGCGCCTACACCTTCCCCTTGAAAGGAAAAACGCAGTTGGCGAGTGGAATTTCGCGCCAAACAAAAAGGCGAGTCCGCAGTTTGCTCGCGCAAATGAGGAACTCGCCTATTGAAGAGCGGTGCGAAATTCGACCGCCAAATGCGTTTTTTATTAGATGACGCCCTGCTCCAGCATAGCCTGTGCCACCTTCATGAAGCCTGCGATGTTAGCACCCTTCACATAGTCAACGCTGCCGTCAGCCTTCTGGCCGAAGCGTACGCACTGCTCGTGGATGCTCTGCATAATGAAGTGGAGTTTGTCGTCAACCTCCTGTGCCGACCAGCTCAGGTGAGCAGCGTTCTGAGTCATCTCAAGACCCGAAGTAGCAACACCACCTGCGTTCACAGCCTTACCGGGAGCGAAGAGGATACCTGCGTTCTGGAAGGTAGCGATAGCCTCGGGGGTGCAACCCATATTCGAAACCTCGCAGCAGCACCAAGTGCCGTTTGCCAGAAGCTCCTTAGCGTCGTCGCCGTTGAGCTCGTTCTGGAATGCGCAAGGAAGAGCGATGTCGCACTTCACGCTCCAAGCCTTCTTGCCGGGGGTGAACTTAGCAGCCTCGGGGAACTTGGTTGCCATATCCTCAACTTTGTTGCGGTTCGAAGCACGCATAACGAGCATATAGTCGATCATCTCTTTGGTGATACCTGCGGGAATCTCGCAAACGCCGTCGGGACCCGAGATAGCGATAACCTTACCACCCAGCTCGGTAGCCTTGGTAGCTGCGCCCCAAGCTACATTACCGAAGCCCGAGAGAGCGATGGTTTTGCCTTTGATATCTTTGCCGGCTTTGGCAAGCACGTGCTCGGTGAAATAGAGAGCACCGAAACCGGTAGCCTCGGGACGGAGGATAGAACCACCCCAGTTCTGACCCTTACCGGTCAGTACGCCTACATTGTACTCGCGAGCGAGCTTGGTGTACATACCGAAGAGGTAGCCAATCTCACGACCGCCAACACCTACATCACCTGCGGGAACATCGGTGTCGCCGCCAATGTTGTGCCAGAGCTCGAGCATAAATGCCTGGCAGAAGCGCATAATCTCAGCGTCCGATTTGCCAACGGGGTCGAAGTCCGAACCACCTTTACCGCCACCCATAGGAAGGGTAGTGAGGGCGTTTTTGAAGGTCTGCTCGAAACCGAGGAACTTCAGCATCGAGGGGTTCACAGCTTTGTGGAAACGAAGACCGCCCTTGTAGGGACCGATAGCTGCGTTGAACTGAACACGGTAGCCGAGGTTGGTCTGTACCTCACCCTTGTCGTCAACCCAGGTTACACGGAAGGTGAAGATACGGTCGGGCTCAACCATACGCTCAACGATTTTTGCTTTCTCAAACTCGGGGTGCTGGTTGTAAACCTCCTCGATAGACTCGAGCACCTCTTTAACTGCCTGCAAATACTCGCTCTCGCCGGGGTGCTTGCGCTCCAACTCGGCCATCAAATTCTGAACATTCATAACTGAAAATAGGTTTTAAGTTTGTAATGATGTATTAGGTTTTGAATCTAAGTTCCTTCTTGGTGTGCTCAATGCACCCCCAAAAGTAGTGAATTTTATTCTAAAATGTAATCTTTCGGAGAAAAATAGTCGTTATTTTTTTACAAATCACTATCTTTGGAGTGACAAAGGCCCCGTTGAGGGAGCCCGGATGCCGGAACTTTAACCAATATATAACATAACACTAAAACTATTCACACAATGGAAAACCTCAAAATCACTCCATTCACCAAGTATCATATCGCCGCAGGTGCCAAGATGGCCCCCTTTGCAGGCTTCAATATGCCCATCGAGTTTACGGGTATCAACGCCGAGCACCTCTGGGTGCGCGAGGCTGTGGGTGTCTTCGATGTGAGCCATATGGGTGAGTTGTGGGTCAAGGGTCCTAAGGCTCTCGACCTGTTGCAGCGCATCACCACCAACAATGTGGCAGCCCTCACGGATGGCAAGGTGCAGTACACCTGCTTCCCCAACGGTAGGGGTGGTATCGTGGATGATTTCCTGCTCTATCGCTTCAGCGAGGAGTGCTATCTGCTGGCTATCAATGCCGCCAACATCGACAAGGACTGGGCTTTTGTTTGCGAGCAGGGCAAGGCCTTCGGTATGGAGCCCGGCAAGGAGCTCATCAACGCCTCCGACGAGACCGCACAGCTGGCCATTCAGGGCCCCTTGGCTATGAAACTCGTGCAGAAGATGTGCGACGAGCCCGTGGAGGATATGGTCTACTACACCTTCAAGACCCTCAAGGTGGGCGGTTGCGAGGCTATCCTTTCGACCACCGGCTACACCGGCTCGGGCGGTTGCGAGGTCTACATCAACGCCAAAGATGCCGACCAGCTCTGGGCAGAGCTCTGGAAGGCAGGCGAGGAGTTCGGTCTGAAGAATATCGGTCTGGGCGCGCGCGACACCCTCCGTCTGGAGAAGGGCTTTTGCCTCTATGGTCACGAGATTAACGATGAGATTTCGCCCATCGAGGCGGGTCTTGGCTGGATTACCAAGTTCGTAGATGGCAAGGACTTCCTCGACCGCGAGTATATGGAGTCGCTCAAGGCGGGCGGTCTGAAACGCAAACTCGTGGGCCTGAAGCTCATTGACCGTGGTGTGCCTCGTGCCGGCTACCAGATTGGCGACGAGAATGGCAACCCCATTGGCGAGATGGTCTCGGGTACTATGTCGCCCTGCCTGAAGGTGGGCATCGGCACCGGTTATGTGCCCAAGGAGTACGCAGTAGTTGGCAACATCCTCACCGTCATCGTTCGTGACCGCGCCCTGAAGGCCGAGGTTGTAAAACTGCCCTTCCTTTAGTTTAGGCCAGTAGAGATTAGGGAGTTTAAGGTCTTTAAGGTCTTTAGGGACCTTAAGGACTTTAAGGAATATAGGGAGTTTAAGGACTCCTCCTTAGGTTCCCTAAACTCCCTAACTTCCCTCTAATAATTTTCAATTGTCAATTTTCAATTGTCAATTAAAAAAACGCCGAGCCCCGAAAGCGATAACTTTCGGGGCTCGGCGTTTGTGTTTGTGCGGGGCTACTCGATAGTCCAAGTCTCGCCGCTATTGAGCAGGTCGTCCATACATTTGATTTTGCTCTTCTCCTGCACCTCGGCCACCTGGCGAGCAACCTCGTTGTTATAGGTGGGCTCGTCTACATCGCGGATGACACCCAGAGCCACGGGGAAGTCGGGGTACTTCATCGAAGCCAGAGCGTTGTGGATGTAGGTGGTGGGCTCTTTGGAGTCGTGGGTGAGCACATCGTCGATGGTGTAGCCATCCTTGCCCACGGTCACAACCTTCAGTCTAAAGCCGTCCAGAACGATACCTTTATCTTTATTGGCACCGAAGAGCATCTTCTCGCCATCCTTCAGCACGAGGGTGTGCTCCGCGCGGGTAGCCTTGTCCTTGGCGAAGGCAGCGTGGGCACCGTCGTTGAAGATTACGCAGTTCTGCAACACCTCGGTAATGGAGAAGCCGTCGTGCTGGGCAGCCCTTACGAGGCACTGGCGGGTGAGGTCCACCTCCACATCAATCGAACGAGCGAAGAAGGTACCTTTGGCACCGATGATAAGCTCACCGGGGTTAAAGGGTTTCTCGATGGTACCGTAGGGCGAGGTCTTGGTAATCTTGCCCAGCTTCGAGGTGGGCGAGTACTGACCCTTGGTAAGACCATAAATCTCGTTGTTGAAGAGGACCACATTGAGGTCGATGTTCCTACGGATGGCGTGGATGAAGTGGTTGCCACCGATGGCGAGTGAGTCGCCATCACCGGTTGCCACAAAGACACTCACACCGGGGTTGGCCACCTTCAGACCGGTAGCAATGGCGTTGGCCCTACCGTGAATGGAGTGGAAACCGTAGGTCTTCATATAATAGGGGAAGCGCGACGAGCAGCCGATACCCGAAACCACCACGAACTCCGAGCGGTTGCGGCCTGCTATCTCTGCCACATCGGGCATAGCTTTCTGTACTGCATTGAGGATGAAGTGGTCGCCACAACCGGGGCACCATTTAACTTCCTGATCGCTCTTAAAATCTGCTTGTGTGTATTTCATACGCTCCTATTTCTCCAATAATTCGTTAAACTTGGCCTCCAACTCAACAGTGGTGAAGGGCAGACCCTGACACTTGTTGTACTGCTCGTAGTGGAACTGCTGGAAGTTCATACGCAGGTAGTCGGCAAACTGACCCTCGTTGAGCTCGCATACAACAATTTTCTTGAATTTCGAGAAGATCTCCTCCACACCTTTGGGCAGGGGGTTGATGTAGTTGAAGTGGCACAGCGAAACGCTCTTGCCCTCCTCCTGCATCTTCTCAACGGTAGCCTGCAAGTGGCCGCGGGTGCCGCCCCAACCTACAACCAGCAGCTCGCCCTCCTCGGCGCCGAGAACGGTCTGCGAGGGGATGTAGTCGGCAACCTTTGCAACCTTCGCTGCGCGGGTCTCGACCATCTTCTGGTGGTTCTTGGGGTCGTGGGAAACGCTACCCTTGAGGGCATCTTTCTCCAGGCCGCCGATGCGGTGCTCCAGACCTACGGTGCCGGGGATAGCCCAGCGGCGTGCGAGTTTCTCGTCGCGCTTGTAGGGGAGGAATACCTCTTCGCCCTCGGGAAGCTCAGTGATAATGGGCGGGTGAATCTCAGGGTAATCCTTCATAGATGGAATCTTCCAGGGCTGGGAGCCGTTGGCGATGAAACCGTCTGTCAGGAGGATTACGGGGGTCATATGCTCCATTGCAATCTTACCTGCCTGGAATGCGTAGTGGAAGCAGTCGCTGGGCGAGGAGGCTGCCAGTACAACCATAGGACACTCACCGTTGCGGCCCCAGAGTGCCTGCTTGAGGTCGCTCTGCTCGGTCTTGGTGGGAAGACCTGTCGAGGGGCCACCCCTCTGAACATCCACAACAACCAGAGGAAGCTCGGCAATGACAGCCAGACCCATAGCCTCACTCTTGAGCGAAAGACCGGGACCCGAGGTGCTGGTCACTGCAAACGAACCACCAAAGGCTGCACCAATCGAGGTACAGATACCTGCAATCTCGTCCTCGGCCTGTACGGTCTTAACGCCGAGCTCTTTGTGTTTGGCGAGCTCCTCGAGGATGACGGTTGCGGGGGTGATGGGGTAGGAGCCGCAGAAGAGGGGACGACCACTCTTCTCGCTGGCGGCCATAAAGCCCCAGGCGGTAGCCACATTACCATTGATGCTGCGATATTTGCCCTTCTCCAGCTCGGCAGGCTGCACCGAGTAGGTGTTGGCAAACGAGTGGGTGTTGGCACCGAAGTTATAACCTGCATTGAGGACCTTCACATTGGCCTCCGCGACAGCAGGGTTCTTCTTGCCGAACTTGCCGCGGATGTAGCTGATGGCGTGGTCCAGGGGTTTGTCATAGAGGTAGAGGCAGATGCCCAGTGCAAACATATTTTTGCACTTCACAACGGCCTTGTTGTCCAGACCCGAGTCCTTGAGGGCCTCTTTGGTCATCGAGGTGATGTCGGGTGTGAGGATATTGTAATCCTTGATACCGAGCTCCTCGAGGGGGTCGTTGGTTTTGAAGCCGGCTCTGGCGATGCTCTTCTCATCGAGGGTGTCGCCGTCGAGGATGATGGTTGCATCCTTCTTGAGCCATACAACATTTGCTTTGAGTGCTGCGGGGTTCATAGCAATCAGCACATCGCAGTAGTCACCGGGGGTGAGCATACGGCTGCTGCCGAAGTGTACCTGGAAGCCCGACACACCCGACACGGTACCCTGCGGTGCACGAATCTCGGCGGGGTAGTCGGGGAAGGTCGAAATACCGTTACCAAAGAGTGCCGCGGTGTCCGAAAAAAGGGTGCCTGTGAGCTGCATTCCGTCGCCCGAGTCGCCCGAGAAGCGGATTACAACATCTTTCAACTCCTTTACATTCATAGTTGTTCTTGAGTTTTGTTATCGTTTAGGTTAATCAATATAGCCTGTTATCTGTTGCGCACCGAGCTCAAAAAAAGCACAATGCACCTACAAAGGTAATAATTTAATATCGGACTGCAATCTTTTCTAAAGAAAAATAGTTACCTTTGCGGAAGAAATTTTGACAATCAATTCACTAAACACAATACTTTCTATGAACAACACCATTAAGTTTACTACTCCCGACGAGGCCGTTAAGGTGATTAAATCTGGCGACCATGTTCACCTCAGCTCGGTGGCAAGTGCCCCCCAGTGCCTCATTCAGGCTATGTGCCGCAGGGGCGAGGCTGGTGAGCTCAAAGATGTACACATCCACCACCTCCACACCGAGGGCCCCGCACCCTATGCAGATCCCAAGTTCGAGGGCATCTTCCAGCTCGACTCCTTCTTCGTGGGCGGCAATGTGCGCAAGGTGACCCAGAGCGGCTATGCCGACTATATTCCAATCTTCCTCTCGGAGACCCAGAAACTCTACCGCGCAGGCGTGCTGCCCTGTAATGTGGCAATGATTCAGGTGTCGCCCGTGGATGCCCACGGCTATGTGTCGCTCGGTACCTCGGTAGACGCTACTCTGGCCGCTATCGAGTGCGCAGACTATGTCATCGCAGTAGTGAACAAATATGTTCCCCGCGCCTTCGGTGATGCCTTCATCCACATCTCCGAGATTGACTACTTCGTGCAGGACGACCAGCCCCTGATGGAGGGCCACATCGCCGAGATTACCGAGACCGATGCAGCCATCGGTCGCCACTGTGCAGCCCTCATCGAGGATGGCGCTTGCTTGCAGATGGGTATCGGCGCTATTCCCAACGCTGTGCTCTCGCAGCTGGGTAACCACAAAGACCTCGGTATCCACACCGAGATGTTCGCCGACGGCGTGCTGCCCCTCGTGGAGAAAGGCGTTGTGAACGGCCGCAATAAGGTTACCGACAAGGGTAAAATCGTTTCGACCTTCCTTATGGGTTCGCAGCAGGTTTATGACTTCATCGACAACAACCCCGGCGTTCTGATGAAGGATGTAGCCTACACCAACGACCCCTTCGTAATCGCCAAGAACCCCAAATTCTGCGCTATCAACTCGGCACTCCAAGTTGACCTCACCGGTCAGGTGTGCGCCGACTCGCTCGGTACCAAGTTCTACTCGGGCGTGGGCGGTCAGGTGGACTTCATCTACGGCTCGTCGCTGTCGGAGGGCGGTAAGGCCATCATCGCTATGCCTTCGGTTACCAACAAGGGCGTGAGCAAGATTGCCAATACCCTCACCCTCGGTGCCGGTGTCGTTACCACCCGTAACCACATCCACTGGCTCGTAACCGAGTTTGGTGCTGCCGACCTCTATGGTAAGTCGTTGCAGGAGCGTGCCAAAGCCATCATCAACATTGCTCACCCCGACCACCGCGAGGAGTTGGAGCGTGCGGCGTTTGAGCGATATGGTGCGCACTACACCTACATCAAAAACGCAAAATAGCGGGTGAATTTTTCACCAAACTTCAGATAGCGGACTCCTCATTTGCGTCAAGCAAACTCCGGAGTCCGCTACTTTGTTTGGCAAAAAATTCCCGACGCTATTTTGAGTTTTTTGTCTAAGGGCTAAAAGGGCCAAAAGGGCATATGGGGCTTATAGGTCCCATATGACTTTAAGGACCTTAAGGAGTTTAGGGAGTTTAGGGAGTTTAGGGCACCATCCTCAAGTTCCCTAATTTCACTAAATTCCCTTTTGGCCTTTTTGGTCCTTTTGGCCTTTCCTATTTATTTGAAGGTTACGACGGTGATGCCGGCGCCGCCGCGGTCGGGGTGGTCGTCGGTGGCGGAGGCCACGGAGGGGATGTAGCGCAGGTAGCGACGCACCTCCTCCTTGAGGGCTCCTGTGCCCTTGCCGTGGAGGATTGTCACGCTGCCTATGCCCACCATTATAGCGTCGTCGATGAAGTCTTGGACTATGGCCATAGCCTCGGCGGCGCGCATACCGCGGATGTCGATGTTATCCTTGAAGTTGAGTTTGCGGCTGGAGATGTCGACGCTCACCACTGTACGGGCGGTGGTGGGGCGTGTCTGTTTCTTGAACTCGCTATTACTGATGGCATCGAGGCGGTCGATGGCTATGGTGGTCATTATCTGACCCATAGCGACGGTGGCCTTCTTGCCCTTGATGCTCATAACCTCACCCACGCCATCCTGACCCGTGATGCGCACCTTGGCACCCACAACAATGGGTAGTACCTCGGGCTCGGGGGCCTTCACCTCTACGGTCTGCTCACCGCGCAGGGCTTTGCGCTCGGCTCGCTTCTGGCGGCGACGCTCGATTTTCTCCATCTCGCGTGCCACCTTCTCGCTCTCGGCCGAGAGGTAGTCCACATCGCTCTCGACCCTTTCGCGCACATAGTCGAGCTCGCGGCGTGCCAGACGGGTGGTCTCCTTTTCGGCTTGCGACTCGCGAATCACGCGCACGGTATTCTCAATGGTGCGATTCGTCTGGTCGAGAATCTCCTTTGCGTCCTCCTTGGCCTGACGGATGATGGCCGAACGCTCATCCTGTAGCTTGGCAAGCCTTGCGGCATACTCGCTCTCCATCTCCTCCACGCGCTTGTCGGCTATGCGTATGCGCTCGCGCTTCTGCTCCCAGTAGTTGCGGTTGCGTGCCACCTCGCGGAGCTGACGCTCGAGGCTCATAATGTCGGAGCCCACCTTCTCGGAGGCGCTGCGGATGATGGCCTCGGGGAGGCCTATCTTGCGGGCAATCTCAATGGCAAAGGAGCTGCCCGGCTCGCCCATCTCCAGACGGAAGAGGGGGCGTATGTTCTGCACATCGAACATCATAGCGCCATTGGCCACGCCCGAGTGGTTGGAGGCGAAATACTTGATG
The DNA here is from genome assembly GCA_017936605.1 of Tidjanibacter sp. Taxonomy (GTDB): domain Bacteria; phylum Bacteroidota; class Bacteroidia; order Bacteroidales; family Rikenellaceae; genus Tidjanibacter. The sequence goes on from JAGBFH010000016.1 coordinate 62,560, forward strand.
TTGGTATAGTGGGTGGTGATGATACCATAGCTGCCCGACTCCACAAACCTCTCGAGCATAGCCTCGGCTATGGCCCCACCGATGGTGGGCTCGGTGCCGCTGCCGAACTCGTCTATGAGGATGAGAGAGGCGGGAGAGGCTCCGGCGAGCATCTCTTTCATATTCGTCAGGTGTGACGAGTAGGTCGACAGGTCGTTGTCGATGCTCTGCTGGTCGCCTATGTCTATGAAGATAGCCTCGAAGATGGGCATCTCGCTCACGGCGGCTGCGGGCACTGCAAGTCCGCACTGGAACATATACTGAAGAAGTCCTACGGTCTTGAGGCATACCGACTTGCCACCCGCATTGGGGCCCGAGATGACGAGTATGCGGCGGGTACCGTTGAGGACCAAATCGAGGGGTACGACTTCGCGTTTCTCGCGAGCGAGGCTCTGCTGCAACAGGGGGTGGCGTGCGCCCGACAGACGCAGGGTGCCATCCTCGGAGAGTATGGCCTTGTAGGCTCCGTTCTCCACAGCCCAGCGGGCCTTGGCGCGCAGGAAGTCGAAGTAGGTCAGGTAGCGACGGCTCTCGGCCATTGAGGCTGCCAGGGGGCGTATGCTCTCGGTGAGCTCGGTGAGTATGCGCACACACTCTCGGCGCTCGGCATACTCCAGCTCCTTGAGGGCGTTGTTTATCTCCACAACCTCCACGGGCTCAATGTAGACGGTCTTGCCCGTTGCCGACTCGTCGTGCACGAAGCCCTTGAGCTTGCGCTTATTGGCGGCCGCTACGGGGATGACGGTGCGACCCTCCCTGATGGAGAGTGAGGCTCCCTCCTCCACAATGCCATTGCGGATGGCCTCGGCGAGCACCGACTGGAGGCGTTTGGCGGCCTGACCTTCGTGGGCGCGTATGGAGCGGCGGATGTCGTAGAGTTCGGCCGAAGCGTTGTCTTTGACCTCGCCGTGGCGGTCTATTATGGTGTCGATGTGTCCGACCACATCGGGGAAGTGCTCAACCTTGGCGGAGAGTGCCCCCATCAGCGGGTAGCGCTCCTTGCCGCTGCGAAAGAGCGAGGAGGTCTCGGCTACACCCTTGAGGCCCCCGCGCAGGAGTATCAGCTCGTCGCCCTCCAGAAAGGTACCCTCCACGGCCAGCTTGGCCACCACGGAGCCGAACTCCACCAATTCGCCCTTGGGGAAGTATTGCTCCATCAGTAGAGCCACCCTCACCTCCTCGGCTATGGATTGGTTGTATTCGACCTCGCGGGGGGAGGTCACAAAGCTCATTTCGGCCACCAACTCGCGGGCCCCTGCGGTGGAGCAGTGATCGGCAACCTGGTGGCGTATGCGGTCGAAACCGAGTTTTATTTCGATTTTGCTATACATCGTTCTCTGTCCTTGTTGTGGGGGCTACTCGTAGAGGTTGTCGTACATAGAGGAGCTCTTCTCGTACTTCAGGTCCTGCAAGAGCGACGACTTGACCTGAATTGTGAAGTTCCAACTCTTGCGGAAGCCGAAGGGCACACACGAGAAGTGCATCTGCCAACAGTGCAGGTCGCGCGAGAGGTTGAAGACACCCGGTGTGAGCGACTTGCCCTCGAAGTCGTAACCACCCACATAGGTTATACCCCACTTCTTCTCCTTGTCGAGCGTTATGGAGGCGTTGAAGTTGAGGGTGTTGGTTATCTTCTTTTTGACACCGTTGTTGGTGTAGTTTATCGAGTAGTTGAACGAGAAGTTCCACGGTAATGAGAAATCGTAGTATTGCGATGTCATGAGTTGTCGCCGTAGAGCGGGGTCCAACGGGTCGTTCGGGTCATAGAAGTAGGGGTTGGAGTACTCGGGGTACTGCTTGGAGATGTCGTTGATGGTCGCCTCGGTGTAGAGGTCCGAGGAGCGGAAGGTGTAGCCAAACGACCAGCCGACCGAGGAGATACGCCCGGGGATACCACGACGCAAGAGGAGCTTGTCGTAGACAACGCCTGTCTTCTTGTCCACCTCATAGGGGTCCAAATTCATTGAGATGTTGATGCCGAAGTTGGGGATGATGCTCGAGCGAATCCTCACAGGGATGTTGCGTGCGAGCTTCATCGAGTCGGCCAGGAAGTTGTAGCTGAGGCTGAAGGAGAACTCGTCGATAATTTTGAGCTTCTTCATACCCGTCGTGTCGGTGTCGCTTGCAACCTTGGCCTCGAGGGTCTGACTGATGCCCAGCGAGAGCGAAGCGTTGGGGTTGCTGCTCGGTACACCATAGAGCTGACCCGCAAAGGGCGAGTAGCGCTGCATACGGGTGCCCTCGGCGTTGGCCTGCACCTCTTTCCAGTAGCCATACTTCTCCTTGCCGAAGTCGGGGGCTACCGAGGCCGAGAGGTCGAGGTTTATGGTGTGGCGGATGGCCTTCACAAAGCTATTGGGGTTCTTGAACTGGTACATACCGTAGAGGGTCGTGTTGGCCGAGACGGATGCTCTATAGTCGTAGACGCGATAGAAACCCCTTGTGGTGTCTGCAACGATGGTGTTCTGCTGGGGGTCCCACCTCTGGTCCACGCGGCGGAAATACCACCTCTCGTCGTAGTTGACCGAGGGAGAGATGTTCAGGAAGCCACCCACATTGAACGAGGCACTGATGGGGATGGTGTGCCTTACGCCGTTGTTGAACTTGGAGGCCAAATCGTTCAGGTCCTTCAGGTCGTTGGTGTTGCCCTTCATACTGTTCTGCATCTGTGCCGTGTAGGTCATTGCAATCTTCTCATACCACCTCTCTTTGCCCACCATCACCTTGCGCTTGAAGGGGTATATGCGGTTCACCTTGAAGTTTATCGAGGGGAGTCCCAGCGAGATGTCGCCCGTGTTGAGCTGCTGGTTGTAGCTGAGGCCCACCGAGATGTTCATAGGCAGGGTCTTCCACGCATAGGTGTAGTTGATGGTGGAGGCCGTCTGCGAGGAGAGATAGTCGGTCATATCCTGCGAGGCGAGCTTGTTGTAGCCGCTCGTAGAGATGTTCACATTGGCCGAGAAGGTGGAGTTGGGGTTGAACTTGGAGTCCTGTGAGTGGGTCCAAGTGACCTTAAAGTTGTTCTGGTTGCGATAGTCGGCCGAGCCTTTGTCGCCGATGATGGTCTTGGCGTAGTTGACACCCACCGAGCCGTTGAACTTGTAGCGCACACGATAGCGCGAACGGGCGTTGAGCTCCCACGAGCCGAGCGTGTAGATACCACCCGTAAGCTCCAAGTCAATGTAGTCGTTGAAGGCAAAATAGTAGCCGCCGTTGTTGAGGTAGAAACCTCGGTTGGAGTCCTCGCCGTAGCTGGGCATAATGAAGCCCGTCTTGCGCTCCATATTCATCGGGAAGAATATCTCGGGGATGAGGAGCGGCAGGGGCACATCGGCAATTACCAGGTGCAGGGGGCCCGAAACCATCTTCTTGCCGGGGATGAACTTGGCCTTGCTCATACTGATGTAGAAGTGGGGGTGGTCGGTGTGGTCGCAGGTGGTGTAGACACCGCCGCGGATGTTGAACGACTTGTCGTCCATCATCTTCACCTCCTTACCCGTGAGGAAGCCCTCGCCATCCTTGGTCACTACGCCCTTAATCTTGGCCCTCTTGGAGTCGATGTTGTAGGTCACCGTATCCATTGTGTAGGTGGTGCCGTTCTCGGTGAACTCGGGGCGGGTGTGGCCGTATGCCGAGGTGTCGGCCTTGCCGTATGCAAGAATCTCTTTGGAGTCCATCGACACACGCATATAGTCGGCCTTGATGTTCATATTGCCGTAGGTCACATCGCCCTGCTCATAGATGTGGACCATCTTGCCACGCACATCGTAGTAGAGCGAGTCTTTGTTCTGACCGTTGATAATCTCATCAAGGAAGTTGCGCTGCTTGCGCTGTCCGGCCGTATCGCTCGGCAGTACCAGGAGCGAGTCGATAGCAAAGTTGTTCGGGTGGTCGGTGCGGAGCGAATCGTTCTGTGCCGCCATCTGTGCTCGGCGCCATTGGAGCGAGTCGCTCGAGGGCGAAAAATTCCCACTCGAGGGTGCTTCGACTCCCTCGGGTGATTTTTTTTCGTCGAGCGCGACATTTTGTCCGTTCAGCATAGCTGAAAAGAGCAAAGCCGAGAGCGAAAAAATTATGTATTTAAGGCCTCTGTATTTCAAAATCTCACAAAAAATCGTTACCTTTGCCGACAAAGTCGGCAAAAAATCCTAATCGCGTGATTCTCACCACCATTAAAGGTCGGAATCATCGAGCAAAAATAACAAAAAAATGAAACTAACAACGCGTCTTCTCCTCTTATTAACGCTTTCTTTCTCGGTTATTGCATCCGCGTGGGCGCAAAACGGCGAAAAAAATCACCGCTTTTCCGTCATCGTCATCGATGCAGGCCACGGAGGAAAGGACCCCGGTTGCCACTGGGGCACGAAGCTTGAGAAGGACCTCAATCTGAAGGTCGCCCTCGAGCTCGGCAAGCGCATATCGGAGGCCTATCCCGAGGTGAAAGTTGTCTACACCCGCACCGACGACACCTTCATAGAGCTCCACGAGAGGGGCCGCATCGCCAACCGCGCAGGGGCGGACCTCTTCCTGTCGATTCACACCGACGCTGTGGGCAACACCACCGCCAACGGCAGCTCAACCTACATTATGGGTATCGACAAGAGTGAGAAGAATCTGGAGGTGGCCCAGCGAGAGAACTCCGTTGTGGTGCTCGAGGGCGACTATCAGGAGAAATACGAGGGCTACGACCCCGACAGCCCCGAGAGTTACATCATCTTCTCGCTTATGCAGTATGCCCACGCCGAAGGCAGTATGGCCTTTGCGGAGATGATTCAGAAGCACTACGCCAAGAATACCACCATCGCCAATAGGGGTGCTATGCAGGGCCCCTATCTGGTCTTGTGGCGTACGGCTATGCCCTCGGTGCTCACCGAGATGGGTTTTATGACAAACAAGAAGGACCGCGAATTTCTACATAGCGAGGCGGGTTTCAATAAGGTCGTGAAGGCGCTCTTCGATGCTGTGAGCGAGTACCGCGATATGTTCAACGCCAAGGCCGAACTGCTGGTGGCCGGCACAATGGATAATGGGGCAGAGCAGGGCGCAACTCCCACCACCGCCACCCCTGTGGCCTCCACCGAGGGTATTGCAGCCGAGGACAAGGTGGCCGCCTCGGAGGTGACCGCCTCGGAGGAGAAACCCTACGAGGGCCCAAGATACTATGTCCAGATTTGCACCCTCTCGAAACACTCCGACCCCAACGATGCGAAGTTTGGCCCCTACAAGGGCCGCATCGAGCAGGTGCAGACCTCCACGGGCAGTTGGCGCTGTATGGTGCCCGCCGAGACTTTCGAGGAGGCCTGTAGACTCCAGGCTGAGGCCGCTGCTCACTTCTCGGGGGCTTTTGTGGTGGCGCGTGAGAGCGACTACTTCCGCCGCCTGTGATTTTTCCGGAAAAACAAATTCAAACAAAATAAATTAAGTACCTAAAACACAATGAAAAAACAAATCGCTACATTCGTTATGGCAGCAGCTATGCTTGGCGGTTGCAACTCCATTGAGAACAACCCGCTGATTAATCAGGGCAATACCCCCTATGGTACCCCCGAGTTCTCGAAAATCAAACTCGAGCACTATAAACCCGCTTTCGACTACGCCCTCGCAGAGGCACGCAAAGAGGTTGACGCTATCGTGAACAACACCGAGGAGCCCACCTTTGAGAATACCATCGTGGCTATGGAGCGCAGTGGTGAGCTTCTGGGCCGCGTGTCGACCATCTTCTTTGTGCTCAACGGCAACGAGACCAGCGACCAGATGCAGCAGCTGGCCATCGAGATTCAGCCCGACCTGGTGGCCTTCTCGAATGATGTCAATCTCAACCCCCAGCTCTGGGAGCGTGTGAAGGCTGTCTATGAGCAGAAAGAGGCCCTCGGTCTTAACGAGGAGGAGGCTAAACTCTTGGAGAACACCTACAAAGGCTTTGTGCGCAACGGTGCAAACCTCTCCGACGAGCAGAAGGAGCAGTATAGGAAAATCTCCGAGGAGCTCTCGACCCTCTCGCTCCAGTTTGAGCAGAATGTGCTCTCGGCCACCAATGCCTTCAGCCTCAATATCACCGATGAGGCCAAGGTTGCAGAGCTTCCCGCATTTGTGCGCGAGGCTATGGCTGCCGAGGCTAAAGCACGCGGCGAGGAGGGTTGGACAGTGACCCTTCAGCAGGCAAGTATGTTCCCCTTCCTGACCTACTCGTCGGACCGCGAACTCAAAGAGCAGGTATGGAAGGCCTCCAACACCCGTTGCGTGGGCGACCAGTTCGATAACCTGGGTAATGTGAAACGCATCGCCGAGCTCCGCCTTGAGCTCGCCCGCCTGTTTGGCTACCAGACCTACGCCGACTTCGTGCTCGAGGAGCGTATGGCCGAAAAGACCTCGACCGTCAATAGCTTCCTCGAGGAGCTCCGCTCGGCAACCTATGCCTACGCTAAGAAGGACTACAAGGCTGTGGCCGACTATGCAAAGAAGAACGGTGCCAATTATGAGATTATGCCTTGGGACTGGGCATACTGGAATGAGAAATACAAAGTTGCCAAGTTCTCCTACAACGAGGAGGAGGTGAAACCCTATTTCGAGCTCGAGAATGTGAAGAAGGGTATCTTCACCCTGGCCGAGAGGCTCTATGGTATCCGTTTTGTGGAGAATCCTGCTATTGATGTCTATCACCCCGATGTGAAGGCCTACGATGTGCTGGAGGAGAATGGCGACTTCCTGGGCGTTCTCTATATGGACTTCTTCCCCCGTGCAACCAAGCGCGGTGGCGCGTGGATGACCGCCTTCAGGGAGATGAAGAGTGTTGATGGCCAGGAGGTTCGCCCCTTCATCTCGCTCTGCGGTAACTTCACCAAGCCCACCGAGACGACCCCCTCGCTTCTGACCTTCGACGAGTTTGAGACCTTCCTCCACGAGTTTGGTCACTGCCTCCACGGCCTCTTCGCCAAGGGTACCTACGAGTCGCTCACCGGCACCAATGTCTACCGCGACTTCGTGGAGCTCCCCAGCCAGGTGCTTGAGAACTGGGCTATCCAGCCCGAGTTCCTCGACATCGTGGCCGTACACTACCAGACCGGCGAGAAGATGCCCGCCGAGCTGAGGGATAAGATTATCGCCTCGAAGAAGTACTTGGCAGCCTATGGCAACATCCGTCAGGTATCCTTCGGTACTATCGATATGGCCTACCACACCATCACCGAGCCCATCGCTGATGTTATGGCCTTTGAGCGCAAGGCTTCGGCCTCGACCCAGGTGCTGCCCGTTGTTGAGGGCACCAATATGGGCTGCTCCTTCACCCACATCTTCTCGGGCGGCTACGCTGCCGGCTACTACGGCTACAAGTGGGCCGAGGTACTCGACGCCGACGCTTTCGAGAAGTTCAAAGAGATGGGTATCTTCTCGCGTGAGTGTGGTAACCTCTTCCGTGAGGAGGTTCTCTCCAAGGGCGGCATCCGTCATCCTATGGAGCTCTATGTGGCCTTCCGTGGTCACGAGCCCGAGACTCAGGCTTTGATTGACGAGATTCTGAAATAAGTGACATAGCGTTGCGAGCGTGCCTTGTGCGAGCGTGCCTTGTGGGTGCTTTTTGCACCAAATTCCCGATAGCGAGTTCCTCATTTACCTTTAGTAAACTGCGGACTCGCTCCAGAAATTTGGCACAAAAATCCCCTCACAAAACCCGCTCTTGGGGAATAGAAATTGAAAATTGACAATTGAAAATTTTTTACCTTAAGGACCTTAATGACCTTAAGGACTTTAAGGACTTTAGAAACCCCAGGAGCCCTGGCAGCCGCTAACGGTTAACAGCGATACGCAGTATCGGGCACAACGGTGCCGGCGAGTACTGGGATTCCGAAGCAAGGCAGTGGTTAGAATTACGGCTTAAGGTTACAGCGATACGCAGTATCGCCTAAAAGTTTTTGGTGCAGCTTTTTACAAAAAGCTGCGAAAAGGAAAAAGGCGCGAAAAGGTGCAGCTTTTTACGAAAAGCTGCGAAAAGGTGCGAAACAAACACAAAAGAGACAATGAAGTATAGGTTAGCGGAGATTGCGAGTATTGCGCGGGGTGCAAGGCTCGTGGGTGAGAATGTGGAGGTGAGGAGTGTTATGACCGACTCGCGTCACAGTTTCGCGCCCGAGAGTGCCCCTATGTTTGTGGCCATTGCGGGTGTGAATCACGACGGTCATAACTTCATTGGCGACCTCTACCGTAGGGGTGTGAGGGGCTTTATGGTCGAGAGGGAGGTGGACACTGCGGAGTATCCCGAGGCGGGATTTGTGGTGGTGCCTCGCTCGCTGAGGGCTCTACAGAGGGTTGCGGCCGACTACCGCAGCCACTTCGACGGTGTGATGGTGGCTGTGACGGGCTCGACGGGCAAGACGGCCGTCAAGGAGTGGATTGCCGAGTCGGCACCCGAGGGTGTGAGCGTCTTCCGCTCACCTCGTAGTTACAACTCGCAGTTGGGTGTGGCCTTGTCGCTGCTGATGATGGAGGGCAGTGAGGATATTGCCGTCATTGAGGCGGGCATCTCGCGCCCCGACGAGATGGCACAACTGGAGGCCATCATCCGACCCGACATAGGCATCTTCACCTCGCTCGAGGCACAGCACGACGAGAACTTTGTGGATAGGGCCCATAAGGCGGCCGAGAAGGCGACGCTCTTTGCCCGCACGCGCAAGGTCATCTACAACTCCACGAACCGCTACATTGTGGAGTCGCTCGCGGCTGTGAAGAATAAGGTGGGTGTGGAGAATATGAGGGCTATGGTTGCTGAGCTCTACGCCACGCTGGGCTTCGACCGCGCGGAGGTGGAGGAGCGCCTGGCCCACTCGGAGCCTGTGAAGTTGCGCCTCTCTTTGTCCGAGGGGTTGGGCGGCTCGGTGGTGCTGAGCGACACCCACAACTCCGATATCAACTCCCTGAGCATTGCTCTCGACTCCCTAAGGGAGGTTGCGGGTGGTCGCCGCAGGGTGGTGATTCTCTCCGATATGCTCTATAGTGCCCTGCCCGACGAGGAGGTCTACCAGCGCATTGCGCGTGTGGTGGCCGCGGCGGGTGTGGATATGACCATAGGTGTGGGCCGCTTCATCACTGCCCACAAACACCTCTTTGCCGACACCGACGAGTTCTTCACCTCGACCGACGAGCTGCTGAAGGTGCTCACCCAAGATAGGTTCGAGGGGGCGGCTGTGCTGATTAAGGGCGGCCCTATGTCGGGCTTCGACCGCATCGTACACTCGCTCTCGCGCCAGTGCCACACCACCGTTCTGGAGGTCAACCTCTCGACGATGGTTGCCAACCTCAACCGCTACCGCGCACGCCTTGCGGCGGGTACGAAACTGATGGTTATGGTGAAGGCTTCGAGCTATGGCCACGGCGACTATGAGGTGGCCAGCGTGCTCCAACACGAGGGTGTGGACTACTTGGCTGTGGCATTCGCGGACGAGGGCGTGCTGTTGCGCCAGAAGGGTATCACTATGCCCATTGTGGTGCTCAATGCCGATGCCGACAGCTTCGCTCTGATGACCTCCTATAGGCTCGAGCCCGAGATATACAACTTCTCCTCGTTGGAGGCCTTTGCCGAGGCTGTGGAGAAGGCGGGCGAGAGCGACTATCCCATACACCTGAAGGTTGATAGCGGTATGCACCGACTGGGCTTCAGGATGGAGGATGTGGAGAGGCTCAACCTCAGGCTCAAGGAGCTGCACAGCCTTCTTACGGTGAGGAGCATCTTCTCCCACTTCGCCACGGCCGATATGCCCGAGGAGGAGGCTTTTGTGAGGGTGCAGCAGGACAACTTTGCCGCCATCTCGGAGGCTATTATGGCCTCACTGCCATATAAACCCCTGCGCCACATAAACAATACGGCGGGTATGGAGAACTACCCCAACTCGATGTATGATATGTGCCGCCTGGGCATAGGACTCTATGGCGTTGGCGAGGGCGCAAGGCCCATCTCGAGGCTCACTACGCGCATCGTGCAGGTGAAGACCCTCGAGGCGGGAGAAACCGTGGGCTACGGCCGCGTGGGCAAGATTACCTCCACGACCAAGGTTGCCACTATCCCCATTGGCTATGCCGACGGCCTCGACCGCAGGCTCGGCAATGGCGCGTGGAGTATGAGCGTGGCGGGTAAGAGAGCCCCCATCATCGGCAGGGTATGTATGGACAGCTGTATGGTGGATGTCACAGGCATCGAGTGCAAGGAGGGCGATGAGGTTGTCATCTTCGGTGGCGAGGGCGGCTCGGTCGTAGAGATGGCCGAGGTGCTCCAGACCATCCCCTATGAGGTTATGACCTCCGTCTCCGCGCGCGTGAAAAGAATATATGTAAAAGAGTAAGGGGCGAAGATAGAATGGAGAACCAAAAGAGGTACGGCAAAATCTATATGCTCCCTTGCCCCATAAGCGAGGGCAACCCCTACGATGTGCTGCCCGAGGCCAATAGGGCCGTTATGGGGGCCATTGACTACTTCATCGTGGAGAATGTGCGCACAGCCCGCAGGTTCCTCTCGGCGGCCAAGATTGGCAGGGCTATCGAGGAGCTGGAGTTTGCCGAATGTAGCGAACACACCTCCGAGATGGATGTGGCACCCCTCCTAAAGCCCGTGCTCGAGGGGCGTGACTGTGGTATTATTAGTGAGGCTGGGCTGCCAGGCGTGGCCGACCCGGGGGCCGATGTGGTGGCCGCCGCACAAAGGTTGGGCATCGAGGTGGTACCTCTGGTGGGTCCCTCGTCGATACTTATGGCCCTGATGGCCAGCGGTCAGAACGGCCAGAGCTTCGCCTTCAACGGCTACCTCCCCATAAAGCCTGCCGAGCGAGCACGCGCACTCAAGAACTTCGAACGCCGAGCCCTCGCGGAGAATCAGAGCCAGATATTTATTGAGGCCCCCTATCGTAACGAGAAACTCCTGGGCGATATGCTCTCGGTGCTGCAACCCTCGGTGAGGGTCACCGTGGCGGTGGATATAACCTCCCCCACGCAGACCATTCGCACCCTCACGGTCGCCGAGTGGCGCAAAATCCCCAAGCCCGATATGCACAAAAAACCCACAATCTTTATACTCGGCAGATAGAGCTGAAATTGAAAATTGACAATTGAAAATTGGGAGAAATGGGAGAAATGGGAGCTGTCCTAAAAGACCTTAAAGTCCTTAAGGTCCTTAAAGTCCTTAGGGTCTCAAAATAATTGTCAATTGTCAATTTCTTTTGGCCCTTTTGGCCCTTTCGGCCCCTCTATAAAAGTTCACGGGTATTAATTTTAATACCCGTGAACTTTTTGTCTGTTGTCGGTCGTCTGTCGACCAACAAAAAAACGCCACTCACAACGAGGGGCGTTTTTTTGTGTTTAGAGGGGTGTTTTGTCTGAGTCCGCTACTTGCTCTCGTGTTTCACCTTGAGTTGATTCTTAGGGGTGATGGTGCGTTTCGTAGGGGTATTCTTGTCGCCCTCCTGAATCGCATAGGGGCGGGAGTTCTTGGGCAGGATGACCTTGTTGCCCGAGGGTGCGGGCTCCGCAATCTCCAGGTCCTCAATCTCTACGCCTGTGCCGTCAATGATGGGCTCCTCACTCTCTTTCTCCAGCACCGAGGGGTCCATAAAGCCGCGCGAAACCATCAGCGGCAGGCGGCTGGGCTCGGCACCGCGGAAGTTGCGGTAGAGCTCCATACCATCCTTTGTGCCACCAGCGGCCAGCAGGGTGCGGAAGCGTGCGGCTGTCTGCTTGTCGAACAAATCGCCGCTCTCCACAAAGGCCTGATAGGCATCCTTATCGAGCACCTCGGCCCAGATGTAGGAGTAGTAGCCCGAAGAGTAGCCACCATCGAAGATGTGGGAGAAGTAGGGCAGACGATAGCGGGGTGCTATCTGGCGGATGAGGCCGCGTTTCTCCTCGAGCATCTTCTTCTCGTAGGCCATAATGTCAATATCTTTGGTGGAGGTGAGGGTGTGAACATCCATATCTATGAGCGATGCGGCCAACAGCTCGGTGGTCATAAAGCCCTGATTGAACAGGGCGCTCTGCTCGATGCGCGAAATTATGTGGTCCGGGATGACCGCACCGGTCTGGTGGTGGATAGCGTAGGTCTTGAGCATTGCAGGCTCCATAGCCCAGTTCTCCATAATCTGGCTGGGGAGCTCCACGAAGTCCCTCTCGACACCCGCCAGACCCTTGTAGGGAACCTGGGCAAAGAGGTTGTGGAGGGCGTGGCCGAACTCGTGGAAGAAGGTCTCGGTCTCATCTACGGAGAGCAGCGAGGGGGTGTTGCCCGAGGGGCGTGTGAAGTTGCAAACGACGGTCACTACTGGAGTTACGCGCTTGCCGTCTTTCATACTCATCGACACAAACTCGCCACACCAAGCGCCTCCGCTCTTGCTCGCGCGGGGGTGGAAGTCGAAGATGACAACGCCCAGCAGGGTGCCGTCTACATCCTCCACCTTGAAGGTCGAGCACTCCTTGTTGTAGGCGGTGACATTTATGGGGGTGAAGGTGATGCCATAGAGGCGATTGCAGAGGGTGAAGACACCCTGACGCACATTCTCGAGCGAGAAGTAGGGGCGGATGGCCTGGTCGTCGAGGTTGTAGCGCTGCTTGCGCACCTTCTCGGAGTAGTACCACCAGTCCCAAGCCTCAAACTCGCCCTCAATCTTGTCGCGCTTGAACTGAATCTTCATCTCGGCCATCTCCCTCTGGGCGCTCTCGAGCGAGGGCTGCCAGAGCTCATCCAGAAGCTCATAGACTGCCTCGGGCTTCTTGGCCATCACATCGTCCAGAACATAGTGGGAGTGGGATTTGTAGCCCAAAAGCTCTGCGCGACGGAGGCGCAGCGAGAGTATCTCGTTGATGAGGGCCGTGTTGTCGAACTCGCCACCGTTGCAACGCTCAATGTAGGCGGTGTAGATCTCCTTGCGAAGCTCACGCTCGGTGGAGTAGGTGAGGAAGGGGAAGATGCTGGGGCGGGCAAGGGTGAAGAGGTATTTGCCCTCATAGCCGCGCTCCTTGGCCTCCTCTTTTGCTACATTCTTGACGGTCGTGGGAAGGCCCTTGGTCTGCTCCTCGTCAATCACGAGCTCATAGGCGGCGTTGGCGGCCAGCAGGTTCTGGGAGTACTTCACGGTGGCCTCCGAGAGGGAGCGGTTTATCTCGGCGAGCTCGGCCTGCTTATCGGCCGGCAGGTTGGCACCACCACGCTCAAACTCCTTGAAAGTCTTTTCGGTGAGCCTCTGCTGGAGCGAGTCCAGAGCCGCGCGGTTGTTGTAGACCTTCTTCACGCGCTCAAAGAGGCCCGTGTTCATCATAATCTCATCCGAGTGGGCGGTCAGCAGGGGCGAAACCTCCGTCTCAACCCTCTGCATCTCGGGATTCGTATCCGCAATGGCTATGAGGAAGAAGGTGTTGGAGATGTTGTTGAGCATCTCGCCCGCGTTGTCCATTGCCAGGATGGTGTTCTCGAAGGTCGCGGGCTCGGGGTTGGCCACAATGGCCTCAATCTCGGCCTTGTGCTGCTCCATTGCGTAGGTGAAGGCGGGCATATAGTCGCTCACCTTGATCTTCTCAAAGGGAGGTATGCCATAGGGGGTATCCCACTCCTCCAACAGAGGATTTGTCCTGCTCGAGGAGTTCTGCTCGTTGCAAGCGCTCAATGTAATAATCATTGCCAAAACTGAAAGAATAACTTTTATTTTCATAGGGGACTAAGTTTTTTTTAGGGGGGTCTATATGTGGTTTTAGGCTTTAATCTTTGAGATGAGGCCCGTGAGCACCGCACCCGGGCCGCACTCTACGAACTCCTCGGCACCGTCGGCGAGCATAGCCCTCACGCTCTGGGTCCACCTTACGGGCGAGGTGAGCTGGGCAATAAGGTTGGCCTTTATCTCCTCGGGTGAGGTGTGGGGCTTGGCGTCAACATTCTGGTAGATGGGACAGCGGGGAGTGGCAAACTCGGTCTGCTCGATGGCGGCCCTCAGCTCCTCGCGTGCGGAGGCCATACAGGGCGAGTGGAAACCACCGCTAACTGCCAGAGGGAGTGCGCGTTTGGCACCCGCATCCTTGAGCGCTGCACAGGCCTTCTGGACCGCCTCCGTGGTGCCCGAGATGACCACCTGACCGGGGCAGTTGTAGTTGGCCGCAACCACACCCTCGATGCCCTCGCAGACCTCCTCGACCTTCTCGTCTGGGAGGGCCAGGATGGCAGCCATTGTGGAGGGGACCTCCTCGCAGGCCTTCTGCATAGCCATTGCGCGAGCGTAGACCAACCTAAGGCCGCTTTCGAACGAGAGCGCACCCGCTGCCACAAGGGCGCTGAACTCGCCAAGCGAGTGGCCCGCAACCATCTGTGGGGTGAACTCCTCGCCAAGCGCTACGGCAGCTGCTACGGAGTGTATAAAGACCGCAGGCTGAGTGACTTTGGTCTGCTTGAGCTCCTCTGCGGAGCCCTCGAACATAATCTTCGAAATCTCAAATCCGAGGACCCTGTCGGCCTCCTCGAAGAGAGCGCGTGCGGCGGGCGAAGCATCGTAGAGCTCCTTGCCCATACCGCTGAACTGACTTCCCTGACCAGGGAATACATATGCCTTTTTCATACTCATTTCGTGTTGGTTGAAAGAACAAAGATAGTAAAAAAGTTGGAAGCAAAAAATTGTTAATAAAAATAGGTGTCGAATGGGCACAGAAACCAAAAATAATTCGTAAAATTGCAACTTTATTGGAATAGACTCGCTTGAGAGTTTTTTGAGATTTGGACTTAGGTCTGTTAGACTTTGGACTTTAGACGCTATGAAAGTAATTTTGCTGGTAATATACATCCTCATTATTGTGGTGTGGGCTATCATCTCGCTTGTGGTGATGGCCTTGGCGTGGCTCTACTCGCTCCTCTTCGACCCCGAACACCGCCCCGTGATGGCCCTCTCGAGGCCTGCGGCGCGTATGGTCTACCACTTTTCGCCCGTGTGGCGTGTGAAGGTCGAGGGCGCCGAGAAGCTCGACCCCAAGCAGACCTATGTGCTCACCTGCAATCACCAGTCCTTCTTCGACATACCCCTGGCATTCTTCCTCCCGCTGTGGAAGTTCAAGTTTGTGTCGAAGGTGGAGGTGAGAAACATCCTCGCCATCGGTTGGATGCTCGGTATGAGGGGCGACATCGTCATCCGCAGGGGTACCTCCGCGGCCGCTACGACCGTGATGAGTGAGGGTACCAAGCACCTGCGGGCCGGCACCAGTGTCTTCATCTTCCCCGAGGGCACGCGCACCAAGGATGGCAACATCCATCGCTACAAAGATGGTGCCTTCCGTCTGGCGCAGGAGAACGGCGTGGCCATAGCACCCTGTGTGATGCTCGGCACCAAGGGGCTCTTCAAAGGCGGCAGGCTCAACTCGCGCCATCTGGTGCTCCGCATACTCGACCCCATCTCTGCCGAGGAGGTTAAGGCTACACCCGCCAGGGAGTTGGCCGAGAGGGTGAGGGAGGCGTCGGTTGCGGCTCTTGAAGAGATGAAAAAGAGCGTGACTTGTGGGTGATTTTTGCACCAAATTCCCGATAGCGAGTTCCTCATTTACCTTTAGTAAACTGCGGACTCGCTCCAGAAATTTGGCACAAAAATCCCTCCACAAAACGCGCTCTTGGGGAATTGACAATTGAAAATTGAAAATGGACAATTTTTGATTGGTAAAATACCTTAAGGACCTTAAGGACTTTAAGGACCTTAATGACTTTAAGCAACCCTGCCCCCTCTGGCAAACGCTAACAGCTAACAGAGATACGAAGTATCTCCTAAAAATTTTTTGCGGAGCTTTTTTATAAAAAAGCGACAATAGAGGGCCTTTTTACAAAAAGCTGCGTAAAGAAAGCCCGTAGGGCACAAAAAAAAGGAATGGAAGAGAACAAGAAAATAACGACACAGTACACAGACGAGGACATCAAGAAGTTGCCCCCGAGGGAGCAGGTGCGCTTGAGGCCCGGTATGTGGATTGGCAAGCTCGGTGACGGTACGCTCCCCGAGGACGGCATCTACACCCTCATCAAGGAGGTTGTGGACAACTCGGTGGACGAGTTCACTATGGGCTACGGCTCACAGATTGACATCACCATTGAGGACAAGTGGGTGACCATCCGCGACTATGGTCGTGGCATCCCTCTGAATATGCTCGACGCCTGTGTGGGCGAGATGAATGTGAGTGGTAAGTACAACGGTGCAGGCTACAAGAAGACTGTGGGTCTGAATGGTGTGGGTCTGAAGGCGGTGAACTACCTCTCCACCCACTTCGAGGCGCGCAGTGTGCGTGACGGCGAGTCGCGCACCGTCATCTTCGAGCAGGGCGTGCTCAAGGAGGACCGCAGGGAGGCCAACCTCACCGATAAGCCCGGCACGATGGTGCGCTACCTTGTGGACGAGGAGATTTTCGGCATCTACGACTACAACCCCGAGTATGTGGAGCAGAAGGTGAGGAACTACACCTACCTCAATACGGGCCTTACCTTCAAGCTCAACGGCAAGAAGTATGAGTCGAAGCGCGGTCTGCTGGACCTGCTGGAGGAGAACCTCGGCGAGGAGGCCCTCTATCCCCCCGTGCACCTCAAGGGCAAGGATATAGAGATAGCCTTCACCCACGGCTCGGGCTATGGCGAGACCTACTTCTCGTTTGTGAACTCCCAGCACACCACCCAGGGCGGTACCCATCAGGCGGCCTTCAAGGAGGCGGTGGCCAAGACCATCAAGGAGTTCCTCAAGAAGGACTACGACCCCTCGGATGTCAGGGGGTCGATTATTGCCGCCATAAGCGTGAGCGTCGAGGAGCCCGAGTTTGAGAGCCAGACCAAGATTAAACTCTCCTCAAAGAATATGGGCCCCGGGCTGCTGTCGGTGCGCCAGTTCATTGGCGACTTCGTGAAGCAGGAGCTCGACGACTACCTCCATATGCACTCCGAGACGGCCACCATCCTCAACAAGAAGATTGCCGACAACGAGAAGGAGCGCAAGGCTATCACCACCGTGCAGAAGAAGGCACGCGAGATTGCCAAGAAGGTGAGCCTCAACAACCGCAAGTTGCGCGACTGCAAGATTCACTACTGCGACACCAAGAACGCCCGCAAGGAGGAGTCAATGATATTCATTACCGAGGGTCTGTCGGCGAGCGGTTCGATTACCGCCTCGAGGGATGTGCAGACGCAGGCCGTCTTCTCGCTGCGCGGTAAGCCCAAGAACTGCTACGGCGAGAGCAAAACCTTCGTCTACAAGAACGAGGAGTTCAACCTGCTGCAAGCGGCACTTGACATCGAGGAGAGCATCGACAACCTGCGCTACAACAAGATTATCATCGCCACCGATGCCGATGTGGACGGTATGCACATCCGCCTGCTGATGATGACCTTCTTCTTGCAGTTCTTCCCCGAGGTCATCCGCCAGAACCACCTCTTTGTGTTGCAGACACCTCTGTTCCGCGTGCAGAACAAGCAGCAGACCAAGGTCATCTACTGCTACAACGAGGAGGAGAAACAGAGGGCTATGGAGCAGATAGGCCCCAACTATGAGGTCACCCGATTCAAAGGTCTTGGTGAGATCTCCTCGAGCGAGTTCAAGGAGTTCATAGGCCCCAATATGAGGCTCGAGCCGGTGAAGATTTCGGCCGAGGAGCCCATCCACACGATGCTCGAGTTCTATATGGGCACCAACACCCCCGAGCGTCAGGGCTTCATCGTCGATAATCTGCGTATTGAGGCTGATTATGTCGATGACCTACGATAGAGCGTGCCTTGTGGGTGATTTTTGCACCAAATTCCCGATAGCGAGTTCCTCATTTACCTTTAGTAAACTGCGGACTCGCTCCAGAAATTTGGCACAAAAATCCCTCCACAAAACCCGCTCGTGGGGAATTGACAATTGATAATTGACAATTATTGCATTGAGATACAGAGATACGGAGTATCTCCTAAAAATTTTTGGGGCGCCTTTTTATAAAAAGGCGCGAAAAAAGGAGCTTTTTACAAAAAGCTGCGAAAAGAAAGCCCGTAGGGCACAAAAAAAGAATGGAAGAGAATAAAAACATAGAAAACCAAGTACCCGAGCCCGAGGAGGTGGTGAGTGCCGAGGAGGTGAGCGCCGCTGAGGAGGAGGGCTTTGCTGTGAAGGATGTGGAGGTGAGGAAGCTCTCCGACAAGTACGCCAAGTTGATGGGTGAGAATGGCAAGACCAAGACCAAGCTCACGGGCCTGTTCCGCGATTGGTTCCTCGACTACGCCTCCTATGTGATTCTAGAGCGTGCGGTGCCATACATCGACGACGGTCTGAAACCCGTGCAGAGGCGTATTCTGCACTCTATGCGTCGTATGTACGACGGCAGTCGCATAAAGGTGGCCAACATTGTGGGTCACACTATGCAGTTCCACCCCCACGGCGACGCCTCGATTGGCGACGCGCTGGTGCAGCTCGGCCAGAAGAACCTTCTCATTGACACCCAGGGTAACTGGGGTAACATCCTCACAGGTGACGGTGCGGCTGCGCCCCGTTATATCGAGGCGCGACTCTCGAAGTTCGCACTCGAGGTGGTCTTCAGCCCCAAGATTACCGAGTGGATGCTCTCCTATGACGGTAGGAACAAGGAGCCCGTATCGTTGCCCGTGAAGTTCCCCCTGCTGTTGGCACAGGGCGTTGAGGGTATTGCCGTAGGTCTGTCGTCGAAGATTCTGCCCCACAACTTCAACGAGCTGTTGGATGGCTGCGTGGCACACCTCAAGGGCGAGGATTTCGAGCTCTACCCCGACTTCCCCACGGGCGGTCTTATGGATGTGAGCCGCTACAACGACGGTCTGAGGGGTGGCGCAGTGAAGGTGAGGGCCCGCATCAACAAGGTGGACCCCCGCACCATTGCCATCACCGAGATTCCCTTTACGACCACCTCGGAGAGTGTCAAGGAGTCCATCGTTAAGGCCTCCGAGGCGGGCAGGATTAAGATTAAGAGCGTCGATGACAACACCGCCTCCACTGTGGAACTTCTGGTCCACGTGGCCGCCGGCGAGTCTATCGACAAGACCATAGACGCACTCTACACCTTCACCGACTGTGAGATATCCATCTCGCCCAACTCGTGTGTGATTCGCGACGAGAGGCCCTGCTTCCTCGGTGTGAAGGATATCCTGCGCCACAATGCCGAGCACACACGCAAACTGCTCGGTATGGAGCAGCAAGTAAGGCTCGATGAGCTCAATGAGGAGTGGCATATGGCCTCGCTGGAGCGCATCTTCATTCAGAATAAAATCTACCAGGTGCTCGAGAAGTGCAAGAGCCCCGAGGAGGCCTACGAGGCGGTTGATAACGCCCTCGAGCCCTTCAAGAAACTCCTGCGCAGGGAGGTCACCAGAGAGGATGTTGTGAAACTTACGGAGCTGAAGTTCATCCGCATCACCCGCTACGACCTCGACAAGGCCGACAACCACATAAAGGCCATCGAGAAGGAGACCAAGCAGGTGAAGCACAACTTGGCACACCTTACGGAGTTTGCCATCGACTACTTCGAGGGCATCAAGGAGCGCTACGGCAAGGGCCGCGAGCGTAAGACCGAGATTAGGGCCTTCGACTCCATAGCTCAGGCCAAAGTGGCGGTTGTGAACTCCAAGCTCTATGTCGATAGGGAGGGAGGCTTCTTCGGCATCGGCACACAGATGCGTCAGGCCGAGTATGTCTGCGACTGCTCCGATTTGGACGACATTATCGTGTTCCTCGAGGATGGCCGCTATGTCATCCGCAAGGTCCTCGACAAAGACTTCTTCGCCCCGGGCATCATATATGTGGGCGTCTTCCGCAGGGGCGACGAGCGCACCATCTACAATGTGCTCTACCGCGACGGCGACAAGGGCGCCAATATGATGAAACGCTGCGCCATCAGCGCCATAACCCGCGACAAGGAGTACAACATCACCAAGGGTACGCCCAAGAGTAGGGTGCTCTATATGAGTGTCAACCCCAATGGCGAGGCCGAGACGCTGAAGATTATCTTCCGACAGAGGGCCAAACTCAAGAAGGCTATCGTAGACCTCGACTTCAGCACGCTGGCCATCAAGGGCCGCGCTTCGCAGGGTAACATCTTCTCGCGCAATCCTATACACAAGATTCTGCTCAAGAGCAAGGGTGCTTCCACCCTGTCGGGTCAGCAGATATGGTATGACGAGGACATCAAGCGCCTCAATGACAGTGGCCACGGCCGACTGCTGGGCGAGTTCAAGGGGTCGGACAAGATTATTGTCTTCACGGCCAAAGACCAGTTCTATACTACGGGCTACGATGTGGGCCACCACTTCCCCGAGGATACCGTGAGGGTCGAGAAGTATGACTCGGCCAAGATTTACAGCGTCGCCTACTGGGACGAGGGGGCAGGGTACTACTACATCAAGCGCTTCCAGGCCGAGGATACGGATAGGATGCTCGCCTTTGTGGATGAGGAGAATCCCAAGTCGAGGTCGGTGGCCATCTCCGACGAAATGCAGCCCGCGCTGGAGGTTATCTACGGCGGTGCGCATATCACCAAGCCCGCAGATATTATTGATGTTCAGGAGTTTATCGGCGTGAAGGGCTATAAGGCCAAAGGTAAACGAGTGAGCACCTACATCATCGATAAGCTGCGCTTCATCCCCAAACACTTCGCTCCGGATGCGGAGCTGGAGGAGCCCGAGGAGGGCGAGGTTGAGGCACAGGAGGCACCCGAGCAGCAGCTGCCCGCCGCGGTGGAGAGCATAGCTCTGGAGCGTAAGGCCGAAGAGCCCACCGAGGAGCACACCGAGGAGGTTGTGGAAGAGTCCGTAGCTGAGGAGGAAGAGCCTCAGGTTGAGGAGCCCGCCTTTGCACCCAAAGCCGAGGAGTCCAAGGAGGAGCCTGCATCGGTACCTGCACCTGCATCTGCACCTGCGCCTGCACCCAAAGTTGAGGCGGTCCAAAAGGAGGAGCCTGTGGGTGAGATTGAGTTTATGGAGATGGACGCACCTATGCCTCAAGCCAAGCCGAGGCGCAGGGCACCCAAGGTGGCTGCCCCTGAGCCGGTGATTACAACCACGGGTGACGATGTGGAGCTGGAGATTATTATCCCCAAGGATGAGGACGATGTTGCTCCCCATATCGACTCCCAGCAGCTCAATTTGTTCTAAGGACACCTGAGGATAGCTCTCAGCTCTAAGTTCTCAGCTCTAAGCTCTCATCTTGTTCACGGGTTACATTTTTGTAACCCGTGAACAACTTAGAAGGGCCGAAAGGGCCAGAAGGGCCGAAAGGGCCAAAAGGGCGAAAAGGGCGGAAAGGGCCAAAAGGGCCAAAGGAAATGCAAAATTCAAAATTCAAAATGCAAAATTATTGAGGGAATTGAGGGGATTTAAGGACTTTAAGGACCTTAAGGACAGTTCCCATTTCTCTCATTTCTCTCATCTCTCTCATTTCTCAATTTTCAATTTTCAATTGTCCATTTTCAATTTCAACTCTCTATGACTATTTTTCTTGTTGGTTTTATGGGGTGCGGAAAGAGCACCGTGGCACGAGGGCTTGCGGAGCTCTCGGGCTTTAGGTATGTGGACCTCGACCAGGAGGTGTGCCGCAAGGCCCAGAGGGAGAGTGTGGCGGAGATTTTCGCCGAGATGGGGGAGGAGAAGTTCAGAAGGTTGGAGCGCGAGGCCATCGAGCACCTCTCCACTGAGGGTGATGTGGTGGTGGCTACGGGCGGCGGTGCCCCCTGCTATGGCGACAATATGGACCGCCTTATGGAGCTGGGAGTGACCGTTTACCTGAGGATGTCGGCAGACGCGCTCACAGAGCGACTGCAACGAGTGAGGGTTGTAAGGCCCAAGATTGTGGGCCTCTCGCCCGAGGAGCTCTCGGAGTATGTCAGGGGCCTTCTCGTGGAGCGTGAGCCCATCTACAACAGGGCCCGAGTGGTGGTCGATTGCGACGGCATCCCCTCGAGGGTGGTCATCTCGCGCCTTAGGTACCTCACCAAAAAGAGAAACTAAGAGCCCTTTTTGCGGTTATTACTTTGATTTTGTGCCCTTTTTCTGACGGAAAGGGGCACATTTTTAATTTATTTTAATATATTTGTGAGTTAATTGCGAAACCTACAAACAATATAAATGTATGAGCGGTAAAAAATTTAATGAGTACAAAGGGCTCGATCTGCCCGAAGTAGGTCTTGAGGTCCTCAAGAGATGGGACGCAGACGACACTTTCCATAAGAGTATATCCACCCGCGAGGGTCACCCCACATTCGTATTCTATGAGGGTCCCCCCTCGGCCAACGGTATGCCCGGCATCCACCATGTGATGGCCCGTACACTCAAAGATGTCATCTGTCGCTACAAAACCCAGAGCGGCTACCTCGTACACCGCAAGGCAGGTTGGGATACCCACGGTCTGCCCGTGGAGCTCGGCGTGGAGAAGAAGCTCGGCATCCGCAAGGAGGATGTGGGCGTGAACATCTCCATCGAGGAGTATAACCGCACCTGTCGTGAGTCGGTGATGGAGTTCACCGGCAAGTGGGAGGCCCTCACCCGTCAGATGGGCTACTGGGTGAATATGGACGACCCCTACATCACCTATGACAACAAGTATATCGAGACCCTCTGGTGGATGCTCAAGGAGCTCTACAACAAGGGCCTTCTCTATAAGGGCTTCACCATTCAGCCCTACTCGCCCGCCGCAGGTACGGGTCTTTCGAACCACGAGCTCAACCAGCCCGGTTGCTACCGCGATGTGAAGGACACAACCTGTACCGCACAGTTCAAGGTTGTGCGCAACGCCGAGAGCGAGAAACTCTTTGAGGATGTCGAGGGCGACCTCTACTTCCTGGCTTGGACCACCACCCCCTGGACCCTGCCCTCCAATACCGCTCTGGCAGTAGGTCCCTCGATTGAGTATGTGAGGATTAAGTGTGCCAACCCCTATACAGGCATCCGTCAGACCGTCATTATGGCCAAGGAGCTCGTTGGCAGCTACTTCACCAAGAAGATGGAGGGTACCTTCACCGTGGAGGAGCGCTCGTGGAAGGGTGCAGAGCTCGCAGGTGTGAGGTATGAGCAACTGATGGAGTGGATGAGGCCCGATGGCGACGCCTTCCGTGTGATTACGGGTGACTATGTGAGCGTTGCTGACGGTACGGGTATCGTGCATATCGCCCCCACCTTCGGTGCCGACGACGACCGCGTGGCCAAGCAGGCAGGCATCGCGCCCCTCTTGCTCGTCGACAAGGCAGGCAAGCAGCAGCCTATGGTCGACAAGCAGGGTAAGATGTTCCTCCTGGAGGACCTGGACCCCGAGTATGTCAAGAACTTTGTGAATGTGGAGAAATATGCCGAGTGGCAGGGTAGGTTCGTGAAGAACGCCTACGATGAGAAACTCACCGAGGAGGATGCAACCATCGATGTTGACATCGCCGTGGGGCTGAAACTCGAGAACAAAGCCTTCAAGATTGAGAAGCACACCCACAACTACCCCCACTGCTGGAGGACCGACAAGCCCGTCTTGTACTACCCTCTGGATTCGTGGTTCATCCGCACCACCGCGGTGAAGGATAGGCTCATTGAGCTCAACAAGAGCATCTACTGGAAACCCGAGTCGACAGGTACGGGCCGCTTTGGTAAGTGGCTGGAGGGCCTGGTGGACTGGAACCTCTCGAGGAGCCGCTTCTGGGGCACCCCTCTGCCCGTGTGGGCTACCGAGGACTACTCGGAGATGAAGTGCATCGGCTCTATTGAGGAGCTCAAAGCCGAGATTGAGAAGTCGGTTGAGGCCGGCATTATGAAGGAGAATCCCTACAAAGAGTTTGTGGTGGGTGACTACTCCAAGGAGAACTACGATAAGGTGGACCTCCACCGCCCCTATGTGGACAACATCGTGCTGGTTTCGAGCAAGGGTGAGCCTATGCGCCGCGAGAGCGACCTGATTGATGTGTGGTTCGATAGCGGTGCTATGCCCTACGCACAGGTACACTACCCATTCGAGATGAGCAGGGAGGAGTTCGAGAAGGTCTACCCCGCAGACTTCATCGCCGAGGGTGTGGACCAGACCCGCGGTTGGTTCTACACACTCCACGCTCTGGCAACAATGCTCTTCGACAGCGTGGCATTCAAGAATATCATCTCCAATGGTCTTGTTTTGGACAAGAACGGCAACAAGATGTCCAAACGCTTGGGCAACGCCGTAGACCCATTTGAGGTTATGGATAAGTATGGTCCCGACGCTACAAGGTGGTATATGATATCCAACTCGCAGCCCTGGGATAACCTGAAGTTCGATGTGGATGGCGTTGACGAGGTGCGTCGTAAATACTTCGGCACCCTCTACAACACCTACGGCTTCTTCGCCCTCTACGCCAATGTCGACGGCTTCACAGGCCGCGAGGAGGAGGTGCCCGTACAGGAGCGTCCCGAGATCGACCGCTGGATTCTCTCGGCTCTCAACTCGCTGGTGAAGGAGGTCAAAGAGCGACTCGACGACTATGACCCTACCCCCGCATCGAGGGCTATCCAGGAGTTTGTGGGCGAGAACCTCTCGAACTGGTATGTGCGCCTGAACCGTAAGCGTTTCTGGGGCGGCGGTATGAGCAAGGATAAACTCTCGGCCTACCAGACCCTCTACACCTGCTTGGAGGTTGTGGCTCAGCTTTCGGCACCCTTCGCTCCCTTCTTCAGCGACCGCCTCTTTATGGACCTGAACGAGATGAGCGGCCGCCACGAGGGCTCCGTACACCTGAATCTCTTCCCCGAGTGCAACGAGGCGCTGATTGACGGCGAGCTGGAGGAGATGATGGACTTGGCACAGAAGAGCACCTCGATGGTGTTGGCTCTGCGTAGGAAGGTGGGCATCAAGGTGCGTCAGCCCCTCACGAAGGTCATCATCCCCATCTTGGATGGCGATATGGGCCGCAGACTCGAGGCTGTGAAGGCTCTGCTGATGGGTGAGGTCAATGTGAAAGAGGTTGAGCTCATCACCAACACTACGGGTCTTATTACCAAACGCATAAAACTCAACTTCAAGAACTTCTGCTCGCGCTACGCCAAGTTGGCCAAACCTATGGCAGCACTCGTTGCCACATTCTCGCAGGAGCAGATTGCAGCCCTTGAGGCCGCAGACCAGACCACTCTGGAGGTTGCGGGCGAGCAGGTTGTTGTTACTTCCGCCGACTTCGACATCACCTCGGAGGATATGCCCGGCTGGCTGGTGGCATCGGAGGGCAAACTGACCGTCGCTCTGGATGTTACCGTGACCGATGAGTTGCGCAAGGAGGGCTTGGCTCGTGAGCTTGTGAACCGCATCCAGAATATCCGTAAGGAGAGCGGCTTTGAGGTTACCGACCGCATCACCGTCGAGATTGAGAAGAAGGAGATGTTGGAGGGCGCAATCGAGGCCTACGGCGAGTTTATCGCACAGCAGACTCTGGCCAATAGCGTTGTGCTGGCCGCCGAGCCCGCAGGTGCGGTGGTTGTCGATAGCGACATCGATGATGAGCCCCTCAAGATTGCTGTAACGAAGGTGCAGTAAGATAGAATCCCCGAAGCGGGATGCCGAAAAAGCGAAAATCGAAAGGTTTTCGCTTTTTTTGTTCCAAAGAGTCTTGAGAGTGTTTCGTATGGTGGCGAGAGGTGCATCTGGGGCCGAAGTAGAGCGTTTAGTGACGAGAAAAACGGGTGGCTACACCAAAAGTTCTTGGTGCAGCTTTTTGCAAAAAGGTGCGGTGGGATAAAAATTATTGGCCAAAAAGTTGCGTAGATGTTAAGAAATTATTACCTTTAACAAACCAAAAACGAATAACTATGGAACAGGAAGTTGAAAAAACCAGATATTCCGATGAGGAATTGGCCGAGTTCAGGGTTATCATCCTCGATATGCTCGGCAAGGCAAAGGACGACTACGAACTGCTGCGTGCCTCGGTGAACAACTCCGTGAGCAACGACACCGAGGATACTTCGCCCACCTTCAAGGTGCTCGAAGAGGGCGCTGCAACCCTCTCCAAAGAGGAGATGGGACGACTGGCACAGCGTCAGCTCAAGTTCATTCAGCACCTCGAGGCTGCCCTGCTGCGAATCGAAAATAAGACCTACGGTATCTGCCGCGAGACGGGTAAACTCATCCCCAAAGAGCGACTGAGAGTGGTGCCCCACGCAACCCTCTCGGTGGAGGCCAAGGAGAAGAGGCGCTAACAAATGAGATGATAGGGGAGTTGCGGGGCGAGTAGTCACAAGGTCCCGCAGACTCTCACGCGCGCGTATATGCGCCCGAACTATTAATAGAGGTATCCACAGCGAAGAGAAGTGCCCACTGTAACAATCTATACCGATGGCTCAGCGCTCGGCAATCCGGGTAGGGGAGGCTATGGAGTAGTCCTGCTCTCGCCGCCCCACCGCAAAGAGCTCAGTGCCGGTTACCGACTAACGACCAACAACCGTATGGAGTTGTTGGCCGTTTGTGTTGCGCTCGAGGCCCTGAAGTTCGAGGGCACCGATGTGACCCTCTACTCCGACAGCAAATATGTGGTCGACTCGGTAGAGAAGGGGTGGCTCTTCGGCTGGGAGAAAAACGGCTTTGCGAAGGCCAAGAACCCCGACCTGTGGATGCGTTTTCTGAGGGTCTACCGCCGTCATCGCGTCAAGTTCGTGTGGGTCAAAGGCCACGCCACCACCGTCGAAAACAATCGTTGCGACACCCTCGCCGTCGCTGCCGCGCAGGGTTCACATCTTCTTCCCGACACGGGCTACGAGGCGAGCGCATCTGCGAGCACATCTGTGAGCACATCTGCGAGCACATCTGCGAGCACATCTCGCGGGTAAATTTTACACCACCTTCAAAGGGGCGAGCTCCTCACTTACTTCGAGTAAGCTGCGGGCTCGCCCTTCTTGTTGGCACAAAATTTCCTCCGCGATATGCACTCGGGCACAAAGGTGCCAGCGAATCTACCGTCTACCGACAATAAGGTCTTTAAGGTCTTTAAGGTCCTTAAGGGCTAAAAGGGCAAAAAGGGCAAAAAGGGCGAAAAGGAATTCAAAATTCAAAATTATTTATTAGGGAATTTGTCAATTCTCGCAAATGCGAGTAAGCGAGAGCAGAGGGCACATCTGCACTCTGCCGAGCGGGAGCATTTTAGACAAAACTTCAGTTTTGTCAATTCTCAACTTTCAACTTTCAATTCTCAACTTTTTCGCTATCTTTACATCCTATTTTTCATTTGAATAACTGAATAGAAGCTATGATTAAGAGTAGAATTTGCCAGATGTTGGGCATTGAATACCCTGTGATTCAGGGCGGTATGGCGTGGGTGGCCGATGCGTCGCTCGCCGCAGCCGTGTCCAATGCGGGCGGTCTGGGCCTCATCTCCTCCATCAATGCAGGTACGGAGGCCGTGAGAAACGAAATCAGAAAATGCAGAGAACTTACCGATAAGCCCTTTGGCGTCAATATTATGTTGCAGGCCCCCAATGCGGATGAGATTGCCTCATTGGTTGTCGAGGAGGGAGTGAAGATTGTCACCACAGGTGCGGGCTCCCCCGTGAGGTTTATGGAGGCGTGGAAGGCTGCCGGCATCAAGGTTATCCCCGTGGTGGCCTCGGTGGCCCTGGCGCTGAAGATGCAGCGTGCTGGTGCCGATGCCATCGTTGCCGAGGGTGCCGAGTCGGGCGGCCACGTGGGCGAACTCCACACTATGCCTCTGGTGCCCCAAATAGTTGACGCTGTGGATATTCCTGTGATTGCAGCGGGCGGTATCTGTGACGGTAGAGGGGCAGCTGCGGCCTTTATGCTCGGCGCCGAGGCAGTGCAGGTAGGCACACGCTTTCTGGTGGCCAAGGAGTGCAATGTCCACCCCCGCTACAAGGAGAACATCCTCAAGGCTACCGACATCTCCACAACCGTCACCGGTAAGAGCCTCGGACACCCCGTGCGCTCCCTCAAGACCCCCTTCTCGCGCGAGTTCGCCAAGATGGAGAGCGACCCGCAGACAAGGCCCGAGGATATACTCTCCTTCGGCACGGGCTCACTGCGCAAGGCGGTGCAGGAGGGCGACGAGAACGGTAGCTATATGGCCGGCGAGTGTGCCGGTATGGTGCGCGAAGAGCAGTCGGCAAGGGAGATTGTAGAAGACCTCGCGCTGGGTGCCGAAAGGGTTATTAAGGAGTTTATTAACAGCCGATTGGCATAGGTGCAGGCGAGTATGAATCGTGAAGAGCTGAAAGGGTATTTGCGCCACCGCGAGCCTATGTTGCTCCTGGATGAGGCTGAGGTGATAGAGGAGGGTAGGTGCGAGGCACGCTACCGCATACGCGGGGATGAGTTTTTCCTTGAGGGACACTTCCCCGACAACCCCATTGTGCCGGGGGTGATTCTCTGTGAGATTATGGCGCAGAGCTGTGCGCTGCTCGTCAAGGAGGACCTGCCGCAGAAGAGCACCCTCTACTCGGGCATCGACAATGTGAGGTTCAAGAATATGGTGCGCCCGGGCGACGAGTGCCGAGTGGTGGCCACGCTGGTCCATAGGCGCGGACCGCTGGTCCTCTGCCACGCCGAACTCTCGGTCGGGGGCAAACTATGCTGCCGCGGCGACCTCTCCTTTGCTCTGGTATAGTTGTTTTGTCGCCTTTTTCAAAAAAAAGCTCCGCAAAAAACTTTTAGTGTAGAGCCTGCGAGAATGGGAGATGTGTGGCTGCCTAAAGACAGAGGAGTAACCCTAAAGGCCCACCATCCTCAAGTAAACTTGATAAAAGGTCGTTAGACTTTCGACCTTCGACTTTAGACAAAAAAACGACAGCCCGAATCTCGGGCTGTCGTTTTTGTCTTGTGCGCCTTGCGGACTATTTCTCCAGCTCTTTGAGGATGCGCAGAGCAGCGTTGAAGATGGTGTCGTCGTCGAAACTTACGGTTCCGCCATCGGGACCCTCCTCGAAGTGTACACCCGCGGTCGTACCTGCCTCGAAGTGACGACCGCCAAAATAGTTCCTTACTTCATCTGCATCGCAGCCTACCTCGTCTGCGATGCGCTGCATGCTTCCGCTGGGCAATTTGTCCTTGATGCGACGCAATTCATTAAAGGTTGTAATCATAGTAATATTAAGATTTAGTTTGTAATCCGTTAATGGAAATTTTTAGCACCATAAAATTACAACCCTTTTGTGAGAAAAAAAAATTTTGCCACCACTTTTTTTCTTTGGCCCATTTTTGACACCCACAAACTGACAAAATGTCAGTGCCGAAGAGGGCTTTTGTGTCAGAAGTGTCAGTTGTGGCACGGTTTTGCTGCTTGGCACAGAGATTGAACATTCCTCAAGCAAAACGGGACAAATACTTTAGGCCCGAGCCCCAATAGAGAGTGGGGCAACAAAAGAGAATAGATAAAATATAAGTAAGTATAAACAACAAAAAACAAAGTAAGATTATGGCAAAGATTATTGGTATCGACCTTGGTACAACCAACTCGTGTGTAGCAGTTATGGAGGGCAATGAGCCCGTAGTTATCCCCAACAGCGAGGGTCACCGCACGACCCCTTCGATTGTCGCTTTCACCGACGGTGGTGAGCGCAAAGTGGGCGACCCCGCAAAGCGTCAGGCTATCACCAACCCCAAAAATACTGTCTTCTCCATCAAACGCTTTATGGGTGAGAAGATGAGCCAGGTGGCAAAGGATGTGACCCGCGTTCCCTACTCGGTAGTGTCGGGTGCAAACGATGTTCCTATGGTGGAGATTGGCAACCGCAAATATACCCCCCAGGAGATTTCGGCTATCGTTCTTCAGAAGATGAAAAAGACTGCCGAGGACTATCTCGGAACCACTGTAAGTGAGGCAGTTATCACTGTGCCCGCATACTTCAGCGACTCGCAGCGTCAGGCTACCAAAGAGGCTGGTGAGATTGCAGGTCTGAAGGTGCGCCGTATCATCAACGAGCCTACCGCAGCAGCTCTCGCCTATGGTCTTGACAAGGCCGGCAAGGATATGAAGATTGCTGTTTATGACCTCGGTGGTGGTACCTTCGATATCTCCATCCTCGAGCTCGGCGACGGCGTGTTTGAGGTGAAATCGACCAACGGTGATACCCACCTCGGTGGTGATGACTTCGACCATGTGATCATCGACTGGATGGCCGCAGAGTTCCAGAGCAAACACGGCATCGACCTGCGCAAAGACCCTATGGCTATGCAGCGTCTGAAAGAGGCCGCCGAGAAGGCCAAAATTGAGCTCTCGAGCAGCACCTCGACCGAGATTAACCTCCCCTACATTATGCCCGTAGACGGTATTCCCCAGCACCTTGTGATGACCCTCACCAGGGCCAAATTTGAGCAGCTGGCCGACTCGCTTATCCGCGCAACCATTGAGCCTTGCCGCAAAGCGCTCAGCGATGCAGGACTCACTGCAAATCAGATAGATGAGGTTATCCTCGTGGGCGGCTCGACCCGTATCCCCGCAATCCAGAAGGTGGTTGAGGACTTCTTCGGCAAGACCCCCTCGAAGGGTGTGAACCCCGATGAGGTTGTGGCTATCGGTGCCGCTATTCAGGGTGGCGTTCTCACCGGTGAGGTTAAGGATGTGCTCCTGTTGGATGTTACTCCTCTGTCGCTCGGTATTGAGACCCTCGGTGGCGTCTTCACCCGACTGATTGATGCCAACACTACCATCCCCGTGCGCAAGAGTCAGGTATTCTCCACCGCACAGGACAACCAGCCCGAGGTTGAGATTCATGTTCTCCAGGGCGAGCGCCAGATGGCACGCGACAACAAGACCATCGGTCGCTTCCACCTCGACGGCATCCCCGCAGCTCCCCGTGGCGTACCCCAGATTGAGGTTTCGTTCGACATCGATGCCAACGGTATCCTGAGCGTTTCGGCTAAGGACAAAGGCACCGGCAAGGAGCAGAGCATCCGCATCGAGGCCTCCAGCGGTCTGACCGACGCAGAGATTCAGCGTATGAAAGACGAGGCTAAGGCCAACGAGGCCAAGGATAAAGAGGAGCGCGAGAGGGTTGACAAAATCAACGGTGCAGACAGTATGATTTTCTCGACCGAGAAGCAGCTCAAAGAGTACGGCGACAAGATTCCCGCCGAGAAGAAACAGGCCATCGAGAGCGCCCTCGCAGAGCTCAAGAGTGCCCACTCGTCGCAGAACATCGCAGGTATTGACGCTGCAACCGAGAAACTCAACGCCGCTTGGCAGGCAGCCTCGCAGGACATCTACGCCCAGGCTAACGCACAGCAGGCTCAGGGTGCTCCTCAGGGCGAGCCCGGCCAGCAGCAGGGCGGTGGCGCTCAGCAGGCTGAGGATGTTGAGTTCGAAGAGGTGAAATAACACCATAACACATATAGCGGGCGACAGCTCCGTTATATAACAAAAAGTTGCTCTGGCACTTACGCTTAAGTAATGTGCCAGAGCATTTTTTGTTGTAAGCCTTACATTCATCCCGCCAGCTGCAATATTTCGTCGACAGACGACGGTCGACAGAGGACAGAGAACTGAAAACTAACAACAGACCTCTCCCGGGCTTCGCCCACCCTCCCCTGACTCAGGGGAGGGGAAGGGCCAAAAGGGCCAAAAGGGCCAAAAGGGCCAAAAGGGCAAAAAGGGCGAAAAGGGTTTATGGGGCTTATAGGTCCCATAGGTCTTATAAGTCCCATAAGTCTTATAGGCCCCATAGGACCTTAAGGACTTTAATGACCTTAATGACCTTAAGGAATCTCCCATCTCTCTCAATTGTCAATTTTCGCAAATGCGAGTAAGCGAGAGCAGAGGGCACATCTGCACTCTGCCGAGCGGGAGCATTTTAGACAAAACTTCAGTTTTGTCAATTGTCAATTGTCCATTTTCAATTTTCAACTTTAGCCCCGTTTGTTTTGTGTATTGAAAAAAAGTGTTAACTTTGCGGGCTAATTGCGCGTTGCGCGCTCTCGCGCGTGAGGGGCAAGCACCAACAAGACAAGACAAAAACAAACAATAATTTTTTCAAAACCTATCAAAAAAATGCAGAACAAAGGTCTTATTAAATTCATCGCGATTGTTTTGGCTCTCGCGTGTGCTTATCAGCTTTCGTTCACATTTGTTTCGATGAGGGTGGAGAACAAGGCAGAGAAATATGCTATCGAGCAGGTTGCTGCTACCACCGTTACCGAGGCAGATTTGGCTAAAGCAAAAATGAGCGAAGAGGCTTACCGCGAGTCGCTCCTGGTGAAGAAGGAGCAGCAGTACCTCGACAGTGTTAAATCCAAACCTGTTTTCAATGTCCTTGTGAAGAAATTTACCTACGCAGAGGTGAAAGAGAAAGAGATTAACCTCGGTCTTGACCTCCGTGGCGGTATGAATGTTATGTTGGAGATTGCAGTTGAGGATATCGTTGTGGCTCTCTCGAACGACTCGAAGGACCCCGTATTCCTCGCAGCCGTTGAGGAGGCTAAGGCAAGCAACCAGGGTGACTTCATCTCGGCTTTCGCTAAATCCTATGACCGTCTTTCCAATGGCGCACCCCTCGCTCTGATTTTCAACAATCAGATTATGAAGGACAAAGTGTCGCTCAATAGCACCAACGATGAGGTACTCCAGGTACTTCGCGAGGAGTCGGAGAGCGCAATTTCGAACTCCTACAATGTGCTCCGTAGCCGTATCGACCGCTTTGGTGTGGCACAGCCCAACATCCAGCGTATGGAGAACTCGGGTCGCATCTTGGTGGAGCTCCCCGGCGTGAAAGAGCCCGAGCGTGTTCGTAAACTCCTCCAGGGTACCGCTTCGTTGGAGTTCTGGGCAACCTACGACGGCAATGAGGTTCTTCCCCAGCTGGAGCGTGCAAACCGCGTGCTGAGGGACCTTCAGGTTGTTGAGCAGCCCAAAGCTGAGGAGAAGAAGGCCGCCGAGGGTGACTTGGTAGCCGAGCTCGAGAACGCTGAGGTTTCGGAGAGCGCCGCAAGGGAGGCTTTCGTGAAACACAATCCTCTGCTTGGTAAGCTGGAACTTAACAGCTACGGTGGTCCCGTTGTAGGTCGCGCTATGAGCTACGATATGGAGGCTATCGACGAGATGCTTGCTATGCCCCAGGTGAAGGCTGTCATCAACCCCGATGTACGCTTTATGTGGAGCGCCAAGGCTATCGATGAGGCAGGCACCGTATATGAGCTCTACGCTATCAAGGCCGACGGCCGTGACGGCAAAGCTCCTCTGGATGGTGGCTCGGTTGTAGACGCTTCGCCCCAGTACTCGCAGACTGGTGGTGCGGCCGAGGTAGATATGGTTATGAATGCAAGTGGTGCCAATGTTTGGGCTCGTATGACCAAGGCCAACATCGGCAAGAGCATCGCTATCGTTCTCGACGGTGTTGTTTATTCGGCTCCTACCGTTCAGAATGAGATTACCGGCGGTCGCTCGGCTATCACCGGCAACTTCACCATCACCGAGGCTACCGACCTTGCCAATGTGCTCAAGTCGGGTAAACTGCCCGCCCCCGCACGCATCATCCAGGATACCGTTGTAGGTCCTTCGCTGGGTGCAGAGAGTATCAATGCTTCGCTCATCTCGTTTGTGATTGCATTTGTGCTCGTACTGCTCTATATGATCTTCTTCTATAGCAACGCAGGTGTTGTGGCAAGCATCGCTCTGATTTGCAATGTCTTCTACCTCTTCGGTATTCTCGCATCGTTTGGTGCAGTGCTGACCCTTCCCGGTATCGCAGGTATCGTGCTGACTCTGGGTATGGCTGTGGATGCCAATGTGATTATCTACGAGCGCGTGAAAGAGGAGCTCAAGGCTGGCAAGGCTCTTGCCAACGCTATCACCGAGGGTTACAAGAACGCTATGAGCGCCATTATCGACTCGAACATCACCACCATCATCACCGGTATCGTGCTGTTCATCTTCGGTACTGGTCCTGTTCAGGGCTTCGCTACCACCCTTATCATCGGTATCATCACCTCGCTCTTCACCTCGCTCTTCTTCACCCGTATGATGTTTATGGCTCGCGTAGGTAAGGGTAAGAACATCAAGTTCTCCTCGAGGCTTACCGAGAACTTCCTCTCCAATACCAAGGTTAACTTCATCGGCATCCGCAAGGTATCCTATGTGGTTTCGCTCGTTCTGATCGTTGCTTCGGTTATCTCGCTCTCGACCCGTGGTTTGAACTACGGCGTTGACTTCTCGGGTGGTCGTACCTTCGTTGTACGCTTCGACCAGCCCGTGACCGCCGACAATGTTCGTGAGGGTCTTCAGGTAGTATTCGACGCTGCCGAGGGTGAGGCCAACGAGAAATCGTTTGAGGTTAAGCAGTTTGGTGACGACGCTACTATGCGTATCGTAACCCAGTATCGCCACTCGGATGAGAGCGATGAGGCTACCGCACAGGTTGAGAACCTGATTTATGAGGGCGTTAAGGGCCTCTACAAGCAGGAGCTCACCATCGACGAGTTCACCTCGACCGCTACCAACCCCAACGGTATCATCCAGGCCGATATGGTAGGCCCCAGCGTTGCTAAGGATATTACCCGCGGTGCATTCATCTCGGTATTCTTCGCACTCTTGGCCATCGGTCTTTATATCATCCTGCGATTCAAGAAGTGGCAGTGGGGTGCCGGTTCGGTTGTTGCTCTTGCACACGACGCGTTCCTCACCATGGGTATCTTCTCGCTGTTGCACGGCCTTCTGCCCTTCAACCTCGAGATCGACCAGTCGTTCATCGCTGCTATCCTGACCATTATCGGTTACTCGATCAACGATAAGGTGGTTATCTTCGACCGTATCCGTGAGTTTACCACTCTCTATCCCAAGCGCAACCTGAAGGAGACCATCAACGCAGCTGTTAATACCACTCTGGCCCGTACCATCAACACCTCGGGTACCACTCTGGTAACTCTGCTTGCAATCTTCCTCTTCGGTGGTGCTGTGATTCGTGGTTTCGTATTCGCACTGATGTTTGGTGTGATTATCGGTACCCTCTCGTCGGTATTCATCGCAACTCCCGTATCCTACGACCTTATGAGCAAGGCCGAGAAGAAAGCGGCAAAGAAGTAAACTTGTAGTGAACTTTAGATAAGTTTCGCGAGCGGTGGGGCCCATCTGGTGCCTCACCGCTCCTTTTTTGCCGACGACCGACAAAAAGGAAATTGAAAATTGAAAATTATTTTAAGGACTTTAAGGAATCTCTCATTTCTCCCATTCTTACTACCGAAGCACAACAGACCTCTCCCAGGCTTCGCCCACCCTCCCCTAACTTAGGGGAGGGGAAAGGCCGAAAGGGCCAAAAGGGCCAAAAGGGCTTATAGGTCCCATAAGTCTTATAGGTCTTATAGGTCTTATAAGTCTTATAGGCCCCATAGGACCTTAATGACCTTAAGGAATCTCCCATTTCTCTCATTTCTCTCATTTCTCCCATTCTTCTACCGAAGCACAACCGACCTCTCCCTCCCTAATTTCCCAAATTCTCTGCCCACGATATCAATTTTCAACCATCAATTTTCAACTTTCAACTCTTTTTCGTATTTTTGGGGGTACTTTGGGGTGATGGGCCGATTTTGGTTGAGGTGTATCCCCCAAAAAGGGCCGAGGGCGCTTGGGGCTATGCCCACGCCGAAGGGCACAAATGAGCGTTTATTATATATATAAAAAATAGTATAGGGTCGTTATGGGTTTTATTAAGATGTCAATAATGGATGTGGTGGACATTCTGCTGGTGGCCATCATCATCTACTACATCTACAAACTTATCCGAGGTACGCAGGCCACGAGCATCCTGGCCGGTATCTTGGTCATCTACATCTCGTGGGTCGTCGCCAGGGCCTTCAATATGGAGCTTATGTCGGGCATCCTCGGGTCGGTGGTCAATGTGGGACTTATAGCCCTGATTATCATCTTCCAGAGCGAGATACGAAAGTTCCTCCAGACCCTCGGAAGCAACAGCCAGCAGACGGGCCCACTGGCCTTTTTCTACAAGCTCATAAACAACGGCAAGGCCAAACACGAGATTATTGACGATGTGATTGACCCCATCGTGAGGGCCGCAGGCGATATGAGCCGCACGCTCACCGGTGCGCTGATTGTCATCAAGCAGGATGGCTCACTCGACGACATCATAGCCACAGGTGTGAAGATTGATGCCAACATTACCCCCTCGCTCATCCGCAACATCTTCTTCAAGAACTCACCCCTGCACGACGGCGCAATGGTGGTGTCGGGCGGTAGGATTACGGCCGCCAAGTGTGTGTTGCCCTCCACCAAGAGCGAGGTGCCTCTCCACTTCGGTATGCGCCATAGGGCCGCTATGGGCATCTGCGAGGAGAGCGACGCAATCGTCGTTGTGGTGTCGGAGGAGACGGGTGCTATCTCTGTGGCACACAAGGGAAAGATAGCCCGCGGACTGACCGAAACACAGCTCAAGAGTGAACTTATGCGCCTGGGCCGAGTGGCCACCGAGAAAGAGGAGCAGAAGACCGAGGAACCCGCGATAGCAGCCGAGGAGTCCGCCTCGGAGAGTGACGAAACAAAGACCCCCAATCAGAACGAGTAGAGATAATAGAACGAAAAAAAGAGAGAGAATTTATGAAAGGATTTTTGGTTAAAGGCCTTGTGGCCCTGATGATGGCTCTGGGTGTGAGTGCTTGCGATGAGTGGCTCGATGTGGAGGATATGGAGCAGCCCATCTCGACCCTTACACAGGATGTGAACTTCACGGCCGAGAAGGTTATATGCAAGAGATTCGACAACATCTACGCCGACTTCCACCGCCAAGACAACTTCTTCCTTGAGATTACCGCCACAAGGGAGGACGGCCAGCAGGATGTGATGATTCTGGACCTGCTGCTGCCCGATGGTAAGGCGACACCCGAGGGCGAGTACAAGGTGGGCTATACGGGCAACTATATAGCCCTGTCGAAGATGGACCTCTACGACCCGGGCTCGGGTATGATGTATATGGGCGGCAGCTACTACGGCACCGCCAAGGAGGGTTATATCACCGACTACTATGGATTTCTAACGGAGGGTAAGGTGATCATCTCGTCGCTCGAGGGCGAGTACTTTGTGACGGTGGACGCTATGAGCGAGGAGCATAAGATTTATGTCTACTACCACGGCCCGCTGGAAATCATCCTGCCTAAGTAGTGTGTGCGCTGTTTGTGGCACCAGAGGTGGGGTAGTGTGACGAAAGACCAAATTAAGGGGGGCAATTGTTTGATAAGACCAAAAAAAATCGTAATTTTGCCCCCCGAATAAAGATAAATGGTTCCGTAGCTCAGTTGGATAGAGCAACAGCCTTCTAAGCTGTAGGTCTTGGGTTCGAGCCCCAACGGAATCACTAAAAGGGAAAATCGAAAGGTTTTCCCTTTTTTGTTTTATATCAACAAGTTACAAGCGCAACGCGCATAACTCTCTGAAACAGCGCGATTTAATTTGTCGCACTTTTGTCGTGCTTCTGTCGCCTTTGACAA
>JAGBFH010000017.1 GCA_017936605.1 Tidjanibacter sp.
ACAGACCTCTCCCCCGCTTCGCGGACCCTCCCCTAACTTAGGGGAGGGTATGTATGGGGCTTATAAATCTCATAAGACTTATGAGGCCATTTCTCCAGCAATCATTTTGGCCCTTTTCGCCCTTTTGGCCCTTTACACCCTTCCCAATAGTTCACGGGTTACAAAAATGTAACCCGTGAACAAGGATGACCGCTTACCACTGAAAAAAACAGACCTCTCCCCCGCTTCGCGGACCCTCCCCTAACTTAGGGGAGGGTATCTATGGGACCTATGGGGCTTATAGGGCTTATGGGACTTATAAGTCTTATAGGCCCCATTGTCGGTCGTCGGTAGACAAAAAAACACAGATAGCGGCGGGAATTTTTTAACAACAAGATGGGCGAGGCCCGCAGCTTACTCGAGGTAAGTGAGGGTCTCGCCCGTTGCAGTTGGTGAAAAATTCACCCGCTATATGCGTTTTTTACAGGTCGATGATGGTAGTCCAACCGTGAGTATCCTCCGCACGACCGTACTGAATATCCTGCAAGAGGGTGTAGAGTTTAACACTCATAGGACCAGCCTCGGTGCCGTACTCATAGTACTCCTTGGTCAGAGGATCGTAGATGCGGCCTACGGGCGAGATGACAGCTGCGGTACCGCAAGCGCCAGCCTCCTCGAAGGTTGCAAGCTCCTCAACGGGGATAGGACGGTTCTCAACCTTCAGGCCGAGGTCCTCAGCCAAGGTGCGGAGCGACATATTGGTAATCGAAGGAAGCACCGAAGTCGAGTCGGGAGTCACATACTTACCCTCCTTGATACCGAAGAAGTTAGCTGCGCCGAACTCGTCGATATACTTCTTCTCGCTGGGGTCCAGATAGAGAACATTTGCGAAGCCTGCCTCGTGAGCCCTCGAGCCCGAGCCGATGGAGGCTGCATAGTTACCACCCACCTTGGTGTGGCCGGTGCCGTGGGGAGCTGCACGGTCGTACAGACGCTCCAGGGTAACGGTGATGGGTTTGAAGCCCTCCTTGAAATAGGGGCCTACGGGGGTTACGAACACCACAAAGGTGTACTCGTTGGACTCCTTAACACCCACCTGTGCGCCGGTACCAATCAGCAGGGGACGCAAGTAGAGCGATGCGCCGGTGCCGTAGGGAGGAATGTACTCTGCATTGGCCTGCACAGCCTTGGTACACATCTCCTCGAAGAGTTCGATGCTGGGCACCTGCATACGCAGATACTCACCCGAGCGCTGCATACGCTTTGCGTTCTCCTCCAGACGGAAGAAACGAACTTTGCCATCAACGCCACGGAAAGCCTTGAGACCCTCGAAAACCTCCTGACCATAGTGGAGGCAGGTGGCAGCCATATGGATAGGGAGGTACTCGCTGTCGCTCACCTCAACCTTACCCCAAGCGCCATCTTTCCATACGCAACGGGTGTTGTAGTCGGTTTTTACATAGCTAAAACCAAGCTCTTGCCATTTAATGTCTTTCATCACTTAAATAGTTTTAGGAAAATTTTAGTGTGTTATTTGGTTATACTTCTTTTCTTTTTTCCTTTTTCTTCGCGCCTTTTTATAAAAAGGCGCCCCAAAAATTTTTAGACGATACTGCGTATCGTTGCATTTGCTCTACCCTATTTCGGAGCCACCAACACTCGCTGTGGACGTTGCCACCTTTTTGTAAAAAGCTGCACCAAAAACTTTTGGGCTTTACTGCGTATCGCTACATCCCAATGTCACAGCACTTCCCTCCGCCTTGCTTAGGAATCCCAGCACTCGTTGTGGCCGTTGCCACCCGTTGCCGCCTATCCCACCTGGGAGCCGTTGGGCACCTTGTCGGTGGGGGCCAGCAGGGTGAGTTTGCCCGTAGCGTCGGCGGCCATCAGAATCATACCCTCCGAGGTGATACCCTTCAGTTCGCGGGGCAGCAGGTTCACGAGCACCAGAATCTGGCGGCCTACGAGCTCCTCGGGGGTGTAGTACTCGGCAATGCCCGACACAATGGTGCGGGTGTCGATGCCCGTATCGACGGTGAGCTTGAGGAGCTTCTTGGTCTTGGCGACCTTCTCGGCGGCCACCACGGTCGAAACCCTGATGTCCATCTTGCCGAACTGGTCGAAAGTTACGCTCTCCTTCTGCTCGGGGACCTCGGCGGCAGCAGCCTCATTGGCCCTCTTGGTGTCCTGGAGCTTCTGCACCTGACGCTCGATGACCTCGTCCTCAATCTTCTCGAAGAGCAGCTCGGGGGTCGAGATGGTGTGACCTGCGGGGATGAGGTCGCTGCGACCAATCATCTCCCAATCGAGCCTCTCGACGGCCAACATCCTGAGCAGCTTCTCTGCACTGAAGGGCATAAAGGGCTCGATAGCCACGGTAGTGTTGGCCACAATCTGGAGCGCCACATTGAGGATAGTCTTGACCCTCTCGGGGTCGGTCTTAACGACCTTCCAGGGCTCCGTGTCGGCCAAGTACTTGTTGCCCAGACGGGCGATATTCATAGCCTCCTTGAGTGCCTCGCGGAAGCGGTAGTTCTCCAAGTTCTCCTCCAGAGCAACCTTGATGCGGGGCAGCTCGGCGAGAATCTCCTTGTCGTAGTCGCTCAGTTCGCCTGCCTCGGGCACCACGCCACCGTAGTATTTGTGGGTGAGCACCAGAGCGCGGTTCACGAAGTTACCCAGCACAGCCACGAGCTCGTTGTTGTTGCGAGCCTGATAGTCCTTCCAGGTGAAGTCGTTATCCTTGGTCTCGGGGGCGTTGGCGCAGAGTACATAGCGGAGCACATCCTGCTTGCCGGGCATATCCTCCAGATACTCGTTGAGCCATACGGCCCAGTTGCGCGAGGTGGAAATCTTGTCGCCCTCGAGGTTCAGGAACTCGTTGGCGGGCACATTCTCGGGCAGGATATAGCCACCGTGGGCCATAAGCATTGCGGGGAAGACGATGCAGTGGAAGACGATGTTGTCCTTGCCGATGAAGTGTACCATCTTGGTATCCTCGCTCTTCCAATACTTCTCCCAGTCGGGGGTGAGGTCCTTGGTTGCAGAGATGTAGCCGATGGGGGCATCGAACCACACATAGAGCACCTTACCCTCGGCACCCTCTACGGGTACGGGGATACCCCAGTTCAGGTCGCGGCTCACGGCGCGGGGCTGAAGCCCCAGGTCCATCCACGACTTGCACTGACCATAGACATTGGTCTTCCACTCCTTGTGACCCTCGAGAATCCACTCCCTCAGCGCGGGCTCATACTTATCCAAGGGGAGATACCAGTGGGTGGTCTCCTTCATTACGGGAGCCGAGCCCGAAATCATACTCTTGGGGTTGATGAGGTCGGTGGGGTTGAGGGTCGAGCCGCACTTCTCGCACTGGTCGCCATAGGCGCCCTCGGCCTGGCAGTGGGGGCAGGTACCCATAATGTAGCGGTCGGCGAGGAAGGTCTTGGCCTCCTCGTCGTAGTATTGTTTCGAGGTTGCCTCCGAGAAGACACCCTTATCGTAGAGTGTGCGGAAGAACTCCGAAGCGGTCTTATAGTGGGTGGGCGAGGTGGTACGCGAGTAGATGTCGAACGAGATGCCGAGGCCCTCGAAAGACCTCTTGATGATGTCGTTATACTTGTCTACCACATCCTGTGGGGTTACGCCCTCTTTGCGTGCCTTGATGGTGATGGGCACACCGTGCTCGTCACTACCGCACACCCACACCACATCCCTGCCTCTGAGGCGCAGGTAGCGCACATAGATGTCCGAAGGGACATATACGCCGGCCAAGTGGCCGATGTGTACAGGGCCGTTGGCATAGGGAAGTGCCGAAGTGACCAAATATCTTTTGTACTCTTTCTTGCTCATTATCCTAATTTATCTAAAGCCTAATAATATTTCTTGTCCAATTTCATTGGGGAGTTGTGGGTGAAGGTTAGATGATACCCTCGGTCTTCTTGACAGCCTTGAGCTCCTTCTTACCCGCAATCTTATACTTATCGAAGCCCTCGCCATAGACGCCCATAACATTGGCAACCGAGATGAATGCCTTGTTGTCTACGCCCTTGATGGCCCTCATCATCATACCGAGCTCGCTCTTGCGGCAGACAATCATCACGATTTTCACATCCTGCTTCGAGTAGTAGCCCGTACCATTCAGCAGGGTCACACCACGCTCGAGCTTATTGGAAACCACATCGGCAATAGCGTCGTAGTCCTTCGAGAAGACGAAAATCTGGAGCGACTGTTTGTCACCCGAGAGGACCATATTGCTTGCATAGCCAAAGACTGCGGTGGTGATGAAACCGTAGATGGTAATCATAATGTCGCCACCGAAAACGAAGTAGGAGGCGCCAATGATGAAGACATCCACAAAGACCACTACCTGCGAGTAGCTCAGATTGAGGTACCTGGTGACAATCATAGCGATGAGGTCGCTACCGCCGGTCGAGCCGCCCATCAGCAGACAGCTGGCCACACCGAAGCCCATAACCACACCACCCAAGATGGAGGAGAGGAGTTTATCGTCGGCCAGAGCAGGGAATATACCCTCGGTGGGCAGAACACTCTCAAAGAGTGTCATAAGCACCGATGTCATAAGGATTGCATAGATGGTCTTTATGCCGAACTTTGCGCCCAGAAGTAGCACACAGATAATCAGGAATACGGCATTGAAGATGAAGAAGGTGACACCGATGGGCACACCACCGCCTTCGACACCGCCAGTGAGCTCACACACCAGTCGTGCAAAACCTGTTGCGCCACCACCCATACCGTCGGCAGGGTTGATAATTCCGGTCCAAGCGAATGCGTAAATTGCCACGCCAATGGTAATCAACACGAGGTCCTTGACCCAAGTGAAAATCGTACCAAATTTAGAGTTAGAGTTATTCATCGTAGTAACTTTATATTTCGTCACGAAGGTACAACCTTTTTCCCGATTTTTATCTATTTTTGTCAAGAATTGTTTGCGGAAAGGATTTTTGGGATTTTATTTTCGGTTTTTCGCGCCAAAAATAGTAATGCCGCAGAGAAAATTTCCACCAAAAAGTTAATAAAAACAATGGAACGACTCTTTGCCGATGTGATACTCCCCCTGGCTCTGGCACCTCTTACCTTTGAGGTTGGCGAGCAGATGAGCGACAACATAGTTGTCGGCTCTGGTGTTTCGGTGCCCCTCGGAGAGAACAAAATCTACACCGGCATCATCAAGCGTCTTCACCACAACACCCCACCCTACAAGCGCATCCGCCGCATCAGTTCCATCGTGCGTACCGAGCCGCTGGCCAGCGTCGGGCAGATAGCCCTCTGGGAGTGGATGGCGGGGTACTATATGTGTACCGAGGGTGAGATTATGCGTGCGGCGCTACCCTCCCTGCTGAAACCCTCCGCACAGAGTGACGACCTCTTCAGCCAGCGCGTCTTTTCGCTCGGCAGGGAGCAGATATTGCGACTCTCCGAGGGGATTCGCACCGAGGAGGCTCTGAACGAGGCGTTGGAGGCTCTGCTTCCCCGCCGCAAGGCGCAATACAAGGCAATGATGGAGTTCTTGGAGCTCTGTGGTGAGGGCCACTACTTCGATGGCGAGGTGCCCCGCAGGGCGCTTGAGGCCTCCACCCCCATCATCGCCAAGCTACTGGAGGGGGGACTCTTGGAGAGCTACGACCGCGAGCGCTCACCCCACTATGAGGCGACCCACTTCCGCCACCACACAACCCTCTCCGAGGAGCAGGCCTCGGCCCTGGCAAAACTCGAAGAGAACCTCTCGCGCCACCGCACCACCCTGCTGCACGGCATCACTGGCAGTGGCAAGACGGAGCTCTACATCCGCCTTGTGGAGCAGTGTCTGCTGCGTGGCGAGTCGGCCCTCTATCTCATTCCCGAACTTGCACTCACCGAGCAACTTATCTCACGCCTAAGGGAGGCCTTTGGCGAGGGACTGGTGGTCTACCATTCGGGGATGACGGCTCGTGCCCGAACGGAGATGTACATAAAACTGAGCCGTTCGGAGGGCGGAGAGATTGTCGTAGGCACCCGCTCGGCAATACTCCTGCCGCTGAACAACCTCGGCCTCATCATTGTCGACGAGGAGCACGACCGCAGTTTCAAGCAGGAGGACCCCGCACCCCGCTTCTCGGCACGCGATGTGGCCGTATGGATGGCACACAACCTCGCCACCCGCTGTCTGCTCGGCAGCGCAACACCCTCGTTGGAGAGTTTCCATAACGCCTACACGGGTAGATATGGCTATGTGTGGCTCGGCGAGCGCTACGGCTCGGGGATGCTACCCACAGTGACCGTTTCGGATACCATCAAGAGTGCCCGCCGTGGAGAGCGCAAAGCACACCTCAACAAGGAGTTACGCGACGCCATAGAGGCCGCACTGGCCGATGGCCGACAGGTTATGCTGTTCCAGAACAGGCGCGGATTTGCCCCCTATGTGGAGTGTCCCTCGTGTGGCTGGAGCGCCCGATGTCCCCACTGTGGCGTGGCGCTCACCTACTACAAGAAGGGCAACCGTCTGCGCTGCAACCTCTGTGGCCACGCCGAGGATGCACCCACCAAGTGTCCTGCCTGTCATCAGGGCCAGGTTGAGCCCCAGGGCTTCGGCACCGAGAAGATTGAGGAGAGCGTAGCGGAGCTCTTCCCCGAGGCGAGGGTCGCAAGGCTCGATGGCGATGTTGCCGCCTCTGCACAACGACTTCGCAACACCATACGCTCCTTCGAGCGGGGCGAAACCGACATACTGATAGGCACCGGACTCATAACCAAAGGTTTTGATTTCGAGGGCGTTTCGGTCGTTGGCATTCTCAATGCCGACAACCTGCTGTGCCGTCCCGACTTCAGGGCCGAGGAGCGTGCCTTCCAGACCATCGTTCAGATTACGGGTCGTGCGGGCCGCACCGACGACAAGGGGCACACCATAATTCAGACCTCGCA
Organism: Tidjanibacter sp.; assembly: GCA_017936605.1. GTDB lineage: Bacteria > Bacteroidota > Bacteroidia > Bacteroidales > Rikenellaceae > Tidjanibacter. The sequence continues at coordinate 6,901 of JAGBFH010000017.1, forward strand.
GCCCGACAACCACACCATAATTCAGGCCGCCAAGGGCGACTATCGAGCAATGGCTCTCTGCCAACTGCGTGACAGGGAGGCCTTCGGCTATCCCCCCTTCACGCGCCTTGTGTCCATCACCCTGAAGCACACCTCGGCCGAGGGGGTCTATCGTGGCGCCCGCCTTCTGGCCGCGAGGCTCAAGGAGCTCATAGGTCGTGGGGTGAGCGATGCACACGCCCCTGCTGTGAGCCACATAGCCGACACCTACATTATGGAGATTCTCGTGCGCATAGGTCGCAACGAGTCACCTGCCGACACCAAGGGGCTCATCCGTGAGGCCCTCCGCGAGTTCTCGCGCAACAAGCTCTATGGCCGCATCGGCGTCACAGTAAATGTAGACCCCCAAGGCTAACACTTTATAGTCCTCAACCTCCACCGCTACAATATGTTACGCTCACTGATTGCTCTCTTTCTGCCGCGCAGATGTCCCGCCTGTGGGGAGTATCTGATTGAGGGCGAGCAGACCTTCTGCACACGCTGTCGTATGGAGGCTCCTCTGACAACCCACCCCACCGAGGCCCACAACCCACTCTTGGACCATATGCGCACCATTGTGCCCACCGAGCACGCCGCCGCACTTCTCGCCTTTCCCAAAGGGAGCGGTTGGCGCAGGGCGGTCCACGAGTTCAAGTATGCGGGCAGTTGGCGTGTGGCCGAGGAGTGTGGACGGTGGCTTGGCGAGGCGCTGGCCGAGGGAGGGCTCTTCTACGATGTGGACCTCATCATCCCCGTGCCGCTCCACCGCCGCAAACTACTCAAGAGGGGCTACAATCAGGCCGAATACATAGCCCGAGGCGTGGCGGCCGCTCTCCAAAGGCCCTATTCTACAGGGCACCTTCGCAGGGTGAAGAACAATCCGAGTCAGGCCCTGAAACGCTCCGAGGAGCGTTGGGGCAATGTCGAGGGCATTTTCTCGGTCGTAAGGGCCGAAGAGCTCAAGGGCAAACATATCCTCCTGGTCGATGATGTCATCACCTCGGGCGCAACCATAGGCTCCTCGGCCGAAGCTCTCATAGGCTCCGTGGAGGGTGTCCGCATAAGCGTCTGCGCCATCGCCTCGGCGCATTACTTCTAACTCGAGCCGTAAATATTTGACCCTCTTCGGAGGGCAAAGACTAAAAGGAATTGAGAAAAGGGCAGAAAAGAAATTGAAAATTGACAATGGAAAATTATTTTAAGGACCTATGGGGCCTATAAGACTTATAAGACCTATGGGACCTATAAGCCCTATAAGCCCTTTTAGCCCTTTTAGCCCTTTTCACAAAACACCTCACGGGTTACAAAAATGTAACCCGTGAGGTGTTTCTATAGTCGGTCGTCGGTTGACGGTCGTCGATTGTCGGTCGACCTTACTCGTTGGCCTGCAATGCTATATCCAACTCGTTGGCGAAGTCGCTCAGCACATTCATATAGTTGATAAATGCCGAGTAGGCCGAGTCGTAGGGGTTGAAATAGCTATGAACATCGCCATCCGAGAACCACTTGGTAGCCATATAGTAGAAGTGGTCCGAGGCCTTCATAAAGTTCCACACATAGTTGAAGTCGTCGTGGTTGAGCTCCCTGACCTTCTCCTGGAGGCCATAGAGTTTGCCGAAGGCCTCATTCTGGAGGTCGTTGCCAAGCCAAGCGGTCACATCCCTCTCCTCGTCTGCCCACGACATAGCGTGAGTGCAGTAGAGAACGCCCGTAGGCTGGTTGGCAGCTGCGGTCTCGGTCACGGTGCCGAACTTCAGAGCGCCCGTTGCGAGCATAGACTTGGGCAGCTGCGCCATAAAGTCGAAGATGCCGCTCGAAGCCTTCTGGTGCTCACCAAAGGTCTCGTAGTCCATAAAGAGATTCACAACCTCACCCGTAGTGTTCTCATCGGCAATCCACGAGGCGTATTTCTCGGCCGTCAGAGGCCACTCGCCCCAACCCTGATTCGAGAAGCGGAAAGCGATATCGTCGGAGAGTTTGTAGTTGCGCAGGAGGACTCTCAGCTTCTGGTCCAACGAGTTGGCATAGACGAAGTTGGGGCTCTTCCAACCCAAGACATGGCGGGCACCCTCGGCCAGCATAGCCCTGAAGCCCATAGCAGCAACCTGCTCACCAATCTGGTCGGAGTAGATGAGCTCCGTATTGCGGAACGAGGTGGGGATATAACCAAACTCCTCCTTCATAAGTGCCACATGGGCCTCGACCTCACTCCTAAACTCCTCGGGCGAGATGAGCGACGAGAGGGAGTGGGAGTAGCTCTCTGCCAGGAACTCCACGCAGCCCGTCTTGGCCAGCTCGCGGAAGCTATCGAGCACCTCGGGGGTGTAGCTACGGAACTGCTCAATGGCCAGACCCGAGATGGAGAAAGTCACCTTGAACTGACCCTCGCACTCGCGGATAAGGCGAAGCAGGAGGTTGTTCATAGGCAGATAGCACTCGGCAGCCACACGCTGCATAATGGAGCGGTTGGCCGACACATCGAGATAGTTGTGGTCCTTGCCCATATTGAAGAACCTGTAGGTCTTGAGCCTCAGAGGCTGGTGGACCTGAAAGTATAGACATACTGTTTTCATATCGTTTATCTTTTTTTCTTATTTTTTCTCATTAATCACTCGCTCGTAGCCGGCCTTAATCTTGGCGGCTGCGTTGTTCCACTTGAGGCCATCGACCTCCTCTAAACCCTTCTGTGCAAAGAGTTTACCGAGGGCTGGATAGGTCACCAGGCCATAGATAGCGTCGGCCATAGCGTCCACATCCCAGTAGTCCACCTTCACGGCGTAGTCGAGAACCTCGGCCACACCCGACTGTTTACTGATAATCACAGGGACATTGGACCTCATAGCCTCCAGAGGCGAGATGCCGAAAGGCTCACTCACCGAAGGCATAACATAGACATCGCTCAGGGCAAACATCTTCTGCACATCGGGACCCTTGAGGAAGCCCGTAAAGTGGAACCTATCGGCAATACCGAGTCTGGCCACACGACGAATCACATGGTTCATCATATCGCCGCTACCGGCCATCACGAACCTCACATTGGGGGTGCGTTTGAGTACCTTGGCGGCAGCCTCCACGAAGTAGTCGGGGCCTTTCTGATAGGTGATACGGCCGAGGAAGGTGACAATCTTATCCTTCACACCGCGCTCCTCCTCCATATTGTTGTCGGCAAAGCGTACGGCGTTGTGGACAGTGATGACCTTCTCGGCAGGAATGCCATACTTATTAATAATAATATTACGCGTGAGGTTGCTCACAGCCATCACCAAGTCGGCAGCCTCCATACCACCGCGCTCGATGGCATAGGTCTGCGTGTTGATGTTCTCGCCGCTGCGGTCATACTCCGTAGCGTGCATATGGACAACCAGTGGTTTGCCCGAGACCTCCTTGGCAGCGATACCTGCGTAGTAGGTGAGCCAGTCGTGGGCGTGAATCACATCGAACTGACCCTCCAGGTCGATGGCCACCTGGCGGGCAACAAGAGCATAGCGTGCCACCTCCTCCAGGAGGTTTGCGCCATACTTGCCCGAGAAGGTGTACCTCTCGCGCCATACATCGCCCTCGTGGTGAACGGAGCCGACCTTTTCGCTGCGGCTACGCTCCCTCTCGAACTGCTCGGGCGAGATATAGGGCACCATATTGGAGTTGATCTCCATAAACTTCACATTGCGCCATATCTCGCTATCCTCATCGCCACTACGATAGACAGCCTCCACATCACTGGCATTGACAACCCTGATGAATCGTTGGTCCTCATCACCATAAGCCTTGGGGACCACAAAAATAACCTCCACACCATTACGAGCAAGTCCGCGGGTCAGACCATAGCAGGCCGTACCCAGACCACCGGCAATGTGAGGTGGAAATTCCCAACCGAACATTAATACTCTCATAGTAGCGACTATTTTTTCTGTTTTTCAATCATTTCATTAATACGCAGCAGCGCGCCCACACTCCAAGCCTGCGAAATGGCTCCGCGAGCGTCGTGTGGTGGGTCACCCTCGTAGATCTCCGAGATGGAGCCGATGCCCTTGATGCTCATCTCCTCCTTGAAGCCCTCGAGAATCTCCTCGGCCTTGTAGAGGAAGCCTGTGCCCTGAACATCGAACTTGGCCTTCACATAGTGTTCCAAAGGCCATACCCAAACGGTACCCTGATGGTAAGCCTCGTCCCTTTCGCGCTGGTTGCCACCGTAGCGACCCTTGTAGAGGGGGTTGCGGGGCGAGAGGGTACGCAGACCGCGAGGAGTCAGAAGGTGGCGTTTAACCACATCCGACACCGCCTCCTGCTGTACCAGCGAGAGCATCTTATAGTTCACCGAGCAAGCGATAATCTGGTTGGGACGAATGAAGCCGTTGGCCCCATTCTCATCCACATAGTCTGCCAAGTAGCCATCCTCCAGCCAGAAGAGCCTGAGGAACGACTCCTTGGTCATTGCGGGTACGCCCTTCCACTCCGAGACGAACTCCTTGTCGCCCGCGCTCTCGGCACACTCGATGGCGTAGCAGAGGGCGTTGTACCAGAGGGCATTGACCTCCACCTGGTAGCCATCCCTGCCCGTGACGGGTTTGCCGTCAACGCAAGCATCCATCCAAGTGATGGCATACTCGGGGTGGGAAGCCCACACGAGGCCGTTGGTGTGGAGTGCAACCACGCCACCCACGCCCCTGCGATAGGCGTTCAAGACATCTTTGACATAACCGCCATAGCGCTCCCAGACCTTCTTACGGCCGATATGCTCCTCGAGCTGCTGGAGGGTCCAGATGAACCAGAGGGGTGCATCCACTGAGTTGTAGGCCGTGCCCACATTGGGGAAGAGGCCGTCCTGCATCTCGCCCGTGATGGTGTCGAGCACATCCAGGCAGGCCTGAACATCGCCCTGAGCCAGAGTGATGCCGGGCAGCGATATGAAGGTATCCCTACCCCAGCGGCCAAACCAAGGATAGCCGGCAACAACCTCACTCCTGCCGCCCGAGCGCACCACAAACTGGTGGGCCGAGTGCTTGAGCAGCGAGATGAAGTCGGTCTTGGAGTTCCTCTCCGAGAGCTCTTTCTCGAAGGCGGCGTCCAACTTCTCGGGGTCAATCTCCTCCAGCGAAGCGGAGAAGATGAGGGGTTTGTTCTTCTCGAGTTTCACCTCGAAGTAGCCTGTAGTCAAGAGGTCCTCGTGGTGGTCGTAGCCGCGGTTGGCCTCCTCGGCATACTCGAAGTCGTAGTACCAATCGGGGGCGGCAGCAAACTCGGCCATAGGGTCGGAGCACTGCATATAGAGGTAGGGGAAGTCCTCATACAGACGGCACTTCACACCACCTTTGACATCCCACGAGTGGCCATTGGCATACATATTGGCCTTGCTCAAGGCGTGTTTCTCCCTGAAAGCCAGGAAGGGACGCAAGCGAAGTGTCGTTTCGCTCTTGGCCTCGAGCAGGGTGTAACGAATAAAGAGGCGAGAATGTGAAGTGTGCTGACGCCAGAGAATCTCTTTCTTTAGCAGCACACCACCCACACGATAGAGGATGGTGGGTGTAGGGTTGTACTCGAAGTCCACAATGTACTTGTGGCCTCGAGGCTCATAGATTCCGGGGAACCTATGCAGAGCGAGGTTAAAGGGCTGACCGTGCTGAATGACGGTCTCGTCGAGCGACGAAAGGAGCACATAACTCTTCTCATCGCCATCACGAACGGGGCAGACCATCAGGCCGTGATACTTTCGGGTGTTGCAACAAACGATGGTGGTGCTCATATAACCACCCGTTCTGTTGGTCGAAAGCATCTCGCGCTGGAGCGCATACTCGAGGTTGCCCAGACTGTTTTTGTCGAATGTTAGTACTGCCATATCTCTCTCCTTATTCTGATGTGTGTTAGTTTTTGGTATTGATAAGTTTTAGTTATGGTTCAAAAAAAAGTAGTAGCAGCGTTTGGTTAAATTGACAATTGAAAGATAGGGTCCTTAAGGTCCTTAAAGTCCTTAAGGTCTTTAGGGAAGTTAGGAAGGAGTGCAGAATCTCCCATCTCTCCCAATCCTCCTATCTCTTCCATCTCTCCCATCTCTCCCATCTCTCCCAATCCTCCCATCAAACTTTCAACTCTGTTCTGGTGGAGCTATTTTTGTGGTTGCGCAGGCCGAGGTCGCAGTTTACCCAGAAGTAAATGAGGCCTCCGAGGCCAAGTCAACCGCAAAAATAGCCCACCAAAATAGTGTTTAGGCCCATTTAACCAGGGCGAAGTCCATCCTGTGAGGCAGCTTCTCGTTCTTGGGATAAACCCTCAGGGCTGCATCGTAGGAACCGGTGTGCTCCATCTGTGCATCCACAGCGTAGACAACCTTCGAGCCCTCGATGCTCACAACCTCGAGCTGCACCTTCTCGGCAATCTTCACATCGTGGCCGCTCTCAATCTGGCTTGCCAGCAGCAGCTCCACGCCGATATCCTCGGGCCTCAGGCCATCGATATCCAGCGTTGCCTCAAAGCGGTACTTGTTGCCCACCAGCATAGTCTGCTTGCTCATATCGGCCTGACGGGTCTCGAGGACCTTCACCTTATCCCAAGCGGCACTCACCTTGCGTTTCCAAGCCGCAATCTCGCGAGCCATCAGGTAGTCGCCCTTGATCATCTCGCGGTGGCGGGCATAGAGAGGATTGTAGAAGCGCTCCTCATAGTCGGTGAGCATACGGTTGGTGGTGAAGTTCGCAGCGATATCCGAGATACATTTCTTCATACTCTTAATCCAGCCTGTGGGCATACCGTTCTTATCGCGGTCGTAGTAGAGGGGTACAATCTCCTCCTCGATGGTGCGATAGATCATCTCGGCATCCAGCTCGTTCTGGTGGTTCTGGTCGGTGTAGGTGCGCTCCATAGGCAGCATCCAACCTGCACCCTCCTTGTAGCCCTCAACCCACCAGCCATCCAAGACGCTGAACTGCATAACGCCATTCATCACAGCCTTCTCGCCGCTGGTACCCGAAGCCTCCAGAGGACGAGTGGGGGTGTTGAGCCAGATATCCACGCCCTGTACCATCTTCCTCGAGATGTCCATATCGTAGTTGGGCAGGAAGAGAATCTTGCCTGCAAACTCGGGCATCTGCGAAACGGCAACAATGCGTTTAATCAGATCCTGACCGGGGATATCCTGGGGGTGAGCCTTACCCGCAAAGACGAACTGTACGGGGCGCTCGGGGTTGTTCACCAGAGCCGACAGACGCTCGAGGTTGGTGAAGAGAAGGTGTGCGCGTTTGTAGGTCGCAAACCTACGAGCAAAACCAATAGTCAGCACATCGGGCTTGAAGTTCTCCTTCACGGCCACCATCTGACGGGGCGACACCACGGGGCTCTTCGACCTGTCGTTCATAATCTTGCCCACGGTCTTATAGAGTCGCTGTTTGAGGGTCATACGAGCCTCCCACAGCTCCTTATCGGGAATGGCTGCAACCTTCTGCCAAGCGGGGATGTTGTACTGCTCCTGGGAGAAGCCCTCGGCGAAGTACTTGGAGTAGAGGCGACGCAGAACCGAAGCGGTCCAAGTGGGGAAGTGAACACCGTTGGTCACAAAGCCGATGTGGAGCTCATCCTTGAAGTAGCCGGGCCACATATCGCCCAGAACATCCTTGCTCACCTCGCCGTGCAGCCAGCTCACACCGTTGACCTCCTGCGAGAGGTTACAAGCCAGGAAGCTCATTGAGAATTTCTCGGTAACATCGTTGGGACGGGTCTTACCGAGGTTGATAAACTGCTCCCAAGTGATACCCAGACGCTCGGGATAGTGCGACATATACTGACGAATCATCTGCTCGGGGAAGGCATCGTGACCTGCGGGCACGGGGGTGTGGGTCGTGTAGAGCGACGACGAGCGCACAACCTCCAGAGCCTCACTGAAGGAGAGGTTCTTGCCCTTGACATAGTTGTGGATGCGCTCCAGGCCGATGAAGGCTGCGTGGCCCTCGTTGCAGTGGTAGATGTCCGACTTGATGCCCATAGCGTTCAGTGCGCGGATACCGCCCACGCCGAGCAGCAGCTCCTGTTTCAGACGATTCTCCCAATCGCCACCATAGAGGTGGTGGGTGATGCTCCTATCCTCCTCGAGGTTCAACTCGTGGTCGGTATCCAGGAGGTAGAGGTCTGTGCGGCCAACCTCGCATTTCCAGATGCGGGCGGTGACGGTACGACCGGGGAGTGCCACCTGTACGGAGCACCAGTTGCCCATCTCATCACGAGCGGGCGAGATGGGGAGTTTAAGGAAGTTCTGAGCCTCATAGGCTGCCTCCTGGGCACCCTGAGCAGAGAGCTTCTGAGTGAAGTAGCCGTAGCGGTACAGCAGACCTACAGCCACCATAGGTACATTCTTATCCGAAGCCTCCTTGATGTAGTCACCGGCCAGAATACCAAGACCACCCGAGTAAATCTTCAGCGACGAGTGCAGACCGTACTCCATCGAGAAGTAGGCAATCTTGGGACCTTTGGCCTCGGCCTTCTTCATCATATAGGCGCGATACTGGCCATAGACATCGTCGAGTTTGGCGAGGAATTTCTCGTCCTGCTCGAGCTCTTTCACCCTCGAGTAGGGGAGTTTATCCAGCAGAGCGATGGGGTTTTTGGAGGTAGCCACCCAGAGCTCCTCGTCGATATACTCAAAGAGCTCGTGAGCGCCCAGAGTCCAGCTCCACCAGAGGTTCTTCGAGAGAATCTCCAGAGCGTGCAACCTCTCGGGAAGGCTCTTCTCGACCATCAGGCGGCTCCACGAAGGCTGGCTGCTGATGAGCTGCTGGCGCACGAAGTTCACCTGCTCGGTGTTGCTGCCACCATCGTAGACAGCCTTATTGGTGCGGGTCACTACCCTATCGAGAGCCACGCCGTAGGCCTCGTCGTAGTATTTGACAAAGTTTTTCCACAGAGCCGTCTGTGCAATCTCGTATGCCGAAGTGCGAGCCTCCTCATACTCTTTGGTGCCCATCATAGCGTAGCGCTCGATGGTCTCCACGATTGCGTCAACAACCGAAGCGTCGTTGGAGTCGTTGCGGGTGATAACCTTCACGCCCTTGTGGCCATTGTCGAGGTCATCCACCCATTTACCGAAACCTGCAAGCGAGGTGGTAACGGTGGGAATCGAGAATGCAACGCTCTCGAGGGGGGTGTAGCCCCAGGGCTCATAGTAGGATGCGAAGATGGTCAGATCCAGACCCACCAAGCACTCATAGTAGCTCATCGAGAAGATGCCGTCGGCACCCTGCAAGTAGGTGGGCACGAAGAGCACCTTCACCCTCGAGTCGGCCTTATCCAGCACGCTACCCGAAATGGCCCCCACGATGGGGTCGCCATCGGGGTTGGTGAGGTAGTGGGTGAGGAAGCGGTGCTGCGAGGGGTCGATGGGGTTCTTCTTGTCGGCCAGGTGGGCCACCAGGTCACGACGGGGACCGTCATTGCCTGCGGGCACAGTGACGAGTGCCAGAATCTCGCGGCCCTCGGGAGCCTTGTCGGCAACCTTCTTGAGCGACTCGATGAGCACATCCAGACCCTTATTGCGGAACTCATAGCGACCCGAGGTGCCCACGATGAGGGGCTCCTTGTCATACTTGATGCCGTAGCAAGCCTCGGCAACCTCGATGAGGGCCTTGCGGGCAGAGGCACGGCGCTCCTTGGCCTCCTCGCCTTTCCATACGAAGTCCTCCTCGAAGCCGTTGGGGGTGACAACATCCACCTCGGTGCCGAGCAGATACTTACACTCCTTGGCGGTAATCCTGCTCACCGAGCAGAAAGCGTCGTGGTTGCGGGCAGCCACCTTCTCGAGCGAGTGTTTGGCCACAACATCGAACTGACGAGCGAAGTCGTCGGCATTGAAGGTGCCCAGGCCGCTATAGAGGGGCAGACCGTTGCCTGCGATGCAGCGACCCATAACGGTTGCGTGCGAGGTGAAGACGGTAGCCACATAGGGCGAAGCCGAGCGGAGGTAGAGGCCACCACTGGCGGTCATCCACTCGTGGAAGTGTGCCACGGTGCGCTCTGCCGACGAGCAGAAGTTGGTTACATAACTCTCGATAACCTTACCTGCGGCAAAGCCGAACAGAACGGGCTCGATGTAGTCCCAATGGCCACTGATGCTATCTACCTCGTAGTTATCCCAGAGGAATTTGAGGATGTCGTCCTTCTTGCTGATGAGCGACGAGAAGTCCACGAGCACCACTACGGGCTCACCCTCGATTGCCCAACGGCCCACCTTCACACGGTAGCCCTGCGAATAGAGCAACTGCTTCCACTCGCGCAACATATTGTGGTCCTCCTTGAACTCGGGGTTGGCACCCTCGCGGTTGATGTCGGGACCAATCAGAATATACTTGTCGCCCAACTGGCGAGCCATAGTCTGTGCCTTGGTTGATACAACGGTGTGGATTCCGCCTACTTTGTTGCAGACCTCCCAGCTTACCTCAAACAAATAATCCGGTTTCTGTACTGTTTCGTTTTTCATAACTTTTTTCCTTTGCCGCCGCGCCACGCCCCTCATTCTCGTGACAACCTAACCTGTGTTTCTCTTAATCCATTGTCCTCTTGGTGGGTTTTGGGGTCGCGTCGGCTCTCTTCTCTTTTTTGGTTTGTTACTATGTTTTTGTCTAATTTTTTGCTTTCTAAAGCACTACTCCGCTCGGAAAAAACATTCCGGCAAAATATTGTGACAAATATACGAATTATTCTCGAACTTACCAATAATTATTTTAGGGGATTATTAAATTTTTTTAATAACTGCCAAAAACCTCCGACGAACGGCCAAAAACGACGGCCGAGTGGAGAGCGGAGAGGTGGGAGTTGAGAAGGGCCAAAAGGGCAGAAAGGGCTTATGGGGCTTATGGGGCTTATGGGGCTTATGGGTCCCATAGGTCTTATAAGTCTTATAGGCCCCATAGGACTTTAAGGACCTTAAGGACCTTAAGGACTTTAAGGACTTTAACTGACAACCGACAACTCTCAATTCCCTTTTGGCCCTTTTGGCCCTTTTCGCCCTTTTGGCCCTTTTAGCCCTTTCTGCCCTTTTCGCCCTTTTGGCCCTTTCCCTACTTTCAACTCTCAACTTATCTTCTTATTTTTGCACCGATGAACTCCTCACTCTACATACACATTCCCTTCTGCAAGAAGCTCTGTGGCTACTGCGATTTCTTCAAGACGATGTCGCTTGCCCACAAGGGCGAGGTGCTCCGCAGGATTGCCGAGGAGATGGCCGAGCGTGCCCCTATGTTGGAGGGTACGGTGCTGAGGACCATCTACTTCGGTGGCGGCACACCCACCGTCTGCACCCCCGAGGAGTTGGGCTCGTTGCTACGCACAGCCGAGCGCCTGTTCGACTGCTCCGAGGTGGAGGAGGTGACCGTTGAGGCCAACCCCGACGACCTCACAGAGGAGTATCTCGAGGGGCTTCGAGGGGTGGGAGTAAACCGCCTGAGCATCGGTATTCAGTCGTTCCGCGACGAGGACCTTGCATTTATGAATCGCCGCCATAGCGCTCGGGAGGCGGTGGAAGCGGTGGAAAGGGCTCGCAAGGCGGGCTTCGACAACATCTCCATCGACCTCATCTATGGCCTTGAGGGGGTGACTCTCGAGCAGTGGAGGTATAGCGTGGAGCAGGCCGTGGCGCTCGGAGTGGAGCACATTTCGGCCTACCACCTGACCATCGAGGAGAACACGCTCTTCGGCAAACGGGGCGTAAGGACAGCCCCCGAGGAGCTCTCCGACAAGGAGTATGAGGTGCTCTGCGAGGTGCTCCGAGGGGCGGGCTATGAGCACTACGAAATCTCCAATTTTGCACTCCCCTCGAGGCGCTCAAAACACAACTCCGCCTACTGGCGCGGGACCCCCTATTTGGGCCTCGGCCCGGGGGCCCATTCGTTCGACGGAAAATGGACCAGAAGTTGGAATCTTCCCTCCATAAAAACATACCTCGAGGGCGACTCACTCGAGAGCGAAACACTCTCGAGTAGTGAGCGTTACGAAGAAACCGTTATGGTTTCGCTGCGCACCTCGGAGGGGGTTGATTTGACCCAACTCGAGGCGCAATTCGGCCCGGCAAAAAGGGCCGAATTTGAGGCCATTTCCAAAGAGTTTCTGACCCGCGGAATCCTCACAAAAAATGGCGAAAAAATCGCCTTCTCGGAGGCCTCGTGGCTCATCTCCGACAGCGTCATCGCCGAGTATTTTTAGCCCCCCAAAAAACCACAATAGCGTCGGTCTATTTATTCTACCCACTGCCTCCAATCTAAAGAACAGTGAGTGCATATCACGAGGGGAATTTTGTGCCAAGCAAGGTAGTGGGTCCGCAGCTTACTGGGCGTAAGTGAGGAACTCACTATCCGAAGATTGGTGCAAAATTCACCCGTGAGATGCGCTCACTATACAAAATTTAATATAAAATTCACACGCAGTGTTCGCCGAATAACAATAAAGGTATTACCTTTGCGGACGGTTAGTTAGATTTAATTATTAAACAATCACACAAAAAACATATTAAGCAACTATGGCTAAATTGGATTTGACCAAGTACGGCATTGAGGGTGCCGAGATTATCTACAATCCCTCCTATGAGCAGCTTTTCGAGGATGAGACCAACCCCGCCCTGACCGGCTATGAGAAGGGTCAGCTCACCGAGACCGGCGCTGTGAATGTGATGACCGGTATCTACACCGGCCGTTCGCCCAAAGACAAATTCTTTGTAATGGATGAGACCTCGAAGGATACCGTATGGTGGACCTCCGAGGAGTACAAGAACGACAACAAACCCGTTTCGAAAGAGACCTGGAAAGTGCTCAAGAAACTGGCTACCGACCAGCTCAGCGACAAGAAACTCTATGTTATGGATACCTTCTGCGGTGCCAACGAGAACACCCGTCTGAAAATCCGTTTCATTATGGAGGTTGCTTGGCAGGCCCACTTCGTGAAGAATATGTTCATCCGCCCCACCGAGGAGGAGCTCGAGAACTATGGCGAGCCCGACTTTGTAGTGCTCACCGCTTCGAAAGCTAAGGTTGAGAACTACAAGGAGCTCGGCCTGAACAGCGAGACCGCCGTTGTATTCAACCTCACCGAGAAGGTGCAGATTATCCTCAACACCTGGTATGGTGGCGAGATGAAGAAGGGTATGTTCTCCTATATGAACTACCTGCTGCCCCTGAAGGGCATCGCTTCGATGCACTGCTCGGCCAACACCAACGAGAAGGGCGAGACCGCTATCTTCTTCGGTCTGTCGGGTACCGGCAAAACCACCCTTTCGACCGACCCCAAACGCCAGCTTATCGGTGACGACGAGCACGGCTGGGACGACGAGGGTATCTTCAACTTCGAGGGCGGCTGCTACGCAAAGGTTATCAACCTCGACAAGGAGAGCGAGCCCGACATCTGGAACGCGATCCGTCGCGACGCACTTCTGGAGAATGTTACCGTTGATGCCGAGGGCCACTGCAACTTCGCAGACAAGAGCGTGACCGAGAACACTCGCGTTTCGTACCCCATCTACCACATCAACAACATCGTGAAGCCCGTATCGAAGGCTCCCGCTGCCAAGAAGGTTATCTTCCTGTCGGCTGACGCTTTCGGCGTGCTGCCTCCCGTATCGATTCTGACCCCCGAGCAGACCAAGTACTATTTCCTCTCGGGCTTCACCGCAAAACTCGCAGGTACCGAGCGTGGCATCACCGAGCCCACCCCCACCTTCTCGGCTTGCTTCGGCGCAGCCTTCCTCTCGTTGCACCCCACCAAGTACGGCGAGGAGCTCGTGAAGAGGATGCAGGCTTCGGGCGCTACCGCCTACCTGGTGAACACCGGTTGGAATGGTACCGGCAAGCGTATCTCGATTAAGGATACCCGCGGCATCATTGACGCTATCCTCGATGGCTCGATTGATAACGCCCCCACCAAGCAGATTCCCTACTTCAACTTCACCGTGCCCACCCAGCTGCCCGGCGTAGACCCCGCAATTCTGGATCCCCGCGACACCTACTCGAAAGAGGAGGAGTGGAGCGTGAAGGCAGAGGACCTTGCAGGTCGCTTCATCAAGAACTTCTCGAAGTTCACCACCAACGAGGAGGGTAAGGCTCTCGTAGAGGCTGGTCCCAAGTTGGAGAAATAGTCCTCCCTCATAGGACAAACCGCCAAAGCGGGCAACCCACAACGGGTCTGCCCGCTTTTTTTGGCCTTTTTGGCCCTTGCTATGCTCTCCACAGACCTCTCCCCCGCTTCGCGGACCCTCCCCTAACTTAGGGGAGGGTAGCACACTCCCCGCGCTAAAGCGCACCCCCTAACTAAGAGAGGGAGTTTAGTAAGGTCTTTAAGGTCCTATGGGGCCTATAAGACTTATAAGACCTATGGGACCCATAAGCCCCATAAGCCCTATCTGCCCTTTCGGCCCTTTTGGCCCTTTTGGCCCTTTCTGCCCTTCACATTAAGTTCGCGGGTTACATTTTTGTAACCCGCGAACAAAGAGAAAGGCTGACCGCAGCCCGCTGACTGCTGACTGCTGA
>JAGBFH010000003.1 GCA_017936605.1 Tidjanibacter sp.
CCGTACGGTAGATTCGGTAGATTACAAAAAGGCGATGCTGATGTTCTACGAGCAGAACAATATCGCAGCATTCAAGCAGATATTTATCGAGCAGTACGAGTTCGCAACGAAGAATTATTTTTAGGTTGCATCGTAAAAATAGCTGCAATATAGTGCATGTTTGAGCCTTGAAATTTTAGTGTAGAAAACCGCATCAGTGAGTGCAGAGTGAGTCTGAAAAAGTGCCCTCTGTGCGCGTCTGACGCAGAAACCGACCATCCCGCCGGGATCACGAAAAAGGGAGAGTCCAACGGACTCTCCCTTTTTCGTGACCCGAGTGTGTTACCTATCCCCCAAACCCCCTTTCTGTAAAGGGGGCTTGGTCAAGAGCAAGCTCTTGATAGTTGGAAGTCGAGCCGACGCGGTGAACGCCGAGCGGCTTGTTGCGGAAGGAATTTCCTGCCTCTCGCGTTTCGTGACCCGAGTGTGTTACCTATCCCCCAAACCCCCTTTCTGTAAAGGGGGCTTGGCCAAGAGCAAGCTCTTGATAGTTGGATGCCGAGCCGACGCTGTGAACGCCGAGCGGCTTGGTGCGGCAGGATTTTCCCACCTCTGTCGTTTCGTATACGATTAGCCACTCGAACCCAAGCAAGCCCTCCTTTAGGGCGAATGGTCGGGCGTGGGAGAGTTTTTCGGCTGTGGATGTTTACATTTGCCATTAAATTCCTATCTTTGCTTGATTATTACCCGAATATTAAATAGCAAAATGATTAAGAATATGAGAGTCAAAAACCTACTTAGCGTGCTGTCGGCGGCCATCTTGTCGCTCTCGGCACTCATTTTTGTGCAGTGCACCCCCGCGCAAGAACACGCCCTCGGCAACAGCTCGACGGTGATACCTATGACCATCAAGAGCGGCACTACGGCCCATTTCCTGACCGACTACTACCCCCAGTGGGAGGGCGCTACAAACCTCACCACCGGCGATGAGCGTCTTCAATTAAAGCCCACCGCCGACAACTGGGCAGAGTTTGAGGTCGCGACCCAGAGCGATGTGCTGGTTTCGATCATTGATGTATGGCACGATGAGGATGTGCTCTCCATCGTTGTGCTCGGTGGCAAGCGCGATATAGCAGGTAGTTATATGTCCTCCACAAAGCTGAAGGGCAGCACCGTGACCATTGAGGCCTCGAAGCCCGTAGTGGAGGTTGTGGCTATGTGGCAGAACGAGGTTGTTAAGGAAGTTGAGGTTGAGGGAACAAGCATCAAGGTCACCATCCCCGCCGTGGCCAAGAGGCACCACCGCTCGGCTCTGAGGGTCTTCGCCGCCTCTGCGGAGGGCCGTTTCAACGATGTGCTCCTGCCCCTGGAGTATGGCAAGGTGGTGGAGGATGCCGATGATATCCGCCGTCAGGACTTCCAGTCGCAGATTCTCTACTCTCTGATGATCGACCGTTTCAATAACGGCACCACCGCTAACGACTGGAAAATAAACTCGCCCGAGGTGCTGGACAAGGTTGACTATCAGGGCGGTGACATATTGGGCATCACCCAGAAGATTGAGGACGGCTTCTTCACCGACCTCGGCATCACGACCATCTGGATTTCGCCCATCACCCAGAACCCCTACGATGCGTGGGGCCAGAACCGCAACCCCGACACCAAATTCTCGGGCTACCACGGCTATTGGCCCATCTTCAGCACCGTTGTTGACAAGCGTTTCGGCACCGATGAGGAGCTCCACGCTATGCTCGCCGAGGCCCACTCCGAGGAGCTGAATGTGATTCTCGACTATGTGGCCAACCACCTCCACATCAACTCCCCCGTGCTTCAGGAGCACCCCGACTGGACAACCGACCTTATGTTGCCCGATGGTCGCAAGAATATCGGTCTGTGGGATGGCGAAACACGCCTTACGACCTGGTTCGATGAGCACATCCCCACACTCGACACCCGCCGCGAGGAGGTGTGTCAGCCTATGACCGACTCGGCACTCCACTGGTTGCGCAAGTTCGACTTCGACGGCTTCCGCCACGATGCTTGCAAGCATATCCCCCTGAACTACTGGCGTATGCTCACCCACAAGATGAAATCCTCGATGCCCAATCGTGAGGTATGGCAGATTGGCGAAACATACGGCGATGTGGAGCTCATAGGCTCCTATGTGAAGAGCGGTATGATTGACTCCCAGTTTGACTTCAACCTCTACCACACCTCGCGCGATGTTATCGTCGACGAGAGCCGCTCGATGAGGGATATTGCAAAGGCTGTAGAGGAGGCCGAGGCCGCCTATGGCTCCCACCACACGATGGGTAACATCACCGGCAACCACGACAAACCCCGCTTCCTGTCGCTGGCAGGTGGCGATATGTCGCTCTGGTGCCCCGACGACAAGGCCGAGGGCTGGCACCGCAAGGTGGGTGTGGGCGACAACGACAAGGGCTATGCCCGTCTGTCGCTGCTGAAGGCTATCATCTCCACCGTTCCCGGTGTGCCTTGCGTCTATCAGGGCGATGAGTATGGCATCCCCGGTGCCAACGACCCCGACAACCGCTATATGATGGAGTTCGACGGCTACAACGACTACCAGCAGAGGGAGCTCGCCGCCACCAAAGCGCTGTTTAAGTACCGCCGTGCTTCGATGCCTCTGATGTATGGCGACTACCGCACACTCTATGTCGACGACGATATCTATGTATTCCTGCGCCACTATATGGGCCAGTGGGTGGTTGTAGCCCTGAATGTACGCCCCGAGGTGCGCACCGTTGAGGTTGAGATGCCCGAGATGGTTGAGGCCAAGAACGCTCAGGTGGCCCTTGCGGCCGAGGGCGGCAAGGCTGCTTTCGAGGGTGGCAAAATCGCCGTTGAGATTCCTGCCTATGGCTATGTGATTGTAAACGAGTAATCTAACCAAATAAAATAAGTGTAGTATTATGAAGAGATTTTTTGCACTGGTCGCCCTTGTTGCGACTATGATGGGTTGCATTGGTTGCAACAACCAGAACGCCGAGGCGTTCGATAAGTACAATTCGGTTGTCTATGAGCTCAATGTTCGCCAGGCTACCGAGGAGGGTACCTTCGCCGCTGCGGAGGAGTATCTGCCCGCACTTAAGGAGATGGGCGTGGATATCGTATGGCTTATGCCCATCAGCCCCATTGGTGTTGAGGCTCGCAAGGGCACTCTCGGCTCCTACTACTCCATCATCGACTACAAGGCTGTGAACCCCGAGTTTGGTACTATGGAGGATTTCGAGCACTTCCTCGCGACCGCCCACGACCTCGGCCTGAAGGTCATCATCGACTGGGTTGCCAACCACACCTCGAGGGATGCCAACTGGTGGAAAGAGGGCAAGAAGGATTGGTATGTGATGGACGAGAAGACCGGTCTGCCCATCGTGGAGTACGACTGGACCGATATTGCCAAACTCAACTACAACAATGAGGATATGCGCGAGGCAATGCTCGATGCTCTGAAGTTCTGGATCGAAAAGGGCGTTGATGGCTACCGTTGCGATGTGGCTATGAATGTGCCCGCCGACTTCTGGAAGAGGGCTTGGGAGGAGGTCCGCCAGATTAACCCCGATGTCTATCTCTTGGCCGAGGGCGAGGAGACTTGGCTCCACGAGTCGGGCTTCGATGCCACCTACGCTTGGGAGCTCCACCACATCTTCAACGCTATGGCTAAGGGCGGTAGCGAGACCAAAAATGTGGCAGGCGACGGCACCATCAAGACCAATGCCAAGACCGTCAAGGACCTCAAGGAGTATATGGTACGCGACGACGAGAAGTATCCTGCGCCCGCTATGCGCCTGATGTTCACCTCCAACCACGACGAGAACTCGTGGGCAGGTACGGAGTTTGAGCGTATGGGCGATGCCCACAAGGCTCTGGCTGCCCTCACCTTCGTTCTGCCCAAGTCGCAACCCCTCATCTACACCGGTCAGGAGGTGGCTCTCAATCGCCGCTTGCAGTTCTTCGAGAAGGATCCCGTAGTGGAGCTCGTGGACCTCGAGTACGGCAAGGAGTACCGCGACTTCTATCGCACCCTCTGCGCCTACCGCCACGCCAATAAGGCTCTGGCTGCAGGCGAGGATGTAGCACCCGTGCAGTTCGTTGAGGGCGTGGGCGAGAATGTCTTGGCATTCACCCGCCAAAAAGAGGACAACACCGTTTTGTGCCTCTTCAACTTCTCGGCAGAGCCCACCACCGTTACCCTCACCGAGGCCGAGGCTGGCGACTACAAGTGCGCTTGTGGCGAGGCCAAATCGTTCAAGGCTGGCGACGGCGTAGAACTCGCCGCTTGGGGCTTTATGCTGCTTGCAAAATAATTAGCCACAAGGGTTAATATAGAAGGGTTTGCGCTCGGTTGGGTGCAAACCCTTTCTGTTTTTTGGAGTGGCTTTCTTTGACAGATGTATGTCAATTTTGGAGTCAAGGGGCATTTTCTGGCTCGGAGGTGTGGCGTGCAACAAAATAAATTCCTAACTTTGTGAGCAGTGGGGCCCTAATGGCCTCGCAGAGAGAGGAATGGAACAACCGAAGATTGAGCGCGTGCTGCGCCTTATGAAGATGATGACGGGCAACAATAACTACACCGTGGAGGATATGGCCGAAAGGCTCGGCACCTCCTATCGCTCGGTCTATCGCTACATCGAAACCTTCAAGGAGGCGGGCTTTGTGGTGCATCGCAAGGAGGGAGGAATATACCGCCTCGGCAAGGAGAGCCGCTACTTCAAGGATATTTCCCAACTTATCCACTTTACCGATGAGGAGGCCCACATTGTGAATCAACTCCTTGAGGCTCTGGATAATACGAATGTCATCAAACAGAATCTGCGCAAGAAACTCTCGGCCGTCTATAATTGCACCTCGCTGGCCGAGTGTGTTGTGGAGGGCAAGAACGCTGTGAATGTCAACCACTTGGTGGAGGCCATTACGACACGCAAACAGGTGGTCTTGAGGCGCTACGCCTCCTCGCATACGGGCATCATACGCGACCGCTTGGTGGAGCCTTTTGGCTTTACGACGAACTATGTTCAGGTGTGGTGCTACGAGCCCTCCTCGGGCAAAAATAAACTCTTCAATACGGCGCGCATTGGGGCTGTGGAGGTGCTTGCGGAGGGGTGGCAGTTCAAGGCCGAGCACCACGAGGGCTACATCGACATCTTCCGCATCTCGGGCTTCGAGCAGAAGAGGGTGCAACTCGAATTAGGCGTTATGGCCCATAACCTCTTGGTGGAGGAGTACCCGCTCTCCACGCGCGATTTGACGCAGATTGACGAGGGGCATTGGCTCTTGGATACCGAGGTCTGCGACTATGTGGGCATCGGCCGCTTCACCCTCGGCCTTCTGCAAGACATCCGCATCCTCACCCCCGAATTTGAGGAGTATATCCGCTTGACAGTGGAGCGCATCAGTAAAAAATATGACGGAAAATAGCTATTGACAGAAGTTGTCAAAACCGGCCCGTACCTTTGTCCCGACAATGCAGCAAGTGCGTTGTCGGGATTTTTTCATCTAACAATTTACGACTATGGACAGGCATAACTCTTTTTGGCGATGGCTATTTCTCTTTTGGCTCTTCGAGAGGTGTTGCGATTAGCCACAACTGATTATAATAAATTTTTAACCCATAAAAATTCAGAAACTATGAAGCGACAATTTCTACTTTTGGTAATGGCACTTGCAATTTCAACATTCGCAATGGCGCAAGAGGCAACCTCCACACCAACCGACTCCGTAGAGGTGGCTCCTCGCTATCAACTCAAAGACCTTTACGCATCATCGGAGTCATTGGAAGGAGTAGTGGCAGAGGGCGTGGCAGAGGGCATTGCCACCAACCCCAATCAACTAAACAATCGCTATAAACTCTACCCTACAGAGAATACTTGGACATTCCTCAAACTCGACACCTGCTTGGGATATGTTTGGCAAGTGCAATATGTAATCAATAGCACCAATAGATGGCAGGAACTCATTGTCTATTCTCGACTAAATTGGGATGAAAGTTGGGAACCAATGGACAACATCGGTCGCTTTGAATTGTATCCTACAAAAAACACATACAACTTCCTTCTGCTCGATAAAAAGACGGGGCGAATTTGGCAGATTCAGTGGTCTACCGAGTCTGGATATACAAGGGGTGTCGTTGCTGAAATCGAATAGCTATGGGAGTGATTTACAAAGTACAGTGTGAGCGCTGCGGTGTGGAGTTCGAGCACCAGGTGGGCGTGGGGTTTGTCTACTCGTGTGTGGGGTGTGGCGATATTGCTGCCGATGAACTCGCACCCTTCTACTGCCCCTCGTGCAACCAACGCTACAACCCTCGAGATAAGGACTTCAGCCACAAGCTAACGGGTGTAACCCTATGGGACTGAGGGTGGTGACATACCACGACTTCCGCTCTTTTCTGCGGGCCGAGGGGTGCGCCGCGGCCTTCGATAGGGCCTTCTACGACCACAATGATGCGACGCTGCTCGACGAGGCGCTGTGGGAGGCGGGCGATGCGGAGTATATCTTCGGCCACGCCTTCGACTGGACCGCCACCCCCGAGGGCCGCGACTACTGGCGTGCAGTGGACCATAGGTGGAATGAACTTATATACAGAAAATAATTAGATGATAATGAAAACGACAAGGGACATTTTTATTGAGGTAATAACACACCTAACCGAGCCTCAGTTGACACACAAACAGATTACAATCACTCCCGAAGAGGGTGGTATCATTTCCCACGACGAGTCGCTCTACTTTGTGCTTTTCGACAACTACAACAAACGAATTGCGCACATCGCTTTTAGGGGTAATCGCTGGGCTATTGGGCGTTGCAACCACGAGTATTTGCGCCTGCAATGCCACCACATACGGCTGGGCGAAATGGAGTATTTTGTGAATCCCATCACCAAAGAGCAGTTCGAGGATCAAGACAAAATTGCGCTAATAGTAGAAGTCCCCGTATTATGAAGATTACCATACATAGGGGGGCCGACCAAATTGGTGGTTGCATAACGGAGATATGTTCCGAGAGTGGGAATAAGATATTCATTGACTTGGGGCACAACCTCCCCAGCGAGAGTGATGAGCCCGACAAGTACGACAACCCCACAACACTCTCCACACTTTTGGAGGGTGTTTCTGCCGTTGTGTACACCCACAATCACGGCGACCACGCAGGCTTTTTTGCCCACATTCCCGAAGACATCCCCCAATACATGGGGGCTATGGGGCGTGAGGTTATGCAGAACTCCCTCGAGGAGCAACTCAACACCGCACAGCGAGCAGGGCGCACACAAAGGGCAGAGGAGGTAGAGGGTGCGATTGCACGCCTCAATAAGTTCCGCACCTACGCCACCGCTCGCACCTTCCACATCGGCGACATCGCCATCACTCCCTACTTCGTGAGTCACTCGGCGGCGGATGCCCATATGCTTCTTGTGGAGTGTGACCGTAAGCGTGTGCTCCACACGGGCGACTTCCGTGATCACGGTTTTACGGGCAAGGGACTTACCCCCACTCTCGCACGCATCGGGCAGGTGGATGCACTGATTATTGAGGGCACGACGCTCTCTCGTGATGGCAGTGCAAGCAAGAGTGAATACCAAATTCAGCAGGAGATGTTGGAGCTGATGGGGCGCTACAAAAATATCTTTGTGGTCTGCTCCTCTACAAACTTCGACCGCCTTGCAGGACTCTATCAAGACACCCTAAAAATCGGGCGACCTTTTGTGTGTGACCAGTACCAAAAGCATCAACTCAACACCCTCAGTAAATATACAGGGAAATTCACCTCGCTCTACAACATTCAAAATGCTTGGACAATATCACTGAATAACAATGCGCTTCATAAACGGATGTTTGAGCAGGGTTTCACGATGGTTGTCCGCAACAATGCTAACTTCCGCAAGTGGATAGGCTTTATCAAGGAGCATATCGACCTCGCAGAAACTATATGTATCTATTCGCAATACCTCGGCTACCTCGAGGAGCAACCCTCTCTGCGGGAGTTTGTTGATTCGTTTGGGTGCAAGGTGGAGTATATCCACACCTCAGGACACGCTTCGCCCGAGGCTATCGAAGAGGTCTGCCGTACGCTCAACCCACGCTCCGCCATCATACCCATACACAAAGATGCTACGAGCGACTTCCACACCCTCAACCTCCCCGACGAACTCAAAGCGAAAATTATCGCCGCTGACACCGCCCAACTCGGCATTCCCATCTAACCCACTTAAAACACCGAGCCCACACCTCAACGGCGTGGGCTCGAGTGTTTATAAAACTTATTCTATTGGTCCTTCTTCATTCCAAAGTTGGATTTCCAATCCATACTTCTTGCAGACCTTAATAATTTCCTTGGCAGCCTCATTCTTGTTGGTTGTTTTACTCCAATTACTCCAGTAGGGCTCATTAGCCCTAAGTATTAAAATGGGGTTGTTATCTATGAAATCTCCCCAATTAAAGCCCTTGACATCTTCATTTGTATGATGTATGTCACCCAATTTTTCTGCATTGTTTACAATCATACAATAGTATGCCAACAACTGAAGTAGTGCATCGAAAGGTTGCCCCGCCTTTGGGGTGTGTTTCATTTCGCATATCACAGGACGAGAATCCATTTTGCCAATCAAATCAACCCTTAAGGTGCTTAAACGTCCAGTTTCCTCATTTATTTGCTGTCCAATAGGGAGTTCCAAGTCACACCACAAATGTTTCTCTTTGACGAAATATTTTCGTTGCCACGATGTTTCTCCCTTATTTTTATCATCAGCCTTGCCGTACTTGCCCGGCTTTGAATGGTAAAACTCCCAAGGTGATTCAATAATAGCCTTAAATTTTTTATTATTCGCATTTTTTCTAATGCCTTCCACAATTTGTAGAACTTCTTCTTTCCATTTCATTTCCATAGTTATTAATCTTTAAAGTTTATTGCTACCTTCTACAAAATTATAGTTTTTTTCATAAAACCATTGACTACTTGACAAAATAGCAATATGAAAACACACCAGATGCAGCTCTGTGGGAGGCGGGCGAGGCGGAGTTCATCTTAGGCCACGCCTTCGACTGGACCGCCACCCCCGAAGGTCGCGACTACTGGCGCGCAGTGGACCATAGGTGGAGTAGGGTGGTGAGGGGAAATTGAAAATGCAAAATTCAAAATTCAAAATTCAAAATTATTAGAGGGGGTTTAGGGAAATTAGTGAAATTAGGGACCTTAAGGTCTTTAAGGTCTTTAAGGACTTTAAGGACACTCCCATCTCTCCCATCTCTCTCATCTCTCCCATTTTTCTGCCGAAGTAAAATTCTAAATTCTCAACTCTCAATTATTATGATCGTTTTTATTAATCCCGATTTTCCGCCCAAGGCGCGCAAGGCGCTGGCGATTTTCAGCATTGTCCTCTTGGTGGCACTTGTCGTTGCCATTATCTGCGTATTTTGCTTTATGTAAGTAGATTAGCTTATGTTTGGAATACTCTTCTTTTTTGTGATTCTCTTCGAAGCGCTGGGCTATATGACCGGCCATAGGAGTATGTTCGACGATTAGTCGGCAGGAGGAGTGCTACCTCAGGAGGTTGCGGGCGAAGAAGTCGGCGACCTCTTGTTGCATTGTCTTGTCGAAGTAGTGGGGCGAGGGGTAGAGGCTGTAGTGGAACATCCCCTCGGCTCCTTGAGAGCGCCACACGCGGGCCATCTTCTCGTATGCCTCCTCGACACCCGCGGGGAAGAGTTTGTCCTCGGTGCCCGAAATGAAGAGTGCCGCACGGGGGCAGGCGAGGGAGGCTATGTCGGGGTTGTCGAGCCAGCGGCTCACCATAGGTATCTGCATTGCAAAGGCCGAGCCGCCCTTGAGCTCATTGTTGCCAGCCGCAAGGAGCGTATCGGAGGTGGCCATCCAGCAGACGGAGGCCACAGCTCTCACCTTGTCGCTCAGGGCTGCCGCCATCCAAGCCCTATGGCCGCCCATAGAGTGGCCATAAAGTCCTATGCGGTCGGCCGCCACGAACTCCTGTGCGGCCAGAAAATCTATGCTGCGTAGGTCATCCCAGGTGATTATGCCCACGAGCGAGGTGCCCAACTTGAGGCAGTTGGAGGCCACGGCCTGCTGGGTGTCGTAGCGGGTCTCTCTACCATCGGTGCCCTCACCGCGGTTGCCCCACATAAGAGCGTCGATGGCCAGCACCACATAACCTTGCGAAGCAAACCAGTCGCCCGTCCAGACGCCATCGTAGCACTTGGTGAGCCACTCCTCGGCCTCGGCCACAACCTCGGGGCTCTCGGCTATGGGGCGAATCATCTTCTCCTTGCCTATGGAGAACTTGGCTCCGTGGTCGTGCAGGGCCACAAGCGCAGGGAAGGGACCCTCGCCATCGGGCACCAAGAGGTAGGCCCTCACTGGATTGTTGGCGGAGATTTCGAACTCTATCTTGTGGGCAGTATAGCCCTCTCTCTGCTCCGAGGCAACTACCTGGTAGTCGGTCGAGTTGGGGGGCGCAGGGGCGAGGCCCATAAGCTCCACGACCTTTGCGCGAGCCTCCGTGCGCCACTCCTCGAAGTCGCCCTCACCGCTCCAAGCCATAGGGTAGGAGGTTTGGGGCTCCCAGCCGCGCGGCATCTTTCCCACGACCTCCTGGGCCGAGAGTGTAGCTGCCGACAGCAGCGTGGCAATCGTTATGGTAAGTAGTCGTTTCATTGCTTTTGTCTAAGGTCTAAAGTCTAACGACGACAGACCTCTCCCGAGCTTCGCTCACCCTCCCCTAACTTAGGGGAGGGGAAGGCCAAAAGGGCGAAAAGGGCCGAAAGGGCTCAAAGGAATTCAAAATGCAAAATGCAAAATTCAAAATTATTTATCAGGGAATTTGTAAAAATTAAAGACCTTAAAGACCCTAAAGACCTTAAGGACCTCAATTTTCAATTTTCAATTTTCAATTGTCAATTATAAAGTGTCCGTCGATGCTCTCGAGGAACTCCTCGCGGGTGCGGTCGTCGACCACAATGCCCGTATCCTCCGCCTTGCCGTTCTCGTCGTAGACAATGCCGAAGAAGAGGTCCACAATGTCGAGCGACTTGCCACACTCGTTCACCAAATCCATACGGCCCTGAGGCAAAAGTACGGAGTAGATGAGGTGGTTGAGGTATTGGTACTGGTCCATCATCTGGTCGTAGATGAGGGGTTGCAGACGGTCGGGGAAGGTGAAGTAGTGATAGAGGTACTGCGTCAGATAGTTGGCGAACTCACGCGCCAGAGCATCGCCCTTCTCGGTGGCACCTGCTGCATAGTAGGCGTCAATGTAGGAGAAGGACTGGTAGCCGTGGGGCAGCTTATCGAACGGGAGTACCTCGACGCCACGGTCGAGCACCTCGATAGCCCTCTGGCTATCACCCTCTTTAATGAGGGCCTCGGCCAGACGGGCGAAGGCTCCGCGGGCCTGAATGGAGTTGAGGTTGTAGCGCGAGAAGTTGTCTACATAGACATCGGGGTCGGCCACATTGCCATAGCGGTAGACCTCCATAAGGTTGTGGTAGAGGTAGTCGGTGTCGATGCGTCCCATCTCGGCGGCGCTCTCCACAGGGGTCTTGATGGGCACCAGACGGTAGGCAAAGCCGTCGTACTGGAGGTAGTCGTTAAGACCCAAGTTGCTGAGGAGGTTGGGCTGCACGAAGTAGATGGGCCTCGACCAGTCGAAGTTGGCGAGCATATCGAGCACCATAACCTCGGGTTTCTCGAGGGTCTGACCCTTGATGTCCAGCTCGAGGTGGTCAACGATGAGGTGGGCATCCTCGGGCTTTACGATGCCGGCCTTCAGCACATTCTCCTTGTTGACAGGCAGCGAGAGCTTGTGCTGGGGCAGGAAATCAAAGGCGAGCGAATTGGGGTCGTTATCATCCAGCAGGAGCTTGGTGTTGGGGTTCTCGCTCCTTACGACAGCCATCGCCTGTGCCAAGTCCACGCGGTAGTCCACGATGTCCTGAATGAAGATGTAGTCGAAGTTGCCGAACATATACTTGCTCTTGGGCATCGAGAAGGGCACAGGGTCGCTCTCATTGAGGCGGTGGGTCATCTGCTCGATGTACCAGCCACCACCCAGATAGCTCTGGTTCATAATCCTCACATCGGGCCTTATGTTCTCGACCTCCTGATTGTACCACATAGGGTAGGAGTCGTTGTCGCCATAGTTGATGATGATGGAGTTGGGCAGTACGGTTTGGAGGTAGTTGTAGCCCATATCGCGCATCACATAGCGGCCGCTACGGTCGTGGTCGTCCCAGTTCTCGGCGCAGAGGATTGTGGGCACCGAGAGGGCCACAACAACGGCTGCCACGGCGGGCACAACCTCGCTCTTGGTGAGCACCTTGCGTGCCCACTCCACCAGAGCCAGCACACCGAAGCCTATCCACATCGCAAAGGCATAGAAGGAGCCGGCATAGACATAGTCCCTCTCGCGGGGCTCCCCGGGAGGCGAGTTGAAATATACAACCAGCACTACGCCCATCATCAGGAACAGCCACATAACCACCGAGAAGTAGCGGGGGTTGCGCGAGAGCTGCCAGAAGAGGCCCACAAGGCCCAGCAGCAGCGGCAGGAAGTAGTAGCGGTTGCGCGCCTTGTTGTTCTTCATCTCATCGGGCAGGCTATCCTGAGGGCCAACCATAGCCTCATCTATGGCTTTGATGCCCGAAATCCAGTTGCCGTCGGTGATTTCGCCCACAGACTGATTGTCGCTCTGGCGGCCTACGAAGTTCCAGAGGAAGTAGCGCCAGTACATAAAGTTGAGCTGATAGTTGAAGAAGTAGCGCATATTCTCACCAAAGGTGGGCACCCAGAAACTCTCCCTATCGTAGATTATGCGGCGACCCTTGACCTCGCCCCACGACTCGTAGCCCTGGATGTGTCTATCCTGACTCGACCACATACGGGGGAGGAGGGTCTTGAACTCCCTGGGGTACTCATAGCCCGAGATGGTCTTCTCGCCCACATACTTGCCCTCGTCGTTGACATAGTATTTGGTGCGATACTTGATGTCCGAGATGGGGGCCGCATAGGAGGCACCCGAGAGGATGGGCTGTGCCTCATACTGCTCGCGGTTGAGCAGGTAGAGGAGCGAGTATGGGTTGTCGGGATTGTTGGAGTTCATCGGTGGGTTGGCCGAGGCGCGGATGATGACCGACGCATAGGAGGAGTAGCCGATGAGTATCACCGTGAGGGCTGTGACGGCCAGATTGGCGAGCCTCATCTGGCGCTTCTGGGTCTGCCAAATGCCCAGACCGAGGGCCACAAACAGCACGATGGCATAGATGGCAAAGCCCACATTGACGGGCACGCCGATGCCATTGAGCGCACGGTCAAACCAAGCACCAACCTGTGTGGTATAGGGGATGATGATGCTATTCAGGAAGAGAATCAGCGCTCCACTCACGACGGTTGCCACGATGAGCCCCTTGGGGGTTACGCGGGGGGTCTTGCGGAAGTAGTAGACAAAGACCAATGCGGGGATAGTCAGGAGGTTGAGGATGTGGACACCAATCGAGAGTCCCATCATATAGGCAATGAAGATGAGCCAGCGCTCGTTGCCCTTCTGGTCGGCGACCTCCTCCCACTTGAGGATGGCCCACACAACCACCGCCGTCATCAGCGACGAGAGGGCATATACCTCCGCCTCCACCGCCGAGAACCAGAAAGTATCCGTGAAGGCATAGGCCATAGCGCCCACGAAACCTGCACCCATAATGGCGATAGTCTTGCCTATCGAGGGTTCCTCATCCGAGCGGCCACAGAGCATACGGCGCGAGATGTGGGTGATGCTCCAGAAGAGGAACATAATGGTCGCCGCGGCCGCAAGGCACGACATAATGTTGACCATCAGTGCCACACTCTCCTGATTGCCGAAGCTGAACTGGGTGAAGAAGTTGGCCAGCATCATAAACAGAGGCGCACCAGGGGGGTGACCAACCTCCATTTTGTATGACGAGAGGATGAACTCACCACAGTCCCAGAAGCTTGCCGAGGGCTCGGTGGTGAGGATATAGACCAAGGCCGAGATGATAAAAGTGGCCCAGCCGAGCAGGTTGTTTATTCTTTTATAGCTTTTCATAGATAAATAACTCTCCATTTGAGCGAATTATTTTGCAAAGTTACGAAAATAATGAGTACTTTTACAACCTCAAACCAGACCAAAAAGAGATTATGGCAACAAAATTAATGTTATACAATACTCTTTCGCGCACGAAAGAGCTCTTCAAACCCCTCAGCCCCGAGCACGTGGGAATGTATGTCTGCGGCCCCACCGTCTATGGCGACCCCCACTTGGGCCACACCCGCCCCGCAATTACCTTCGACCTGCTGTACCGCTACCTCAGGGCGCAGGGCTACAAGGTGCGCTATGTGCGCAACATCACCGATGTGGGCCATCTGGAGCACGACGCTGATGAGGGTGAGGATAAAATCACCAAGAAGGCAAGGCTCGAACAGCTTGAGCCTATGGAGGTTGCGCAGTACTACACCAATCGCTACCACACCTTTATGGACAAGCTCGGTGTGCTGCCCCCCTCGATTGAGCCTCACGCCAGCGGCCACATCATCGAGCAGATTGAGCTCGTGCGTCGCATCCTCGATGCAGGCTACGCCTACGAGAGCAACGGCTCCATCTACTTCGATGTGACCAAGTACAACGAGAAATTCCACTACGGCAAACTCTCGGGCCGCAACCTCGACGATGTGCTTGTCGGCACCCGCGAGATTGACGGTCAGAGCGACAAGCGCAACTCCTACGACTTCGCCCTCTGGAAGAAGGCACAGCCCGAGCACATTATGCGTTGGCCCTCGCCCTGGAGCGACGGCTTCCCCGGTTGGCACCTCGAGTGTACGGCTATGAGCACCAAGTACCTCGGTGAGCAGTTCGACATCCATGGTGGCGGTATGGACCTTATGTTCCCCCACCACGAGTGCGAGATTGCCCAGTCGTGCGCCTCGCTCGGTCACGACTCGGCACGCTACTGGATTCACAACAATATGATTACCATCGGCGGCCAGAAGATGGGTAAGTCGCTCGGCAACTTCATCACCCTCGAGCAGCTCTTCACAGGCACTCACGATAAACTCGAGCAGGCCTACTCGCCTATGACCGTGCGCTTCTTCATCCTTCAGGCCCACTACCGCTCCACCCTCGACTTCTCCAATGAGGCTCTCAAGGCTGCCGAGAAGGGATATGACCGACTGATGAAGGCTGTGGATGCACTGGCGAAGATTAAACCCTCGGCGACCTCCTCGGTGAAGGTCGAGGAGTTGGCTACCCGTTGCGAGGACGCTATGAACGACGACCTCTCCTCGCCTATGGTCATCTCGGCACTGTTCGACTGGGTGAGGATCATAAACTCGCTCGTCGACGGCAAGGAGAGCATCACCGCCGAAGACCTTGCAGAACTCAAACGAGTGGTAAATCTCTATGTATTTGATATCCTTGGACTTCGCAACGAGCGCAGCGAGGGTGCCGATGACAAACTCGCCCCCCTTATGGATATGATTCTCGAGATTCGCCGTACCGCCAAGGCTAACAAGGATTGGCCCACCGCCGACCTCATCCGCAACCGTCTGACCGAAATCGGCATCCGCGTGAAGGATAATAAGGACGGCAGTGTTGATTGGGAACAAGCGTAAATACGCATATAGCGGGTGAATTTTTCACCAACTGCAACGGGCGAGACCCTCACTTACCTCGAGTAAGCTGCGGGCCTCGCCCATCTTGTTGGCAAAAAATTCCCCTCGCTCTATGCGTTTTTACTTTCAATGGAAAGCGGTTGGTAGCACCACCCTCACTCGCTGCGGCCGTTGCCGCCAAAAAATTCCCGACGCTCTATGCGTTTTTCTTTCAAGGGGAAGCGGTTGGTAGCACCACCCTCACTCGCTGCGGCCGTTGCCGCCTGCGGGCCTCGCCCATATTGTTGGCAAAAAATTCCCCTCGCTCTATGCGTTTTTTGTGTCTGAAGTCTATGGTCTAATGTCTTTTAAGGACATTAAGGA
>JAGBFH010000018.1 GCA_017936605.1 Tidjanibacter sp.
GGCGCCCCAAAAATTTTTAGGAGATACTTCGTATCTCTTTAACCCAATGCCGTAATTCTACCTATCGCCTTACTTCGGAATCCCAGCACTCGCTGGCACCGTTGTGCCCGATACTGCGTATCGCTGCAACCTTAAGTCGTAGTTCTACCTACTGCCTTGCGTCGGACCCTTCCTATTAGAAGTGCCCCTTTGGAACAATATGTGCCTGCAAGACCCGCTTAGAAGAGTTTTTTCTTGGAGGTGGTCACTATAAAATCCTTCAGGTAGAAGGGCTCGAAGTAGGCCACATCCTCCGTCTGGCCGGCCTGGAGTCTGCGCTCGGCCTCGGCACACAGACCGCGAGCCGACGGCGCCACATTCACATACTCCGCCCACTCCAATATGCCGCTGCACTTCTCGGCGCCATTGCCAAAGATGACCAACTTCTTGTGGGTGAGCAATATATCATAGAAGCTACGGTCCGTAACAACCTCCGCCACAACCTCCGAGAGGGGGTTGAGCTTGGTGTCGAACAGCTCGGCGTAGACCTCCATCCTTCGTGCGTCAATCATAGGGCAGAGTGCCGCCTCGTCCCACTCCTCAATGTTGAGGATGCCGGCCTCCACCTCCTCGGCAAGGCAGGCCGAGAGCGAACGAAGCGAGTCGATGGCCACCAGAGGAATACCCAGTGCATAGCAGAGGCCCTTGGCGAACGACACGCCTATACGCAGACCCGTATAGGAGCCGGGGCCCTTGCCCACAGCCACCGCGTCGAGCTCATCGGGCTCGATGTTGTTCTCGCGCAGGAGCTCCTGGGTGAAGACTCCCACCTTGCGTGCGTGGTCCTTGCCGAGGTCGCTCTCCCTCAAGGCTATCATCTCGCCATCTCTGGCCAACGCCACCGAACAGATATCGGTGCCCGTCTCAATACATAAAATCAAACCCATAGTCTATTGAGTTGAGAGTTGAAAGTTGAAAATGGAGAGTTGAGAATGGAGATAAGATTCACAAAGTCCCAATAGTCCTTAAAGTCCTTAAGGTCCTTAAGGTCTTGAACCCACACCCCTCCAATAATTTTCAATTGTCCATTTTCAATTTTCAATTTTATCTTCTGTAGTTTTTCTTTATTGCGTCCAGCTCGCGCTTGGTGTCGCGTTGCTTGATAGTTTCGCGCTTGTCGTACTCGTGCTTACCCTTGGCGAGGCCTATGGCCAGTTTGGCAAAGCCCCTGTCGTTGATGAAGACGCGCAGGCCCACGATGGTCACACCCTTATCCTGCGAGGCTCTCTCCAGCTTGTCCAACTCGCGGGCCGTCAGGAGCAGCTTACGGTCGCGGCGAGGGGCGTGGTTGTTGAGGTTGCCCCAGTCGTACTCCGCGATGTTCATACCCCTCACGAAGAGCTCGTGGTTCGAAAAGTAGCAATAGCAGTCCACAAGCGAAGCCTTGCCCAGTCGGAGCGACTTTATCTCCGTGCCGGCAAGCTGTATTCCCGCCACGAACTCCTCGAGGATTTCGTAGTTGAAATATGCCTTCTTGTTGCGAATATTTATGTTCTTATAGTTGCTCATAGAATGTTCCTATCTGTCTGGTGGGCAATCTTGTTGCGCTCGGCGTTCAGTTTGCCTATGGCCTCCAAAATCTGGGCCTCCTTTTGGTCATCGCCCTCCTCGAGCGAGGCCAGACGCTCGTTGAGTTGGGAGATGATGGCCTCAATGGCCTTTGACTTATAGAGGATGATGGCCTTGGGGATAACCTTGCCGAGCCTTATGAGCTCATCTTGGAGCCTGCGGGCCTGCTCCTTCTCGCTATCCTCGGCGCTGTCGGTGTAGCCCTCGCGCTTGCGCCAGATGGCCGACTGGCGGTGGTTCTCACCCTCGGTGAGGATGTCCACAGCCGCCGAGCTCGCCTCGGGGTTGTTGAGCTCTATGAAGTAGTGCTCGGGCACCTTCTCGCCCTCACCCACCTCGCCGCGGTGGGCCCTATAGCACTCCACAATGGCGCGGTAGCGGGGGTCCTGGAAGTAGACATCGTCGCCGTCGAGCGAGTCGAAGATGGAGTCGGCAACATTGAACGAAACGGTCATCTTGCCCTCCCTATATGTGAGCGTCAGGTGGCCATACTTGATGAGGTAGCCGGCAATCTCCCTCTCGAGCTCGGTCATACTGCTCCCCACCTTCTGTCCCTCCAGCGAAACGCTCCTCTGTGTGCTCGCCTCCTCCTGCTGGATGTGCTGCTGCGCTCTGGTCACAAACTCGCGGGTCTCCTTGCCGTAGGTGGCACCCACGCTCTTGCGCACAACCTCACTCACCAGGATATCCTCGCCGATGTCCATAATCTTGGCGCACTCCTTGATGAAGACGGAGCGCTGAATCTTATTGGGAATCAGGGCTATGGAGCTCACGATGTCGGCAATGAGCTCACCCTTGCGGATGGGGTCCCTCTCCACCTCCTTGGCGTAGAGCGACGACTTAAAGGTGATAAAGTCCTTCTGGTTGAGGGCGATATAGTCGCGTATCTCGTCGGCCGAGTGGGCGCGTGCATAGGAGTCGGGGTCCTCGCCCTCGGGCAGCACCACAACCCTCACATTGAGTCCCTCCTTCAGCACGAGGTCCACACCCTTGAGGGCAGCCTTGACGCCCGCCTTGTCGCCATCGAACAGGAGCGTAATGTTGTTCGTGAAGCGCGAGATTATCCTGACCTGCTCTACCGTCAGAGCGGTGCCGAGCGGCGCCACCACATTCTCGATACCCTTCTGGTGGAGCTGCACAACATCTATGTTGCCCTCCACCAAAATGCAGTGGTTCTCCTTGGTAATGGCGCTCTTGGCGAAGTAGATGCCGTAGAGGTTGTTGCTCTTGGAGTAGACGATGCTCTCGGGTGAGTTGAGATACTTGGCCTTGTTGTCGCTCTGGAGCGCGCGGCCACTGAAGGCGGTCACACGGCCCGAGATGGTGTGGATGGGGAACATCACACGCCCACAGAAACGGTCGTAGTAGCCGCCCGTTTCGCGCTTTATGGTAAGGCCCGTGTCGATGAGGAACTGCTCCTTGTAGCCCGCAGAGAGGGCGGCGCGCGTCATCGTGTCCTTCTCGCGCGAGGCCCTGCTCTCGGGGCAGTAGCCGAGGCCGAAACGCTTGATGGTCGCATCGGTCAGTCCGCGCGAGGAGAGGTAACTGTAGGCCACACTGCGACCCTCGTCGGTGGTGTTCATCTGCGCCACAAAGTAGTCCGAGGCCCACGCGTTGGCAATCATCATACTCTCCCTATCGTCGTTGCGCTGCTTATCCTCAGGGGTCTCCTCGCGCTCCTCGACGGGTATGCCATACTTCTTGGCCACCCACTTGAGGGCCTCGGCATAGGTGAGCTTCTCGTGCTCCATCACAAAGGTCACAGCATTGCCACCCTTGCCACAGCCGAAACACTTATAGAGCCCCTTGGAGGGCGAGACGACAAACGACGGGGTCTTCTCGTTGTGGAAAGGACAACACGCCATAAAGTTCACCCCTTTCTTTTTGAGTGAAACGAAGTCGCTCACGACCTCCACCACATTGGCTGCGGCGTATATCTTATCTACTGTTGCCCTATCAATCATGACTCTCTCTTTGCTGGCTTTCTCGCGTGCGCAAGTCCGTTACGCGCGTAATTAGCAGGTAAAGGTACAAATTTCTTGTGAATCTGCAAAAATCTCACCCCCGAGCGGCATTTTTTCTTCGGCCGATAGAGGGTTGTTACTCAGCCATTTGGGCCCTGCAAATTGCCCCCTCAAAATAAT
The DNA here is from genome assembly GCA_017936605.1 of Tidjanibacter sp. Lineage (GTDB taxonomy): Bacteria > Bacteroidota > Bacteroidia > Bacteroidales > Rikenellaceae > Tidjanibacter. The sequence goes on from JAGBFH010000018.1 coordinate 3,753, forward strand.
TTCGCCCCAAAAATTACCGCCGCGTGCAACAAAAAGCCCTACATTTGTGTCTATAAGAGTAGAAGCAAACACAAAAACCAAAAAAACTTATGAAAAGACTTACGCTCCTTATGGCTGCCATCGTTGTTGCCACAAGCCTCTCGGCACAAATCGGCAGTTGGCGCACCATCAATGTCAGCACCTGCGTTGTGAGCACCCAGGCCACCTTCACCAAAGGCATACAACACAACCGCCACCTCTTCTTGGGCTACGGTACGGGTGTTGACTACACCACCGTCTTCAACCTGAATCTCAACAACATACAGACCGGCAAGAGCGAGAGCATAAGCGTCGGTGGCCTCGCCCTGCCCATCTTTGTCGATGCCAAGCTGAGGCTCTTTGACGACTGGCTGTCGCCCTCTGTGAGGTTGCGCACGGGCGCACTCATTAACACCCATATGCCCGGTGTGGGACTCTTTGCCACTCCCGAGGTGGGCCTCGACATCTCGCGCTACTTCACCCTCTCGGTGGGCTGGAACGGCCACCTGCTCTACACCCCCAACTACGGTTGGTACCACCTGACCGCCTACCCAATGCTTGGCGCATCAATCAGGTTTTAGCAGAGTGAGTTCCTCGTGACTTAGGTCTGTTCGACCTTCGACCTTAGACTTTCGACAAAAACAAAAATCGCGGGTTACGAAAATGTAACCCGCGATTTTGTTTTATTGTGCGGCCCCTCGGAAGGTCCAATACTTCTGGAGCAGGTAGCTATAGACAATCGTTATGAGGGAAGTAATAACCTGCGCCACAGGGGCGTAGAGGCCCACCCACTCCACAAACATCTTCAGGCATACATAGTTGATAGCCAGCGAGCCGAGCGTGGTGATAAGGTAGCGCACCGAGCTGACCCTATCGCCCAGTGGCGACCCCTTGAAGGATATTCGGCTCTGGAGCAGGTAGCCCGTAAGGAGTGTCACGGGGAAGGTCACAGCCAGCGCGGCAATGTGGCGCGAAATGTAGACAAAGCCCAGATTGAGGTAATCAAACCCCAGCACCAAATCATACAACAGCGCATAGAGCAACCAGTTGAGCACGAGGTTCACACCCCCACACACAGCGTACCTGAAGGTCTGCTTCGACATCACTCCCCTGAGGGGTTTAATGTAGAAGAGGTCGATAATCTTTGTTATGCGCTCCGCTATTTTCACCCTATTTTTTGTTTCCTTGTAGTTCATACATTCTATTGCGCCAGAGTGCCGCCTGTGCGAAGTCGAGGGCCTTGGCAGCCTCCTCCATACGGCGGCGGGCATCCGCAATGGCCACCTCGCGCTCGTGGGCCGAATAGACACTCTTCGTGTCGGCCGCAATCGCACTCGAAAGGCCTCCCAAGGGGTAGGGCTCCACACCCTCGGCCGAGGTCGAGCCCGAGATTGTCGTGCGGGCGTAGCGTCGTATCTGTGTGGGTGTTATGCCGTTAGCCGCGTTGTAGGCCATCTGTTTCTCCCTACGGCGGCGGCTCTCGTTGATGGTCGCCTGCATAGCGTCGGTAATCTTGTCGCCATACATAATCACGCGGCCCTCAACATTGCGCGCCGCACGACCTGCCGTCTGAGTCAGTGCCCTCTCGCTGCGCAGGAAGCCCTCCTTGTCGGCATCCATAATGGCCACCAAAGCCACCTCGGGGAGGTCCAAGCCCTCCCTCAAGAGGTTCACACCTATGAGCACATCGAACGAACCCGCCTTCAGGTCCTCGAGAATCTGCACCCTATCGAAAGTCTCCACATCGGAGTGTATATAGCGGTTGCGCACACCTATGCGGTCGAAATATTTGGAGAGCTCCTCGGCCATCCTCTTCGTAAGGGTTGTCACCAGAACCCTCTGGCCCTTATGCACCGTCTGGGAAATCTCCTCCAGCAGGTCATCCACCTGATTGTCCGTTGGGCGCACCTCAATCTCGGGGTCCAGCAGGCCCGTGGGGCGCACAAGCTGCTCAACGACAGCGCCCTCGCTCTTGATAAGCTCATAGTCGGCAGGGGTAGCACTACAGTAGAGCACCGTGTGGCCAAACTCCTCGAACTCGGCGAAGGTGAGCGGGCGGTTGTCGATGGCGGCGGGCAGTCGGAAGCCATACTCCACAAGGTTCTCCTTGCGGGCCCTGTCGCCTCCGAACATAGCCCTCACCTGAGGTATGGTCACGTGGCTCTCATCCACCACCAGCAAGAAGTCCTCGGGGAAGTAGTCGAGCAGGCAGAAGGGGCGCTCACCCGGCTTGCGGCCGTCCATATAGCGCGAGTAGTTCTCGATGCCCGAGCAGTAGCCGAGCTCCTTTATCATCTCCACATCGTACTCCACCCTCTGCTTAATACGCTGAGCCTCAACCATTCGGCCCTCTTTCTCGAACTCGTCTATGCGCTCGCCCAGGTCGAGTTGTATCTGGCGGATGGCCTCCTCGGTGCGCTCCTTGGTGGTCACAAAGAGGTTGGCAGGGAAGATGGTCACCTCCTCCATAGCCTCCACCCTCGCACCCGTCATAGGGTCAATCCTCCACAGGGCCTCAATCTCGTCGCCAAACATCGACACACGATAGGCGTCGCTCTCCGAATAGGCGGGCATAATGTCTATGGTATCACCCTTCACGCGGAAGGTTGCGGGCTCCAGATGGCGCTCCTGACGGGTGTAGAGCGAGTCTACAAGGCGGTAGAGGAGCCTACGCTGGGGTATGGTATCCCCCACCTTTATGGTTATGCTGTTGGCGTGGAAGTCCGAGGGGTTGCCTATGCCGTAGAGGCACGACACACTCGACACCACAATCACATCCCTGCGGCCCGAGAGCAGCGAGGCGGTGGTGTGGAGTCGTAGTTTTTCTATCTCGTCGTTGATGGCAAGGTCCTTTTCGATGTAGGTGTCGCTGGCGGGCAGATAGGCCTCGGGCTGGTAGTAGTCATAGTAGGAGACAAAGTACTCAACCGCATTGTTGGGAAAGAAGGCCTTGAACTCGCTATAAAGCTGTGCAGCAAGCGTTTTGTTGTGGCTCAGGACAAGTGTCGGACGGCCCAGGCGCTCCACGACATTGGCTATCGTGAAGGTCTTACCCGAGCCCGTAACGCCCAATAGGGTATTGTGGGGCTGCCCGCTCTCAATCGAGCGCACCAACTCCTCGATGGCCTCGGGCTGGTCACCCGTGGGCTTATAGTCCGATACGATCTTAAACTCCATCACCCTAACTACTCGTTACTCTCTTCTGGTGACTCCGAGCGGAATCGAACCGCTATCGTAGGAACCGGAATCCTAAATTCTATCCATTAAACTACGGAGCCATTTTTGCCGTCACCACAAAGGCGCGGCCATATTTCTACCACCCGCTCGGGGCGGATAAATTTTGCTGTGTTACCTATCCCCCAAACCCCCTTTCTGTAAAGGGGGCTTACTCGGGCAAGCCCGAGCAAACTACGGAGCCATTTTCGCCGCCACCACAAAGGCGCGGCCATATTTCTACCAACCGCGCGGGGCGGATAAATTTTGCTGTGTTACCTATCCCCCAAACCCCCTTTCTGTAAAGGGGGCTTACTCGGGCAAGCCCGAGCAAACTACGGAGCCATTTTCGCCGCCACCACAAAGGCGCGGCCATTAGCTATTAGCTATTAATTGTCAATTTTCAACTGTCCATTGTCAATTGTCAATTGTCCATTTTCAATTTTCAATTCGACAAATATCGTGGTTTTATTTGAAAAAACCTCAAAAAATGTGTAGTTTTGCTCTATAGATGCAAAACAACTGCCTAAGAGTGGAGCCGATGATTAAACCGAGCGCTAAAGAGAGATTGGAAAAGGTGGTGTGTTGGGCGGGGCTCAACACCGCAGCCTTCGCCACACACATAGGGCTCTCGTCGCCACAAACCCTCTATCAGATAAAGTCGGGCAAGCACAACATCTCGCGCTCGCTGGCAGAGCGCATCTGTGCCCACTACCCCGAGCTGGACTTCGCCTGGCTCTTTGCAGGCGAGGGTGAGATGGTACGCCCACTGGAGGCCTCAATCCCCTATTACTTGGTGGATTGCACAGAGGTGGCCCTCGGCAACACTCCCGCCCTGCCCCACGGCAGAGTCAATATGATGGGCTGTGGCGACTGTGCCTTTGCGGCCCCGCTCAATGCCGCCACTATGGAGCCCGAAATATCGCGTGGCAGTGTTCTCTTCCTCCGAGAGATTGCACTCGAGGATGTACAGGTGGGCCAAACTCTGCTGGTAGCCACCGCCAAGATGGCCTCGGTGCGCAAGGTGGCCGACCTCTCCCCCACCCACTTACGACTGGAGGGCGGCGACCCAACCAAAGTGGCACCCCTAACTCTCGACCCGACACAAATCAGACGCCTCCTGGTGGTCAAGGCCGCCCTGGAGTGGAAGCATATCTAAACAACTCAACGCTATGAAAATGAAAATCAAAACCATAAATGGTGGCGCGTTCATCATTGGGCTTCTCTCCATCCTCTGCGTGACCATCGGCCTTGTGATAGGTCGTTTCTTCAGCGCGGATGACTGGTGGTGGGGCTTTGTCTTCGCCCTCGGCAGCGGAGTGATAATCTTCCTCGGTGCCAAGTGGGTGACCAAAAACTTCTTCATCCAGCGCATCAAGCCCCTCTACCGCATAGTGGTCGGCCGCGACATCAAGACCACCGAGATTGCCGCCGAGCTCGAGCAGACCAACCACCCCGAGAGGTCGGTGAGCGCCGAGCTGAACCGCTGGGCCGAGCAAAACCAGAAGGAGATTGCACGCCTCAAGGAGAACGAGAAATACCGCAAGGAGTTCGTGGGCAATGTGTCACACGAGATAAAGACCCCCATCTTCAACATCCAGGGCTACATCTCCACGCTGCTCGACGGCGGGCTCGAGGACCCCGTATTCACACGCCGCTATTTAGAGCGCACAGAGAAGAGCATCGACCGCCTGATAAACATCACCAACGACCTCGAGGCCATCTCGAAGCTCGAGTCGGGTGTGCTGACCCTCAACTACGAGCGCTTCGACATCGTGTCGCTCACGCGCGACATTGTCGACACCATTGAGTTCGAGGCCACCAAGAAGAACATCTCGGTGGTGGTGGGCTCCTCCTACACCGTACCCTACCCTCCCGTGTGGGTCAAAGCCGATGCCTACTACATCGAGCAGGTGCTCATAAACCTCATTATCAACTCCATACGCTACGGCAACGAGGGTGGCGAAACCTTCATCAAGTTTATCGACCTCTTCGACAAGGTGTTGGTGGAGGTGAGGGACAACGGCCGCGGCATCGCCAAGGAGGACATCCCGCGCGTCTTCGAGCGCTTCTACCGCACCGACAAGAGTCGTTCGCGTGAGCAGGGTGGCACAGGCCTGGGCCTCTCCATCGTGAAGCACATTCTCGAGGCCCACGGCGAGACCATCAATCTGCGTAGCGAATTGGGCAAGGGAAGTACATTTTCCTTCACTTTGAGCAAAAATTAGCGCTTTTTAGCTATCTTTACACCCCATAAACGGACAAAACAAAAACAAATCAAACATATTTCGATTATGACAACTTTTGCTGCTATTGTATGGAATGTGGATCCTGTAGCATTCTCCATCTTCGGTCTTGAGATTCGCTACTACGGCATATTTTGGGCTCTGGCCTTCATCGCAGGTATCTACTTCTTCACCAACTTCGTACGCCGCGAGAAGCTGCCCGAGAAGCTCGTCGATTCGCTCTTCTGGTGCGCCACGCTGCTCGGCATCCTCGGCGCAAGGCTCGGCCACTGCCTCTTCTATGAGCCCGAGGTCTACCTTGCTGAGCCGCTGCGTATTCTCAACATCCGCGAGGGAGGTATGGCCTCCCACGGTGCCGCCCTCGGTTTCCTCTTGGGCCTTGTGATCTTCTCGCGAATGAACAAAATATCCTTCTGGTGGGCCGCCGACCGCATTATGATACCTGTGGCTATCGGTGGCGCTGGCGTGAGGCTCGGCAACCTTATGAACTCCGAGATTTACGGCTGCCAGACCGACCTGCCCTGGGGCTTCATCTTCCAGCGCAACGGTGAGACCGTGGCTATGCACCCCACTCAGATTTACGAGGCACTCTTCTATGTCCTTGTGTTTGTGGTGCTTCTATGGCTCTACTATAAGCGCGACGCCGGTCGCAAGCACCCCTCCCTGCTCTTCGGCGTAGGTCTTGTGGGCATCTTCCTCTCGCGCTTCCTCCTGGAGTTCATCAAGAACGACCAGGTGGCCTTTGAGGCCAATATGACTCTGAATATGGGTCAGCTGCTGAGCATCCCCTTTGTGATTGTCGGCATCATCTTCATCATCAAGGGCCTCAAGAGCGAGCCCCAGAAGATAGCCCTCGCAGCCACCGAGGAACCCAAACGCAAAGCTCAGAAAGTGGCCCCTCCCACCGCCAAGAAGAAATAATCACCCACTCCCAAGCAAACGACTCACAATGAGCAACATAGTCGACAAGGTAATATACAACACCCTCATCAGCGAGGGGCGCGTGGCACTCCCCGAGATTGGCACCCTCTGCCTTGAGGGTGAGCCCCGCACCGTACGCTTCGAGGAGAACATCGACCCCGAGGCCCCACTCCTGACCGAGGTTATCGTAAAGATGGGCGGCATCTCCCTCGAGGAGGCCACCACCCTCTACAACGACTGGCGCTCCGCCTCACGCGAGGATAACGGCGCCATAACCCTCGAGGGCATAGGTCGAATCCAGCCCCGCACAATCGTTATGGACGGTGCCCTCGACAAGGCCCTAAACCACCACTCGGACCCCCTGCCCACGGCGCGCCTTAAACGCCGTCGCACCGACAAGTGGCTGTGGTGGGTGCTGGGCATCGCCATTGCCGCCTGCGCAACCCTTTGGGCCATAATGCCTTGGGACATCAACGCCGTATTCATCGGCACAATGGAGGAGGAGAAAAAGGAGGAGCCTATAGTAGCCACACCCACAGTAGTACCCTATGAGGAGGTAACTGAGGAGATTGTGGTAACCCCCGAGCCCGAGTCAAAGCCCACTGTGACCACGCCTGAGCCCACTGCAACCACCACGCCCACCACCAATAAGCGCTATAACCTCTCGGTGGGTGTCTATAGCACCAAACAGAACGCTCGCGACTGCATAAATCGCGACCCCCTGAAGATTGGCTCTGCTAATTATATAATAGGTAACTACCCTGGCGGCAAATGGATAGTGATTGCCCACTCGAGCAACAGCAAGAGGGAGATAGAGTCGCTCCGCTCACAATATAAACGCAAAGGCAAGGATGTCTGGATCTACCAGCGATACTAAAATAGCTGTTAGCTTTTAGACCTTAGACTTTAGATTTCGGGTTTTAAGCTTTCGCCTTTGGCGTTGCACCTTTGTTCACGGGTATTAATTTTAATACCCGTGAGTTTTTTTGTTGTTTGGGAGGAGTGGGAGAAATGGGAGAGCGGACCCTTCTCACAAAATGGGGCTTATAGGGCATATAAGTCCCATTGGTCACATTAGCCTATTAGCCCCTTTGGCCCTTACCCTCCCCTAAGTTAGGGGAGGGTGCCGAAGGCGGGAGAGGTCTGTGGAGAATTGAGAAAGGGCCGAAAGGGCCGAAAGGGCTAAAAGGGCAAAAGGGGCCAAAAGGGCGGATGGGAGAGATGGGAGGAATGAGAGAAATGAGAGTTTCATAAAGGTCATTAAAGTCCTTAATGACTCTAAAGATTTAGGTCGGTTCGACCTTAGACAAAAAAACGCATAGAGCGAGGGGAATTTTTTAACAACAAGATGGGCGAGGCCCGCAGCCTACTAATCGTAGGTGAGGGTCTCGCCCGTTGCAGTTGGTGAAAAATTCACCCGCGAGATGCGTTTTTTACTTTATGCGCTTGAAGATGAGATAGGTCCCTCCCGCCAGAGCGATGATTAGGAGCATTGCAATAATCCAACCGTTGTCCCAATCAAGGAAGGGCATCTTCTTGAAGTTCATACCGTAGATACTCGCAACCAGGGTTGCGGGGAGGAACACTACCGATGCGAGGGCCAGAATCTTCGACGAGTTGTTCTGCTCGATGGTAATCAGACCCAGAGCCGTATCTTGCAGATAGTCAAGACGCTCGAAGCTGAAGTCGGCGTGGGAGATGAGCGAGTTGACATCCCTCATCATAAGCTGCAAACGGGGGTAGATATCGTTCGGGAAACGCTCGCTTCGCTGGATACCCGAGAGGATACGCTGGCGGTCAAAGATGTTCTCACGAATCAACATCGTCTGCTCCTGCAACAGGTTGATGCGGGTAATGTCGCGCTTGTCGACCTCGCCATCCACAGAAATCTCCTTGCTCAGGGCGGCAATCTGCTTGGCCACATTCTCCACAAGGTCCGCGTCGGCATCAATCCTCACCTCGAGGATGGAGATGAGCAGGTGGTAACCCGTATTGTAGGCTCGGGCGTTCATCTGAAGCCTCTTGGCCGCCTCATTGAAGGTGCGGAACTCGGCATTGCGGGTGGTGATGAGGACACCCTCGCTCACAATGAACGACACGGGCTCAACGGTGAACATACCGTCGGGCTGGGGCATAAAGAAGTTGGTGTTGGAGAAGATAGCGTTCTCGGTCTCGGAGTACTTTGAAGTAGACTCAATCTCCTCTATCTGCTGACGGGTCAGGAGGTTGAGTTCCATAAAATTCTCCACCGCCTTACGCTCCTGGATGGTGGGCGAGAGGAGGTCTATCCACAAAATATCGTCGTAGCCGAGTTCATCGAAGAGCTTGATGTCGGCTTCGCGCACGATTTTGTTGTATTGTTTGAGGTAAATTGTAATCATTGTCTTGGGCTGTTCGGATTTAGAGGTGACCGTGTTTTCCTTAAATTGTCCGAATGGACAGCCGTCAGTAGGGCGTCTTACACCCCCCGCGGCTCCTTACTTCAGTCAGCCCGGGTTGGCGTGGGAGGCAGCTTTTTTGAGCTTTTTCCAGAAGGCCTCCAGTGCCGTATGTTTTTTAGCGTCAAACAGATAGTCTACAGTTGTGGTGAGATAATTATAGTCTTCCACGCGGGGGCACTCGGCCTGCGAAAGCAGCGCCTCATAGATGCGCTCAACACCTGTGGTGAGTCCGCGCTCGATGGCATCCAACACCTCGGGCTCGACACCCTCACGGGCAACAATCAGGCCATAGACGGGCGCATCGGGCGCAACACCCCACTCGTCGGCAAGGCTCACAGAGCCTCCCTTCTCGACGGGAGCAACGCAGAAATCGGTGACGATTCTGATGCCCTCAATGGTGCGTGCGACATCTGCCGCGAGGAGCGCCACATCGGCGCGACCCTCACGAAGAGCATCTGCTATTTCGTTTTGTGGAAGAAGTGCGACCTCGGCCGTTATCTCCTTAGCCGAGCGCAAGCCATAGACCAATGGCACTGCGCTGAGTGTCGCAGGGGCTGCAATTTTTACTGACAGGGACATCATCCATCTCCGTTTTTGCCATTAGTTCAACTTGTATTATCTCTCTGTCCGGAGCGCTTTTACACCCCTAACAGCCTACAAAAATAGAAAGAATTTTGGGAATTGAAAATTGAAAATTGAAAATTGAGAATTTTTTAATGTGCAAAGAGAGTGAATGGCGAGCAGTAATGGGCTAACAGTCAGCTATTTGTCGGCGATTGTCGGCGAAAAAATAAAGAAGGGCCGAAAGGGAATTGAAAATTGACAATTGACAATTGACAGACCTCTCCCGCCCTAAAGGGCACCCTCCTTGTGCGCGAGGACGCGCACGCAATTTTCGAGCACCCCTCCCGACCTCCCCTTTCGTAGGGGAGGAGCCAAAAGGGCTAAAAGGGCCGAAAGGAAATTGAAAATTGAAAATTGTTTGAGATAGATTAGGGAATTTAGTGAAATTAGGGAAGTTAAGGAGGGGCACTAAACTCACTAAACTCACTAAACTCCCTAAGCTCACTAAGGTCCTTAAAGTCTTTAAGGTCCTTAAGGCCCCATAGGCCCCATAAGCCCCATAAGACCTATATCAGTTGACGGTCGTCGGTCGTCGGTAAACGGCCGTCGGTCGACACAGCAACTCTAAACTTTCAACTTCCTTCTATATTTCATATAGAAATTCCAAAACTTATTGCTATATTTGCCCCAAATAGACAAATCAAAACTAAAACTCAATGAAAAAACTTACACTTTTCGCAATTATGGCAACGCTTATGGCAACTGCTATGACCTCCTGCTCCGGCGAGCAGAACAAGTTTCAGTGGCAAATAGACTCGTTCGACGACATCAAGGTACTCCGCTACCAGGTGCACGGCTTCGAGGAACTCCCCCTCCAGCAGAAGGAGCTCATCTACTACCTCAACCAGGCTGCTCTGTGGGGTAGGGATATTATGTTCGACCAGAACTTCAAGTACAACCTCGCCATCCGTCGCACCTTGGAGGCTGTCTACACCACCTATGAGGGCGACAAGGAGTGCGAAGAGTGGGCCAAATTTGAGAAATACCTCAAGAAGGTGTGGTTTGCCAACGGCATCCACCACCACTACGGCAACGACAAGTTCGCGCCCGAGTTCTCGCAGGAGTATTTCGTAAATGAGCTGGTGGCCAACAGCAACACCGACCTCTTCCCCGCCGAGGCTTTCGGCTCGAAGGAGGCCCTGCTGGAGGTGATTGTCCCCGTGATGTTCGACCCCGCTCTCTACCCCTCGAGGCTCGTGCAGGCAGGCGTTGACGATGTGCTGAAGGCTTCGTCGATGAACTACTACGAGGGCCTTACCCAGAAGGAGGCCGAGGCTTTCTATGCAGGTATGGCTGCCATCAACGACCCTCGCCCCATCTCCTACGGCCTGAACAGCAAGCTCGTGAAGAAGGATGGCAAAATCTATGAGCAGACCTACAAGGTGGGCGGTATGTACTCCGAGGCTCTGGAGCAGATTGTCTACTGGCTCGAGAAGGCAGCCGGCGTAGCCGAGGAGCCCCAGAAGTCTACCATCCTGAAGCTCGTTGAGTACTACAAGAGCGGCAACCTCCGCCTGTTCGACGAGTTCAACATCGCCTGGACCAAGGATACCGAGAGCCCTGTGGACTTCGTGAACGGTTTTACCGAGGACTATGGCGATCCTCTGGGCCGCAAGGGTGCTTGGGAGAGCATCGTGAACTTCAAGAGCGTGGAGGCCTCCAAGCGCACCGAGATTATCAGCAGCAACGCACAGTGGTTCGAGGACCACTCGCCCATCAACCCCGCATTCCGCAAAGCCGAGGTGAAGGGTGTGTCGGCAAAGGTTATCACCGCCGCAACCCTCGCAGGTGACGCTTATCCCGCAACCCCCATCGGTATCAACCTCCCCAATGCCGACTGGATTCGCAAAGAGCACGGCTCGAAATCGGTGACCATCGACAACATCACCGAGGCCTACGCCGAGAGCGCCAAGGGTAACGGCTTCGACGAGGAGTTCGTTCTCCGCGCCGAGGATAGGGAGCGCATCGACAAGTATGGCTCGATTGGCGACAACCTCCACACCGACATCCACGAGTGCTTGGGCCACGGCTCGGGTCAGCTGGCTCCCGGCGTTAAGGGTGGCGAGCTCGGCAAGTACAGCTCCACTCTTGAAGAGGCTCGTGCCGACCTCTTCGGCCTCTACTACCTGGGCGACGAGAAGCTCGTTGAGCTCGGCTTGGTGCCCTCGTTCGATGTTGCCAAAGCACAGTATGCAGAGTACATTATGAACGGTATGATGACCCAGTTCTCGCGCATCGAGCTCGGCAAGGATGTGGTTGAGAGCCATATGCAGAACCGCAAGCTCATCGCCGAGTGGTGCTATGAGCAGGGCAAGGCCGACAATGTCATCGAGTGGGTCAAGAAGGACGGCAAGACCTATGTGGTTGTAAACGACTTCGAGAAGCTGCGCGAGCTCTTCGGCAAGATGCTCTATGAGGTTCAGCGCATCAAATCGGAGGGCGACTTCGAGGCAGGCAAGGCCCTTGTGGAGAAATACGCCGTGAAGATTGACCCCGAGCTGCACAAAGAGGTTCTGGAGCGCTACGCTTCGCTTAACATCAAGCCCTACTCGGGCTTCATCAACCCCATCTACACCCTCGTGGAGGAGGATGGCAAAGTTGTGGATGTGAAGATTGAGTATCCTATGAGCTACATCGAGCAGATGCTCTACTACTCCAAGAACTACTCCAACCTGCCCACCCTCAACTAATCTGGGCGCAGGGTAGATACCAAACGAAAAAACAGACACATACATAAAACTCAAAAACCATAACACAATGAGCGAAGAGAAGAAAAATGTAGTAGGCCGCTGGCAGGTGCCAGTAATCTGCCTCTCGGCAATCATCATTGTAGCAATGTTGTGCTTCCGCCCCGGCAAGAATAGGAAGGTGACCCTCGAGAAGCCCGTAGTGGCGGTGACCACCCCCGATGAGAGCCCCGTACAGGAGGTACCCGCAGAGGAGCCCGCAGGGATGGCCGCAGGGATGGCCGCCGACCTTCTCTATGGCATCGACCGCAGTCAGTACAATGTCTATGAGGGCGACATCGAGCAGGGTCAGCTGTTGGTGAACATCCTCCAGCCCTACACCAAGTATGGCAACATCCTGGCCATCGCCGAGAAGTCGAAGGAGAGCTTCGACCTGGCCCGCAAGATGCAGGTGGGCCACCACTGGGCAGCCTTCTGCCACACCACCGAGCTGGGCGAGAGCCAGCTCAAATACTTCGTCTATGACATCAACGACGAGGATATCCTCCTGGTGACCGTCGAGGGCGACGACATCAGCGTGGAGCGCAAAAGCAAAGAGTTTTAAGTAGCCGATAGGGGTGCCTCGCTCCCTTCTGCCCTCTTGGAGGACGGGAGGGGGCGTGGCTCACCCTCCATAAAGAAATCCAACACACAAAGAGAGAGGACACAAAGAAGAAGATGAACAAGAAAGGGACGAGAAATGGCCTTCGTGTGACACAAGGCGAAATGAAGATGATACTGGCCTCCGCGGCTATCATTCTGGTGATGCTCATAGTGAAGTGCTGCACGGGCGGAGGCAAAGAGGACGAGCCGATAGTGGTGGAGGAGCCCAAAGTAGACCTTCTCTACGGCTACGACCGCAGCAAATATGAGATTCACGAAGGAGTTGTCCAGCAGGGACAGGTCCTCTCGTCGGTGCTCGACGGCCTCATCTCGCAGAGCCGCGTCAACCGCCTGGCCGAGGCCACCAAGGATGTCTACGACCTGGCACGCAACATTCGTCCCGACAAGAAGTGGGCGCTCTTTATGTCTGTCGACTCGCTCGGCACTCGCACACCCGCACACTTCGTCTATGAGATAAACCGCCTGGAGGTGCTCCACGCCGACTTTATGGGCGACAAAATCTCGGCACGCATAGACAAGAAACAGCTCACCTATGTGCGCCGCAAGGTGTCGGCCGCCATTGAGAGTTCGCTCTGGAACGCTCTGGTGTCGAACGACATCCCCGGAGCCCTGGCGGTGGAGATTGAGAACATCTATGGCTGGAGTGTGGATTTCTTCCACCTCCACGAGGGCGACACCTTCACCATCATCTACGATGAGTCCTACGCCGAGGGCGAGAGGGTCGGCATCGGTATGGTCTTTGGTGCCTACTTCAAACACGCAGGCAGAGATTACTACGCCATCCCCTTCGAGCAGAACGGCAAGCTCGACTACTGGGATGAGAAGGGTGGCAGTATGAGGCGTCAGTTCCTCAAGGCCCCCCTGAAGTACACCCGCATCTCGTCGGGATTCTCCAACAGCCGCCTGCACCCCATCAAGAAGATCTACCGTCCCCACCACGGTGTGGACTACGCTGCGCCTGTAGGCACCCCCGTTGTGGCCATTGCCGACGGTACGGTGAGCAAGATTGCCTACGAGAAGGGTGGCGCTGGCAAATATATGAAGATTACCCACTCGAACGGCTATGTGAGCACCTATATGCACCTCAATGGCTACGCCAAGGGCATCAAGGTTGGCTCGAGGGTTAAGCAGGGTGAGACCATCTGCTATGTGGGCAACACGGGCGGCTCGACAGGTCCCCACCTCGACTTCCGCATCCACAAGAACGGCTCCCCCATCAACCCGCTGAAGATTCCTTCGACCTCGGTTGAGCCGGTCAAAAAGGAGAATATGGCCGCCTTTGAGGTCATCAGGGACAAGGTTCTGGCCGAGCTTATGGGCGATGGTACCCACATCCTCAAGGGTGACATCAACCCCAATGCGACAGAGATTGTCTATGAGGACAGCCGACTGATTAATTGGAACAAGGATATTAGGCGCAACAGTATGTTCGACGCCCTGGATAAGATATAGAGTCTTGACAACAAAGCCATCTGCTGAGGATAGATAACAGATAACAGACAACTTGAAAAATGTGGGGCGGAAAGAGAGTAGGCGTGGTGATTGTGGCGGGTGGTAGCGGCAGCCGTATGGGGGCCGCTGTGCCCAAACAGTTCCTCAAGGTGGGCGGCGAGTATATCCTCGTGCGCACCATTCGTGCTCTGGAGCCCTACGCCGAAGAGGTTGTTGTGGTGCTGCCCGAGGGCGAGATGGAGCGCTGGCGGGAGATAGCCCTCGAGAGGGGTATCGACGGCGACCTTTGCAAGGTGTGCGCCGGTGGAGCCTCGAGGTTTGAGTCGGTGCGCAATGGCCTGGCCGCGTTGGGCGAGTGTGACCTTGTGGCCATCCACGATGGTGTAAGACCACTGCTCTCGGCCCGGATGATTGAGCGCGGACTGGAGTGCGCCGCCACTTACGGTGCCGCCATCCCCGTGGTGGACGCTGTGGACTCGTTCCGTATGGAGGAGGGCGGAGAGCTGAAGGTCGTGGACCGCTCGAGGCTCAAGGCTGTGCAGACGCCCCAAATATTTGCTGCCGCACTGCTCAAGGAGGCCTACAGCGCAGAGCCGAGCCCACTCTTCACCGACGATGCAACGGTCGTGGAGCTGTCGGGCGCAACACTCTCCTACTATGAGGGCGAACGCCGCAACATAAAAATCACCACCCCCGAGGACCTCACGATTGCCGAGGCGATGGTGGGAGTTGAGAGTTGAAAGTTTTTTAGGGTAGGTGGGAGGATTCCTTAAGGACCTTTATTTCCCTAAACTCCCTAAACACCGATAAACACAAAAAGCTGAAAGCTGAAACGATGGAGCAAACAATGAGATATGGCCGACTGGATAGACGGGCGCGCACGATTACGGTAGTGGTACTGCTGCTACTTGTAGGGCTGTGCGTGGCGCTCTTTCTGACCTCGGGTGGGGCGAACTACCTGGCCGCCTGGACCACCTCGGTGGCCATCGCTCTGGTGGCACTCTGTATGCTCTCGCTCCCAAGGCGTATAATCCTCTCCGATGAGGAGCTCGAACTCAGATGCCTGCTGGAGACCACCTACATCCGACTGAGCAGCATTGTGGATGTGGAGATTGTTGAGGGCAGCGGACTCAGCCGCAAACTACCCCTACTGGGCACCTGTGGTTTTGGAGGCTACTGCGGCTTCTGGCTCGACCTCGCCACAAGGAGGCTCTACAGATGCTACATCGCCTCGAGGAGGCAGTGTGTGGCCATCCACACCAGCCACCGCCGCTACCTCATAAGCGCCGAAGAGCCCACACTGCTCCGCGAGCAGATACTCGCCACCAAGGCCCGCTGCGCCCGCGAGGAATAAGAGAAAACGGCGTGGGTGGCGAAAAAATGTGACTATCATAAAACTGCATAAATGAGCTAACTTAGATAAATAGAAAACATTATGGGGATACTCAAGAACATAGCCGCGTGGTTGTACGGAATCGGAGTGGGATTCCGCAACTGGCTCTATGATATGAAGATTCTGCGTAGCCACCAGATGGAGCTTCCGACCCTCTGTGTGGGCAATCTTGCTGTGGGCGGCACGGGCAAGACTCCCGTTGTGGAGTTTTTGGTGAAGAGCCTCTCGCGCGAGTATTGTGTGGCGGTCCTCTCCAGAGGCTACCGCCGTCGCACCAAAGGCTACCTCGAGGTTCAGGTGGGCGACTCCTACCGCAAGGTGGGCGACGAACCCAAGCAGATAAAACGCAAATTCCCCGAGGTTGTCGTGGTGGTGTGCGAAGACCGCATTGAGGGCGTGCGCCGCATCAAGGAGGAGCACCCCGAGGTGAACCTTGTAATTATGGACGACGGCTTCCAGCACCGCAGCTTAGCCCCCACCGTGAGTATGCTCCTCTCGGACTACTCCCTGCCCCCCTATCACAACAAAATGTTGCCCGCAGGCACCCTGCGCGACAGCCCCTCGCAGCTCTACCGCGCATCCATACTGCTCATAACCAAGACCCCTGCACAGCTCTCGCCCATCGAGCGCAACATTGCCCAGAAGGAGCTACGACCCTCCCCCTACCAGGCCATCTTCTTCACAGACATAAAGCAGTGTGAGCCCACCCCCATCTTCTCCGATGTGGCACCCACAAGAATCCCCGAGGGGTGCAAGGTGGTGGCCTTTGCGGGCATTGCTACGCCCGACAAGTTCTTCGACTCGCTCGCCCAGCGCTATACGGTGGTCGACAAGATTACCTTTAGTGACCACCACGGATACAAAGTGAGGGACATAAAGAAAATTATGGAGTCGGTGGAGCTCTACGGCAAAAATGTTGTAGTCGTCACGACCGAGAAGGATGGCGTGAAGCTCACCTCGCGAAAATATATCCCCAAGGAGCTCCAGAGGCGACTCTTCGTGCAGCCCATAGAGATTAACTTCCGCGATGGCGACTCCGACAAACTCATCCAGAAAATCAAGAACGAACTTCAAAATAAAAAGATATGATAGAGAAGATTAAAAGCACAGCTGAATTTATCCAACAGAAAGTGGGCTTCGAGCCCGAGGTGGGTATCATCCTCGGCACCGGCCTCGGCGGCCTGGTCAACCACATCGACATTGCCCACTCGCTCCCCTATAACGAGATTCCCAACTTCCCCGTCTCGACCGTCGAGGGCCACGCAGGCAGGCTCATCTTCGGCACTCTGGGCGGCAAGAGGGTTGTGGCTATGCAGGGCCGCTTCCACTACTACGAGGGCTACGCCCCCGAGCAGGTAGTCTTCCCCGTGCGCGTAATGAAGATGCTGGGCATCCAGACACTCTTTGTGTCCAACGCCAGCGGCGGCATCAACTCATCGTTCCGCGTGGGCGACCTGATGGTCATCACCGACCACATAAACCTCATCCCCAATGTGCTCATCGGCAAGAACTACAACGAGCTCGGCGCACGCTTCCCCGATATGAGCGAGCCCTACAGCAAAGCCCTGGGCGCACTGGCCACCGAGGTGGCCGCCGAGAGGGGCATCAAGCTCCAGTATGGCTGCTATGTGGGCACCACAGGCCCCACCTTCGAGACCCCCAAGGAGTATGGATACTTCAAGGCCATAGGTGGTGACGCTGCCGGTATGTCGACCACTCCCGAGGTAATCGCCGCAAGGCATATGGGACTGCCCGTATTCGGCATTTCGATTATCACCAACGCTGCCTTCAGCGGTCAGAAGTCGACCCACGAGGAGGTGCAGCAGGAGGGCGCAAAGGCCGAGAAGAGGATGACCGCGCTCATTATGGGTATGCTCGAGAGGATGTAGAACAAGAGAGAACAACAGACAACAAAACCGACATCAACACCACTATGATTAAAGATATTAAAGCTGCGGCGGCCTATATCGCCGAGCGCACACAGTTCACCCCCGAGGTGGGTATCATCCTCGGCACCGGCCTCGGCGGCCTGGTGGAGAAAATCGCTATCGAGCACTCCATCCCCTACGCCGAGATTCCCCACTTCCCCGTATCGACCGTCGAGGGCCACAGCGGTAGGCTCATTATGGGCACGCTGGGCGGCAAGAGGGTTGTGGCTATGCAGGGCCGCTTCCACTACTACGAGGGCTACACCGCACAGCAGGTAGTCTTCCCCGTACGCGTGATGAAGCTCCTGGGCATCAAGACCCTCTTTGTCTCCAACGCTGCGGGCTCAATGAACTCCACCTTCCGCGTGGGCGATGTGATGATCATCAATGACCACATAAACCTCATCCCCAACCCCCTCATCGGTCGCAATATCGACGAGCTCGGCCCCCGCTTCCCCGCAATGAACGACGCCTACAACCCCGAACTCATCGAGAGGGCTACAAAGATTGCCGAGAGGGAGGGCATAAAGCTCCAGTATGGCTGCTATGTGGCACTTACGGGCCCCACCTTCGAGACCCCCAAGGAGTATATGTGGGTTAAGCTGATTGGTGGCGACGCTGTGGGAATGTCCACCGCCCCCGAGGTTATCGCCGCAAGGCATATGGACCTCCCCGTATTCGGCGTTTCGATCATCACCGACACTATGGAGAACACCTCCATCTCCCACGAAGAGGTGCAGGAGAACGGCAAACTGGCCGAGAAGAATATGACCAAGCTCTTCACCGAGCTGCTGAAAACCTTATAAACAGACCCTTACATCCAAAAATAATAAGAAACGACTATGATTAACAAAGTTATATTGGTGGGTAATGTGGGTATGGACCCCGAAGTACGCACCCTCGAGAGCGGCGTGAAGACCGCACGCGTTAGGCTCGCAACCTCCGAGCGCTTCTACAACCGCGAGACCAAAGAGGCTACCGAGCACACCGAGTGGCACACCATCACCCTCTGGCGCAATCTGGCCGATGTGGTGGATAGGTTCGTGAAGAAGGGCTCGCAAATCTATGTTGAGGGCCGCCTGCGCACCCGCGAGTGGACCGACCAGACAGGCAACAAACGCTACACCACGGAGATTATGGCCGACGATATGAAGCTCCTCGGCCGCCGCGAGGGTGGCGCAGTGCAGAGTGAGCCCTCGGCACCCCAGAGCTACGGCGCAGCGCAGACCTACACCCCCGCGCCCCAGCCCGCAGCTGCTCCCGTGGCCCCTGCTGCCCCCGCCATCCAGCCCGCAATGGAGGACACCCTCGACGACCTGCCATTCTAAACGACGACCAACGGCCGACGACCGTCAATAAAATGCCACGGAATATAAGTTCCGTGGCATTTATATATTATATAAGTATAAGGGCGAAAAGGGCCAAAGGGGCCAAAAGGAAATTGAAAATTGAAAATGGACAATGGACAATGGGAAATTGACAATTTAGAGGGGAATTAGGGTAGCACTAAACTCCCTAATTTCCCTAAATTCCCTAAGGTCCTTAAAGTCCTTAAGGTCCTTAAGGACCTATGGGGCCTATGGGGCTTATAGGGCTTATAAGTCTTATGGGACCCATTGTCGGTAGACGGTAGACAGCTAACTGCTAACGGCAACGGCTAACGGCAAACGGCTTAAAACACCTGTTGCCAGATGATGCGGGTGAGGTAGATGGCGGCGATGAGTTTGATGCCCGTGCCCAGCAGGAAGGCCGCAAAGGAGCCAAAGGCCACCTTGAAGGCACGCGCACTATTGGAGCCGTCGTGGGTGAGCTCGCCCACCAGAGCGCCCAAGAATGGGCCCAAAATGATGCCGAGGGGGCCGAAGAACATACCCGCAAAGATGCCTATAAGCGCTCCGCGTGAGCCCGCCTTTGAGCCGCCAAACCGTTTGGTCATAACGGCCGGCAGGAAGTTGTCGAGCAGCGTAACTCCCACAGCCACAACAGCCCACCAAACAAGATTGGCCGTGCTGAAGGCCGCGCCCTGCCACAAGCAGAGCAGGATGCCGACATAGACAATGGGCACGCCCGGCAGTACGGGCACAACGCAACCAACGATTCCGACAAAGGCACAAATGAGCGCCACAACTTCCATCCAATGCATATCCAAAGGGGTATTAAATTTTTCCGTTTTATCTATCACAAAGGTAACAATTTGTAGCAATTTTGTGCTCTTCGGCGACAAAAACATACCCCACAAGAGAGAACTTTCCACTTTTTTGTTACCTTTGTGGATGCTTTGCGCCGCGTTGGCCATCGGAGCAAAAAGGGACAACAACAATTGTTTTTGTTTGATTTTCAATTAATTAATCAACTAATCGAGGTCATCGAACGGCGTAGCACAAAGGCAGAGAAGAGTAAAAACATATATGGAAAGAATATCCACACACAAGAAAAGCGAGAAGCGCGAGGGTGTTTTCGACCTTGTGAAACTTATGAGCAAGGCCGAGAAGCGCAACTTCAAGCTCTACTCCACAAGGCTCGGCAGCAACGAGGGGGCCAAATTCCTGCTCCTCTTCGACTGTCTGGATGCTATGGAGCACTACGACGAGGCCAAAGTACTCGCCCTATGCCCCTTCATCACCAAGCAGCAGCTGCCCAACCTGAAGGCCCACCTCTACAAGCAGATACTCATCTCGCTCCGTATGCTCAGCGCCCAGCACTCCATAGCGTTGGAGATACGCGAACAGATTGATTTTGTGAAGATTCTCTTCGACAAAGGACTCTACGGCGAGGCCCAGAAGATGCTCGACAAGGCCGAGAAGAGGGCCAAGGAGCACGAGATGCTCTCGGCCATCCTCGACATTGTGGAGCTCAAGCGTCAGCTCAAGGTGCTCAGCTACTCGAGTGAGATGACACAGGCGGCCGACATCACAGCCAAGGCTGCGGGCGTCATCTCGGAACACCTGAGCAACATCGCCAGCCTCTCACGCCTTGCGGTGCAGTGCTACGCCCTCCACCAGAACCTCGGATTTGCACGCTCCCAGAAGGATATAGACCGTCTCGACAGCTACTTCAAACCCAAAATCGAGGCGTTCGAGGGTGTGAAGATGAACTTCACCGAGCGTTTCTACTACTATCAGGCCAAGGCGTGGTACTACTACATCTGCCACAAGACGGCCCTCTCGTACCGCTACGCCCTCAAGTGGGTGGCACACTTCAATGCCCGACCCGAGATGAAGGAAGTTATGTATGACAGCTATATGCGCGGCTACTCACAGGTGTTGGACGGTATGTTCCTGATGCACAAGTACTCCGCCTTCAACCGCACCCTCGAGGAGTTCATCAAGGAGAGCGAAACCATCGGTCAGCTCAACGACAACGCCCAGATGATTTCGCAGGGCATACTCTTCACCGGTCAGCTCAACAAGTGTCTGATGGCGGGCACCTACAAGGATGGTCTGTGGATTGCAAAGAATATCGACTCCTACCTCAAAAAATATGGCGAGAGGCTCACGCCCCACGAGAAGATGCCACTCTACTTCAAGGTGGCCAGCCTCTACTTCGGGGATGGCAACTACACCAAGTGTATCGAAAACCTCTCCTACATCATCGCCGTCAAGGACCACAACATACGCCGCGACCTACAGTGCTACGCCCGAATGTTGAACCTTATGGCCCTCTATGATGCAGGGCTCGACTTCAACATCGACTACCAGATACGCTCCGTCTACTCCTTCATCGTGAAGATGAGGGATATGACCGAGATGAAGGCCGAGCTCTTCTCGTTCTTCAAGAGTTTCGGCTCGGTCAACGCCATAGACCTCAAAAAGGAGTTCAAGAACCTCTATGAGCGACTCAAGCCCTATGAGAATCACCCCTATGAGCGTCGCACCTTCTACTACATCGACCTGCTGTCGTGGCTCGAGAGCAAGATTACGGGGCGCAGTATGGGCGAAATAGTCAGGAGCCGCTTTGAGGCCTCGCAAGAGAGAGAAAACAACAAACGACACAACAACGCATAATGGCAACATCAGCAATCAGAAACATCGAGAGTGATGCGGATTTCGAGAGCAAAATCCGCCCACAGGAGCTCGACAACTTCCACGGTCAGCAGAAAATCGTGGACAACCTCCGCATCTTCATAAAGGCCGCCCTTATGAGGGGCGAGTCGCTCGACCATGTGCTCTTCCACGGCCCTCCGGGACTCGGCAAGACTACACTGGCAAACATCGTGGCCAACGAGATGGGCTCCTCGCTGAAGGTCACCAGTGGCCCTGTTTTGGACAAGCCCGGCGACCTGGCAGGCCTTCTGACAAACCTCTCGGCGGGCGATGTGCTCTTTATCGACGAGATTCACCGCCTGAGCCCCATTGTGGAGGAGTACCTCTACTCGGCAATGGAGGACTACAAAATCGACATCGTGCTCGACAAGGGGCCCTCGGCGCGCTCCATACAGATTGAGCTGGCACCCTTCACACTCATCGGTGCCACCACCCGCAGCGGCCTTCTGACCTCCCCTCTGAGGGCTCGTTTCGGCATCACCTGTCATCTGCAATACTACGATACGGATGTTCTGAGCGGCATCGTGAAGCGCTCGGCGAGCATCCTCGGCGTGGAGATTGACGACCAGGCGGCCCACGAGGTGGCCCTGCGCAGTCGCGGCACACCCCGTATTGCCAACTCGCTACTGCGCCGCGTGAGGGACTTTGCGATGGTCGAGGGCGACGGAGCCATCAATCTGGCCATCACCCGCCGCGCACTCGAGGCACTGAATATCGACTCACGAGGCCTCGACGAGATGGACAACAAGATTCTTCGCACGATTATTGAGAAGTTTGGCGGTGGCCCTGTGGGAGTGAACACCATAGCCACCTCCGTCAGCGAGGAGGCCGGAACTATTGAGGAAGTATATGAGCCCTTCCTCATAAAAGAGGGCTTCCTCAAGCGTACGCCACGCGGCAGAGAGGCTACCGACCTGGCCTACTCCCACCTCGGCTACACCAAAAATCCTGAAGATGGCACGCTATTCTAAATAAAAATGTGTATCTTGTCGGACCAAAAAAGAGAACTTAAACACAAGTTTTACATAAAAAACCGAAACACTATGAATCAGAAAAAACAAAATTACACCTTGCCCATTCTGGTGATGATTCTGCTCTTTGGTATGATTTCGTTCGTTACCAACCTGGCCTCGCCTATGGGTGATGTGCTTAAGAATCAGTTTAATGTGGCCAACTGGATGGGTACTCTCGGCGTATTCGCCAACTTCATCGCATACGCTTGTATGGGTATCCCCGCAGGCAATATGCTCCAGAAGAAGGGTTACAAGTTCACCGCTCTGGCAGCTGTGACCGTTGGTTTCGTGGGCGTAGGCATCCAGACCATCGCAGGCCTTCTCGAGGGCAACCTCGCCTTTGGCGTTTACCTCCTCGGTGCTTTCGTTGCAGGTTTCTCGATGTGTATGCTCAACATCGTTGTGAACCCTATGCTCAACAAGCTCGGTGGTGGCGGCAACAAGGGCAACCAGCTCATCCAGATTGGTGGCGCGTTCAACTCGTTGATGGGTACGGCCGTTATCTTCCTCACGGGTATCTTTGTGCCCAAAATCGTGGAGGCTAAAATCAGTCAGGTATTCCCCCTGATGTTCATCGCACTGGCAATCTTCGCACTCGGCTTCATCGTCATCTCGCTGACCAAAATCCCCGAGAACGAAACCCAAGCAAAGGTTGCTACCGAGAAGTCGAAATATGGTCCTATGTCGTTCCGCCACTTCGTGTTGGGCGCCGCCGCAATCTTCATCTATGTGGGTATTGAGGTAGGCATCCCCAATGTGTTGCAGAAATGGTTGCAGAATGGCGGTCTGAATGTAGAGAGCGGCGCTGAGGCTATCGCCAGCACCGTTGCGGCTACCTACTGGCTGCTGATGCTCGTGGGCCGTCTTGTGGGTGCCGCTATTGGCGCCAAGGTTTCGGCCAAGAAGATGCTCTCGGCAGTATCTATCTTGGGTCTGGCTCTGGTGGGTTGCGCCATCTTCCTCGACCCCGCCATTAGCGTGAACCTCCCCGTATTCAAGGGCACCAGCGGCTTCGGCCTGGCAGAGGTCCCCGTGAATGCTGCTCTGTTGGTACTCTGCGGTCTTTGTACCTCGGTTATGTGGGGCGGCATCTTCAACCTTGCAGTTGAGGGCCTCGGCAAGTACACCGAGAAGGCTTCGGGCATCTTTATGGCTCTGGTTTGCGGTGGTGGCATCCTGCCCCTCCTGCAGAACGCTATCGTTGATATGACCGGCAGCTACCTGGCCAGCTACTGGGTAATCATCGCAGGTCTTGCATTCTTGCTCTTCTACGCACTCGTGGGCAGCAAAAATGTAAACAAAAATATCCCCACCGAGTAAATCGGCCCACTGGGTTATACACAACAAAGGCTGTGAGCGGAAACTCACAGCCTTTGTTGTGTAATTGAGGGTTGAGAGTTGAGAGTTGGGCCAAAGGGCAAATTCAAAATGCAAAATGCAAAATTCAAAATGCAAAATTGACAGACCTCTCCCGCCCTACGGGCACCCTCCCCTAACTTAGGGGAGGGGAAGGGCCAAAAGGGCCGAAAGGGCTAAAATGAAATTGAAAATGGAAAATTGACAATTGAAAATTGTTAGAGAGAATTTAGGGAAATTAAGGAGATTAAGGAGAAGTCACTAAGCTCCTTAAACTCACTAAACTCCCTAAAGTCCTTAAAGTCCTTAAGGTCCTTAAGGTCCTTAAAGCCTTAGGTCGGTAGACGGTCGTCGGGCGACCACCATAATTCGCCAGCACCGTTGAACAATGTGCCTATCAACCGCTTTCCCTTGAAAGTAAAAACGCATAGAGCGGAGGGAATTTTTTGCCAACAAGATGGGCGAGGCCCGCAGCCTACTAATCGTAGGTGAGGGTCTCGCCCGTTGCAGTTGGTGAAAAATTCACCCGCTATATGCGTTTTTATGCGTTTTCGAAGAGGTTGAACTCGCCCCTCTCAACCTTTCCATAAATGTCGGCGAGGGTGGCAATGGCGGGAGATATGAGAGTCACCACATCCTCAATGGCACCGGTTTTGGACTGGTCACCCTTGATGCGGTAGAGCATCGTGGCGTAGAGGGCGCGGAAGCAGAGCTCTATGTCGCTCACACCGTCGCGAGCGAGGACTATCCTCAGGCGCGAGAGCTCCTCCTTCAGAGGTGCCCACACGGTGCGGTAGTGGGCGCCCGAGGGGAGCGTGAGGAGCTGGAGGTGGAGGTTCTCCACATCGGAGATGAGATGGAGGGTGTGGGACAGGTGGCCACTCTCCTCCTTGCCCTCCTCCTTGAGGAGTCCCACAAGGCTCATATACCACATAAAGAGTTGCTGTTTCTCCTGCTCGCTACACTCGTTGGGCTCCACAAGGGAGGTGTAGATGGCCTCGGGGCTGAACTTCAGGGCCCTCAGCAGGTCCTCCAACTGCCAGAGGTAGAGGATATATTCGGCGATGTTCTCGCGGCGTTTCTGTTGTGCAATGTACATATCTAACGGTTTTTCGACCACAAAGATACTCTTTTTTGCGAAATTTTTTTACCCTCGCGCAAAATTAGTTTGCGGCTGATAATCAACACCTTACACAAACACCCCTCCCCTGCCCCGAAAAATTATTCAAAAAAATATGGTACTATGTATTGCAAGGTACTATAAATTTTATATATATTTGTATTGCAAAACAACTATACAACCAAACTTTAACCAAACAATTTTGAGAGAAGTGGAAAGAAAAATTAATGTAAGGATTGGCTCGACAGCGTTTCTGATTGAGGAGGACGCCTATAGAGCTTTGGACAATTATCTTGCCGACATTCGCTCGCGCGTGGAGGAGTCGTCGGCCGAGGAGATTCTGGGCGACCTGGAGATGAGGATTGCCGACCTGCTGAGCGGTTGGCTCGGCGACCCCAACGGTGTGGTGGACATCTATCACATCCGCAAGGTGCAGGAGGTGATTGGTCGTCCCGAGGAGTTCGGCGAGTTGCGCCGTCCACAGGGCGGCCATCTCGGCAGGGAGGAGGCCCGTCGCAGGCTTCTGAGGAGTGCGGGTGACAAGGTTATCGGTGGTGTGTGTGGCGGCATTGCCCGATACACCAACATCGACCCCACGCTCATCCGTCTGGTGACAATGTTTCTGATTCTGTTTGGCGGCCTGAGCCTCTGGATCTACATTGTGCTGTGGATACTCATACCCCTCGACAGGAATCTGTAGGAGAACAAAAAACAGTTTGAAGTATGACTATTTGGCAGGTGATTTTGTCTATCATATTTCCCCCGCTGGCGGTAATCAGTCGCGGTTGTGGCTCGTTCCTCATCGTGCTGCTGCTCACTGCTGCGGGCTGGGTGCCGGGCGTTATTGCCGCACTCATAATCCTCAACAAACAGTAACCAACAACCCCCAACACAACATAAAAAAGATTAAGTTATGGAGATAATGAACGAACCCAAGAAGCTCTACCGCAGTCGCCACAAGATGATTGGCGGCGTATGTGGCGGTTTGGCCGAGTATTTGGACATCGACCCCACGGTCGTAAGGCTCATTGCCGTAGTGCTATTCTTCCTCCCCTTGCTGCCCGCCGTGCTCTGCTACCTACTGGCGTGGGCCATAATCCCCGAAAGACGATAGAGCTATGGCAATCAATGTAGACAACACCAAGGCGCAGATGCGCAAGGGCATCTTGGAGTACTGCATCCTCTCGATTCTCTCGCGCGAGGATAGCTATGCGCCCAAGATTATCGCCGAGCTCAAGGAGGCCGATATGATTGTGGTCGAGGGCACCCTCTACCCTATCCTCACTCGCCAGAAAAATCAGGGCCTTCTGACCTACAGATGGCAGGAGTCGCCCCAGGGCCCGCCACGCAAATACTACTCCCTGACACCCGAGGGCAGAGAGGCCCTCAGGCAGCTCGACGCGGAGTGGGAAACGCTTGTGGCCCAGATAAATAACATCCGAACACTATAACCCCTAATAACCCAACTATCATACTATGGAAAACATTTTGAAAGTACGACTCGGAGGGCAGGAGTTGGCCCTCACCTATGATGCCTACAACACCCTCTCGGCAGCGCTCGAGGAGGCAAAAAGCAGGATGAGCCCCGAGGAGCTCAACTCCCTGGAGGCCAACATCGCCCAAGGAATACTCTCCCGACAGGCGGCCACGACCGTCGTGAACCAGAGCACCATTTTGGAGCGCCTCTCCGAGCTCGGCATCAACACTCCCGCCCCCGCCGGCAAAAAGAGCCCAAAAACAGACCCCAACACCACTTCGCAGAGCTCGCTCGGCCCCCTCGGGCAAGTGCTGCTCACCATCCTGAAGGTCATCGGCTGGATAATGGGAGTGACCTGGTCGCTCAGCGCCGTAGGAGTTCTCATAGGCTTTATTGTTCTACTCTCGGTGGAGAGCTTCTCCGACGCATTTCTGTATGACTACAGTGGCGGAATATCGCCCATCCTCTTCTGCGGTCTTGTGTGTGCCGTTGTGGTGATATTTATGGCCATTGCGGCAGTCCTCTGGTTCAAGTTACTCCTGGGCAAGAGGGTGAATCTCACCGCCCTAATCATCTCTTCGCTCGTGTGGTTGGCGCTGGTCATCTGGCTTACGATAGCCTCACTCCTGAACATCGAGGGCTGGATGCGCTGGGCCGACACTATGGAGGTGAAGGTCGAGCAGTGGGAAGATGGCCTCGACAGGTGGGAAGATGAACTGGAGCGTTGGGAGGATAACTTAGAGCGACAACTCTCCACTATCAACTTCTACGACAATGGTGGTGGTGTAGTGAAACTCAGCGGCTTTGAGGACTCGCTCAAATTTGAGATTTTGTGCGAAAAGTACGAGGAGTTGGAGCCCTGGGAGGATGACCTCTCACGACACATCAGGCAAGGCGGCGAGGTCACCATTGAGTTCTCGGCAGAGGATGAAAACTCGGCCTCGATAACCGTCATCTCGCCCGAAGGCACTATCACCATCCGCACCCAAAAGTAGCCCTGTGGCTCTTACAGAGCCCGCCCCAACGATAAAAAAGTGGTTTTTGACGAGAAAACCACTTTTTTTATGCACTCTTCTCGGCAATTATTGCTAACTTTGTGAGTTAATTTAACTACAACACTATGGCATTAATCGACAAAATCAACGACCTGCTCGGCAGGATTGAGAATTTTACACCCGCCTCGGCGGCAGAAATTGAGGACTTCCGCGTGAGAATCCTCGGTCGCAAAGGCGAGCTCAACGACATATTAGAGGAGTTCAAAACCGTTCCCGCAGAGGAGAAACGCGTATTGGGGCAGAAGATTAACGCGGTCAAAACCCGCGCCAACGAGCGCATAGCAGAGCTCAAAGAGAGGGCCGAAGAGGCCCCCGCCGCAAGCGCCTCGAGTGGCGACCTTTCGCGCCCCGCACTCAATGAGAACCTCGGCTCGCGCCACCCTATCTCGCTGGTGCGCAACGAGATTTGCGACATCTTCTCGCGCCTGGGATACACCATCGCCGATGGCCCCGAGATTGAGGACGACTGGCACGTTTTCTCGGCTCTGAACTTCGCACCCGAGCACCCCGCACGCGATATGCAGGACACCTTCTTCATCGAGAAGAACCCCGATGTTCTGCTGAGGACCCACACCAGCTCCATCCAGGTGAGGACTATGGAGCACCAGAAGCCCCCCATCCGCGTAATCTGCCCCGGTAGGGTCTTCCGCAACGAGGCCATCTCGGCACGCGCACACTGCATCTTCCACCAGATTGAGGGCCTCTACATCGACGAGAATGTCTCCTTCGCCGATATGAAGCAGTCGCTTCTCTACTTCGCCAAGGAGTTCTTCGGCGAGCAGACCCAGATTCGTATGCGCCCCTCCTACTTCCCCTTCACCGAGCCTTCGGCCGAGGTGGATGTGTCGTGCAACCTCTGTGGCGGCAAGGGATGTAATGTCTGCAAGGGTACAGGTTGGCTGGAGATTCTCGGTTGCGGTATGGTAGACCCCAATGTGTTGGAGGCCAGCGGCATCGACAGCACCAAGTACAGCGGCTTCGCCTTTGGTATGGGTGTTGAGCGTATCGCAATGTTGAAGTTCGGTGTGAAGGACCTGAGGCTCTACTTCGAGAACGACCTGAGGTTCCTCGGACAGTTTGAGTCGGTGCTCTAACTCTCCCCCACCCCAACAATAACCGCTCAAAGCAAAACGACAAACAGATGAACAGAAGAGCCATTTGGAGTCTTATTTTGGTAATGTTTTGTGTCACCTCGTGGGCCCAAAAGCCCCAGCGTGGCACAAAGCAGGCTACCGTTGCGTCCCAAAGTGAGGATATCTCCGAGTGGTTTGGGACCGACTCCCTCAAGGCCATCTACTACTACACCGAGGCGGTGAAGTATGATGCACTCGGGGAGAGCGAAAAGTCGCTCGACTACCTCGAGAAGGTGCTCCAAATAGACTCTCTGAACGCATCGGCCCACCACCGCTTGGGCAAATACCACTCCTCCAAGGAGCAGTACCAGGAGGCTCTTCGTCACGCCACCTATGCCACCCGCGGCGACTCGCTCAACAACGACTTTCTGGAGGGCTACGGCTACGCTCTGACGATGACGGGCGACTACGAGAAGGCTCGTGGTGTCTACCGCCAGATGATCAGGCGCGAGCCCAGAAACCCCAATCACTATCGTGTGGCGGCCATCCTCTATGCCACAACAGGTATGCCCCATATGGCCATCAGCATCCTCGACTCGGCCGACAACAAACTTGGCTACTACGAGGCTTTGGCCGAGATGAAGCGCGGCCTGCTGCTCGATGTGGGTCTGCACGGCAGGGCCATTCAGGAGGCACAGTCTATGGTGGCCAACGACCCCCAAAACATTGAGCGCTACATCGAGCTGGGCGAGATTTATGAGAGCCTTGGCCGCGACTCACTGGCCGAGGTGACCTATCTCGACGCACTGAAGGTGGCACCCGAGAGTGCAAAAACACTCTTCACGCTGTGCGACTTCTACTTCTCGCGAAATATGGAGAGCGAGTTCCTGACCATCACGCAGCGCATCTTCCGACTCGGCGATGTGGATGTGGATACGAAGCTCAAGCTCTATGACGACTATATCACCAAAGATGAGTCGTTCTACCGTCGCAACTTCTTCGCCATCAACACTCTCTCGAGTGTGCTCCACGTGAAGTACCCCAACAACGAGAAGGTCGAGACGCGCTATGCCTACCACCTTATTCGTGCCGGTGAGTTGGATAAGGCGCTCGGCATCTTCAAGAGGCTCGCTCACAGTCCCCAAACCGAGAACCCCAAAGAGGCCATTATGACTGTGATGAGCATCGAGGGCCATCTGGGACACGCCGACTCCGTAAGGCACTATCTCGACCTTGCCATTGAGCGACTGCCCAACGATACGGAACTCTACATCCAGAAGGCATACTATCTTGCCGAGGAGGGTGACAATCAGCAGGCCGAGGAGTATTTCCAGAGGGCGATAGAGGTCGCCCCCGACCCCATAGCCAAGAGCAACGCCTACACCGCTCTGGCCGACCACACCTCGGAGTTCAAAAAGAGCAAAAAACTCTACCGCAAGGCCCTTGAGTATAACCCCAACAACGCCTCGGCGCTGAACAACTGGGCCTACTTTGCGGCCCTTCTCGGGGAGAACCTCCCCCTGTCGCTCGAGATGAGCACAAGGGCGTGTGAGATAGAGCCCACCAACGCCACCTATCTCGACACCAAGGCGTGGATTCTCTACCTTATGGGGCGCTACAAGGAGGCCAAAAAGGTGATGCAGCAGGCCATCTCGCTCGACACCACCAACGACTCCACCCTGCTGCTCCACTATGGCGACATCCTGGTGGCCAACCAGGAGGCCTTCCTTGCCGAAATCTACTACAAGCGTGCAGCCGAGGCCGGCGAGGACGAGGCGGTCGTCAGAAAGCGCCTTGAGGCCCTGAAAAAACAGCAATACAAATAGATAGCTCCCGAGGCTCCGACTCGCCGAGCAACACCACCCCACCCCAAGAGAAAACAGAGCAATGAAGAGGTTTTTGTGTATAGTTGCGTTCCTGTTCTGTGGGCTCTCATCAATGATGGGCCAGACCATAGACGAACTCAACGCCCAGATAAAAAAGGCAGAGGAGGCCATCGTCAAAAACGAGAAGCTCCTCAAGGGTATTGCGGACTCCAAGAAGACCAACGAAACGGAGGTCAAACTCCTTAGTCAGAAGATAAGAAACCGCGAGTCGATTGTTGCCAACTACAAGAAACAAATCGACATTCTCACAGACAGCATCACGCTCAAAACCTCCGATGTGAACACTATGCAGGGGGAGATTGCGGCCCTCAAGGGTGAGTATGCCGATATGATTCGTGTGCTCTACAAGAACTACCTTGTGGGCGCCCCACTCCACTTCATCTTCTCGGCCGAGGATGCCCACACCGCAACACAGCGTATGAACCTCCTGGCGCGCTACAACAAGGCACTCGGCGAAAAGACCCAGAACATCTCGGCACAAAGCGACGCTGTTGAGCAGGAAATAGGGATTTTAGACCAGAAAAAGAGCGAGCTGGACAGACTCCGCTCCGAGCAACAAAAGGCCCTAAATAAGCTCGCAAAGGAGAGAAAACAGCTCAATGCGGCCGCCAAGAAACTCGCCAAAGAGGAGAAGCAGATTACCAAGGAGATAAAGAAGCGCAAAGAGGAGCGCGAGAAGGCCCAGAAGTCCATAAACAAGATTATGGAAGAGGAGGCGAGAAAGAACAAAAAGAGGGTGAGCGAAGCGGAGCGCAAGGCCATTGCAGCGGCCAATGCCCGCTTTGAGCAGCAGAAGGGCAAGATGCCTATGCCTGTGGAGGGCGGCGTGGTGATAGAGCAGTTCGGCCAACACCCCCACCCCACCCAGAAAAACATCACCATAGACAATACGGGTATCAACATTGCCGCCGCCTCGGGTGCAGATGTGCTCGCAGTGGCCGAGGGCACCGTGTCGAGGGTTATGGTCATCCCGGGTATGAACCACTGTGTGCTGGTCAAACACGGCGACTACTTCACCCTCTACGCCAACCTGGCCGCCGTTAGTGTCGGCAAGGACGACGGCGTCACGGCCGGCAGCAGGGTGGGCACACTCGCCACAAGCGACAACCCCGACGACCACCAGCTCCACTTCGAGCTCTGGTATATGACCCTCAAGCAGGACCCCGAGCCCTGGATTGCAAAGTAGGCTCCAACGCCCGCAACTTACGATAGAACAACAACTTAACCACACACAAAAATGGCTATTCACTTCTATAATCAGGAGACCGACTATATGCCCCGCGGCAGGGTGAAAATCAACCGCTGGGTGAGGGAAGCCATCCACAATGAGGGCTATAGGGTGGGGGAGATTTGCTACATCTTCTGCTCCTCCGAGAACCACATTGGCATCAACCGACAATACCTCGGCCACGACTACTATACGGATGTTATCACCTTCGATTACAGCGACCTCGAGGGCCGAAAGGTGGTTAGTGGCGACATCTTTATTGACCCCTTTACGGTCGACGACAACGCCGCACAGCTCGGCACCGACCCCGCCGAAGAGCAACTGAGGGTCATCATTCACGGCGCAATGCACCTGTGCGGCTACAAGGACAAGAGCGACGCAGAGGCCGCCCAGATGCGCCAAAAAGAGAATTATTATTTGGCACGCTTTAGCGAGCTTTAGGCCACAAGCAAGCCAACAAAGAATAGGGTAGAGCAAGAGATGAGATTTGACTACGATGTGATAGTTGTGGGCGGAGGACACGCGGGCTGTGAGGCAGCCTCGGCCGCCGCAACACTCGGCGCCGAGACACTCCTCGTGACAATGGATATGACCAAGTTTGCCAGTATGTCGTGCAACCCCGCGGTGGGTGGCGTGGCTAAGGGTCAGATTGTCAGAGAGATAGATGCACTCGGCGGCCAGATGGGCATCATCACCGACCGTAGTACCATCCAGTTCCGTATGCTCAACCGCTCGAAGGGTGCCGCGATGTGGAGCCCCAGGGCACAGTGCGACAAGGCTCTATTCTCCGCACTGTGGCGCGAGAGGCTCGAGAACACTCCCCACCTTAATTTGTGGCAAGATTCAGTAAATCAGCTACTTACAGAGGACAAAGAGGGTAGGAGAGAGGTCCGTGGAGTGGTGACCCAGATGGGGGTAACCTTCCGCGCCAAGGCTGTGATTCTCACAGCCGGCACCTTCCTCGGGGGCCTTATGCACATAGGTCGCAACAGCGCCGAGGGGGGTAGGGCAGGCGATAGCGCCTCCCACGGCCTCACAGAGCAGCTCGTAGGCCTCGGCTTCGAGGCGGGCAGGATGAAGACCGGAACGCCCGCGAGAATAGATGTCCGCACGCTCGCGCTCGAGAAGTTCGAGAGGCAGGACGGTGACGCGGAGCCCTCGAAATTCTCCTTCCTCAGGAGTATCAAACCTGTGGCGGAGCAGATGCCCTGCTACCTTGTCTACACCTCCCAGAAGGTCCACGACACCCTGCGCGAAGGCTTTGCGGATTCCCCTCTGTTTCAGGGACTTATCAAGGGCATAGGCCCTCGTTATTGCCCCAGCATTGAGGACAAGCTGAGGACCTTTGCCGACAAGGATTTCCACCAACTATTCCTCGAGCCCGAGGGTCGCAACACCAACGAATACTATCTCAACGGCTTCTCCTCGAGCCTCCCCTGGCAGGTGCAGTGCGCCGCCTTAGAGCAGATTGAGGGCTTCGAGAATGTGAGGATTTACCGACCTGGGTACGCTATAGAATACGACTACTTCCCGCCCACACAACTCACCCACACCCTCGAAACCAAGTTGGTCGAGGGCCTCTACTTTGCGGGGCAGGTGAACGGCACCACCGGCTATGAGGAAGCCGCCGCTCAGGGTCTGATGGCGGGCATCAACGCCGTGAGAAAACAGAGAGGGGAGGGCGAGGTTGTTCTTTCGAGGGACGAGGCCTACATAGGCGTGCTGA
Source organism: Tidjanibacter sp. (assembly GCA_017936605.1). Taxonomy (GTDB): domain Bacteria; phylum Bacteroidota; class Bacteroidia; order Bacteroidales; family Rikenellaceae; genus Tidjanibacter. The sequence goes on from JAGBFH010000018.1 coordinate 37,316, forward strand.
TTGACGACCTTGTGACCAAGGGTGTCGACGAGCCCTACCGTATGTTCACCAGCAGGGCCGAGTACCGCATCCTGCTCCGACAAGACAACGCCGACAGAAGACTCACCCCCATAGGCCGACAAATCGGTCTTGTGAGCGACGAGAGGTGGGCAGAATTCGAGCAAAAAAAATCGCTCGTAGAATCGCTTAAAAATTTCATCCACGCACAAGGGGTCGCGCCAGAGGAAATTTCGGACTATTTGAAAAGTGTCAATTCTGCACAACTTTCACAAAAACGAAAGGTGTCGGAGGTGCTTATGCGCAACAATATTTCACTTTTTGACCTAATTGAACTCATTTCGCCCCTCAAGAGGTTTGTGGAGAAAAACCAAATAGACCACGAAATCATCGAGCAGGTGGAGATTGAGGTGAAGTATAGCGGCTACATTGAGCGCGAAAAAGCGATTGCCGACAAGCTCAAAAGGCTCGAAGATGTGAAGATTCCCGAGGATTTCGACTTCCTCAAGCTCACCTCCATTACCATCGAAGCCCGTCAAAAGCTCTCGAAAATCCGTCCCAAAACCGTTGGCCAGGCATCACGAATCCCCGGAGTTTCGCCCGCCGACATCAATGTTCTCCTCATTTTCTTCGGCCGATAGGGGATAAAGGGCCAAAGGGCAAATTCAAAATTCAAAATTCAAAATTGCGAGTAAGCGAGAGCAGAGGGTGCCCCGCACACTATGCCGAGCGTGAGCAATTAAAAGACACCAATGGTGGATTAAAATTCAAAATTATAGGCAGGCAATAGCCCTTAAGGACTTTAAGGACCTTAGGGACCTTAAGAAAATTAAGGAAAATAGGGAAAATAGGGATTAGGGGCTTTAGGGATTCCCTCTAAGTCCCCTCTATAATTTTCAATTTTCAATTGTCAATTTTCAATTCACACTCTTGTTCCACGGGGAACAATCGCACGGCACAACAATAAACAAAGGGAGTGTTCCACGAGGAACACTCCCTTTATTTTACATCACGCAAGGCGAAAACTATTTCTTCTGCATCTTTGCCCAAGTATCCTTGAGGGTTACAGTGCGGTTGAAAACGAGTTTTTCGGCAGTGGAGTCCTTGTCTACACAGAAGTAGCCAACCCTCTCGAACTGGAACCTGTCGCCAACTTTAGCCTCGCCAAGCGAACGCTCACAGTAGGCGGTCTTGACAACAAGCGAGTTGGGATTGAGGTAGTCGGTGAAAACTTTGCCCTCCTCAACATCGTCGGGATTCTCCTTTGCAAAGAGGTTGTCATAGAGCCTTACCTCGGCCTCAACGGCGTGGGCAGCCGAAACCCAGTGGATAACACCCTTGACCTTGCGACCGTCAGACGAGCCACCGCCCGCCGACTCGGGGTCGTAGGTACAGCGAAGCTCAACAACCTCGCCTGCCTCATTCTTGATAACCTCCTCGCACTTGATGAGGTAGCCATACCTCAGGCGCACCTCGCCGCCGGGGCGCAGACGGTAGTAGCCCTTGGGGGGCTCCTCCATAAAGTCACCGCGCTCGATATAGATCTCCCTGCCGAAGGGCACATCGCGGCGACCTGCCGCCTCGTCCTCGGGGTTGTTCACACAGCTGAAGCTCTCGGTCTGACCCTCGGGGTAGTTGGTGATGACCACCTTCAGGGGGTCGATGACAGCCATCCTACGCTCGGCCACCTTGTTCAAGTCTTCCCTCACGCAGTACTCCAAGAGCGAGAGGTCAATCACATTGTCCCTCTTGGCCACACCCACCTTCTCAGCAAAAGCCCTGATGGAGGCGGGGGTGTAACCCTTGCGACGCAGCGCACAGATGGTGGGCATACGGGGGTCATCCCAACCCGTAACCACCTCATCCTTAACGAGTTGCAGGAGTTTGCGCTTGCTCATCACCGTATAGGTCAGGTTGAGCCTTGCGAACTCATACTGGTGGCTGGGGAAGATTCCGAGCACCTCAATAAACCAGTCGTAGAGGGGCCTATGAACATCGAACTCGAGGGTACAAATCGAGTGGGTGATGCGCTCGATGGAGTCACTCTGGCCGTGGGCGTAGTCGTACATAGGATAGATGCACCACTTGTTGCCCGTGCGGTGGTGTTCGGTGTGGAGGATACGATAGAGGATGGGGTCGCGGAAGAGCATATTGGGGTGAGCCATATCGATTTTGGCCCTGAGGACCTTCTCGCCATCGGCATACTTACCCTCCTTCATCTCCTCGAAGAGGCGGAGGTTCTCCTCCACAGAGCGATTCCTCCAGGGGCTCTCGGTGCCGGCCTGCTGCACAGTACCGCGGCCCAGACGAATCTGCTCCTGGGTCTGGTCATCCACATAGGCTTTGCCCTTCTTAATCAAGAGGATAGCCCAATCGTAGAGCTGGTCGAAGTAGTCCGACGCATAGCGCTCAACGGCCCAGTTGAAGCCGAGCCATTTGATATCCTCCTTGATGGAGTCCACATACTCGGTATCCTCCTTCACGGGGTTGGTGTCGTCGAAACGGAGGTTGCACTTACCTCCGTAGCGCTCGGCCAGACCGAAGTTAAGGCAGATACTCTTGGCGTGGCCGATGTGCAGGTAGCCGTTGGGCTCGGGCGGGAATCGGGTCTGGATAGAGTTTCCCGTCTCGGCGATATAGTTTTCAATAATCTCTTCTACGAAATTGAGCGACCTCTCTTTGGGGGCCTCGGTGGTTTTTACTTCCATAACGAACCTAATTAAATCTATATTAGGCGCAAAGATACCTAATTAAGTTGAAAGTTGAAAGTTCAGAGTTGACAAAATGGGCCGATGGGGCTATTTAGGCCCTTTTGTACTGCACCCCGAGGGCCTGCAACATAAAAATAATAGGGTGGGGGAGAAACAACATTTAGGGAAAATATTTAACTTTGTGGAGAAGAAACGATTTTTACTCCCCTAAATTCACACCTCAATGAAAAGACTGCTACTCTCTCTTGCGATGCTGCTCGGCACACTTGTGGGTCGCGCCCAGAGCTACGACATCACAGATTTCATAACAAACGCCCCCTGGACCCTCACGCCTCGCGAGGTGGTGCTCAACTACCAGGGCGTGGAGTCATACCCCTTGTTGGAGGCCCTCTATCCCATCTCGGGCGAGGCCTACGACAAACTTATGCCCATCTTTGACCCCAACGATTGTTGCACCTTTAGCGGCTTTAGTTTTGGGGAGTTTGATGCCTATGTTGCCCTCTGCGCCGACAATTATGATGGCCATTTCGAAGCCTTATTCTCTTTCATTTCGCCCGAGCAGACCGAGGGCGTAGCCCCCGAGGTTGTGCTTATGGGGCTCTACTCCCAACTCTACTCGCAATTAGGCGAGCCCTCCGCCGAAGAGACTGAGGTCAAGTCGTTGCCCAATGGCATTTCTTTGCATCTTTTCGACTCTTGGATAAGCGCAGATTGCGGCATCACCATCTTCTGTATAACGATTCCCGAGATAAGCGACGAGCCTTTGCTGTATGGCTATATAGCCATCTACGACCCGGGCGAAGAGTATGTCGAGGAGGTTGAATATACGGTGGAGGCCCCGACCGCAGAGGCCGTAGCAGAATCCCCAACAGAGGCCGTAGCAGAGGCCGTAGTAGAGGAGCCCAACACAAGCACACCGCTTGCCTTGCAGGATATCTCCTACCTTATTAATAATGCCCCCTGGGGTTGCAGCAGGGCGGTTTTCGAGGAGATGTTTGTGGACCGCACCGCCCACATATCTGAGGCCCTCAAGCACGCGCCCAACATACTCCAAAAAATCACCGAATACTTCACAACCGAGAGGGTGATTTCGGGCTATGCAGTGGGCGATTATGAGCTCTACATCGAATACCCCTTCTATGGCGAGGACCACACTTCGCTTAGCTCCCTTACGGCCATCATCGTTCCCGACGGAGAGGTCACAACAGAGGTTTTGGCCAATGTTGCTCAGTCCCTGACGGCCACGCTCGGCTCGCCCTTTATGGAGGGTACGGAGGTCTACACGGTCGAGCAGAACGAGAATTTGGTGCAGACTATGCAAAATACCTGGGTGACCGAGCAGAGCATTGTCTACATCTCCACAATATGCCCCAAGGATGACCTCGAGCACCCTCTGGTCGGCTTCATCCGCATAGCCGATATAAATATGTTCCTCAAATCTGCGGAAGAGGAGGAAGAGAAAACCAATGAGGAGGAGTTGGAAGAGCTTTGGGAACAGGTGAGCGCCTTCGAGAACGACAACGAGGCACATATGCACTTCCGCGGCATCTCGCTCAATAAGGAGATCTACGAGTTTTGCAAAGAGCTCGAGGGACTCGGCTACACCAAGGTGGAGGAGGAGAAAGACTCCTCGGTCAATATATGGCTCACGGGCTACTATGGTGGCGAGGAGTGCGTCATCTTTGTCAGCTCAACCCCCTCTTCCAATAAGGTCTTTTTGGTGAGGGTTCTCTTCGCCAAAACATCCTCGTGGAACTCGCTGCGCAGCACCTACAACACCTTCCAGCGCCGCCTGACAAATAAGTTCGGCGAGCCCGAGGTTGTCGAACAGTTCCAGAATGTCTATGAGGAGGGGAGCGGCCTCGAGATGGCAGGCCTCGAGAGCGGCCACATAAGGCTCCTTTCGGAGTACAACAACTCCGAGAAAACCGGCCTCGGCTTCATCCAACTATCGGTTACGGCCGCAAACTACGAGGGCTATGTCTTCATCAGCTTCTACGACTCCATAAACCTCATCCTAAGGGAGAAGGAACTCGAGGAGCAGATGTAGAGAAAAAAAAGAGCGGACTTCGGCCCGCTCTCATTTTTGACGACCGACGATTGATAACAGAGAACTTACGACAGACCTCTCCCGGGCTTCGCCCACCCTCCCTGTGCGCGAGGACGCGCACGCAATTTTCGAGCACCCCTCCCAGCCTCCCCTTTCGTAGGGGAGGAGCAGAAAGGGCCGAAAGGGCAAATTCAAAATTCAAAATTCAAAATTGTTGGAGGGGCCTTATAATCTAACCCTCCCCTAAGTTAGGGGAGGGTGCCCGAAGGGCGGGAGAGGTCTGTGGTGCTTCGGTAGTCAGATGGGAGAGATGGGAGTTTCCTTAAGGTCATTAAGGTCCTTAAAGACCTATGGGGCCTATAAGCCCTTTTAGCCTCTTTGGCCCTTTTAGCCCTTCAAAAACAGTTCACGGGTATTAAAATTAATACCCGTGAACAAAACTGAGTGCTGAACGCTTTCGTCGGTTGTCGGTCGACATTAAAAAACGCATATCTCTGAGGGAATTTTTTAACAACAAGATGGGCGAGATCCTCACTTACGCAAAGTAAGCTGCGGACCTCGCCCGTTGCAGTTGGTGAAAAATTCACCAGAGAGATGTGTTTTTTACTTGATGGTCATCTCGTCAAGAAGATAACCCGCACCGCCAAGAACATCGATGCACCAGAGTACATAGCGTACATCCACATTGATGGTCCTCTGAACATTGGGCTCAAAGGCGATATCGCCACTCATAGCCTCCCAGTTGCCGTCGAAGGCAAGGCCGATGAGCTCGCCATTGCCGTTCATAATGGGGCTACCCGAGTTGCCGCCGGTGATATCGTTGGTCGAGAGGAAGCAGGTGTGCAGGGTGCCGTCCTTGTCCTCATAGCCTCCCCAGTTCTTCTCGGCGTAGAGCTTCTTGAGGCGCTCATCCACGGTGAAGTCCATAGGATTGGTGGGGTCCTCCTTGGCTACAACGCCATCGATGGTGGTGTAGTACTCATAGAGCACGCCATCCTCGGGCGAGTAGGGGAGAATGGTACCATAGGTCAGACGGATGGTGAAGTTGGCATCGGGGTAGAAACTTCTCCAGGGCTGCATCTCCATAAGGCCCTTGATGTAGGTGCGGTGGCCAGTCTCGAGGCACTGGCGGTAGGGCTTGAGCTGCTCGCGGAGGTTCATATAGAGCTCCGAAACATCCTTCATAATGACCAATGCGGGGTCGTTCTCTACCCTCATCATATCGCCCTCGGCCATAGCTGCCAGGAACTTCTGCTCGCTCGCAAAGAGTGAGTTCTCGAAGAGGTCATAGACGAAGGCCCTGACATCGCCCTGATACTTGGTGTCGATAACCTTCAACGACTCGGGGCGGCGCTCCTCGGGCATCATCTCCCTCAGCACCTCAAACATCCTCACGCACACCTGGCGGTCGGTCTCCTCGTCGTAGTCCTTATAGAAGGCCACAGCTGCCTCCATAGCCTTCTCGAGGCTATAGGTGCGGTTATAGGCGTTATAGAAGGTGGTCGAGGCGTTCAGAATCTCGGTGGCGCGGAAGATGGTCTCGCTCAGAATCTGGATGTCGCTCTCGATGGGGGTACCCTCATCTACATATTTCTTAATAAGGGGCAGAGCCTGGCCATACTTCTTAACCCTCTCGGGGTCGCCATTCACCCACTCCATAAAGGCGGCCTCCTCCTGGGCTTTCTGGCCCTTCACGCCGAGTTTCTCCACGCCGCGCGACTTACCTATGGAGTTCTTCCAATAGTTCGACGAGGAGGCGTATTTCGAGGCGTACTTGATGCGTATAGCGTCATCCGAAGCCATCCTTGCCTTCAGTATGGCCTGTCTTTCTCCGCGGATATAGATGCGGTTGGGGTTATCAACGGTGAGCATCTTATCTATCTCATAGGAGGTCATATAGCGGGTGGTGGTGCCGGGGAAGCCCATAATCATCGCAAAGTCGCCCTCCTTATAGCCCTGAGTCGAGATTGTAAGGTGAGTGGGGCTCTTATAGGGTACATTCTTAGGCGAGAAGTCTGCGGGGGTCACACCATCGGGAGCGGCATAAACCCTGAAGACGGAGAAGTCACCCGTATGGCGGGGCCACATCCAGTTGTCGGTCTCGCCGCCGAACTTACCCACAGCGTAGGGAGGAGTGCCCACAAGGCGCACATCGGTATAGCGCTCCTGCACGAAGGCGAAGTACTGGTTGCCGCCGAAGAAGGACTTGATAGTGATAATCTTACCCTCATTCCTCTTCTCCAATCTCTTCTGGAGGCGCTCGATATTACTCTCAATCCTCGCGTTCCTCTTCTCATACTCGTCATCATCATCCACGCCCTTGAGCACCGTCTCGGTAACATCCTCAATACCTCTAATGAAGGTCACAGCCAGGCCGGGGGCGGGCAGCTCCTCGGCGTAGCTCTTAGCCCAAAAGCCATTCTTCAGGTAGTCGTGCTCCACGCTGCTCAGCGCCTGGATGGCACCGAAGCCGCAGTGGTGGTTGGTGAACAGCAGTCCGTTGGGCGAAACGATCTCACCCGTGCAGCCGCCACCGAAGATAACAATAGCATCCTTGAGCGACGAGCCGTTGACATTGTAGATCTGCTCGGGGGTGAGTTTCAGGCCCTTCTCCTGCATCTCCTGGAGGTTCAGCTCCTTGAGCAGGGGCAGCAGCCACATACCCTCATCCGCAAAACTGCCCAACGACAGGAGCAGCGTCATTACACTAATCAAAAACTTTTTCATCTTTTCTCTTTTTTTATTTGGTTAATAGTATATAGTTTTCTTTTTTTTCTTCCTTTTCGCACCTTTTTCTCCGCTTTTTGTAAAAAGCGGAACCAAAAACTTTTAGGAGATACTTCGTATCTCTGTACCATAAGTAGAGGTTCGACTCACAGCCTTGCTTCGGAATCCCTGCGCTCGTAGCCCCTCAAAAATTTTTAAGAGATACTCCTTTCCTCGATACCATAGGCAATCACTCTACCATCCCGCCTTGCTCAGGAATCCCAGCACTCGCTGGCACCGTTGTGCCCGTTGTTTGTTTATATTATATATTCCTTTAATTAAATATAAAAATATAGAAACAATAATAATAAACGCTGTTGAAAGTGTTAGTAAATTTTCCTTCGGGGACGGGAATAAAAGTTATCAATAGTTATCCTCGGCGAAGGACCCGCGGGGCGAGTGATTATCTGCCCTTTAGGGTGGTTTGCTAACAGTCTGTTCGTAACTTTATCAACAAACTAACAGCCTCTTTTTTGCCCCACTCGATGGTTAAATCGTGTTGGTAATTTTGGAACAAAAAATAATACTTTTTTCTTGCTTTTTCGATAGGGTGCTGATATATACGGAAGTAGGTAATTTCCAAAAAAAATTGCTCTTTTGTAGTTAATAAATTTCAACAGGTTTTCTACCGTGTTATTAACACTATTTTGTCACCTTATCAACAACCTTTCGACAGATAGCAGCATAGTAACTCTCCTCCTCCGACGAGCCGAGAGCAACGGGGGTACCATTGTCCGATTTCTCCGCAATAGCCTGAATCAGAGGTATTTCGCCAAGGAAGTCGACACCCTCTTTCTCGGCCATCTCGCGTGCGCCTCCCTTACCAAATATATAATAGCGGTGGTCGGGCAGCTCGGCAGGAGTGAAGAAGGCCATATTCTCAACAACACCCAGTACGGGAACGCCTATACCCTCGGCCTGAAACATCTTCATACCCCTCACCACATCGGCCGTTGCGACCCTCTGTGGGGTGCTCACGATGATAGCCCCTGAGAGAGAGAGGTTTTCGGCCACCGATATCTGCACATCGCCCGTTCCGGGAGGCATATCTATTAACAAAAAGTCTAACTCTCCCCACAGGGTCTGGTTGATAAGTTGTTTGAGGGCATTGGTGGCCATCGGACCGCGCCAAATGAGGGCATCCTCGGCACCAATATAGAAGCCAATGGAGTTGACCTTCACGCCGTTCGACTTGGCAGGAACGATATAATCCAAGCCCTCCACCTGCTCGGCCCAAGGTTCGTAGTCCTCCACGCCGAAGAGTTTGGGCTGTGAGGGACCGTAGATGTCGGCATCTAGCACACCTACCTTATAGCCGAGTTTGTGGAGCTCCACGGCGATGTTGGCCGTCACGGTCGACTTGCCCACGCCGCCCTTGCCCGAGGCTACGGCTATAATCTGCTTCACATTTTTGATGCCCTCGTGCTGTCGGGGCTTGGGTGCATCCTCTCCCTCGCGGATGAGAATCTCCACATCCGCACCCTCGGCTGCCGCCTCAATGGCGAGTTTGGAGCGCATAGCCACGCTCTTTGCAAAGGGGTCACGACGACGGCGGAAGACCAGCGTCAGGTGGATTTTATTCTCGGGACCAACGGTCACCTCCTGGAGAATACCTCCATCAACAATGTTCTGTCCCGTTTCGGGGTGGGTTATACCCTCAAGAATCTTGATAATTTCCTCTCTTGTAATCATATCTTTTCGTTTTGTTTCTCTCTTTTACCGTGTTGTTTATGTGTGCCTACCCTCTCAATAGGGCAAATGGGCTTGCGGAGCAAGTCCTAACCCGAGCATTGCGGAAATGGTTTATGCGCAAGGCTTTAATTATTGGTTAATAATTACTCCTTCGTCATTTTCGCGATGGCTCAAGGTTAATTTAACCCACAAAGATAGTTTTTTCTTTCTACTAAAAAGCATATCTTTGTACTATAAAAAACAAAATTTTGAAGCTATGAAAGAATTTTTCAAGATGTTTGGAGCAGTTTTGCTGGCCTTTGTGGTCGTTTCGCTCCTTCCGCTACTAATCCTTTTTGCTGCCATCGGCTCGATGGATAGCGAGACTGTCATCGTAGAGCCCAACTCGGTGCTGACCATAAACCTCGATGAGAGCATCTATGACTCGCCCCGTATGCCCTCCCTCTCGATGGGTGGCTCCTCTTCGTTTGAGATGGTCAGTTCGCTCTCCCTTTTGAAGGTGTCCGAGGCATTGGAGGCTGCCGCTACTGACGAAAATATTGAGGCCATCTATCTCCACTTCACGGGCACGGGTATGATTGAGGGTACCGCCCAGATTGAGGAGTTGCGCGGCCTGCTCGAGAATTTCAAAGAGCGCTCGGGCAAACCCATCATCGCCTACAACGAGACCTACTCGCAGGGCACCTACTGGCTCGCCTCGGTGGCCGATGAGCTCTATCTGCACCCCCAGGGTGGCCTGGACTGGAGGGGCCTTGCTTCGCAGGTGCTCTTCTACAAGGGTGCCATTGACAAACTGGGTGTGGATGTGCAGATTGTGCGCCACGGCACCTACAAGTCGGCCGTGGAGCCCTATATGCTCACAGAGATGAGCCCCGCCAACCGTCGCCAGACCGAGGCTATGGTGAACTCTATGTGGAGCGCCATCCTGACCGACATTGCCGCCTCGCGTGAGGTTGCGGCCGAGAAGCTCCAGCGCTACGCCGCCGAGCTCACCATCTCGAGCCCCGCAGCCGCTGTGGAGTGTGGCCTTGTGGACGCACTCAAGTATGAGGATGAGGTTGTGGCTCGCCTCGAGGAGATTACCGAGAACGACGAGCTCACCGAGATAACCCTCGGCGAGTATAGCACAACCATTGTGCCCACCAAGATTTCGCGCAACAAGGTGGCCATCATCTACGCCGACGGTCAGATTATCGACGGCGAGGGTGGCGAAGGCATCGTTGGTGGTGCCACCACTGCCGAGCAGATTCGCCGCGCACGCGAGGACAAGGGTGTGAAGGCTGTAGTCCTGAGGGTAAACTCCCCCGGTGGCAGCGCACTCGCCTCGGATGTTATGTGGCGCGAGCTGAAACTCTTGGGAGAGGAGAAACCCCTTGTGGTGTCGATGTCCAACTACGCCGCCTCGGGCGGTTACTACATCTCCGCACCTGCCGCCCACATTGTTGCCAACCGCACAACCCTTACGGGCTCCATTGGTGTCTTTGGCCTGATTGTCAGCGGCAAGGATGTGCTGGAGGATAAACTGGGCATTAGCGTGGATGTGGCCAAGACCGCACCCCACGCCGATATGGGCACAATGTTCCGCCCCCTTAGCTCCACCGAGATGGCCTTTATGCAGCGTAGTGTGGAGGATGTCTACACAACCTTCGTGGGTCGTGTGGCCGAGGGCCGAGAGATGAAACCCGAGTATGTCAACTCCATTGGCGAGGGCCGCGTGTGGAGCGGTGTGGATGCCAAGGAGATTGGCCTTGTGAATGAGTTTGGCGGCCTTGCGAGGGCTGTGGAGATTGCTGCCGCAAAGGCCGAGCTGGGCGACGACTGGCGACTGGTGGAGATTCTTGAGGAGGAGAACGAGTTTTCCGCACTTCTCAACTCGCTCTTTATGGCTCGTGCGCCCAAACTCTCGGGCCAGATGTCCGCTGCTGCCAAGGAGTTGGAGCAGGTCGGCCGCGCGATAGAGAACGGCTCCTCGGTGCAGGCCCGTATGCCCTACCACATCACCATCTACTAATATAAAAAGACCCATCCAGAGTGGAAAAACTCTTTTTGATAGACGCCTATGCGCAGATATTTCGTGCCTACTACGCCTTTGCGGGTAGGCCTATGCGCAATAGCGAGGGGCTCAACACCTCGCCCATATTCGGCTTTGTGAAGTTTGTGAGGGACATCATCATCAACGAGCGTCCCCACTACCTCGGTGTGGCTTTTGACCCCCATGGGGGCAACTTCCGCCACGAACTCTACCCCGACTATAAGGCCAACCGCTCCGAGACCCCCGAGGATATTGTTGCGGCGGTGCCCTACATCAAGGAGTTCCTGGAGGCTATGCGCATCCCCATCCTGGAGGTTGCGGGCTACGAGGCCGACGATGTCATCGGCACCCTCTCCCACAAGGCAGCCTCCGAGGGCTACGATGTCTATATGGTCACCCCCGACAAGGACTTCGGACAGCTCGTTGGGCCCAATGTGCGCATCTACAAACAGCGTAAGGGTGGCGAGGGTATAGAGATTGTGGGCCCCGCCGAAATCAAGGAGCACTACGGCTTCGACGACCCTCGCAAGGTCATAGATATTTTGGCCCTGTGGGGCGATGCGGCCGACAACATCCCCGGCGTTAAGGGCATAGGCGAAAAGGGTGCCATAAAACTCGTCAATGAGGTGGGTACTGTGGAGGAGATTCTGGATAACCTCGATAGGCTCAAGGGCAAGCAGAGGGAGAATGTGGAGGCGGGTGCCGAGCAGCTGAGGCTCTCGAAGGTGCTGGCCACCATCTCGCTCGACGCTCCCATAGATTTTGTCCCCTCCGGGTTGGCTATGTGCGAGCCCAATTGCGAGCGCTTGCGTGAACTCTATAAGAAGCTCAACTTCAATATGTTCTTGCGCGAGATGGAGAGCGGCTCCTTCTCGCCCTTCAGCAACCAGATTTGCCCCGAGGCCGAGGGGTATAAAAACTCTCAATGCGGGGCCGATACGACTCCCGTGGCAACCTCTTTGGACCTCTTTGGCAACCCCGTTGCGGAGCCAGCAAAGAGCACAAAAACGACCACTACGGCGGCGGCCGATATGGGTGATTTGTTTGCCCCCTCGGCTCCGCTCTACAATACCATCGCCACCGTTGCACACGAGTATATCTTGTGTGACACGCCCGAGAAGGTGGCCTCTGCGGTGGAGGAACTCTCGAGGGCCGAGCGCCTTGCGTTCGACACCGAGACGACAGGCTTCGACTACCACTCCGATAGGGTGGTGGGTGTGGGCCTTGCGGCCGTGGCTCATAGGGCTTTCTATGTTCCAACCTCGGTACTCGGTGCGCTCGAAATGCTAAGGCCCCTGCTCGAGAACGAGCAGATAGAAAAGGTGGGGCAGAACATAAAATTTGACCTTCAGATGTTGCGCCACGAGGGGATTGTGGTTGCGGGCAAGCTGTGGGATACGATGATTATGCACTACCTCTTGGAGCCCGACGGCCGCCACGGTATGAACCACCTGGCGCAGACCCTGCTGGGCTACAACCCCATAGAGATAGAGACGCTCATAGGCCGTGGCGCCAAACAGCTCACAATGGACCGCGTGGCGGTGGAGTTGGTGGCTCCCTACTGTGCCGAGGATGCCGATGTAACGCTTCAGCTCTTCGAGGCGCTGCTGCCCCGACTGGAACAGGGGGGCGACCTGGAGCTCTACAATCGGATAGAGGAGCCCCTTATTCGCACCCTTGCCGATATGGAGTGGGAGGGTGTGAGGATAGATGCCGAGCAGCTCGGCCGTTACGGCGAGGAGCTCGGAGAGAGACTTCGGGAGTTGGAACACAAGGTCAGGGAGCTCTCGGGCGTAGCGGACCTCAATATCAACTCGGCACGCCAACTGGGCGTGGTACTCTTCGAGGTGCTCAAGCTCGACTCTAAGCCCAAGCGCACCCAGACCAAGCAGTACCGCACCGACGAGGAGTACCTTACCTTCCTTGCCGACCGTCACCCCATAGTTCCCACCATCCTGGAGTACCGCAAAATAAAGAAACTTCTGTCGACCTATGTGGAGGCTCTGCCGCTGTTGGTAAACCCCACAACGGGTCGCATACATACGGCCTATAATCAGGCGGTTGCCGCTACGGGTAGGCTCTCGTCGGCCAACCCCAACCTCCAGAATATCCCCATTCGTGAGGAGCTCGGCAGGCCCATCCGCAAGGCTTTTGTGGCCTCCGACAGCGAGCACATACTCTTGGCGGCCGACTACTCGCAGGTGGAGCTCCGACTTATGGCCCACGCGAGTGCCGATGAGGCTATGGTGGCGGCCTTCCGTAGCGGGGAGGATATCCACCGCGACACCGCCGCCCGACTGTTCCACACCACCCCCGAGGCGGTGACGAGCGACGAGCGACGCAAGGCCAAGACCGCCAACTTCGGCATCATCTACGGCATCTCGGCCTTTGGTCTGCGTCAGCGTATGGGGCAGGAGATGACGATGGCCGAGGCCAAGGAGATTATCGAGGGCTACTTTCGCTCCTACCCGGGCGTGAAGGCCTACATCGACCGAACCATTATGGAGGCCAAGGGCGAGGGGTATGTGAAGACCATCTTTGGTCGCAAACGCTTCTTGCCCGACATCAACTCGGCCAACGCCAATGTGCGCTCTCTGGCCGAGCGAAACGCCATAAATGCCCCCCTGCAGGGCTCGGCGGCAGACATTATCAAGATTGCTATGGTGGAGGTGGCCCGTAGAATTAAGGAGGAGGGCCTACGCTCGAAGATGATTCTTCAGGTACACGATGAGCTCATTGTTGACGCGCTCCGCTCGGAAAAGGAGGCTGTGAGTCGCATACTCAGGGAGTCTATGGAGGGTGCCGCAAGGCTGTTGGTGCCCCTGACGGTCGACATAGGCGAGGGCGAAAACTGGCTTGAGGCGCATTAAATTGAGGCGTATTAAAAATATAGAGATACCTTATGCGAGCATTGGTACAGAGGGTTGCGCACGCAAGCGTGACGATTGATGGCGAGAGAGTCGCCGCAATAGAGAAGGGTCTGCTGGTCTTCGTGGGCGTTGCCACCGAGGACACCGAGGCCGATGTGGACTACCTTGTGAAGAAGGTGTCGCAACTGCGCATCTTCGATGACGCAAACGGGGTCATGAACCTCGATGTGCGCCAGGTGGAGGGCGAGGTGTTGGTGGTGAGCCAGTTCACACTTCAGGCCGCCACACGCAAGGGCAACCGCCCGAGCTATATCCACGCGGCAGGCGAGGCGGTGGCTGTGCCCCTCTATGAGTCCTTCAAACGCAAGCTCGCCGAGGTTATGGGCCGAGAGATTCCCTGCGGCCGCTTTGGTGCCGATATGAAGGTGGAGCTGCTCAACGACGGCCCCGTGACCATCTGGCTTGACAGCGTGCAATAAAATTGACAATTAGGGGGCAAAGTAGCCCCTGAAACCCCTGAAACACTTGGAACCCCTGTAACCCCTGGAGCCCCTCTTCATTGGTATTAAAAAAGATACCCTCAATCAACCGAGGGTATCTTTTTTATTAAACTATAGGATGGCAGGGCGGTTCTCCCTGCTACTATCTTTTTGTGGGTGTTTTAGAAATACAAAACATAATTGCGGAGATAATTCCAGATGGCGATTGCCCACAAGAAGAAAGTCAGAAAAACAAATACAACGATTGAGATAATCAGCGCCATACCCGTCTCGGAGTTATCAACATCCGTTGTGGTTGTGCCGTCGCTCCATTTGGTTACGGTCTTGTAGGTCTTTGCACCAGCAATCATTCCCAGCATACCGGCAATGATGCCCGAGCTTGCTTTGCCGCGACCTTTCTCCTCTCGCTTGAGAGCCAGCCAGTTGGGCGCCTGACAAGCCAAAAGGTAGACACCGATATTAAGGCCAAAGGAGCAAATCATAGCAAATAGGCCACCTCCGCCGGCAATAACACACATCAACACACTCACGATAATCACTGTCCACAACAGAGGCTTAGAGAGGTCCGAGGTGCGTTTGTTCATATAATTCATCTCATCGATGAGCTCGTTGAGGGCCTCCACGGTGGCGGCAGTGGTGGGCTTGAGGGCGATGACCTCCTTGATGGTGTTTGTTGTGTGTTTGTAGACCTTCTTCGTAGGAATCCAGTCAATGTCGTACTCATTGTCGTATTTCCAACCCTCTTTGGCACCACTCAGCAGAGCGCTCGCTTTGTCTATTTCCTCGTTGGAGGCGTCGGCTGGCAATCCCTGCTCGGTACGGAGTCTTTGGAAGTCCTCTATCGTGTAGGTGGGCATTGGCTTGCGGAAGAATCGCTCATAGATCATATGGCCAATCCAAGCTATGATGGCGGCTATAACAAGAAGAATGGCCAACAGCGTCAAAATCTCCGACATAACATCGCCAAAACTCCGCTTTGTTGTCTCTTCAACCACAACCGAGTTGTCGGCATCCGCTGCCACAACCTCTTCGGTTTGAGCCTCTTGTGCTGTTGCCAGCGCCTGTTGCGGCATACACAAGCCCAATGTTGCTACGCATAGTGTCGCAACAATCAATTTGTAAAATTTCTTCATTTGAATTGAATGGTTTAGTTGCCTCCAGACTCCACGAGGCGCATTATTAAAAACAAGAAAGTGTGGAGTCGTTAGTTTATCTGACGATAGGTTTTGGCGGACCCGAGAACAAATAAACAATACCCCACACAAGGCAATCGGTATGTGCCAAGAATATACACATACCATACCAAGTGAGAATGTTTGAATTGTCCTTGTTCTCTGAAAAAATCGCCAAATTTAATCGTCAAGGAAAAGCTAAACACTTTCTCTAATCAATATGTAGGCTCATATTGAGCACAACACAAAGGTAAGAATAATTTGTAAAGCAACCAAACTTTCCGGGGTATTGTTAGGCGCAAATTTCTATATTTTATATTGATAATGCAATATTGACCGCCCAAAATCCCATATTTTAACCGCGGGCTATGACCTTCACACACAGTTGTCATAGCAGTTTTTTTGGGGAGCCATAGTAATTTACCATTTTTAACTTTCAACTTTAATCGGTATCTTTGCCCCTATTGAAAATCCAAAGTTGGGATTGTGCCAATAGGGCGAGCAACAAGAGCTGAGAATTGGTGGGGCAAAGTAACCATTGGAAGCCCTGGGGCCCCTGAAACCATTGAAGTAGAAGAACAAATTATAATAAACGACTATGAAGAAGATTTTATGGAAATTGTTGGTGGCAGTGCTGCTGCCGCTTGCTTTTGTGGGCTGCGAGGAGCCCGCAGAGGAGAATTTACCCACCATTCAGGTTGGCACAGAAGTGGATGCCCCCGTTGAGGGTGGTCCCCACGCCCTTGTCTACTCCCTTGAGAATCCCACCGAGGGCGAGAGTCTCGCGGTTGAGGCAATCTCGGCCGAGTGGCTCCACGACTTTGTGGTTTCGGAGGAGGCGGTAGGCTTCGTGATAGACGACAACCTGGCCCTTGGTGCCACCTCGCGCGAGGCCACCTTCGAGCTTCACTATGGTGGTCGCTCGTTAGCCCTGATTACCGTTCGTCAGGGCACCCTTGATGGCACCTTTGCCGTTGAGGTACACAAGGTTACTCCCGAAACCGTGGAGTTCACCATAACCCCCTCCAACCCCTCAATCACCTATTTGGTGAATGTGGCCCCCAAGTCCTACATCGAGGAGCACGGCGGTCTGGAGAAATATGCTCTCATTGAGGCCGATGTCTACCGCAAGAGTTTCTATGGCGACATCTTGGACGACTACCTTCTGAGTGGCACGGTGACCAAGACCATCACCATTCAGGGCGCCCCCGAGGAGCCTATGTGGTTGTGGGTGGCAGGCGTGGTGAGGGCCGCCGACCAGGAGCGCACACCCGTAGTGGCTGCCGAGCCCGCCTATGAGGAGTTCCAGTTCTACCCCTATCCCATTCTCTCGCTCCAGAGCTACTCCCACCACTTGGAGAGCACCGAGGCGGGCACCCTCAGCGTGCGTTACAGCATCGAGAATCCCTTTGAGGGTGGCGAGCTGAAGGTGGAGATTGCCGACGACGGCCAGAGCTGGGTGAGAAATGTGGTCATCAACGAGAGCGACCGCACCATCTCCTTTGACTACGACGAAAACCTCTATGCCATTGAGCGTAAGGCCACTATCTATATCCACTATGACTACTCGGAGGTGTGTGAGTTTGTGCTCACGCAGGTTGCCAACCTCGGCACCAAGGATATCAACTTCGAGATTGTTGTGAAGGAGGTTCACTACGACCGCGTGGTGGTGGATTGTGTGCCCGACGATTTGGAGGTTGAGTATGTGCTCGGAGCCATTGCCAAGCGCGACTTCGAGAGCGCCAGCCACAATAGCGACCCCACGAAGATTCCCGAGTTGGACCTTGTGGCCACCTATCCCACCTATGAGATTCTCTCGGGCTCTCAGAGTGGGGTGACTCTCCAGAATACCGCCATCAGCTATGATACCAACTGGTATATATACGCCTACGCGATAAACGACACCCACGATGCGGCCATCTCGGAGGTCAAGATGGTGCTGACGGAGCTCGTGGAGGATAGGCCCTACTTCGTCTGGGACGACGAGAGGATTGTGGTAACGGAGTACTCCAACACCCTCTCGGTGGACAACACCCAGCAGACCGTCACTGTGAAATACTCGGTTGCAAACAACCACCCCACAGGCGTGGTTGTTATCGAGGAGCCCTACGATGACACCCTCATAAAGGACGAGTCGGGCAAGCGCGTTTCACACAATCCCGAGGCGCAAACCATCACCTTCACCGTGAGCGCCAACACCACCAAGCGCGCTCGTAGCACCTTCATCTACCTGAAATATTTTTCCTCCGAGGGTGACGATTATTCCGATGCTAACACAAGCCTCAAAATCAGCCAGAGCAGATAATTTTAGACAACACAAAATATAGAGAATATAACAATGAAGCTTAATAAGATTTTGGCCCTCTTGCTGGCCGCCACAACACTCTTTGCTTGCAACAACGACAACCCCACAACCGACCCCGAGGAGCCCGAGGAGGAGAAACTTGTGCTCGAGGATGGCACCATCGTGCTGAATCGCTGTGCCGGAGGTATCTACTTTGGCGACTTCTGGGATGAGGGCATAGGCGACTACTACTTCCTCTTGACCAACGACGAGAAGATTGGCCAGACCGAGGCGGGCTTCGATGTGCCTATGACCCCAGGTCGCTGGCTGCTGATGGTTGATGTGTGGGGCGCACTCTCCGAGGACCACACCAACCCCATTGTTCCCGAGGGCACCTACCTCTGGAACGAGGAGTGTGGTGAGAATGTGCTGACGGCGGGCTACACGCTGGCCACCGAGAATGTCGAGCAGGTGGGCGAGCAGTTCCGCATCGTGGACCACTACTTCTCGGACGGCACCGTCACCGTGGAGCATACCTCCAAGGGTTATAAGATTGCGGCAACCTTCACTACTACCGAGGGCAAGGAGATGAAGTTCATCTTTGAGGGCGAGATGACCCTCGAGGATAAGAGCGACGACGAGGAGTATAATCCCGAGTTGGATGGCGATGTTACCGTCAATCCCGTCATTGGCCGCACCTACCTCTATGAGTCGTTGGAGAACTGCGACAGCCACGTGCTTATGCTTTTCAGCTCCACAAACCTCACCTATGACAATATCCACGTGAATGAGCCCGGTATGAAACTCCACCTTGGACTCTACAACCATCCCGGCGCCGGTCTGGCGGGCAGCTATGTTGTTGGAACTCTCAACGAGGCCGACATCCTCATCAAGGAGCCCGGGGTGTTCTATCCCGGAAGGATGTATGGCTCGAGCACCGCACTCGGTAGTTTCCTGGAGGTCGTGAAGGATGACTTGTCGGTGGAGTATGCCGTGCTGGTGGATGGTGAGTTGACCATTACCGAAAATGCGGATGGCACCTATACGGTCGTTGGAGAGTTCCTCTCGGGCAACGACGGCACCATCTCGTGCAACTGGACCGGTGAGATTGTTCAGCACTTGTAGTTGACTTTTCGAACATAAGACCTATATTTGCACACCATAAGAACCCAAATAGAATAAGAAGCTATGCAGATTAAACGCGTGATAGGCATCGGTAATGCCCTGACAGACTTTTTGGTAAACCTTCGTAACGACGAGGTGCTCTCGAGGCTCAACCTTGGCAAGGGTAGTATGAACCTTGTGGACGCCGAGTTCCAACGACAGATTCAGGGCGAGACCGCCGACCTGCCCCACACCCTCTCGTTAGGCGGTAGTGCGGGCAACACGATTCGCTGTATGGCACGCTTGGGTGCCAAGGTGGGCTACATTGGCAAGGTGGGCAAGGACTCCACCGGCCACTTCTATGAGCAGGCGTTGGAAAATCTGGGCATCGACCCCTATATAACCCACGGCAAGAACCGCTCGGGTAGGTGTCTGTCGCTCGTCTCGCCCGATGGTGAGCGTACGATGGTGACCTACCTGGGCGCGGCCCTGGAGCTCTGTGAGGCCGATATTACGGCCGACATTTTCAACGGCTACGATTGCCTCTATATCGAGGGCTTTATGGTTCAGAGCCACGCCGTTATCCGCCACGCCATCAAGACCGCCAAACAGTGTGGCCTGAAGGTGGCCATCGACCTTGCGAGCTACAATGTGGTGCTCGAAAATAGGGCCTTCCTTCTGGACTTGGTGGATAAGTATGTGGACATCATCTTTGCCAACGAGCAGGAGGCCGCGGCCTTCAGTGGCGAGCAGGACCCAGAGAAGGCTCTGGAGTTCATCGCCGCAAGGTGCCAGCTGGCCGTTGTGAAGATTGGCACCCGTGGCGCACTCATCAAGGAGCAGGGCTCCGAGAGGCTCCACGTGGGCATTATGGCCGCCGCCAAGAGGGTTGATACGACGGGTGCGGGCGACTTCTATGCTGCGGGCTTTTTGGCAGGTGTGTGTCAGGGCCTCGACTTGAGGCAGTGTGGCACCATTGGCGCCATCACCGCAGGCAAGGTTATCGAGGTTGTGGGTACCACCTTTGGCGAGGAGGCCTGGAGCGAAATCTTCACCCTTGTCGAGGATGTCAAATCCCAGAAGTGCCTCTTTTAACCGCTCGATTCGGTAGTAATACACCCTTAAAAAAAAGTCTGAAAAATGCGCGCAATTATCGAACTCGAGAATATGGAATTTAGGGCTCCCCACGGCTGCTATGACCTCGAAAAGGTGGTTGGTAACCGCTATCAGGTGACCCTCAGGATGGATGTTGAAATTGGTGACGCTCCCGAGAGCGACCAGCTGTTGAAAAGTGTCAACTACCTCTCGGTCTACGAGCAGGTAGCCGAGGAGATGCAGAAGCCCTCCGACATCCTCGAAAATGTTGCCTGGCGTATTCTGGAGCGCATCCATAATGCTTTTCCTCAAATAGTTAGCTCACAGATTAAAGTTTCTAAACTCGCACCACCACTGGGGGGTAAGGTCGAGAAGGTGAGTGTAACCCTTTCCAAATAAGGTACTTATAAAAGTGTTCATAACTTGTTCATAAAGTGTGAATACTTTGTTGGCAAAACTCCAAAAAAATGGTGCAACTTTGTGCCAAAGTCGGCGCTATATCTGCCGATTGTATAACTGCCTGACCAGCAGTTGTTTTTTGTCTGAACAAAATACGAAAACATAAAAATAAACGGTAACTATGTCTGAAAAGATGGAGAAAGGGAGCGCATCCTCTGAGCTCAAGGAGCTGAAATATGAGGATGTGTTGGCAAAAACAAAGGAGTATTTCAAGGGTGACGACCTGGCCGCAATGGTGTGGGTCAATAAGTATGCCCTGAAGGATTCGTTCAACCGCCTCTATGAGTCCTCGCCCGAGGAGATGCACCACCGCATCGCCTCCGAGATTGCTCGCATCGAGAGCACCTATCCCAACTCGATGAGTGAGGAGGATGTATTTGGCCTGCTGGACCAGTTTAGGTATATCATCCCCCAGGGTGGTCCTATGACCGGTATCGGCAACAACCTCCAGATTGCCTCTCTGTCCAACTGCTTCGTTATCGGCCACCGCAGCCCCGCCGACTCCTATGGCGGTATCATCCGTATGGACGAGGAGCAGGTGCAGCTGATGAAGCGTAGGGGTGGCGTTGGTCACGACCTCTCCCACCTCCGTCCCTCGGGTACTCCCGTACTGAATAGCGCGCTGACCTCCACGGGTATCGTTCCCTTTATGGAGCGCTACTCCAACTCCACCCGCGAGGTGGCACAGGATGGTCGCCGTGGTGCTCTGATGCTCACCCTTTCCATCAAGCACCCCGACGCCGAGCGCTTCATTGATGCCAAGACTGTTCAGGGCAAGGTTACCGGTGCCAATGTCTCCATCAAGATTGACGACGAGTTTATGCGCTGCGTGATGAGCGGCGAGAAATATGTGCAGCAGTTCCCCATCGACGCTGCCGAGCCTATGTATCGCAAAGAGGTAGACGCAACAGCCCTCTGGCAGAAGATTATCCACAACGCTTGGAAGAGCGCCGAGCCCGGCTGCTTGTTCTGGGATACCGTTCTGCGTGAGAGTGTGCCCGACTGCTACGCCAGCGAGGGTTTCCGTACCGTTTCGACCAACCCCTGCGGCGAGATTCCTCTCTGCCCCTATGACAGCTGCCGCCTCCTGGCGCTGAACCTCTACAGCTATGTCGACAAGCCCTTCACCCCCGAGGCCTCGTTCAACCACGCCAAGTTTGAGAAACATGTGGAGATGGCTATGAGGATGATGGATGATATCATTGACCTGGAGCTCGAGAAGATTGACCTCATCCACAAGAAGATTGGCAAGGACCCCGAGGAGTTGGATGTTCGCCGCGTGGAGCTCTCCTTGTGGGAGAAGATTCGCGAGAAGGCGCTAAAGGGCCGCCGTACGGGTCTGGGTATCACCGCCGAGGGTGATATGCTGGCCGCTCTGGGCCTGACCTACGGCTCGGATGAGGCCATCGAGTTTGCCGTAAGCATCCAGAAGGAGCTCTGCCTTAACGCCTACCGCGCCTCGGTGAAGCTCGCCAAGGAGCGTGGTTCGTTCCCAATGTACGACAACCTCAAGGAGGAGGGCAACCCAATGATTGCCCGCATCCGCGAGGCCGACCCCGCACTCTACGAGGATATGGTTCGCTATGGCCGTAGGAATATCGCTATGCTGACCATCGCCCCCACCGGCACCGTTTCGCTGATGTCGCAGACCACCTCGGGTATCGAGCCCGTCTTCCGCCCCGTCTACAAACGCCGCCGCAAGGTCAACCCCACCGACCAGAATGTGAAGATTACCTACAAGGACGATGTGGGCGACTGCTTCGAGGAGTACTATGTATTCCACCACAAGTTCGTGGAGTGGCTCAAGATTACCGGCCACAATGTGGACAACCTCAATGAGATGTCCGATAGCGAAATTGACGCACTGGTTGCCGCCTCGCCCTACCACCACGCAACTGCCAACGATATCGACTGGGTAGCCAAGGTGAAGATGCAGGGTGCCATTCAGAAGTGGGTAGACCACTCCATCTCGGTTACCGTGAATCTGCCCAACAATGTGTCGGAGGAGCTCGTGGCCGATGTATATAAGACCGCTTGGGAGTGCGGCTGTAAGGGTATCACCGTCTACCGCGACGGCTCGCGCAGTGGTGTGCTCGTGGACACCAAGAGCAAGACCGAAACCCCCGCCGAGGCTAAAGCACCCATCAAACGCCCCGCAGAGCTCGAGGCCGATGTTGTGCGCTTCCGCAACGGCAAGGAGGAGTGGATCGCCTTTGTTGGTATGCACGATGGCAAGCCCTATGAGATTTTCACCGGCCAG
This sequence comes from Tidjanibacter sp., assembly GCA_017936605.1. Classification (GTDB taxonomy): domain Bacteria; phylum Bacteroidota; class Bacteroidia; order Bacteroidales; family Rikenellaceae; genus Tidjanibacter. The sequence continues at coordinate 60,308 of JAGBFH010000018.1, forward strand.
ATTGACGAGGAGGAGCTCTTCATCCCCAAGAGTATCACCAAGGGTTGGATTGTGAAGGTGCGCGAGGAGGATGGCTCCAAACGCTACGACTTCCGCTTCAACGATAAGGGCGGCTATCCCCACATCATCGGTGGTATCTCGCGTCTGTTCGATATGGAGTTCTGGAACTACGCCAAGCTCATCTCGGGCGTTCTGCGCAACGGTATGCCCATCGTGGATGTTGTGAACCTCGTGGATAGCCTCCAGTTCACCAGCGACGGTATCAATGTATGGAAGGCCGGCGTTGCTCGCGCCCTTAAGCGCTACATCAAAGACGGCACCAAGAGCAAACAGAAATGTCCCAACTGCGGCAGCGAGAGCCTCGTTTACCAGAACGGCTGTCCTACTTGTCATTCGTGCGGTTGGTCCAAGTGCTCCTAAAAACTGCATATAGCGGGTGAATTTTTCACCAACTGCAACGGGCGAGACCCTCACCTACGAAAAGTAGGCTGCGGGCCTCGCCCATCTTGTTGTTAAAAAATTCCCCTCGCTCTATGCGTTTTTTTGTCTACCATCTACAGACAATGAGGCCTATAAGACCTATAAGACCTATAAGACCCATAGGCCCTATAAGCCCCATAAGCCCTTAAGGACCTTAAGGAAACTCCCATTTCTCCCATCTCTCCCATTCGCCCATTCGGCCCTTTTGGCCCCTTTTGCCCTTTTAGCCCTTTTAGCCCTTTCGGCCCTTTCGGCCCTTTCTCAATTCTCCACAGACCTCTCCCGGGCTCCGCCCACCCTCCCCTAACTTAGGGGAGGGTAACACACGCCCCTCCAACAATTTTGCATTTTGAATTTTGCATTTTGAATTACTAAATTATACCTTTGCCCAATAATTGAAAACAATTAGTATTCAACCATAAAATCAAAAGCACAATGAAACTTACTAAAATTTTGGCCGTGGCTCTCTGCTTTGCAGCTGTTGCCACCTCGTGTCGTCAGGAGATCGACACCCCCACTCCCGAGGGAAAGAAAATCTCGGTGAGCGCACAGATGTATAACTTCACAAGGGCTACCGACACCGCCTTTGAGGAGGGTGACAAAGTGGGCCTTCACATCGTGACCCCCACCACCACCTGGCTCGACAACGCCCTCTATACCTACACCGCAGGTAAGCTCGTGGGCGAGCAGACGAACCTCTGGTACACCGACGAGGAGGTCGTTTCGGATGTTGTGGCCTACTACCCCTACAACGCCGCCGGTAGCTACAACGCTGCTGGCTACACCTTCACCGTGAATGCCGACCAGAGCACCAAATCGGCCTACACCGCTTCGGACCTGATGGTGGCAGCTACCACCTCGGCACCCACCGAGGCTGCTGTTGAGCTCCCCTTCCGCCACGCTCTCTCGAAGGTTGTTGTCAGGATTGACAACCAGCTGGGCGAGGAGATTGCCAATGTGTGGTTCTCGGGCGTATATGGCACCACCACCGTCAATATGCTGGATGGCAGTTCCGTAGTGAGCGGCTCCAAAGGTACCATCAAGGCTGCCGGCGTGACCGTAGACGGTGCTGCTGCTTGGGCCCTCATCCTCGTTCCCCAGAGCGATGTTACCCCCCAGCTCATCGTGACCACCGCCAGCGACAAGCAGTACACCTTCGGTATCTCAACCCCCGCGACCTTCTCGGCAGGCAAGGTTAGCACCGCAGAGATCTCGCTCACCAAGGAGAGCATCGCTACCGACTTCACCCCCACCATCTCCGACTGGGAGGCCGACAATGAGCTTCAGTTCAACCAGACCGAGGAGGGCGAGGACGATGGCAACGAGGACGACAACACCTTCGTTGCAGAGGCTTCGGGCCTTGGCGTTGTTGGCTCGTTTGCAGCCAGCGGCTGGGCTACCGACGCTATCCTCTACACCACCCCCACTGAGGGTCTTTTGGTTGCCGAGGGCGTAGTTATGGAGGCTGCCGATGCCTTCAAGATTCGCACCGCAGGTACCTGGGAGGGTACTGTGAATGTAGGCCGCGGCGCGGTGAACTACATCCAGACCAACAAATACTTCACCGCTTCGGCCGAGAATGGCGTGAGCGACATCGTTGTTGAGGCCGCAGGCACCTATGATATCTACTTCAACCAGAACACCTTGGTTGTCTACCTTATGGCCGCAGGCGTAGCCTACACTGAGGCTACCGAGCAGACCACCAATGGCCAGGAGCCCATCACCGAGGAGCCCGAGCTCACCGAGGGTATGCTCTTCTTGTCGCCCAACGCCAACTGGAAAGCCGATGGTGCTCGCTTTGCTGCCTACTTCTTCGGCACCAGCGATGCGTGGGTTGGTATGACCGACTCAGATGGCGACGGCATCTATGAGGTGAACATCCCCGTGGGCGACTACACCTCGGTTATCTTCTGCCGTATGAACCCCTCGACCACCTCCAATAGCTGGGATAATAAGTGGAACCAGACCGCTGACCTTACAATTCCCACCGACGGCACCAACCTCTACACCATTGCCGAGGGCGCTTGGGATAAGGGCGACGGCACCTGGAGCGTGAAATAAAAGTGCCGGCCGACAACCTAAAAGGTCACCGACGACTTTCGACAAAATAAAAATCGCGGGTTACGAAATTGTAACCCGCGATTTTTTATAGGCGATTCTTTTTGTGCGAAGTGCCTTATTTTTTGATGGCTGCTACGCCGGGGAGCTCCTTGCCCTCGATGAACTCGAGGAGTGCACCGCCACCGGTGGATACATAGCTAACCTTATCGGCCAGGCCGAACTTGTTGATGCAAGCCACGCTGTCGCCGCCGCCAATGAGCGAGTAGGCACCCTTGGTCTGGGTGGCCTCGGCGATAGCCTCTGCTACCGCCTTCGAGCCGGTCGAGAACTTCTCAATCTCAAACACGCCTACGGGGCCGTTCCAGAGGATGGTCTTGCACTCGAGAATCTCCTCACGGAAGAGTTTTTTGCCCTCCGAGCCGATGTCCACACCCTCCCAAGCGGGGTCGATGTTCCTTACGGAAGCCTCCTGGGTGTTGGCGTCGTTGGAGAAGTCGTCGCAGGTGAGTGCGTCGGGCGACATCACAAACTTGATACCCCTCTCCTCGGCCTTCTTGAGGATGTTCAGAGCGGTCTCAAACATCTCGGGCTCGCAGATGGACTTACCAACCTGGCCGCCCAGAGCAGCCGAGAAGGTGTAGGTCATACCGCCACCGATGATAATCTTATCGCACTTCTCCATAAGGGTCTCGATAATGGAGATCTTGGTCGACACTTTCGAGCCGCCAACGATAGCCACAAAGGGTCTTGCGGGGTTCTCCATAACGCTCTCGATAGCCTTCAGCTCGCCCTCCATAACATAGCCGAACATCTTGTCCTGGGGGAAGTAGTCGGCGATGAGTGCAGTCGAAGCGTGGGCGCGGTGGGCGGTACCAAATGCGTCGTTGATATAGCAGTCGGCATAGGAAGCGAGCCTCTTGACAAACTCTTTCTGGCTCTCCTTAACAGCCTTCTTTGCCTCTTTCTTCTCCTCCTCGGTGGCATCCTCTGCCAGGCCGCGGGGCTTACCCTCCTCCTCTGCATAGAAGCGCAGGTTCTCCAACAGGAGCACCTCACCGGGCTTCAGGGCGGCAGCCATCTCGGCAGCCTTCTCACCCATACAGTCGCCTGCGAAGAGCACCTTCACACCGAGGCGAGCCTCCACTGCGGAGATGATGTGCGAGAGGGAGTACTTCTCGTCGTTATTTTTCTTGGGACGACCCAGGTGTGACATAAGAATCACGCTACCGCCACCGGCGAGAACCTTCTTGATGGTGGGGATGGCTGCACGGATGCGGGTGTCGTCGGTCACAGCAAACTCTTTGCTGAGGGGCACATTGAAATCTACGCGGATGATGGCGCGTTTGCCCTCAAAATTGTAAGTGTCAATTGTCTGCATACTAAAATCGTTTTATGTAATATTAACCTAACTTTCCGGTTGTTCGGGGAGCAAAGATAGTAATTTTGTGCAAAAATGCGGACATCACTCCGCTAAATAACCATTTCTTAACGCTCCTTGCTCTCTTGGTCGAAGACCTGGTTGTCGCTTGTGACCTTCTCGGAGAAGGCGTAGTGTTTGGTGTAGGTTCCCTCGGCCCACTCGCCGTAGCTCTCCAGGCACTCCTTGTTGATGTCATCTTTGCCGTGGCCGCAGTGGGGGCACTTATAGGTGTTGATGACCTCCTGAATGTGGCTGTGGGTGATGTAGTCGCGATAGGTCACACTCTGCTCCCAGGTGTGCTCGCGGTAGCTAATCTTTTTCCACTTGTTCGGGTCGCTCTGGTTATTATAAGCCTCCAGACGGCTCCACCCCTCGGAGCCCATCATAGCGTATTTCCACTCGCTCCACCACTCGCGCTGTTTGGGGCCTCGCTCCTGTTCGTGGGCCTTGGTGTGGCGCTCCCAGTAGTTCCTGCCGTTGCGCTTGGCGCTATACTCGTGCTGGTTGAGGTGCTTGCATTTGGGGCAACGAAGGCCGCTGTATGCCACCCACAAGAAGAAGAGGTTGAGCACCATAACGATGATGTATGTGAAGCTGAACCATCCGGCAAGGCCATAGCTCTTGATTGAGGAGAGCCATAGGGCGGGAGGAAGTGTGCCCAGACCAAAGAGTATCACCCCGACGAGCGAATTGGGTGCCCAAATGAGGGGTATCCTCAGCACCAGCAGTATGGCAAACAGGCCGAGCAGCAAGAGGCCCGGCAGGTAGCACCAAGCCTTCTCCATCACGACACTCTCGAAGGGCGAGCAGAGGGGAAACTCGCTCACCGATACCACGGGGCCCATCAGGTCTACCAACTCGGGGACCATCATCTTCGAGCGTGGATACTGCCAAAAGACGAGCTTGTGAGAGAGGTATTTACCCTCTGCATCGTAGCTCACCACGGGGCGCATATATTTGCCCGTAGCCCCGTCCATCACAAAGACCTTGAAACCAAACTCCACAATCTTCTTGCCACCCTTGCGGCTCTTGACATACTCCGCATTGAGGTACTCCTGCTCAATCTGCCCCAGTGTGTAGCGCTCTACAATCTGCCCAAACCGCTTCTCGGAGATGGGGCGGCACGAGCGCTTCTCGCGCCTCGGGAGCGAGAGACTGTCAGCCCCCTTGCCTACGGTGGCCACCTTTATGAATCCTCTATGGGAGCCATTGGCGGTTTCGGCCCAGAAGGCTGTCGCCTCCTGCTGTGCCAGAAGTCGCACCTGGGTGCCCTTTGAGAGGTAGATGCTGTCGGCATTGGAGTCGAAGTTGCCCGTGGTGAGGTATCCACCCTTCTCGAGCGCCACAACCACCCCTTCGGGGGTGTGTAGCCTCTCGCAGGTAGCAAGAAGGATGGGCACAATGGCGACAAGGGTTACCAGAAAGGCGTGTGCCTTGAAGCCAAGGTTGAACACAAAGCGAGGAATCCACAACAGCAGGTCCTTCAGCGATTTGAGTTTGGGAATATACATAGCCGTAAGGGTTTTGTGTTAATATACGGATGAGAATGTTAGGTTCGAGTCGAAGTGGTTGTTTTTGCAAATATAGCACTAATATTTGTATCCGAGGCCATTGAGGGTGGCTTGAAACTTTCTCTGTGGCGTTTGTGGATTTGTTCGCCACCCCTCCCTCGTCCTCGGAGAGGTTTTATTGCCCACAAGATAGTGATTATTTTCATTTTCAGACCCATAAATGCAGACAAAACATCTCTCGGAGAGAATATTTAGGGTGGGGGGAGTAACAAATTCTCAAATAATGTAGTACCTTTGTAACAAAGTGTAATCAAACAAACCTAAAATAACTGAAAACTATGTACGGTAAAATCAAAGAACATCTCCAGAAAGAGCTCGCCGACATTCGCGAGGCCGGTCTTTACAAAGTAGAGCGCATCATCGAGTCGCCCCAGAGGGCTGCTATCGAGGTGGGTGGCAAAGAGGTACTCAACTTCTGCGCCAACAACTACCTCGGTCTTTCGGACAACCCCCGTCTTATTGAGGCCGCAAAGAGGGCTCTCGATAGCCGCGGTTTCGGTATGTCGTCCGTGAGGTTCATCTGCGGCTGCCAGGATATCCACAAGGAGCTCGAGAAGGCTATTGCCGACTACTTCGGCACCGAGGATACCATCCTCTATGCTGCCTGCTTCGATGCCAACGGTGGCGTATTTGAGCCCCTCTTCACCGAGCAGGACGCCATCATCAGCGACTCGCTCAACCACGCCTCCATCATCGACGGCGTAAGGCTCTGCAAGGCTGTGCGCTATCGCTACGCCAACGCCGATATGGAGGAGCTCGAGAACTGCCTCAAGCTCGCTCAGGCACAGCGCTTCCGCATCATCGTGACCGACGGTGTCTTCTCGATGGACGGCAATGTTGCCAAGATGGACGAGATTCTCGCTCTGGCAGAGAAATATGACGCACTGGTGATGGTTGACGAGTGCCACTCGGCAGGCGTTGTGGGCGCAACAGGTCGCGGTGTGACCGAGCTCTACAACTGCCGTGGTCAGGTGGACATCCTCACCGGCACCCTCGGCAAAGCCTTTGGTGGCGCAGTGGGCGGTTTCACCACAGGTCGTAAGGAGATTATCGAGATGCTCCGTCAGCGTTCGCGTCCCTACCTCTTCTCCAACTCGGTGCCCCCCGCAGTGGTTGGCGCAAGCATTGAGGTCTTCAAGATGCTGGCCGAGAGCAACGAGATTCACGACAGACTGGTGGAGAATGTTGAGTACTTCCGCACCAAGATGCTCGAGGCAGGCTTCGATATCAAACCCACCCAGAGTGCCATCTGTGCTGTGATGCTCTACGACGCACCTCTGTCGCAGGTTATGGCTGCCAAACTGCTCGAGGAGGGTATCTATGTGACCGGCTTCTACTACCCCGTAGTACCCAAAGGTCAGGCCCGCATCCGCGTACAGGTATCGGCAGGCCACACCCGTGAGCACCTCGACAAATGTATCGCTGCCTTCACCAAGATTGGCAAGGAGCTGGGCGTAATCAAATAGGCAAGGATTCTCTCCGCATAATGCAACGACAATGGCAAAAGTTGTCTTGGATAAGATAGATCGCAAGATTCTCCAAATGCTGGTGCGCAACGCCCGTATGCCCTTTCTGGAGATAGCCAGGGAGTGCGGCATATCGGGTGCTGCGATACACCAGAGGGTCAAGAAGCTCGACGAGCAGGGGGTCATCCTCGGCTCGAGGCTCGTTGTGGACCCCCGATTGCTGGGCTACGATGTGTGTGCCTTTGTGGGCATCAAGGTCTTGGAGCCCGCACTTGAGGGCTCAACCATCGAGGCTCTGGGGCGGATTCCCGAGATTGTGGAGTGCCACTACATCACAGGCGAGCACAATCTATTGGTGAAGCTCTATTGCGAGGATAACGAACACCTTATGCGCACCCTCTCCGAGGGTATCCGCAAGATTCCGGGCGTGGTGGGCACCGAGACCTTCATAAGCCTCACAGAGTCCCTCTCGCGCCAGATAGATGTAAGCCACCTGTGCGATGAGTAGAGTGTTGCTGACCAAAGAGTTCCGCTTGGAGATGGCCCACGCACTTGTGGGCTACGATGGGCTGTGCAGTCAGATTCACGGCCACTCCTACCTGCTGGAGGTCACCGTTGAGGGCCCCAAGGCCCAGTCGGCGGGTGCCAAGATGGGTATGGTTGTGGACTTCAAGGAGGTGAAAAGGGCTGTGGAGGAGAGCGTTGTGGCCGACTACGACCACTCGTTCCTTATACGCCGCACGGAGCAGACCGAGGAGGTCATAGAGGTGCTGAGGCGCCATTTCGAACGCATCCACGCCTTGGACTGGCAGCCCACGAGCGAAAACCTCCTGGAGCACTTTGCGACCCTCATTGAGGCCCGCCTGCCCGAGGGCGTAAGGCTCCACTCGTTGCGCCTTCACGAAACAGCCACCTCGACTGCCGAACTGGTGTTGTAAAAACGCATATTGCGGGTGAATTTTTCACCAAACTTCAGAGAGCGGACTTCCTCACCTACGCATCAGTAGGCTCCGGAGTCCGCTACTTTGTTTGGCAAAAAATTCCCGACGCGATATGCGTTTTTTGTCTACCGTCTACCAACAATGGGTCCTATAAGACCCATAGGCCCCATAAGACCTATGTGCCCCATAAGCCCCATTGGTCCCTAAGGACCTTAATGACCTTATTTGAATTTCCTCCCCTAAGTTAGGGGAGGGTGCCGAAGGCGGGAGAGGTCTGTGGAGAGTTGAGAAAGGGCCAAAAGGGCAAAAGGGGCCAAAAAGTTTTATGGAGCCGAACAGGCCCCATAACAAAAAAGTTCGCGGGTTACAAAAATGTAACCCGCGAACAAGGCAGAGCACTGATTGCTGATTGCTGATTGCTGACCGCTATTGTAGGTTGTCGGCAAACTATCGTGACGACTGTCGGCAGCACCACCCTAACTCGCTGGCACCGTTGTGCCCCCTAACTCGCTGGCACCGTTGTGCCTCGCTGCGGCCGTTGCCGCAAAATTCCGCATTCGCGGAATGAGTATAGACAATCCCTCCAAACCTCCCTTTGAAAAGGGAGGCTTGGTCAAGGGCAAGCCCTTGATAAGCACCTTCTGCAACGGTGCTGGCAAATTGAGGCAGTTTCAAGGTGATGCGGTGGACAGCACCACCCTCACTCGCTGCGGCCGTTGCCGCTAAAACCTTACGATGGTGCCGAGTTGGAGTACCGAGTTGCGGTTGTCGGGCACCGAGATATAGTAGTATCCGTTGAGGGTGTTGGATATGCCGTTGTGGGTTTGGGAGAGGCCCAAGGTGTAGCGAACCTCAATGGAGGTGCTGCCTATGCCGTACTCCAAGGCTGCCACTACGCCCATATCCACGGGGTGGAACGAGTCGCTGTCGAAGGAGCCGCTGCCACTCACCTGGCCATCGCCCAAGACGGAGGGGGCGGTATAGTCGTAGCCACCCATCAGGAAGATGCCCGCCTGTGCTCCGAGCGAGAGGGTTAGGTGTTGTTCGCGGCCTATGGGTAGGCGGTAGTGGGCCAAGAGAGGGATGTTGAGGTAGTGGAATGAGTAGTCCATAGTGATCAGGTCGCTGTTTGGCTTGCAGAGTGCCCCCTGCTCCGCGAGGGTCACATCCACGCCCACGCCCCATCGCTCGTCGAAGTAGCAGTCGCCCGTGATGCCCGCATAGAAGCTCACCTGTGGCAGGGTGTTGTCTATGCCCACCAGCCACGAGAGCGACACGCCATCCCTGAGTCCCAGCCTGAAGGTTGTTTGTGCCGAGGTGGCGGTGGGTAGCAGGGTGAGGGTGCCGAGCGTGGCGAGCAGTATGAGTGTGCGGAGGTGTTTCATAGTGGTGGTCAATTATTTGGCTTCTCTCAGAGAGAATCTGCTACAAACATACAAAAAAACTCCGACACTCACAAAGGGGTGTCGGAGTTGTGGTGAGTAAACCTGGGGTTTTATTAGAACTCGTAGAATACGCCGAGCTGGAGAACGCCCTGTTTACCAAAGCCCTCGCGGGTAACCTCGCCCTCATCGTTTTTGATGGTGGGGAAGACATTTGTGAGACCGATGTTGTAGCGAGCGTCTACGCCGATGTTCTTGGTGAGTTTGTACTGTGCACCCAGAACGAGCGAGAGGTCGAACGAGCTGTAGTCGCCAGCCTCGATAGCACCCTCCTGAGTGTTGGTGTTGTCACCGGTAACGGTCTTGGTGGTGGTGTTGAAACCGGTTGCGAAGCCAAACTGAGGACCTGCATAGGCGCGGATGTTCATAAAGTGGAGCTTTGCCAGGATGGGCACAGTCACATAGTTGGCCTTGTAGGCGGTGCTGGTGGTGCTGCTAACACCGAGCAGGCTGCTGCTTGCGGTAGCCTCGGTGTTCACACCCTGCATCGAGAAGTTAGCCTCAATCTGGATACCCAGCAGGGGCATAACCATATACTCTGCATAAACACCGGCATTCATACCGAGTTTCATTGCCTGCGAAGCGTCGGCCTTTGCGAGGTCACCCAAGTCGAGACCGCTATCCTCGCCTACCATATTGCTGATGGTCGAAAGGTTACCACCGAGCTTCACGCCGAAGTTGAGCTGTGCAAATGCACCGGTTGCCAAGATGGTTGCAACCAAAGTTACGATAAGTTTTTTCATCTGTTTTTGAGTTTTAATAAGTGGTTAAAGTTTGTCAAGTTTTTGCGGAACGCCCTGCGGGCAGAGCCATTCCTAAATACGAAGATAGTATTTTCTTTTATAACTACCACCCATTGCGCGGCTCGAAAAGGGGTTTTTGTGCCACAAAAGAACAAAAGCAGAGAAAAACAGAACATCGCGCCAGCCTTTTTTGAATATGATTCAGCGGTTTTGCGGCGGGGAGGGGTCGGTTGTGCTTCGGTAGAGAAATGAGAGTAATGAGAGAAATGGGAGAAATGGGAGAAATGGGAGAAATGGGAGGAATGGGAGATTCCTTAAGGTCCTTAAAGTCCCTAAAGTCCTTAAGGACCTATGGGACCTATGGGGCTTATGGGGCTTATTGGCCCTTTTTGCCCTTTTCGCCCTTTTTCCTCCCCTAAGTTAGGGGAGGGTGGGCGAAGCCCGGGAGAGGTCGGTTAATCGTTAGACCTCCGACTTTAGACTTTAGACAACAAAAAAACCCATCCCGCAAAAGGATGGGTTTTTGTTGTTGTGACGCCTACTTGAGCGGCTTTATGTCTTTTACCCTCAGCTGGGGGGTGGTGACGCCGCGATAGTGGTTCTCCACAATGGTGTAGCAGACATCTATGGGCCTACCGTTGCGTATCCACTCGTAGTGGGTGGGCTGCTGGAACGCAATGGCGCCAATGGTCGTATTGGGTTTCTGCCTCTGCGTCAGGTCCATCTTGAGGTGCTCCTGCTCGGCGCCCACGAGTTTTGCATCGCCTCGGTTGCTCACGCCGCGCGTCACAAAGACGGGGGCGGTGTTGCCTGGGCCGAAGGGCTGGAAGCGCGAGAGCACAGCCCTAAAGGAGGGTGTGATGTCGCTGAAGAGCAGCTCCGAGTCGATGTCCACCTGGGGTACAAGCAGCGAGGGGTCGATATGCTCCTCCACATAGGCGTGGAAGCGGCGGGTGAACTCCTCGATATTCTCGGGCTTCATCGTGAGGCCCGCAGCGTACATATGGCCGCCGAAGTTCTCCAGCAGGTCGGAGCACGACTCCACAGCCTGATAGAGGTCGAAGCCCGTCACGCTGCGTGCCGAGCCTGTGGCGAAGTTGTTGCTCATAGTGAGCACCACAGTGGGTTTGTAGTAGGTCTCGATGAGCCTCGAGGCCACAATACCCACGATACCCTTCATCCACTTGGGGTTATAGATGACAATACTCTTGTGCGACTTCATCTCGGGGTTGTTCTCGATGATGTCGTGGGCCTCCTGGGTGACATTGCGGTCGATGGATTTGCGGCTCTGGTTGAACTCGTCGATGCTCTTGCTACACTCCTTGGCCATCGCCTCATCTCGCTCGATGAGCATCTCCACAGCCTTATGGCCGCCCGAGGGTGCTGCATCGGGGTCGTCGGGGTCCACCTTCATACGGCCTGCCGCATTGATGCGTGGGCCAATCTTGAAGATGATGTCGTCGATGGTGATGAGGTGTTTGTCCAGACCACAGAGGCTGATAATCGACTGGAGGCCCTTGCGGGGCGACTCGTTCAGGCGCTTGAGGCCATAGTAGGCCAAGATGCGGTTCTCGCCCACCAGCGGCACGATGTCGGCGGCGGTGCTGACCACAACAAGGTCCAAGAGTTTCTCCACCTCGGCGAAGGGGATGCCCTTCTTCTGGGCGTAGCCCTGCACGAGCTTGAAGCCCACGCCGCAGCCCGAAAGCTCATCGAAGGGGTAGTGGCAATCCTCCCTCTTGGGGTCGAGGACTGCTACCGCATTTGGGATGCTCTCACCGGGCAGGTGGTGGTCACAGATGATAAAATCAATCCCTTTACTGTTGGCATAGTCAACCTTCTCAACGGCCTTGATTCCGCAATCGAGTGCGATCACAAGGCTCACACCTTTACGCTCGGCGTAGTCGATACTCGATATCGACACACCGTAACCCTCCGTATAACGGTCGGGTATGTAGAAAGTGAGGTTTTGGTGTCCTCTGCTGCGCAGGAATGTATAGACCAGCGCAACGGCCGTACAGCCATCCACATCATAGTCGCCATAGACCATAATCTTCTCGCCCTGCCTTACGGCTCGGTCGATGCGCTCCACGGCTCGGTCCATATCCTTCATCAGGAATGGGTCGTGGAGGTCGGACAGCTTCGGGTTGAAGAACCTTGTAGCCTCGTTGTAAGTTTCTATGCCTCTTTGTACAAGTAAGTTGGCAAGCACAGGGGGGATGTTGAGTTGCGAGGAGAGGTTTGCCACCTTCTCGCTCTCGCCCTGTGGCTTGATTACCCAACGCTTATCAATTGGCATAATCTTTTAGTATTTATTTTATTAATATCTAATTTTCGCGTCAGGTGGGAGATGAGTCGCTCTTTGACTACTCCCGGGTCGAGCCACCTGCCCAGCTCCTTTTGCATAGAGGTGGCGGTACGGTCGGTGAAGCCACAGGGGTTGATGTACCCGAAGTACCCCAGGTCTGTGTTCACATTCAGAGCAAAGCCGTGCATTGTCACCCAGCGGGAGGATTTTACGCCCACGGCGCATATCTTCCTCATAGGTTTTCCTTGTTCGACAATCCACACTCCCGAGGCTCCCTCTACCCTCTGGCAGGAGATGCCCCACTCGGCCATAGTATCAATAACTGCCCCCTCAATGGCGTCAATGTAGCCCTTCAGACCTATGCCCAGTTGCGCAAGGTCCAAGATGGGGTAGCCCACAATCTGGCCCGGGCCGTGGAATGTTATGTCGCCTCCGCGGTCGATGTGGTAGAACTCTGCTCCAATACCCTTTAAGAACTCTTCGGCAACCAGCAGGTTGGACTCCTTGCCGCTCTTGCCGAGTGTGTATACAGGTGGATGCTCCACGAGTATTATGGTGTGGCGGGGCTCCCTGCCCTCGCTCTTGCATTGGATGGCCTCCTTGAAGAGTCGTTGTTGCAACTCCCAGCACTCGCCAAAGGCCATCGTGCCTACATCTACAACATCACACTCTCTTGCCATTCCCTCTCTCTGTTTTTTCTTGTTCGAGTCCCTCTTTGCGGCGGGTTACTCTTTTTTGCACGCCTCCACTGCGCGGTCGGCCAGATAGGATGACCTCACAAGAGGGGCGCTCGCCACATACTTGAATCCCATCTCGAGGGCCTCCTCCTTGAGGGTGTCGAACTCCTCGGGGGTGACATACCTGTCCACAGGGTAGTGCTTGGCTGTGGGGCGGAGGTACTGTCCGAGTGTGACAATCTCCACACCCGCCTCGCGGAGGTCGCGGAGGGCCTCCAGTAGTTCCTCGTGCGTTTCGCCAAGGCCCACCATCAGTCCACTCTTGGTGGGGATGCCGCCCTCGGCCATAATCCTGAGGCTCTGGAGCGAGGTGCGGTATTTGGCCTTGGAGCGCACAAGCGGAGTGATACGCTCTACGGTCTCGAGGTTGTGACCCACAATGTGGGGCTTGGCGCTGAGCGCCAACTCGATGAGCTCCCTCTTGCCATCGAAATCGGGCAGCAGGACCTCTACTGTTGTGTTTGGATTAATAGCTTTGATTGCCTCTACGACTCTCCTCCAGTGCTCGGCGCCTGCGTCGGGCAGGTCGTCGCGGTCTACGGAGGTTATGACAGCGTGACGGAGCCCCATCAGTTTGATGGACTCGGCGACCCTTTCGGGTTCGTTAGGTTCGATAGGTAGCGGCCTACCCGTGGGGGTGGCGCAGAACTTGCAACCTCGGGTGCAGATGTCACCCAGAATCATAAATGTTGCCGTTTTGCGACTCCAACACTCCGACTTGTTGGGACACTTTCCGCTGCTGCAAATTGTGTGCAAACCGTGGCGCTCAACAATGTGAGCCACCTCTGCATATCCCTCTCCGTCGTGGAGCTTGATTTTCAGCCATTCGGGTTTGATTCGTCGCGTTACCTTGTCATTAAGATTAGGCATTAAAATTCACTATTTTTCCAATTAGCGCAAAAGTACGCATAAGATTTCGATTTTCAAAATCCCCACACATTTTTTACACGCGGGCGTGAAATTTTTGTCGAAAGTCGAAGGTCTAACCGACCTAAGTCACCAAGCTGTCTACCGCCTACCGACAATGGGTCCTATAGGCCCCATAGGCCCTTAAGGAAACTCCCATTTCTCTCATCTCTCCCATTCCTCCCATTTCTCTACCGAAGCACAACAGACCTCTCCCCGCTTCGCGACCCTCCCCTAACTTAGGGGAGGGTAAGGGCCAAAAGGGCTAAAAGGGCAAAAAGGGCCAAAAAGATTTATAAACCTTATCACAAAAAGTTCACGGGTTACATTTTTGTAACCCGCGAACAAGGCCGAATGCTGAACGCTGACAGCCGAATGCTGAATGCTGACCGCTGACTGCTGAAAACTCTCAATTTTTTCTCTATCTTTGCGGTCTGATGAAGCATTCGAGTCATAGGGATTTCTTGGAGAGATGGGGCGTTGTGGCGCTCTATTTGCTCCTCTGTGTGCTCTTTTTTCTGCCCATCACTGCGCCTTATAAGCTCGTCTATCCGCTCCTCTTTCTGACCCTTGTGTCGCTCCGCAGCAAAATGCCGCAACTCACTCTCGCTCTGGCCTTTTCGGCCATTGGTGATGTGTGTGGTGCAGAGGGAAAACTACTCTTCCAGATTGGGGCTTTTGCCGTGGCACAGATACTCTATTTTCTGCTTTTGACAAAGCGGGCTTCGGACCGTTCACCCTTGAGGGTAGCGGCCTCGGCCATCACTCCTGTGCTTGTCTTGGTGGTCGCCTTTGTGGCCATCGTTCCCGCCATTGAGGTGGGGGTTGTGAAGGTCGGGGCGATTGTTTATGCCATTCTAATTGGGGTAATGGTCACCGCTGCAGGGCTGACGAAGAGGTGGGGCCCCAGGGTGGGCGCAACACTCTTTATGCTCTCGGATTTTATGCTCGCCCACTCGCTCTTTGTTGCTCCCAATCCTACCCTCCGGAGGGTATCGTTGGCACTCTACTTTGCGGGTCAGCTACTGCTCTGGTTGGGCCTTTGCAAGGAGCGTTAGAGCTCGGTTCATAACAACAAAAAAGCCGCCAACCTCTCGGGCTGGCGGCTTTTCTATATTGCTATCTCACAGTGCGTTACTCCACAAAGGCGTGGCGGTAGCCCTGAACATCGTTCCAGTGGCCGCGGGTGAAGTCGGGGATGGCTACGGGAGCGTTGCCGTTCTCGATGGAGATGCGGGTGAGCTCGGCCAGGCAGCACCACTCGGCCAGGTCGTAGACATCCATATCCAGAGGCAGACCATTCTGCAAGCAGTAGATAAGCCTATAGTCCATAATGAAGTCCATACCTCCGTGGCCGCCCACCTCTTTGGCCCTCTTCTCGAGGTCGCGGTGGATGGGGTGTTTGTACTGCTCCACGAGGGCTGCGTGAACATCTGCGGGCACAGCACCGTGGGCGTTGAGGTTATCGAGGTCTATGGCGGGATTCTCCTCCACCTGGGTGGGACGCAGGCATATCTGCTCTATGGGGTACTTGCTGGCGAAGCCATCGGTGCCGGTGAGGGCATACATACGGCTGTAGGGGCGGGGAGTCATCACATTGTGCTGGATGTGGATGGTCTTGCCCTTGGCGGTCTGGATGAGGGTGAGGGTGTGGTCGCCATTCTGGAACTCGATGTCGTTGTTGGTCACGCCCCACTTCTGGGCCATCTTCTTGCCGTTGAACGACTTGGTGTCCATCGACACAAGGTGGGTCATCCTGTCACCACGGTGGATGTTGAGAGCCTGAGTTACGGGGCCTATGCCGTGGGTGGGGTAGACATCTCCGCGGTGCTCGTTGTTGTACTCGAGTCGCCAGTTGTTGTAGTACTCACCCCAGTAGTCCTCAAGGTTGTGGATGTAGGAGCCCTCGGCGTGGATAACCTCTCCCAGCAGGCCCTGCTGTGCCATATTGAGGGCGGTCATCTCGAAGAAGTCATAGACGCAGTTTTCGAGCTGCATACAGTGTTTGCGGGTGCGCTCCGAGGTATTGATAAGGGCCCAAATCTCATCGAGGGTCATAGCCGCGGGCACCTCAATGGCCACGTGCTTGCCGTGCTCCATAGCGTAGACGCCAATGTTGGCGTGGTTTTTCCAGTCGGTAACGACATATACAAGGTCGAGGTCGTCGCGGTCGCATAGCTCCTTCCAGGCATCCTCCGAGCCGGAGTAGGCGGCAGCCTCGGGCAGACCCGCCTTGCGGAGTATTGCCTGGCCCTCCTCAACCCTCTCGGGCACGATGTCACACAGGGCGGTAATCTCCACGCCGGGGATGTTTATGAGGCGCTCAACGGCACCGTCGCCGCGCATACCGAGGCCAATAAGACCCACTCTAACAACCTCGAGTTTGGGAGCAGTAAGACCCACTGCGTGCTCCTGCCCCGCAGGCCTTGCAGGTACCTCTACCTCAATGGGTTTGATGGTGCTGTTGCAAGCCACAAGACCCAACAACGCCACACCGATAAGTGAAGTAAAAAATCTCTTTTGCATAGTGTTATGTTTGTTTTAGATTGTGTGTAAACGAAATATTTGAAACAAAACCCGAAACAAAGGTAAGGTTTTTTATTTGAGAAAACAAATTGAGAGACATCCGTTGCCAGCGGCCAGCACTCAGTATTCAGCTGTCAGCATTCGGCAGTCAGCAGTCAGCGGTCAGCATTCAGCATTCAGCCTTCAGCATTCGGCAGTCAGCATTCAGCCGTCAGCCGTGAGCCTTGTTCGCGGGTTACAAAAATGTAACCCGAGAACTTTTTGTGATAAGGCTTATAAATCCTTTTGGCCCTTTTGGCCTTTTTTGCCCTTTCGGCCCTTTCTCAACCCTCCACAGACCTCTCCCCGCCTTCGGCACCCTCCCCTAACTTAGGGGAGGGTAACGCACGCCCCTGCGCTAAAGCGCACCCCTCTAACTTAGGGGGGGGGATTATAATGGGGCTTATGGGACTTATAAGACCTATAAGACCTATAGGCCCCATAACCCCTTTTGGCCCTTTTGGCCCTTTCGGCCCTTTTCCCTCCCCTAAGTTAGGGGAGGGTGGGCGAAGCCCGGGAGAGGTCTGTCGGCGGTCGGCGGTCGACAGTTGTCTGTCGACGATTGTCGGTCTACAAAAAACCACCTCCGCAGTTTGCAGGTGGTGCAAATGCGGAGGTGGTCTTTTGCGGTGAAACGAAGCTGTCGCTCGTCTCTATGAGTTTTTCTACTCGTCTTTGTCCTCTTCCTGGT
Source organism: Tidjanibacter sp. (assembly GCA_017936605.1). Lineage (GTDB taxonomy): Bacteria > Bacteroidota > Bacteroidia > Bacteroidales > Rikenellaceae > Tidjanibacter. The sequence goes on from JAGBFH010000018.1 coordinate 77,639, forward strand.
AAGCCTTAAGCAGCTTGTCCTGAACATCGGCGGGCACCTGCTCATAGGAAGCAAACTCCATAGTGTAGTTTGCGCGACCCAGAGTCAGTGCGCTCAGAGTGGTCGAGTAGCGATAGAGCTCTGCCAGAGGTACGCGAGCGCTCAGGCGGCTGTAGGCGCCCTCGGCGTTCATACCCATAATCTGTGCGCGGCGACCGTTCAGATCACTCATAATGTCACCCATATTCTCGCTGGGAACCAGAATCTCTACATTGTAGATGGGCTCGAGAATCTTGGGACCGGCGTTGCGGAAGGCCTCCTTGAAGGCGTTGCGGGCAGCCAGAACGAACGAAATCTCATTCGAATCTACGGGGTGCATCTTACCATCATAGATAATTACGCGGATGTCGCGCGCGTACGAGCCGGTCAGAGGACCCTCGTTGAGTTTATCCTTGATACCCTTGAGGATTGCGGGCATAAAGCGTGCGTCGATAGCACCACCAACGATAGCGTTGTAGTAGATGAGCTTGCCACCCCACTCGAGGTCGAACTCCTCTTTGCCCTTGATGTTCACCAGCAGCTCGCGGCCGTCAACCTTGTACTGTTTGGGCTCGGGCATACCGTCGTAGTAGGGCTCAACAACCATATGAACCTCGCCGAACTGACCCGAACCACCCGACTGTTTGCGGTGACGGTAGTTGGCAGCTGCCACTTTGGTGATGGTCTCGCGGTAGGGAATCCTGGGAGCCAAGAACTCTACCTCGATCTTGTTGTTCTGGATGATGGTCTTCAGCAGGTTGATGTGCATCTCACCCTGGCACTGAACGATGGTCTGCTTGAGCTCTTTCGAGTACTCTACCTTGTAGGTCAGATCCTCCTGTTTGATGCGGTTGAGCATCTCGCCGAGTTTCTCCTCGTTGTTCTGGTCGGTAGCGCGGATAGCAGCCCTATAGCGGGGTGCGGGGAAGTTGATGGGCGAAATCTCAGCAACATCACCTACGCCGAGGGTGTCGTTTGCCTTGGTATTTTTGAGCTTCACGGTGCAACCAATCTCACCGGCTACCATCTCGGTAACTTTCTCGCGTTTCTTACCTGCTACGGCGAAGATCTGCGAAATCTTCTCTTTGTTGCCGTTGCGGGGGTTGGTGAGCTCCATACCCTCGGTCAGCTTACCGCTCACTACGCGGAAGTAGCTAACCTCACCCACGTGCTGCTCAACAGCGCTGCGGAATACGAAGATAGAGGTGGGAGCGTTCACATCGGCCTTAACCTCGTTGCCCTCAACATCGGTCATAGCGTTTGCCGAAGAGGGATCGGGAAGTACATTGATGATGAACTCGAGGATGCGTTTCAGACCAAAGCTCTTCTTTGCCGAGCAGCAGAAGATGGGCATAAAGTCGCGGCCTGCAACACCGTCCCTGAGGCCCTGACGAATCTCGTCGGCCGAGAGGTCGTTGGTCTCAAAGAACTTCTCCATAAGGGCCTCGTCGTTGATGGCGGCAGCCTCCAGAAGCTCGTTGTGGTACTCCTCTGCGCGGTCCATCTCCGAAGCGGGAATCTCCAGCTCCTCCTGGTTGCCGTTCTCATCTTTGGCTTTGTACATCTTCATCGTCAGAACATCGATGATAGCGTCGAAACCAAGACCGGGATTAACGGGGTACTGAACAACTACGGGGTTGATGGGCGAGCCGTTCTTGATGGAGTCGATAGCCTTCTCCCAAGTTGCGTTCTCTTTGTCGAGCTGGTTCACGATACCTACAACGGGCATTTTGGCCTGTGCAGCGTAGCGGCTGTGAATCTCGCTACCTACATCGAAACCCTGGTTGCCGTTGATTACGAGGGCTGCCAAGTCGCAAACTTTGTATGCCGAGAATACGCCACCACAGAGGTCATCCACACCGGGAGTGTCAATGAAGTTGAATTTGTGGCCTGCGAACTCTGCATAGATAGCTGCGGGATAGAGGCTGCGGCCCTGTGCCTGCTCGAGCTCGGTGTTGTCCGAGAGGGTGTTGCCTGCCTCAACGGTACCTTTACGGTCGATGAGTTTGCTTTCGAATGCTAATGCTTCGGCAAGAGTGGTCTTGCCGCTACCCGTGCCGCCAACGATAGCCACGTTGCGGAGGTTCTGAGTTTGGTAAGTTTTCATTGTGTTATTGTTGTTAGTTATGTTTAGTTGTTCGTTTTGTTGCGTGCGGTCGGCTTCCAAAAACAGACCACTACCCCAAATTGAGCCATAAAGGTATGTATTTTTTTTCAATATTCGACACATTGTGTGAGTTTTCCAAATGTTTTTCTTATCTTTGTTACCGAGATGGTAGATTTTTTGCAAAAAATAGAGAGCCTAAAAGAACATCTTTTAGGCGGCGCAAAGCGCATAGCGATTGTTACACACACCAACCCCGATGGTGACGCCATAGGCTCGTCGCTGGCTTGGGCCGAGGTCCTGCGTGGCTGGGGTCACCAGGTGAGCTGTCTGGTGCCCAATCGCTATCCCGCCTTCCTGGATTGGATGGCGGGCATCGAGAGTGTGGTTGTGGCCAAGGAGAGCCCCGAGAAGGCAGGCGAGATAATCGCCTCGGCCGAGCTGGTCTTTGTGATGGACCTCAATAAGATAGACCGCCTCGATTTGATGACCGAACCGCTCGCCGCAAGCAAGGCTCCGCGCATCCTCATAGACCACCATCTTATGCCCCCCGTGGAGGAGTACGACCTTCTGTTCTCCTACCCCGATATGTGCTCCACTGCTTTTGTGACCTACAAGCTGATTGAGGCCACCTGCGGCACCGAGGCTATCTCGGTGGAGATGGCCGAGAACCTCTATGCCGGCATTATGACCGATACGGGCAATTTCGCCTTCAGCTTCCTCACTCCCGATTTGATGCGTGCCGTTGCGGTGCTGCTCGAGAGGGGCCTCAATATACCCAAAGTCAATACGGCTGTCTATAACTCCTATTCGGCTTCGCGAGTGAAGCTGTTGGGCTTTGCGCTGGGTCGCAAAATGGAGGTTATCGAGGATGGTAAGGCCGCCTATATCTCGCTGTCGGAGAGGGAGATGCGTCGCTACAACTTCCAGCTGGGCGATAGCGAGGGCTTTGTGAACTACCCCCTGACGATTGCGGGTATGAAGATGTCGGCGATGTTTACTGAGACGCGCAAGTTCATCCGCGTGTCGCTGCGCTCTCGCGGCGACGAGGTGGATGTAAATATCTTTGCCCGCCGCTACTTTGGAGGTGGTGGCCATAAAAACGCTGCCGGCGGCAAATCTTTCGTGTCGCTTGCCCAGACCATCGACAACTACAAGGCCGCCGTCGCCGAATTCTTCGCCGAGAACAACATTTAGCCCACGGGCGGTATATATAGGAAGGAGCCTATCCGATAGGCTCCTTTTTTTGTGTGGATAGGGGGTGCGCAATTATAATCACTAACTGCTTGATGACTACAAACAAATAATTCTCTTTGTGGAGTGGTTGGGGAGCCCCACCAAGAAGTCCCCCTTTGCCAAAGGGGGACTTAGGAGGAATGTAAATATGGTCGGGGGATAACCCCCGATACGAAAAAAAGGAGAAACATTGCGTTTCTCCTTTTTGAGTAGCGGGGGGAGGACTCGAACCTCCGACCTCCGGGTTATGAGCCCGACGAGCTACCAACTGCTCTACCCCGCGGTACGATTTCGAGTGCAAAGGTAATCAGTTTTTCCGATTTTGCAAAATTTTTCGCGTTTTTCGGCCGCTACATACACCCCTCGCGCCCATAGTAGCCTAACACTCACCCGCTTGGGTCCGGGCGAAAAAATCTCCTCTCGCGTCACATCTCTCGCGCCAGACATCTCGCACCCCCACTTTGGCGGCTCGCCGACTTTCGGGTGCGGGCCGAGCGGCCCCAAGCCTACCTGCGCTCGTAGTTCACAAAGGCAAAGGGGTGTTCGAACTCCTTGCCGCGCTGCCACTCCTCGCGCCACACCTCCTGCCACTCGGCGGGTGCAATCTCGGGGAAGCGGGTGTCGCCCTCCACGCTCACCCCCACGTGGGTAATATAAAGTTTGTTGGCCAGAGGCATAGCCTGACGGTAGATTTCGCCGCCGCCAATCACAAACGCCTCCTCTTCGCCTGCGCACATCTCGATGGCGGCCTCCAGTGAGGGGGCCATCTCGCACCCCTCAATCCGCAGGTCGGCGTTGCGTGTGATGACGATATTGCGTCGGCGGGGCAGGGGTCGGCCTATGCTCTCGTAGGTCTTGCGGCCCATAACGACCGAGTGGCCGAGGGTCACCGCCTTGAAGTGTGCGAAGTCCTCGGTTATGTGCCAGGGCATAGTGCCCCCTGTGCCGATAATGCCATTTTGGGCCACAGCCACAATGAGTGATATCTTGGGTGTCATATCTCTGTTGCTTTTACTGATTGTGCGACAAAGTTAAGCAAACAATTATTATAAAAAATATATCGGCGAGAATTTCCCGCCGATATAGAGGTCTGTTACATAACCGAATTTACTCGCATCGAGCACCCTTGACGGTTACACCTACAGATCTAACTCCATCTGTTCCTTTTATTCTTACTCGATATTCTGCAACATTATTGCTATTGGGCTGTGCCGTGGTTACAAAAGTCTGCTTGCCATATTCTTGACCATGAGTTTTATCGTACAATTTAAGCTCAAAAGTAACATTCACATAGTCATCACAGTCGCTGGATATTTGTACTTTTACATAACCGTCATCATCCCAGTCCAAAACAGATACACTAACGCTGGCACCATTGCCACCTTTTACCATACAGGTATCATAGTTGTCTGCCATTGTGGTTAAAGAGATACCCAACATTGCTACCAAAAGAACGAATAGTTTTTTCATAATTTCAAATAAGTTTATAGTTAGCTTCCTACTCACTTGACGGCTTTTCGGTTACTCCGAAGTACCTTACCTTACACCTTGGAGAGTGGTATACGCACAAAAAAAAGCGCGGTACTTTTGGCATATTCTCACTCAAGGGTGTTTGGCGTAACCCGACAGAATAAATATAACCAAAAGCCCACGCCATCAAGCGTGAGCATTTCAACTATTATTCCATTCTGTCTATCAGTCGCCAAACTTCTTGAGTGAATGAATAAAGCTAAAACGCTTTCCCAGTATGTTAAAATGTGCGTATTAAACTATACGCGATGTTTCATAGGCAAAAATATTATGGGTTTGTTTCTGCAAAAATAATATTTTTTTCCTCTCTTCCCAAACTACAATCTCGTCGTGTGCTAACAATACCGGACCTTCGCAGAACTCGGGTTAATTGTATAACCACTCCGAGGGGTGGTAGTCGTGGGGGATTTTGTGGGAGGTGAAGTAGTAGCGACCTATGAGGCCCACCTTGGCCGAGTGGCGGTAGCCGTGGGCCTCCTCGGGCTCCTCGGGGGTGACCACACCATAGACCGACTCGCCCCAGTCGTACACCTTGCGAGCAATGTAGAACACCTCGCCGTCGTAGGCCGTCGTTCGGTAGATATTCAGAGTCACCTCTTCGCCATTGAAGCCATTGACCCCCTTCACCTGGTCCACAAAGACCTCCTCATAGTCGTTAGCGCTCATCACAAGAGGGGATTGGCAGGGCTGCGTGGCAAAGGTCACACCCCCCATAACCATCATCAAGAGCAGTAGCGCAAGCCGTTTCATCTTCTCGGGTACCTGTGTTGTGAGCTACTCCTTGTCGGCGGCGAGCATATCGTTGTAGTCCTCCATCGAGCGGCGGATGACATCGCGGGCCACATCGGCACCATAGATGCTCACAAACCTCATCCTCTGGGTGTTCTCGCCGGGGATGTCTTTGTAGGTGGTGAAGTAGTGAATCAGTCGCCTCACGATGCGGGTGGGCAGCTGCTCGATGTCGGTCATATCGCCATAGATGGCGTCATTCTTGAGCACCGCAATAATCTTGTCGTCGGCCTGGTTGTGGTCCAGGAGGCGGATGCCGCCAATGGGTCGGCCGCTAACCAGAATGTCGCCGTGGGTCACATCCTTCTCCGTCAGCACGCAGATATCCAGCGGGTCGCCGTCGCCCTTCACATCAAACCTTGCCAGGGCCTTGTTGGTCAGCTCGGCCATCTTCTCGGCGCAGTAGGTGCGGGGGATGAAGCCGTAGAGCGAGGGTACGATGTTGGAGAACTTCTGTGGGCGGTCGAGGGCCAGATAGCCGCTCGCCTTGTCTACTTCATATTTGACTGTGTCGGTGGGCACAATCTCGATGTAGGCGCGAATCTCCTCGGGGGTGCCGGGGTCGATGCCGTGCCACGGATGGGCTTTGTGGAGGTTACTGTAATCCATAGCTATGTTGTTTTTGGTCTTTTTCGTTGTCTGTTTGCAGGGGGATGATTCACAAAGATACAAATTTGTGTTGAGTTTTATTGCTTGAGGGAGAGATTTTTCACTTTTTCGCCCCTGCAAAGACCCTACAAAAACTCTACAAAGCACAGCGGACCACCCTCGGGGGCGGTCCGCTGCGTGATTGGGATATGTTGTGTGCCCCAGAACCCTGGCGGGGCTTATGGTCCTAATTATGAGGTTGTTACCTATTTGAGCCAAACAACCTTGCCGCTATTGTCCTGTGCGGGGCGGGGCTTGGGCTCGTCGTAGGGCGAGTAGCCCATAGCAATCACACACTCCACACCACACTCCTCGGGGATGGGGAGGAAGGTGCGCAGGTAGCTCTCCGCGTCGCCCATCTCGGGGTGGCCCTTCATATGCTCGCGGCCCTCCACGTGGACCCAGCAGCTGCCCAGACCTGCGGCCTCGGCTGCCAGTTGCACAAAGGTGGCCGAGATGGCGCAGTTGTCGACCCACAGGTCGGTGGCCCTCTTGTCGCCCATAACCATCACAGCCACGGGAGCCTCGGCCATAAATGCCGAGCCGTAGTCGCGCATATAGGACATATGGCGGATAAGGTCCTTATCCTCAACCACAAGGAACCTTGTGCTGTGGCTGTTGCGCGAGGAGGGGGCGGTGAGTGCGGCCTCCAAAATCTTCTCAATAGTATGGCTCTCTACCCTCCTGTCGGAGAACTTGCGGAGCGAACGACGGCGGTGTACTAATTCAAAAAAATCCATAATTTCACATTGTTTGGTCACAAATTTAGGTAATTTTGGACAAAAACCGTACCTTTGAGCAGACAAAAATGGAAAAACCTATGGAGAAAAGACTCAAAGCAGCCCTCATCTACGACTTCGACGGCACACTGGCTCCCGGCAATATGCAGGAGTACGGCTTCATCGCCTCGGTCGGCAAAAGCAACGAAGAGTTCTGGCGAGAGAGCAATGTGCTGGCCGATGACTTCGATGCCGACCCCATCCTCAGCTATATGCTCAAAATGCTCGAGCACGCCAACAATACGGGTGTGCCCATCAAGCGCGAAGCATTCGCCGAGACGGGGCGTAACATCAAGTTATACAAGGGAGTAGAGGAGTGGTTCGGCCGCATCAACCGCTACGGCGAGGAGCGTGGCATAGAGATTCTCCACTACATCAACTCCTCGGGTCTGAAGGAGATTATCGAGGGCACATCCATCGCCCACGAGTTCAAGAAAATCTACGCTTGCGAGTTCCTCTACAACGAGAATGGCGACGCCTATTGGCCTGCGGTGGCAATCAACTACACCAACAAGACGCAGTTTATGTACAAGATAAACAAGGGTGTGGATAGTGTTTCCGACTCCCACCTTGTGAACGCCTATGTGCCCGACGCGGAGCGCCCCGTGCCCTTTGAGCATATGATTTATGTGGGCGACGGTACGACCGACATCCCCTGTATGAGGCTTGTGAGCGACCGCCACGGCCACTCCATCGGTGTCTATGACCCCTCGTCGGAGAGTGGCTACCACAAAACAAAACTCCTGCTGGAGCAGAATCGTTGCTCGATGATTTCGCCCGCCGACTACTCCGAGGGCGGCCGTATGGACACCATCGTGAAGACCATCCTCGACAAGATTGTCACCGACGCACGCATTGCAGCCCTCGCCAAAGAGGTATAAACAGGACTAAACGCTATGAAAAAAATCATATTCGCAACCAACAACGCCCACAAACTCGAGGAGGTGAGGGCCATACTGGGCTCCGAGGTGGAGCTCATCACACTCAAGGAGGCAGGCATCGTGGAGGATATTCCCGAGAATGAGCCCACCATTGAGGGTAACGCTCTGGCCAAGGCACGCTATGTGTGTGAGAGGACGGGGTGTGACTGCTTTGCCGACGATACGGGCCTTGAGGTCGATGCTCTCGGAGGAGCCCCGGGTGTCCACTCGGCACGCTACGCCACCGACGGCCACGACTTTGCCGCCAACCGCGCCAAACTCTTCCGCGAACTCGAGGGCAAGAGCGACCGCTCGGCCCGATTCCGCACCGTCATCGCCCTGATTGAGGGTGGCGTGGAGCACTGTTTCGAGGGCATTGTGGAGGGCACCATCACCACTGAGGAGCGTGGCGAGGGGGGCTTCGGCTATGACCCTATGTTCCAGCCCGAGGGCTACACCCAGACCTTCTCGGAGCTCTCCCCCGAGGAGAAAAACGCCATCAGCCACCGCGGCCGAGCCGTAGCCAAACTTGCCGAGTGGTTCAATAGGTAATTCCTGCTCAATAGTAATTCGACACATTGGCAAGCACATCGTCACGGGTAATTTTGTCGCTGCCGAGCACCACAAGACGCTCGACGACATTGTGTACCTGACGCACATTGCCGCTCCAATCCATACTCGATAGCTCCGAGAGTGCCGCGGGCTCAATGCTCTTGGTCGGCACATTGTACTCGTCACAGAGCGTCTTGAGGAAGTAGTCCACCAGCTGTGGGATATCCTCCTTGCGCTCCGAGAGCGGCGGGACACTCAACACAATCACGCTCAGGCGGTGATAGAGGTCCTCGCGGAAGTTGCCGCGAGCAATCTCCGTTATGAGGTTCTTGTTTGTGGCCGCCACAACCCTCACATCCACATCTACATCCTTATCGCTGCCCACGCGGGTAATCTTGCGCTCCTGAAGGGCACGCAGCACTTTGGCCTGCGCCGCAAGGCTCATATCGCCAATCTCATCCAGAAAGAGAGTGCCCCCGACCGCCTGTTCGAACTTGCCCTTGCGCTGCTTGATGGCCGAAGTGAAGGCCCCCTTTTCGTGGCCGAAGAGTTCGCTCTCGATGAGCTCCGAGGGGATGGCGGCGCAGTTCACCTCCACAAAGGGGCCCGCCGAGCGGCGACTCTTGTAGTGAATCTGTCGGGCCACAAGCTCCTTGCCTGTGCCGTTTTCGCCCACCACCAACACCCTTGCATCCGTGGGTGCCACCAACTCAATGAGCCTCTTGAGGCGCGTGGTCTTGGGCGAGGAGCCGACGATGGTGTATCTCTGGCACGGTTTTTTCTTTGTGTGGAGAGTGGTGGCGGAGTTTGGAGCTGCCTCGGTGTGGGCGAGTACCCCTCTGACAGCCTTCAGCAGAGCCGACACCTCCACGGGCTTGGGAACAAAATCCGAAGCACCGGCCCGAAAGAAGCCGAGCACCTCCTCCATCCCTCCCTCGGAGAGAGCAATCCACGGAATGTCCACGCACCCCCAGACCATCTTTTCGGGCGAGCCGCAGACAAGCAGGGTAGCACCTTGGCTATCGGGTGAGTTGGCGATACTCTCGAGGCTGTCGAGTGCGCAGACCTCGTAGCCCTCGTGGCGGAGGAGCTCCGTTAGTGCGTTGCGGATGCCGCGCAGGGGCTCCACAACCAAAATCTTTGTCATAGCTATTGTGGTTTTTTGAAATAAAAGACTTTACCAACTGGGCCACCCAATGCAAATATGTTACCAAAAAGGGGGGCAGAACAATAAATTTTCAAAAAAATGGTTATCTTTGCAAAGATAAACTAACGCTTGTGACTCTCGGGCTGTAGCCGCAAAGGTTGGGCGTGAGAGAAAACCGACCCGCAAAACATTTTTGGACTATTTGTCGGCCCACCCTTTGGAGCGATATTCTTAATAGCAAAGCCCACAGCAGAGGGGTGGGTGCAGAGAGATTTCTTTTTGTAGAACACACACTTTTCAGATGAGAACAAACTATAATATTGAGCGCGAAAAGCTCCATCTGCCCGAGTATGGCCGCCACATTCAGGATATGGTGTCGGAGCTTGTGGCCATCCCGGACCGCAAGGAGCGCAACCTCCGCGCCAAGGCCCTTGTGGCCATTATGGCCAACATACAGAGCGCCTCGAGCGGCACCCCCGACTTCGAGCGCAAACTCTGGGACCACCTCTTCATAATGTCTGATTTTCAGCTCGATGTGGACTCCCCCTATCCCAAGCCTTCGGCCGCAACCATTATGCCTCCGCCCCACCGTATGGAGTACCCAGCAGGGCGCATCGCTATGAAGCACTACGGCCGCAATGTGCGCAATGTCATCCGCTCACTCGAGCGCCTGAAGGAGCAGCAGACGGTCGATGCGGTGCTCTACAATCTGGCCCGCTATATGCGCACCAAGAGCTTTGAGTACAACCAGGAGCACCCCGACAATGCGGTCATCATCCGCGACATCAAGCGTATGGCCAATTTCGATATCGCCGTAGACGAAGAGGCCATCACCCTCATCAAAAGCGACTATCGTATGAACTATTCGGGCTATCAAAAAAGGGGCTCCTTCCAGAAGAAAAACAACAAAGTGCAGAAAAACTACCGTCGAAACACCCACTCCAAGTAATTCCCACTTGGAGAAATCCGAGGGCTTTATTACCTTTGTTTCTCCGCAAACAACCGAGATTGATACAAAAACCAAACAACACAAACACAAGAATCTATGAAAAAACTCGTGATAGTACTTCTTGCGGCAGCGGCCCTCGGTGGCTGTGGCGGCAAGAAAGCAACCGTTGAGGGCGATGTGGCAGCCTACGCCAACAAGATGGTCGTTCTGGAGAGCGTCTACTCCACGGGCGGTATGGTGGCCGACACCGTCACCACCAACTCCAATGGTCACTTCAGCCTCAAGGTCGCCCTGCCCAACAATGAGGCCACCTTCTATAACCTCCACTGCGGTGAGCGCATCATCCCTCTGATTCTCGCCCCCGGCGAAAAAATTTCTATTAGCTCTGTTCCCGGGCTGATTGATGGTTATACGGTGGAGGGCTCCAAGGAGTCTACACTGGTGAGGGAGGTCAAGAACATTATGGCCTTTGGTGTGGCAAAGCTCGACTCGCTCGCCACCCTCTACAACAAGACTACCGCCAAGGCGCTCCGTGAGTCCATCAGCAAGGACTACACCGCCACCTATCTGGATATCAAGCGCAAGCAGATTGAGTTCATCGTGACCAACTCGGGCTCGCTGGCCGCCATCTATGCCCTCAATCAGAGGCTCCCCGGCGACGAGGTGCTCTTCAATGGCGACACGGACATCGTCTACTTCCGCCTGGTGGCCGACGCTGTGGAGCAGAACTATCCCAACTCGACCTATCTGGCCAGCCTCAAGGAGGCCATCAAATATTACGACAACCAGAAGGAGCTCGCCGACAAGATTAACGAGGCTATGAGCTCACCCGCAGGCTTCCCCGAGTTGGAACTGCCCGATGTGACGGGTAAGAAGCAGAGCCTCACCGCCTTGCAGAAAGACCGCGTGGTGTTGGTGGACTTCTGGAGCATCGCCGAGGAGGGCGCACAGTTCCGTCAGGCCGAGCTCAAAGAGTTCTACGAGCAGTACCACGACAAGGGTTTTGAGATTTACCAAGTATCTGTCGATACCACACAGCCCGAGTGGATTCAGACCCTCCAGATGCAGAAGCTGCCCTGGGTGTCGGTTTGTGACTTCAAGGGTGCCGCCTCGCCTGCCGTTATGCTCTATGGCGTGACCTCTATCCCCACCAACTTCCTGCTCAACAGGGAGGGCGACATCGTGGCCATCGGAGCCTACGGCGACAACCTCGCAAAAGAGCTCAAAAACCTCTTCAAGTAGCACCACTATCCACCGTCTATAGTAACTCTAACCCACCGAACAATGTACTATTTCGCATCGGATATGCACCTTGGCAGCGGCACCCCCGAGGAGTGTCGCCAGAGGGAGCGCGAGGTTGTGGCGTGGCTCGACAGAGTGGCCCCCACCGCCAAAGCCATTTACCTTGTGGGCGATGTGTTTGACTTCTGGTATGAGTACAAAAGGGTTGTACCACAAGGCTTTACACGCCTACTGGGAAAACTCTCCGAACTTACCGATGGGGGCGTTGAGGTGCATCTGTTTGTTGGCAACCACGATATGTGGCAGAGGGGCTATCTGGAGCGCGAGTGTGGCGTGAAGGTACACTACGAGAGGGAGGTTGTGGAACTCTACGGAAAGAGGGTGAGCCTTTGTCACGGCGACGACATCTATGCCCGCTATCTCGGTGGCGGTGCGCGAATAATCAACACCATTTTCCGCAACCGCGTGGCTCGTTGGCTCTTCTCTCACTTTATCCACCCCGACTTTGCACTGCGCTTCGGTCAGGGTTGGTCGGGCGACAGCCGCAAGTCCAAGCAGATTGCTATGCCCTTCTTGGGTGGGCACGACCCACTCGTAAGGGAGGCCGAAAGGCTCAACAAAACCGAGCGTGTGGACTACTACATCTTTGGCCACAACCATTGCGCCGAGGTCTACGACCTCGAGTCGGGCGGTAGGGCTATCTTCCTGGGCCACTGGTTCGAGGGGCCCGTCTACGCCTCGCTCTCGGAGGATGGCACCATCGAACTGCACAAATAGAATCTTACACAATACCTATGAAACAATATCTCGACCTACTGCGAACTATTCGTGATTGTGGCTCGGTCAAGGGCGACCGCACAGGCACAGGCACCAAGAGCATCTTCGGCTATCAGATGCGCTTCAACCTTGCCGAGGGCTTCCCTCTGCTGACCACAAAGAGGGTCTTTACGAAGGGTATCATCCACGAACTATTGTGGTTCCTCAAGGGTGACACCAACATCAGCTATCTGCTCAAGAACGAGGTACACATCTGGGACAACGACGCCTATCGCTTCTATGGCGAAAGGTGCGCTGCGCAGGGCATTGAGCCCATTGGCAGGGAGGAGTTTCTGGAGAGGGCAAGGCGCAAGGAGCCTTCGCCCATCGAGGGTTACTGCTATGGCGACCTCGGCTCGGTCTATGGCGCACAGTGGCGCAGTTGGGGATGCCCCGACGGCCGCACCATCGACCAGATTGAGGAGGTAATCCGCACCATAAAGAGTAATCCCAACTCGAGGCGTATGCTCGTTTCGGCGTGGAATGTGGCCGATGTGGAGGGTATGGCTCTGCCCCCCTGCCATGTGATGTTCCAGTTCTATGTGGCCAATGACAGGCTCTCGTGTCAGCTCTATCAGCGTAGTGCCGACACCTTCCTTGGGGTCCCCTTCAACATCGCATCCTACGCCCTGCTGACCCACATCATCGCACAGATTTGTGGCCTCGAGGCTGGCGAGTTCATCCACACGCTGGGCGACACCCACCTTTACCTCAACCACTTCGAGCAGGTCGAAGAGCAACTCTCGCGCGAGCCTCGCCCGCTGCCTCGCCTCAAGCTAAACCCCGCTGTCAGAAGTATTGCCGAACTGCGCTATGAGGATATAGAGATTGTGGACTACAACCCCCATCCCACCATTAAAGCGCCAATGTCGTTCTAAAATGCCACACCATAGAAAACGCCCCGAGATTCATCTCTCGGGGCGTTTTCGTGTTATGCGCGGTTGGCTGCTACTCGAAGTTCCAGTAGTGGGTGCCGAGATAGCTCTCCCCACCCACACTGTAGGCGACCTCTATCCTGCTGTCATTCATCGTCACCTCCACCTGCTCCTCCTCGACCGGCGAGGGGCGCACTGTGAGGCTCATAGAGCCTGTGCCGTAGGCTGTGGGAACACCCTCCACGGAGTAGGAGAACTTGAGGGGGTCGGTAATCTCCATACTCACACCATAGAAGGCTCCCGAAGCGTCGCGGAACTCGCCCGAGCCCTCAATCTCCATCTGGAGCTCCTCGTTGCCCGCACGGAAAGCGGTGTTGTTGGTGGTCACTCGGAAGGTGCCATCCACCACCACCCCGCCGTAGCGCCAGTAGTAGTTGTCGTGGGTGGAGGAGATGTGGCGCCAGAGGGTCTGCTCGTGCTTGACCACACACATAGTCACATCCGTCAGCTCAATCTCATAGACATCCTGCCCCAGAGAGCGAAGTATCACCCTACCCGAGGTGGGTATCTGTGGGTCTTTTGTCGTGTCCAGAAAGAAGGTCTCGTTCTTGACCACCTCCCACTCGGCGCCCGTCTGGTCCAAGGTGAGGCCGTTGAGGATGTGGTACAGCTCCTCCCTCGATGAGGAGAAGATGCGCCACTTGCCCTCGCCATCGTCGCGTATCTTTTCATACTGGTAGTAGAGGTCCTCGATGGCCTGTTTGTTCTCCTCGGGGGCAATGATGTACTCGTTGAGGTTCTGTGCGGCCACCAGTGCACCCACAGGCAGAGTCACACACTTGAGGCTCTGCGAGAAGGCCACAAATGCGGGGTCGGTGGGCTTCAGAGAGTCCAGCAGGCCTTGGTCCATATCGTCGGGTGCGCAAGAGAGCGTGCCGAGCGCCACGAGGAGACTCATCGTATATTTCCAAAATCGTTTCATAGCTGTATCTGTTTTTTCTTACTATATTCTTTTGGGTAGTATTTCTAAAAGCGGTAGCCCACGCCGGCGCAAAAGGCCATAAAGTCACTGGAGAGGGAGATGTCCCAGAAGCCGAAGACCCTCGCGCCGCAGGTTGCGCCTATATTGTAGCACACCGAGGTCACCGCCTCGCGGCTGCCACTCTCGTTAATGAAGCCAAAATCCAGACCGAGGCCCATATAGGTCCTCAAGTGGCGGAAATTTAGGATGTTGGCCCTTGCTGTACAGTTTGTCCAGATGGTTCTCTTGTTGAGGCTGCGAGTGGGCTGGCCCGAGAGTTTGTTGTAGAGGTTCTGTCGGAACTGGGTCACGCTGCCCGAGATGGATAGCTGGAAAAAGCGGTTCAAACTGAGGCCCAATGATATGCGTGGCGAGGTGTACTGATACTCGTCCCCCAGCTCATAGTGGGCCATATCAAACTCGTTCCAGGCCGAGTAGCCGCCCGAGGGATGGATATCCTCGAAGTCCTCCGAGGAGGTGCCCTGAGCAATCCTTATCTCGTAGCGACAACTGCGATTGGGTACGCTCCAATCCAGGAAGTAGGGCTTGTAGCCGCTCGGGGCCTCGCGCTTGGACTCCTCCTCCACTACCGCTCCCTCCTCAAATGGCGAGGTGTAGATGGGGGCTGTGGCGGAGGGCTCCTGCGCCCCAAGGCTCCAAGAGCAAACCAAACCCACACAAATTAGTAAAAATCGTTTCATAGTGCCGTGGTGTTAGTCCTAAAATCTATATCCTACGCCCATCTGCGCCACGATTCTGCTGTTGGAGAGCAGCGACTCGCCATAGAAGAAGAGCTTGGCTCCGAGGGTGAAGCCTATCTCGCAGCACATTTCGGCGGTGGGGGCGTGGCGTAGTGAGTCGAAGACCATATCGTAGCCGATGCCCGTATAGCACCTTGCCTTATTGCCCAGAAGCATATTCCAACGAAGAGTGGGGGTGAAGAAGAATTTTTCCACAACGATGGATTGCATAACATCGCCCGTGAGGGAGGAGTAGGTGCGTTGTGTGGAGCCCATATAGATGGCTTTGGCCGTAATCTCGAGTGTCCTGTTGAGTCGTCGACCATAGGAGATGTAGGGGCTCGAGTAGTAGTAGGTCGCCCCCTCGCGCTCCTTGGCCGAGAGGTACTCACCCAGCACACCTTGGCCCACACTTATCTCAATGGACTCGTGGTGAAACGACCCACTCGGGTCGACGGGCACACCTATGCGTATCTCGTTTTTGCAGTCGAGGTTGGGGATGTTCCAGTTGTCCACCAAGACCTTCACCACCGAGTCGAACACAGAGCTCTGCTCGGCGGGGATGTCGGCCGAGGTCTGCGCCTTAATGCCCACGAGGGACACCATTAGGAGTGTAAATGTTAGAAGAAGTGCTCGTTTCATAGGCCAAAAGTCGCGTTTGTTTAGGGCTTCTACTACTATAGATGCACAAGGGTGGCATTTTGTTGCACGGAAATGAAATTTTTTGCAATTTTTTTCTCTTCGCACAAAATCCTCGCCACACACCCCTTCGTGTCAAGCCTGTAACAAAGATAGTGAAATATTCCTGATTGACAATTGAAAGTGCTCAGCATTCAGGTGTCAGTTGTCAGCACTCAGCCGTAGTCGTCATTACTCTGCCTTGTTCACGGGTATTATTTTTAACCCCGTGAACTATTTAGGAGGGCCGAAAGGGCGAAAATGATCCCCTCCCCTAAGTTAGGGGAGGGTGGGCGAAGCCCGGGAGAGGTCTGTCGATGGTAGACGGTCGTCGGTTGGCGGTTGACAAAACAAAGCAGAACACATAAAGTGTGGGTTTCTGTGTTATTAGTGGTGTCCTTTCGTGCAAGCACAAGGACACCACTAACAACACAAAAGCCTCCAATCTTTCGATTGAAGGCTTCTGCTTTGTTTAGTCGGGGTGACTTGATTCGAACAAGCGACACCACGCCCCCCAGACGTGTACTCTAACCGGGCTGAGCTACACCCCGAACTATTACGAAAACGGTTTCTGGGGAAATTTTGTTCCGTTTTCGGATTGCAAAGATAGCAATAATTTCTGAAAACAAAATTTTCGAGCACTTTTTTTTCGTTTTTTGTGCTTTTTCTCCCCAAAATCATCTCTCGCGGGGGTTATTTCCCCCAGCGGACCTCCAGTGTTGCCGAATAATTACGCGGTGGCATAGGGCGCGAGAGCACCGACTGGTAGGTCACATCGAAGAGGTTATTGACCCCCAAAGCGGCCCTCACACCAACACCCCACAACTCGAAGTCGCGGCCGAGGGCCACATCGCTCAGGCTGTAGCCATCCACCACTCCGCCACCAAAAGAGGTGCCCGAATAGCTCGTATAGCGCTCGCTATAGTACTGCCACACATACCTCAACTCCCACCCTCCGAGCGTCACCTTAGCCCCAGCCGAGGCCGAATAAAGTGGCACATAGGGGAGTTGGTTGCCATAGCCCGCACTCTCTTCGGTATCATTCACCGACGAGGTGTAGGCGAAAATCAGATTCATCTCCACCCTGCCCTCGGGCGCAAACCTATAGGCCACATTGGCCCTCGACTCCACCCCCCTGCTCTTCACTTTGGCGAGGTTCTCGGGGGTCCAGAAGCCCTTTATCGTGGGGGTCCAGAGTATCCAGTTGGAGATATTGGAGCCATAGAGCGTCACCTTGCCACCCCACTCGAGGGCCCCACGCTCCGCGCCACACTCCACCCCCAAGTCGAAGGTCACACCCTCCTCGGGCAGCAGGTTGGGGTTGCCACCAGGCACGAAGTAGAGGTCGGAGAGGGTCGGATGGTGGTAGTTCTTGGCCACCGAGGAGCTCACTATTAGCCCCCAATCCTCCAGCAGGGTCACATCGGCAAAGAGCGCAGGTATCACGGGCGACCACCTGCCATCGCGCCACTCCTCCCTCACGCTTGCCGCCAGACCGACGCTCTCAAGCGGTTTCCAGCGGGCCGAGAGGAACGACGATAGTTCCTCGCGCCTACCTTTGAAGCCCACGGGCACAAGCGGTGCAACATCCTCGCTCTCAACCATCGACAGGTTCGCCTTAAGGTTTGCGGCCAGCATCAGACTATTGCCAATGCTCCACTCGGCATCCGCCACACCAAAGGCGTGGTGGGTGAGGCTCCGCGAATCCACCGCGCGCTGCACCTGGCCGCCGCCCTTTGAGAACTGATATATATAGTGCAGATTGTCGTAGTTGTAGCCGCCCGACACTGCGACCCTCAGCCCACCGAAGCTCCTTCGCCACGCCGCCACCGTACGCACACTCTGCTCGTCCTGCCAAGCCTTCGTGAGGTCGTCATCGCGGAAGTCCACCGAGAGTTTGGGGATGCCACGCGAGGAGTCCGTAGCCCACATCTTGAGCGACCAGCGGCCACCCCGCCTGCCATTCAGATAGAACTCCTGCAACAGGTGCATATCGTGGTAGCCACAGCTCTTATTGTACTCCCTCGGGTGGCCCACCTTGTCGTAGTTGATGTAGGGAAAATCGTTCTCGGAGGCCGAATTGAGGAGCCTTGTGGAGCTGCCCCAGCGCTCGGTGCCATAGCTCACGCGGAGGTACTCATCGTGGGTGGAGAACGATGCAAGGCTCTGTATGTATTGGAGCCTCAGCCCCTTAGGGGCCTCGTCGGTTGTCGAAAGGGCCACTGCTCCACCAATGCCGCCACCGGTCACATTCACCGATGTGGAGCCGTGGTAGACCTCGCTCCCATCAACAAAGTAGGAGGGAATCATTGAGAAGTCGACCATACCGAGCATTGGGCTTGCCAGCTCCACGCCATTCCAGCTGACGGCCGTATGTGAGGGAGCCGTACCTCGGAGCGAGGCTGTGGAGAGGGTCGCCCTGCCCGAGGACTTGATGAAGATGGTGCTATTCTGGGCCAAGACCTCGGCCATCGATGCCGAGAGACTCTCCTTGAGTACCGCATCGCTGATGAGGCTCTTCTGCACGCCCACATCCCTCAGCGAGCGGGCCGAGCTCACAACAATCTCCTCGACCTCCACCGTACGCAAAGAGTCGGCACCCTGGGCCCACGCCGAGCCCAAGGTTGCCAAAACGCTCAAGAGAATCGCAATCAACCTTTTCATAAACTCTTCTCTCCTCTTTGCTCTCTTCGCTTTGCTCTGCTATCTATCGGAAGACAAACTTCGAGGGGAGTAGGCCCACCTCAAACTCGTCTATCTTCTCACCCTTATTATTATAGCGCAGCACAGCACCATTGGAAACATAGTCCTTGGCGTCGGCAATGTAGATATCACCATTTGTGGGGTCCACATCCAGACCATACTGACCCCAGCCCTCGACTGCAATCAGAGGCTCCGAGGGGAACTCACCCGAGGTGACATCCACAGCCCACACAGCGTCGTAGATGAACAGGAGCGTGTCGCCCTCGCCATCAATGGCCAGTCGTGAGCGGAAGTAGCCTCCGGGGGTGAAGGTGTGTAGTTTTGTGGCCTCGTGGCTCTCGGCCGAGATGCGCCAGAGCGAGGGGGCCTCCACCTCCACACCCTCGGGCAGGGAGCTCCACTCGTTGCCGCCATCACACACCACCCAGATGTAGCCGTTCTTGTCGAGGACCATAGAGTAGGGCTGCACGCCCACCTCGAAGAGGTCCACCTGCTTGTCGGTGGCGGTGTCCACAACCGCAATCTTATGGCCGTTGCTCCAGGCTGCCACGAAGAGCTTGCCGCCCCAGATGACCATCTGCTCCGCATCGGCCACCCCCTCGAGGGTGACCTCATCCGTGAGGGTCATCGTTCGGGGGTCGAAGACGACGAGCTTATTGGTGTACATCTGTGAGATGTAACCCTTTGTGCCCGAGGGGTCTATGGCGATAAAACGGGGCGAAAGCAGATTTTCAATCATTCCCTTCACTACGCCCGTCGAAGCGTCGAGCGAGTAGACCACGCCCGAGTTGTTGACCACCACCAGCAGGTCGCCATTGTGGAGCAGCATAGACTGGCCCACATCGCCCAGCTTGGCATCGTTGGCCGCGCCGAAGATGTCGGCCTTGAGAGACTTGGTGTCGCGGTCGTAGAACCACAGCGAGGCGTTGCCCGCACCGTAGGAGCCCTCGCAGAGGATATAGACGCCCTCATCGTAGGGCACGGGGGTTTCGTCACCCGAAGGGTTGTTGTCAGGGGTTTGGCAGCCGCCCAGCAGCAGTGTGGCGGCAAAAATGGAAAGCAGACTAAATAACTTTTTCATCGTTCTAAGAGTTAATTAGTTAAACAAAAAACAAGTACTCCCGCTTGCGGTTTTTACCCCTGCGAGCGGCTCATTGGTTTTTGGTGTGTAATCTGCTTTTGAAACGATGACCCTTTGTGGCCCTAAGTACACGAAAACCTCCCATTCGCCGCAGGAGTAATCCCATTAGTGATGTGGCAGGTCTTCTGACTCGCCTCACTCCCGAACCGCCTTCCCAATGCTCTGCAGCGCATCAGTGACGAAAAAGTTAGAATGTTCGAGAGCCCTGAAACCCAACAACTTGACGGGTCGAGGCATACAGCAGCGGGAACTGTTGCCGATTCGCACGGCATTCCCTGTTAGTCCCTATTTCGGGAACCGCATCGCTACAAAGGTATGCAAAAAATCGATAGGGTGTTCTCGAAGTCGAAAAAAATATTTACCTTTGCAGCACCAATATGCGGAGATGGCGTAATTGGTAGCCGCGCTAGACTTAGGATCTAGTGGCGAGAGCCGTGTGGGTTCGAGTCCCACTCCCCGCACAGGAAGGGCAGTCCAAAAGACTGCCCTTTTTCTGTGCGGGGAGTGCAATGACAAATTGACAATTGACAAATGGGAGAGATGGAAAATATCCTTAAGGACCTTAAGGTCACTAATCTCCCTAAATTCCTTAGCTCCCCTCTCTCGGCTTTCAAGTTCTCGCTTTCCACTCTCAACCCCCTCTCGATTTATTAAATCGTTAAATTTGAGGCTGCAAGTGGGGGCGGCGAGGGGTTTTTAGTACCTTTGTGGCGGATTTAACAGGAAAGATATGTCAAAGAAAGACAAGAAGCGTAGCACAAGGGGTGCTACAAAGAGCTCGCACCAGAGGGATCGTGCGGCTATCATTATGCAACTTTTCCGCTCATTTCCGAGCCGTAAGTTCGCACTCAAGACCCTCGCCGCACAGAGTGGCGGTGCCGACAGGGAGGGTCGTTATCAAACCAAAGCTATTGTATATCAGATGGTAGAGGAGGGTGTTGTGGAGGCCACGGCCGCCTCGACATTCCGTCTTTCGACACGCGCAATGCCCACCGTGGAGGGCGTCGTTCAGATGCTCGTCTCGGGTAGCCTCTATGTCATCGTGGAGGGTGCCGACAAGGACATCTTCGTGGACCGTCGCAACGCCTCGCGTGCGCTGGATGGCGACCGTGTGAGGGTGGCAATAACCCGTCGCAGGGCCTCGGGCGACCCCGAGGGTCAGGTTGTGGAGGTGCTCCAGAGGGCCGACAGAAACTTCGTGGGCACCATCGAGAAGACCCGCTCACACGCCTTTGTGAGGGTCGCATCGAAGGATATGCCCGTGGACATCTTCATAGACAAGGGTGTAGACAAGCTCACCGATGGCGACAAGGTTGTTGTGCGCATCGTTGGCTGGGAGCCCGAGAGCAAGTGCCCCACGGGGCGCGTTGTGAGCATCCTCGGCAAGGAGGGCGACAACACCGCCGAGATGCACGCCATTCTGGCCGAGTACAACCTCCCCTATGAGTTCCCCCGTGAGGTTGAGGCGGAGGCCAACCAGATTTCGGACAAGATTACCGCCAAGGACTACGCCGAAAGGCGCGACTGCCGCGAGGTGACGACCTTCACCATAGACCCCGCCGACGCCAAGGACTTCGACGACGCCGTGTCGCTCCGACAGAAGGAGAACGGCAACTGGGAGGTGGGTGTCCACATTGCCGATGTAACACACTATGTACGAGAGGGTTCCATTGTGGAGCAGGAGGCCCGTGAGAGGGCTACGAGCATCTACCTTGTGGACCGCACGATACCTATGCTCCCCGAGCGACTATCCAACGAGCTCTGCTCCCTAAGGCCCCACGAGGAGAAACTCTGCTTCTCGGCCATCTTCGAGATGGACTCCGAGGCCAACATTGTGGGTGAGTGGTTCGGCCGCACGGTCATCCTCTCCGACCGTCGCTTCACCTACGAGGAGGCTCAGGCCATAATCGAGGGCGGCGAGGGCGACTTCCGTCAGGAGATTCTGACCCTCAATGGCTTGGCACAGAAACTGCGTGCCCGCCGCTTTGCCGAGGGGTCGATTGCCTTTGAGAGGGAGGAGGCCAAGTTCAAGCTCGATGAGAATGGCAAGCCGCTGGGCGTGTATTTCAAGGTGCAGAAGGAGGCCAACCAGCTGATCGAGGAGTTTATGCTGCTGGCCAACCGCTCGGTATCCTCGTTCATCGGCACGAAGAAAAACAAACAGGGCAAGTCGAAGACCTTTGTCTATCGTGTGCACGACAAGCCCGATGCCGATAAACTCGCGCGCTTTGCCAACTTCATCCTCAAGTTCGGCTACTACTTCGACGCTCGTAAGGGGCGCGAGGTGGCCCGCCAGATGAACTCGCTGATGGGTCAGATTAAGGGCAAGAGCGAGGAGAATGTGGTGTCGATACTGGCCGTTCGCACGATGCAGAAGGCATACTATTCGACCGAGAATATCGGCCACTACGGCCTTGCGTTCCCATACTATTCCCACTTCACCTCACCCATCCGTCGCTACCCCGATATGATGCTCCACCGACTGCTGGCTCACTACCTTGAGGGTGGTAATTCGGTTGATAGCCAGACTGTTGAGGAGCTCTGCGAGCACTCCAGCGACATGGAGGCAAGGGCGGCTGAGGCCGAGAGGGCGTCGATTAAGTATAAGATGGTGGAGTTTATGAAGGAGCGTGTGGGCGAGGAGTTCGACGGCTCCATCAGTGGTGTCACGGAGTGGGGCCTGTATGTGGAGCTGGCGGAGACCCACATTGAGGGTATGGTGGCCCTGCGCGACCTCGCGGATGAGTTCTATGTGTTCGACGAGGAGGAGTATGCGGCCGTAGGCACCCGCTCGGGCAGGAAGTTTGTGCTGGGCGATAGGGTGCGCATAAGGGTTAAGGGTGCAGACCTGAGGCTCAAACAGCTCGACTTCGAGATGGTGGGCTCCTATGACCCCAAGGGGGAACTTTGGCCCCTTGAGCAGCGCCTGGAGGTAACGGCACCCCGCCGCCGCGCTTCGAGAACCTCTCGCAGGTAAATTTTTCACCAAATCCACAAAGGTGGCTTCCTCATTTGCGCCAAGCAAACTGCGGAGCCACCTTTCTAAAAGTGTTTATAACAGAATTTACAGAGATGGAGAGTGTTCCACTCTTGCTACTTCGAAATAAACATTGTCCCTTAATCCGAGCTTTCTTGTGAGATTTTTCCAGTTGCGGGTGGGTTCAACCTCATTAATAATAATCTCTTTCCATTCTGTCCATCCCTCTTGCCATACTGTTACCCATAAATCTTGATAGACGCTCGTGTTATTTCTTACCAGAAAGGAATATACCCACTCTCCGCGATAATCATCATATTCGGAATGGGTTTTCCATTCAACCTCATATCTGCTTTCGGCATTCTCTTTATTGTTAGCTTGTTCGGGAGTGTCTATGTTAGCCCAAATGTTTGTTGTGGTTAAAATGGTCCACAAAATAGTCATCAAAGTCTTCATATATTTCATCGTTTTAGTTGTGTTAGAATTGATAACCTACGCGAAGGCCAAAGTAGTTACCCTGGAAACCCTTGTAGGGATAGTTTCCTCTACCTATGTCAAGTTTATCAGATAGAAAATTAGCAGTTTTGTAATACCCAAAGTTGTACTCCCAATATGGATTTATATAAATATCTCTATGGTAGATGTTTGCGCCAATGTTAAAAGAGCCATTGAGAAACCATTTGTCGTATATGCTACAGCTACGATATGTTCCAGTGGGGTCGATATGTTCATAATAGGTTTGGTCTGGATTGGTGAATTTTGAGAGTTTTAGAAGATTCCAACCCACATTAACTTCAACGATATCTTCATAAACTGGAATATGAAAATTGAGATTTGATAAGATGGGCACACTGAATATCAATGCTGCCATTGCTGTATATCCGCCTGTAGCAAACCCGTCAGAGATGGTGTTTATAGTTATTGACCAGGCGCCTTGCATGATAAGGCCAATGAAGTCCATCTCGAAAAAATGTGGCCCCTTGGCCAAACTACCAGTAAAGCCGAGGTTTACATAATCAATATCGGTGTCAAGCACAATGTATTCAAACTTGGCCTCTCCTACGCCGAAGTTTCCAATACCCACATCCATTGGGCGATAACCAAGGCTTACTAAAATGTTTCCAGGCTCGTGCCATCCATTATTATAGTAATGCCGTGGACGAGCGGATGCCTCTTCTCCCAATAGAGAACAGACAATCGCGAAGAACAGTAAAATCCTCTTCATAAGTTAGTTGTTTGTGCTGACTGTGGCTCCCGACAATCGGGTTAATAACGGGGAAAAAGAAAGTGTGGAGCCAAATTTCGTCTATCTATATGAAGGCTCTGACAAAACCCGAATCAAATAAACGATGCAATACCCCACACTTGAATAGTATGGGGCCATACAGCACCAATGGTGCCGTCTTCGTTCCATAACTAAACAAGAAATGAGTGCTGTTCGTTTGCCCTGATTCGTTGAAAACTGTCAGATTCTCATATAGGGACCTCGAAAAACACTTCCAAAAAATATGTCTTTGCAGCAAGAGCATTGCTCTCGCCGCAGTGCAAAGATAATGATTTGAGTTGAAAGTTGAAAATTGACAGAGGAAAATTGAGATGGTTGGGAGGGACAGGCCCAAAGGGGCAAAAAGGGCAAAAAGGGCGAAAACGGCCGAAAGGGCCGAAAGGGCGAAAATGGCCAAAATGATTCCCTCACCTAAGTTAGGGGAGGGTGAGCGAAGCTCGGGAGAGGTCTGTTATGCTTCGGCTGTGAAATGGGAGGAATGGGAATTTAGGGAGTCTTCCTTAAAGACCTTAAAGACCTTAAGGTCCTTAATGTCCCTAAATTCCCTCAAACAATTTTCCATTTTCAATTGTCGCAAATGCGAGTAAACGAGGGTAGAGGCTGCTTGCAGACTATGCCGAGCGAGAGCATTTTAGACAAAACTAAGTTTTGTCAATTTCATTTTCGCCCCTTCGGCCCTTTCGGCCCTTCCCCTCCCCTAAGTTAGGGGAGGGTGCCGAAGGCGGGAGAGGTCTGTTGGCGGTCGGTGGTTGACGGTCGTCGGTCGGCGGTCGGCGGTCGACAAAAAAACGCGGGCTACTGATTTGTAGCCCGCGTTTTTTTATTTCGCCTTGACAATCTCGCCGATTTCGTTCATAATGCCGCGGGCGAGGCGCTCGGCGGAGTCCTCATCGCGACTCTCGGAGTAGATGCGGATGATGGGCTCGGTGTTGCTCTTGCGCAGGTGTACCCACTCGGTCGGGAAGTCAATCTTCACACCGTCGATGTCGGTC
This sequence comes from Tidjanibacter sp., assembly GCA_017936605.1. Classification (GTDB taxonomy): domain Bacteria; phylum Bacteroidota; class Bacteroidia; order Bacteroidales; family Rikenellaceae; genus Tidjanibacter. The sequence continues at coordinate 102,781 of JAGBFH010000018.1, forward strand.
ACATTGTAGTCCGTATAGCGGTTGAGCATCACCGCCAACACCCTGTCGACATCAATATCGGGGGTGAGTTGAATCTTATTCTTGGAGATATGGAACTGGGGGTAGGTGGCCTTCAGCTCGCTCATCGTACACCCCTTCTCGGCCAGCAGCGAGAGGAACAGAGCCACGCCCACAAGCGCATCGCGGCCGTAGTGGAGCTCGGGGAAGATGACGCCGCCATTGCCCTCGCCACCAATCACTGCGCCCACCTCTTTCATCTTGGCCACAACATTCACCTCGCCCACAGCCGAGGCCGAATAGCTGCCGCCATAGCGCTCGGTAACCTCACGCAGTGCTCGTGTGGAGGAGAGGTTCGACACAGTATTGCCACCGCCGCGGCGAGAGAGGATATAGTCGGCACAAGCCACCAGTGTATACTCCTCGCCAAACATCTCGCCTGTCTCGCACACCAGCGCCAAGCGGTCCACATCGGGGTCTACGACAATTCCGAGGTCGGCCTTCTCGCGGGCCACCACCGAGCAAATCTCAGTAAGATTCTCGGGAATAGGCTCGGGGTTGTGTGCGAAGTTACCCGTGGGCTCGCAGTTGAGCCTTACGACCTCCACGCCCATCTGCTCGAGCAGGGCGGGAATAACGGTGCCGCCCACTGAGTTGACGGCATCAACCACCACCTTGAAGCCTCGTGCCCTCACAGCCTCGAGATTTACATCCTTGAGTGCCAACACTTTGTCTATATGCTCCTGGTCGAAGTTGCAGCGCTCGATGACCTTGCCTATATGGTCAATCTCGGGGTAGTGCCACGAGGTATCCTCGGCCCAAGCGAGCACCTGCTTGCCCTCGGCATCGCCCAAGAACTCACCCTTGTTGTTGAGCATCTTCAGCGCGTTCCACTGCTTGGGGTTGTGCGAAGCGGTCAGAATAAGACCGCCGTCTGCCTCGCGCGAGGTCACAGCCATCTCCGTACCGGGAGTGGTGCAAAGACCTATGGAGATGACATCCACACCGCAACCGAGCAGGGTGCCAATCACCACATTCTCTACCATTTCGCCCGAGAGCCTTGCATCCCTGCCCACTACCACCTTGAGCCTCTTGGCGGGGGTCTGCTCACTCAGAAAGCGCACATAGGCGGTTACGAATTTCACTATATCAATGGGGGTGAGGTTGTCGCCCATCGCGCCACCTATGGTGCCACGAATACCGGAAATGGATTTAATCAGTGTCATTGTATCTTTGTTTTTTGATTGTTTACTCGGTTTATCATCCACAAATATACAAATAATTCCTATATTTGTAGTAGAAAATTGAGATATCAAACATAACAACTTCTACTATGAAAAGATGGTTTCTACTGGTTGCCCCCCTATTGGCAACCCTGCTGGTTGCTTGTGGCAACGGCGAATCGAAAGGTCAGAGCAGCGAGGATAAATATGTGGTTATCCTCTCTATGGATGCCTACAGGCACGATTTGGGCGAGTTCTACGACACCCCCACCCTCGACTCCATCGCCTCGGTGGGCGTCTACTCGAAGGTTGCCCCCTGCTTCCCCAGCAACACCTTCCCCAACCACTACGCTATGGCCACAGGTCTGCACCCCGACCACCACGGCCTTGTGAACAATAGTTTCTATGACAAGAAGATGGGGCTCTCCTACTCGATTGGCAACGACGAGGCTCGCGTGAACCCCGACTTCTACAAGGGTGAGCCCATCTGGAGCACCGTGGAGCGTCAGGGTCTGACGGCCCATGTCTACACTTGGGTGGGCGTGGAGGCCCCCTACAAGGGCGGATTCCCCACCAAATACCTCATCTATGACTCGTCGCGCACCCGCAAGGAGCTGGCCGACTCGGTGCTGACGGCCCTCTGCAACCCCAATGTGGAGGAGATTCCCAACCTTACGATGTGGTACTTCGATGAGCCCGACGCTGTGGAGCACCGCTATAGCCCCACCTCGGAGGAGACGCGCAAAGTGGTGGAGGACATAGACGCTGTGCTGGCCTACTTTATGCGCGAGGTGCGCAAGTCGCCCGTCTATGACAAAATCAACTTCATCTTCACCGGCGACCACGGTATGACCGAGCTCGACCCCGAGAAGTACTACAACATCTACGACCTCATCCCAGGCAAGGCTAAGTACTGCTACAACTCCAACCCCCTCACTCTGGAGCCCGCCGATGAGGACATCGCCGAGGTCTACGCCACCCTCAAGGCCCACGAGGAGGAGGGCCACTACCGCGTATGGCTCCGCGAGGAGGTGCCAGCCGAGTATCACTACGGCACCTACACCGACCGTATTCAGCCCATCGTGCTGCTGGCCGACACGGGTTGGAATGTTGTCTACCACGAGGAGGACAACTGGGGCCGCCCCAAAGCCAAAGCCTCGACCCACGGCTTCGACCCCTTCCACCCCGATATGCAGATTGCCTTCTATGCCTGTGGTCCCGCCTTCAAGAGGGGCTATGTGCACGACAAACTCTTCCAGAACCTGAACGACCACCTCATCATCGCCCACATCCTCGGCATCGACGCTGCTCGGGGTAACGACTGCGTGTGGGAGGACATCGAGGGCCTCTTTGTAGAGTAGTTGTAGAGTTGTCGTAGAGTAACAAAACTAACCAAAAACCTCAATGCTATGTCGACACTATCGCTGATTATAGCAACCTATAATGGAGCCGACTCGCTGCCCGTGACGCTCGAGTCGCTCACCCACCAGACCCTCGACAAGGAGTTGTGGGAGGTGGTCATTGTGAACAACAACTCCACGGACTCCACAGCGAAGGTTGTGGGCGACTTTATGGCTGCCCACCCCGAGATAAGGATGAGGCTGGTGGACGAGCCCAATCAGGGCCTCTCGTGGGCCCGCAATAGGGGCATAGACGAGTCTACGGGTGAGTATATCGTCATTATTGACGACGATGAGTCGGCCTGCCCCGAACTGCTCAGGGAGTACTTCGACTTCCTCGACACCCACCCCCATATTGTGGCCGCCGGCGGCCGCATAACACCCCGCTTCCCCGCAAAGCGACCCAAGTGGCTCTCGCGCATCACCGAGCGCCCCATTGCTGGCACACTCAATCTGGGCGACGAGATAAGACCATTTCCCGAGGGTAAGTACTTCGGTGGCGGCAATATGGCCCTGCGCCGTACGGCCATCGACTACTACGGCAAGTTCGACACCAACCTCGGTAGGCGAGGCAGCAAGTTGCTCGGCGGCGAGGAGAAGGAGCTCTATATGCGCTACTACGCCTCGGGCGAGGATATATACTACCTCCCCGCAGCGGAGATTTTCCACCACATCGACACGGAGCGACTCACCAAACCCTACTTCAGGGCGGTCTGCTACCGCGTAGGTCAGAGCGAGCGCATCCGCACCCTCAGCCAGAGCCCCCGAGCCTTCCGTAGGCGCGTTGCGGCCGAGGCCTTCAAGTGGTGCGCAACGATAGCCATCGGCTGCTTCTATGGCCTCACCTTCCAGTTCTCCAAGGCCGCCTACCTCTTCATTATGCGCCGAAACATCTCTCGCGGCCTCAGGGACGCAAATATCGACAAGGAGCTGTAAATCAGCGGTCAGCGGTCAGCAGTCAGCTTAAACAACTCACGGGTATTAAAATTAATACCCGTGAGTTGTTTGTCTAAAGTCGAACGACCAACCGACCTAAGGCTTATAGGGCCTTAAGGAGTTTAGGAACTTTAGGGAATTTAGGGAGTTTAGAGATTCCACCAAAGCCCTCCAATAATTTTGTATTTCCTTTCGCCCCCCAAAAAAAATTAATCCCCTTTTGGGGATTAACTAAATTATTTCGTTGGAAAACTAAAAAATATAGTTGCAAAACTAAAATCTTTAGTTATCTTTGCAGTGGAAACAACTCAAAACAATCAAAATTATGGTACAGTTGACAAAGAAAGAGGAGGAGGTGATGAGGCACTTTTGGCAGCGTGGAGCGATGTTTGTGCGCGAACTGGTGGAGCTCTATCCCGACCCCAAGCCCCATTTCAACACCCTCTCGACGATGGTGCGCTCGCTCGAGTCCAAGGGTTACATCGCCCACGAAAGTTATGGTAACACCTATCGTTACTACCCCGTAGTCACCGAGCAGCAATACGGCTACTCGACAATCAGTGGAGCCATTAGTCGCTATCTCGACAACTCCTATCTCTCGGCCGTCTCGGCGCTCATCAAGGAGGAGAAAATCTCTACCAAGGAGCTCCGCGAGCTCATTGAGCGCATCGAAAAGGGAGAATAAAGACCCATTAAAAAAACCCAATAGTTGTGCAGAGTTTTGTCACATACGAGCTGAAGGTGGCCGCGGTTATGGCGGTTTTCTACCTCTTTTTCAGAGTCTTGCTCTCGCGCGAGAGTTACCATAGACTCAACCGCATTGTGCTGTTGGCCACGGCGGCACTCTCATTGCTGCTGCCCTTGTGCGTCATCACCATTGTGCGCGTGCAGACCATCTTGGGACCAATCTCAGAGCCCATCCTGGGGCCCTCAGAAGGGACCCTGAGTGCCCCTCGGGAGCTCGCAGTCAGCTCCTTTGACTGGTGGGCTGTAGGGGGCTGGGCCATTATCGTCGGAGCCCTGGCGGTGGTGGCGTGGAGCATAGCCTCTGTGGTGGCTATTCGCAGGCTTATGGCCTCTTCGCGCAGGTTGCAATGCGAGGGTGGCGCAAGGCTCTTTGTGACCGAGCGCGAGGTGGTTCCCTTTAGTTGGTTCGGAAATATTGTCATCTCGGAGCGCGACTTCAGGGATGGTGGCCAGATAATCATCATCCACGAGAGGGCCCACCAGAGGCTCCACCACTCAGTGGACATACTCTTTGTGAACCTCTGCTGCGCTGTGCAGTGGTTCAACCCTGCGGTGTGGCTCCTGCGTCGTGACCTTAGGGACCTCCACGAATACGAGGCCGACGAGGCGGTGCTCCGTTCGGGTGTGGACGCCAAGCAATACCAATTACTACTCATAAAGAAGGCTGTCGGCAACAAATCCTACTCCATTGCCAACAGCCTCAATCACAGTACACTTAAAAACCGTATTACTATGATGTTACAAAAAAAATCGACCCGTGCAAGTCGTATGAGGGTACTCTACATCTTGCCGCTGGTGTGCCTTTCGCTCACCGCATTTGCCGAGACTGAAACCATCGTTCAGTTCGACGACAAAGTTACCCAAAACATTCCGGAAAAACAAACCCTGACCATCACATTGAGGGGTGATGAGATCTTTCTCAACGACCAGCGGGTGAGCCTCGAGGGGCTTGCCGAGGCGCTGGAGAAGAGTGGTGTGCCCGCCCAGTCGAGCGTAGATATCACCTCCGAGGATGGTGTGAAGGCCGAACTCGTGACCGATGTCAAAAATGTATTGCGCAAGAGTGGCTACCTGCGCATCACCTACGACAAGTTCACGGCCCGCATCTTGCCACCCGCCGAGAGCAACAGCGACAAGGTGGAGGTGCTGGAGGAGGTGCCTTTCACCCTTATCCCCGAGCGCAATCTTATGAAGATTACGATTGAGGCGGACAACACCTTGCATATCCTGTTTGGTGGCGAGGAGTGGCATCTGGAGTACGACGAGAATAAGATTCTCTATGGTGTGAAAACCTTTGTGAAGAACGCCAACAACTCCGAGAAACTACCCGACAAAAAGAGAATTACCCTCGTCCTGCCCGATGGCCAGAGTTGTCAAGCCGAGAAGAGCCTCGGAATTATCGTGGTGCAGACCAATGGCAAGGCCGACTTCGCCACTCATAAGAAGAGCATCAACGCCATCTATCGCGCCTATAACGACTTGCGTGACGAGCTCGCTCGAGAATTGTTTGGCCGCCCGCTCGATGAACTCACCGTCGCGGAACTGGAGGTGGTCTTCACCGCCATCCCCATAAATGTAGCCGAAGCCAACAGCCTATAAAACAACACCACCTCACGGACTTCCGCGAGGTGGTTTTTGTCTACCCTCTGCCGACTACCATCGACCGACAATAATAGTCAGTGCTCAGCACCCCAGCACTCATCTGTCAGCCGTAGTTGTCACTTCTCTGCCTTGTTCACGGGTATTAAAATTAATACCCGTGAACTATTTGTCTAAAGTCTAACCGACCTAAGTCTTTAGAGTCATTAAGGACCTTAAGGAAACTCTCATTTCTCCCATTCTTCTACCGAAGCACGGTTGACGGTCGACGGTCGTCGGTCGACAAAAAAAGGTGCACCTCTTTTTGGGGGTGCACCTTTAGGTCTGTTAGCTGTGGTCCTATCGGTAGGCGATGATTGCGCTGGTGCCGTGGACATAGAAGTCGCTGCCCGAGAAGCTGCGGGGGGCGTCAAGCTGCATCCTGCCGTCCTCACACACAAGCATCCAGTCGCCCTGGGGGAAGACCATATCTACGCCACTGCGATTGCCGTTGTAGATGACCAGAATCTCGCTCCACTCGTCGCCCACAGCCGCACCATTGAGGGTGAACATAACGGTGCCCTCGGGCGAGTCGATAAACTTCAGGTTTGCGGCCACTTGCTCCGTCGTAGCCATACGGAATGCGGGGTGCTGTCGGCGCATCTGGATGAGCTCCTTGTAGTATGCAAAGACATCTGCGTGGGTCTTTTTGTGGCTCCAGTCGATGCGGTTAATCTCGTCGGGCTGGTTGTAGGTGTTGCGGATGTGCTGCTTGGTGCGATAGAGCTCCTCGCCGCAGAAGATGAAGGGCACGCCCTGTGAGGTCATAACCACCGTCTGGGCCAGCAGAGCCATACGCTTGCGCTGCTCGGGGGTGGCGTCGGCCGCCACCGCGTCAATCTTGTCGCGCAGGCACTCGTCGTCGTGGCACGAAACATAGTTGATAACCTCGGTGGGGTTGTTGGCATAGGGGGCCGATGAGTAGTTCACAGCCTCGTAGTCCACCTGGGGGTGCTCCGTGGCGCCCACAACGCCAAACTTGATGCTCTCCTTCTGGCGATTGGTCACCTTGCCGGTTGCAAAGCCGCCCTCGCCTGCGTTCATCCACTCACCCCTAAGGCCGTCGCGAATGTCGTCGCTGAAGACTGCCACGCGGGGGAAGAGTTTGCCGTTGTGCTTGGAGGCCTGAAGCTCACCAGGCAGGGGACTGCCTCCCGCCATCCAACCCTCGCCATAGACGAAGATGGAGGGAGAAATCTTGTCCAACTCCTTGCGTATGAGGTTCATAGTCTCAATGTCATGGATGGCCATAAGGTCGAAACGGAAGCCGTCGATGTGGAACTCCTCGGCCCAGTATTTCACCGACTCGGTGATGTAGCGGCGCACCATAGGACGCTCCGAGGCGGTCTCGTTGCCGCAGCCCGAGGCGTTGGAGTAGTCGCCATCCTCGATCTGACGATAGTAGTAGCCGGGGGCGGTGAGCGAGAAGTTGGAGCCGTCGTTCACAAAGGTGTGGTTGTAGACAACATCCATAATCACACCGATACCTGCCTCGTGGAGAGCCTGCACCATCTGTTTCATCTCGCGGATGCGCACCTCGGGGGTGAAGGGGTCGGTAGAGTAGCCACCCTCGGGGGCGTTGTAGTTCTTGGGGTCGTAGCCCCAGTTGTATTTGTTCTCCTCCAGACGGCTCTCGTCAATCGAGCCGTAGTCGTACGAAGGCAGGATGTGGATGTGGGTGATACCCAGCTCTTTGAGGTGGTCGATGCCGCTCTTGAGGCCATCGGGGGTGAGGGTGCCCTGCTCCGTGAGAGCGAGGAATTTACCCTTGTTGGTGATGCCGCTATTGGCCGCAATGGAGAAGTCGCGGTGGTGCATCTCGTAGATGATGATGTCGGTGTAGTTCTCAACCTCCACGCGCTCATCCCTCTCCCACCCCTCGGGGTCGGTATCAGCGAGGTCGATAATGGCAGCCCTCTGGCCGTTCACACCCACTGCCTTGTTCCACACACCGGGGGTCTCGGCGAGGGTCTTGCCCTGCTCGGTTATCTGGTAGGTGTAGAACTGGCCCTTGCGGTCGCCCTCGAGTGTTGCCACCCAGGTGCCTTTGGTGCTCTTTTTCATAGCGATGCTCTCGAGAGCCTCGCCACCCATACCCTCGGCATAGATGCGAAGTGTCACACTCTCGGCGGTGGGAGCCCACAGACGGAGGGTCGATTTCTCGGGGGTGTAGGTCAGTCCGAGGTCGTTCTTCTTGTACTCTGGATAGGTGCTCCAGTCGCCTACGGTGGTTTGGGTTTTGCTACAAGCCATAGTCACAACGCCGCAAATGATTACGGCAAACTTAAAAATAGTTTTCATATATGTTTCTTAGAGTTTGTTGTTTCCTCACTCCTTGGTTTGCGTAGGGTAGGAGGGCTCTTGCTGCGGGCCCAACTCTTGCGCAGGGCGCAAGGTAGCACTTTTTTTGCAAACCACCACCCATTCTTGCGACGAGTCACCAAAATAGCAGGACCAATAGGGGAAATTGAGAGTTGAAAGCAGTCAGCGTTCAGCGTTCAGCAGTCAGCGTTCAGCGTTCAGCAGTCAGCGTTCAGCGTTCAGCATTCAGCCTTGTTCACGGGTATTAATTTTAATACCCGTGAACTATTTGTGAAGGGCGGAAAGGGCCGAAAGGTCCAAAACGGCCAAAATGATTCCCTCCCCTAAATTAGGGGAGGGTCCGCGAAGCGGGGGAGAGGTCTGTTGTGCTTCGGTAGTGGAATGGGAGAGATGGGAGAGATGGGAGAAATGGGAGAGTCGACCCTTTATATAAAGTGGGTTTTGTGGGCCCATAAGCCCCATAGGTCTTATAAGTCTTATTAGCCCCATCTCTCTCGTTAGTTCTTTTGACTGAGGTCTGTCAGACTTTCGACAAAAAAACTCACGGGTATTAAAAATGATACCCGTGAGTTTTTTTTAGGCCGACCGCAGATTGCTGACTGCTGATTGCCGACCGCAGATTGCCGACCGCAGATTGCTGACAGCCTAATTTCCGTTGAGCCACTCGAGGAACTCGCTCGTGCGGGCGCGGGAAACAAAGAGGTCATCGCGGCGGGCGCTGCGAAGTTGCACCTTCAGGCGCGAGCCGAAGTGCTTGGTAACCACCTGTATCTGTTCGAGCGATACGATGGAGGAGCGACCGATGCGGAAGAAGTGGCGGGGGTCGAGTTTGCACTCAACAGCGTCGAGCGACTCGTCGACAATGTATTCGCGGTTCTCGTCGGTCACAAGGAAAGTAGTCTTATTTTCGGAGTAGAAGTATGCGATATTTTCAACCTTGATGAGGATGATTTTGTCGCCCACCTTGACCAGAAAGCGGTCCTTGTAGCCCCCCTGTGGCGCAAAGAGTGCTGCCAGCTGATTGTAGTCCAGCGAGGGTGCCGCAGTGGTGGGGGCGGCAAGTGTGCGATAGTGGTTTATGGCGTTGCGAAGTGCCTCACCATCAATGGGTTTCAGTAGGTAGTCCACCGAGTGAATCTTGAACGCATCGAGGGCGTAGTTGTCGTAGGCGGTGGTGATGATTATGCGCCCCTTGACGCTCACGCTCTTGAAGATGTCGAAGCAGAGGCCGTCGCTCAGTTGCACATCCATAAAGATGAGGTCCACGCCCTCGGGGTGGGTGTTGAACCACTCGATAGCCTCGCCCACAGAGCCTAAGGCCCCCACGACTTCGAGGTCGGGAGCGATGGCCGCGAGGGCTCGTTGGAGGTTGAGTCTGGAGGGTATTTCGTCCTCAATGATAAGGATTCTCATAGTAGCGGAAATTTAACGGTGAAGAGTTCTTTGGTTTCGATGACCTCGACCCTCTCGCCCGAGAGTTCTTTGTACTGGGTGCGGAGGTTTTTCAGGCCGAAACCGTTTGATTCAGAAGGTGTTTGTTTTGGGTTTATGTTGTTGGTAACCACAACTTTGCCGTTTTCGCAGAAGATGTCGATGCGCAGTTTCTGGGTGGGCGACACGCTGTTGTGTTTGAAGGCGTTTTCGACCAACACCTGGAGCGAGCAGGGCACAACTCGGCGGCTTAGAGCCTGGCTCGGGAGGTCAATGGTGACCTCGAAACTATCCAGAAAACGCTCCCTCATAATGTCTATATAGAGCCTAAGGAAGTCGACCTCTTTGGAGAGTTCTATGGTGTCATACTCCTCCTGCTTGAGCAGGTAGCGGTAGATGTTTGCGAGTTTTTTGATGTAGTCGCTGGCGCGCTCGGTCTGCTGCTCCTGCACGAGGTAATCGAGAATCGAGAGGCTGTTGAAGAGGAAGTGGGGGTTGAGTTGTCGTTTGAGCTGGCTATACTGATACTGCGTTCTCTCGCTCTTGGCCAGCACATTGGAGACATACTGTCGGGAGCTGCGGAACCACAACCAGAGGTGGATTATCACCAGCAGTATGGCCGAGAAGATGAGCGACGAGAAGAGCAGCGAGTACCACACTACACTACCCACCTGACAGCCCGCTTTGGAGGTTGCCACAAGGGTCGAAATGGTGGTGCCAATAATGAGCACAACGCCCCACACAAGCACCTTCACCACGGGCGACTTCAGCCGCTTCTGTAGGCGGTAGGCAATGTAGCTGCAAAGTATTGTGCTACAGAGTGTAAGCGGCAAGTTCAGGGGGTCCATAAGAATCATTCCGAGCGCGTCGAAAAGGTCCACGCCGCCCTGTGCGCCAAAGAGCGCATAGATGTTCACAAGCCCAATTCTCAGTAGTAAAATAGCGATGATGACCGCCACAATTCTCAGCACCTCTTTCATTCTCTTTCGGGGTTGTTGAGGGGTGCTTATTTGCGCCTTGCGGCGATGAGGGTGGTGGCCCAACCCATAATTTCGGTCACAACGAAGGTGGTAATCTCATTGGAGTAGTTGATGAGCCACCCCACACCCGAGCCGGTGAGCAGATTGCCGCCGAGGGTGCCGAGGTAGAAGCCTGCAAAGCAGCACAGCGCAGCCAAGGCTGCCGACACCTCCAGAGGGAGTCGGTAGAGTTGTGTCACAACCACAATCATTGAGATGGTGAGCAGCGAGAGCAGTATCTCGTCATTTAGTCCAAAGTGAGCCATAGCCCACGAGGAGAGCGTGTGTGCCACGGCGAAGAGGTGAATCACCCAGCTGCATTTGGTTAATCGAGCATCCATTTTCGGTTTTTGAGTTGGTTTTAGGATTCCAAAGATAAGCCTTTTTTGCGGGAAAACAAGGAGAGTTCGTAGGATTTTTTTCTCGCTTCGTCATTAAAAATCCGCCATTCGTCAAAAAATATGTGTGGATTTGGGCAGAAAAAGTTAACTTGCAGAGTTTTATATTAAAAATAGGTGTGACGCACGGGCGCACACGAGGGCCCAAGGGCTCTTCGGAGTGGGCCAAACAGTACCCCGAAAACAACAAAAACAACAAACAAATAAACACACAAAAAGAGTATGAGTAACAAAAGAAACCTCTCGTTTTGGCAGATGTGGAATCTGAGCTTCGGCTTCTTCGGCGTTCAGATTGCCTACGCACTCCAGAGTGCCAACATCAGCCGCATCTTCGCAACTCTCGGTGCTGACCCCCACACCCTGAGCTTCTTCTGGGTACTGCCCCCTCTTATGGGTATGATTGTTCAGCCCATCGTGGGTGCTATGAGCGACAAGACCTGGTGCCGTCTGGGCCGTCGCAAACCCTACCTCTATGTAGGCTCCATTGTGGCCGTTATCGTTATGGCGCTTCTGCCCAACTCGGGTAGCTTCAACCTCACCGTCAAGGCCGCACTCGGCTTCGGAGCAGTGATGCTGATGCTCTTGGACACCTCCATCAATATGGCTATGCAGCCCTTCAAGATGATGGTGGGCGATATGGTCAACGAGGAGCAGAAGACCAAGGCCTACTCGATTCAGAGTCTGCTCTGCAACGCAGGCTCGCTCGTGGGCTACCTCTTCCCCTACTTCTTCACCTGGATTGGTATCAAGAACACCGCACCCGAGGGTATGATTCCCCCTTCGGTAACCTGGTCGTTCTACATCGGCGCCGCCATCCTCATCCTCTGCGTTCTCTTCACCGGTGTGAAGGTTAAGGAGATGAACCCCGAGGAGTATGCCGAGTTCCACGGCATCGAGCCCGCCAAGAAGGAGGAGAAGAAGGAGAAGACCAACATTTTCAAACTGTTGGTGAAGGCTCCTGCTGCTTTCTGGCAGATTGGCCTCGTGCAGTTCTTCTGCTGGTTTGCATTCCTCTATATGTGGAACAACACCACGGGTGCTATCGCCGAGGGCGTTTGGGGCACCGTGGATACCAACTCGCAGGCATTCCAGGATGCAGGTGACTGGACCGGCGTTCTGTTTGCCGTTCAGGCCGTGGGCTCCATTCTCTGGGCACTCGTTCTTCCCCTGTTCCGCAACGAGAAGTTTGGCTACTCGATAAGCCTTCTGCTGGGTGCTGCCGGTTTCATCTCGACCTACTTCATCACAAACCAGTATATGCTCTTCATCTCGTTCTTGCTCATCGGTTGCGCTTGGGCTGCAATGTTGGCTATGCCCTTTGCAATGCTCACCAACTCCCTCTCGGGCAAGTCGATGGGTACCTACCTGGGCCTCTTCAACTGCACCATCTGTCTGCCTCAGATTGTGGCAGCACTCGTTGGTGGCTTCCTGCTGAAGACCTTTGGTGGCGAGCTGGTGGCCGTTGGTGACAAGATGGTACAGAGTGGTCAGGGCGTGATGCTCGTGATTGCCGGTATTTCGCTGATTCTCGGCGCCATTGCCGTATTCGGTATCAAGACCAAAAAGGTGGCAAAATAGATTTATTAACTAAATACAACCGTACTATGAAACGCACTTTTATTAGCACGATTAAATTTTTGAGCATTGCAATGCTGGCCGTTGCAACGCTTATGGTGGGTTGCAAGGATGTACCCGAGCCCGTAGACCCCGGCACCGAGGACCCCGAACAGAAACCCAACCCCGAGGTGGTTATCCCCGACATCTCGCAGATTGACCCCACGGCCGTTTGGCCTCTCATCTCGACCATTCCTTCGTTCGTGGCACCCGACGCAACCGACAACATCGTAGTTGTTGTGAATGTTGCCGAGAGCTCGGTGGAGGAGGGCGAGCAGTTGTGGGCCCACACAGGCGTTATCACCGACAAGAGTACCGGTGGCTCCGACTGGAAGTATGTTAAGCATGAGTGGACCGAGAACTCGGCCGAGTGCCAGCTGACCCACGTGGGTGGCACCATCTATGCGATGACCATCGCAGGTGGCCCCCGCGCTTTCTACGCTGTGCCCGAGGGCGAGGAGATTCTCCAGATGGCCTTCGTGTTCCGCAACGCCGACGGCACCAAGGAGGTCAAGAACAACGGTCAGGATATCTATGTTGACCTTGTTCCTGCCGACCAGCTCGTTGTGAAGATGTTGGCCCCCGCTCACGGCACCATCTATCCCATTGGTGCAGAGGTGGATGTTGTGGCCGTTTCGCAGAACGCCAAGACCCTCACCCTCACCCTCAATGGTGGTGAAATCAAGAGCGTCGAGGGCAACAAGGTGACCTACACCCACACCGTTGCCGCTGGTGGCGATATGGTTTTCGAGGCTACCGCGACTGCCGAGGATGGCTCCACTGCCAAGGCTTCCGTGACCGCTGCCGCTCTGAAGGATACCGAGGAGCGCACCCGCCCCGCTGGTGCAAAAGATGGTGTGACCGTTAGTGGCACCGAGGCAACCGTTGTTCTCTTTGCCCCCGGTAAGGAGCAGGTTGTCCTCTTGGGCGACTTCAATAAATTTGCCCCCTCGAACGACTATGTGATGTACAAGGATGGCGACTACTTCTGGACCACCGTGAGCGGTCTGAAGGCCGAGACCGAGTATGCCTACCAGTTCCTGGTGGACGGCAAGGTGAAGGTGGGTGACCCCTACTGCGAGAAGGTGCTCGACCCCTGGAACGACCAGTGGATTGAGCCTACCGTATATCCCAACCTCAAGCCCTATCCTACCCAGACCACCGAGATGGTTTCGGTATTCTCCACCTCGACCAAGGAGTACAACTGGCAGGTTACGAGCTTCGACCGCCCCGACAAGAACTCCCTGGCAATTTATGAGCTTCTGCTTCGTGACTTCACCCCCGAGGGCTCGGTGAAGGCTGCCACTGCCAAACTCGACTATCTGGCAGACCTCGGCATCAACGCCATTGAGCTTATGCCCATTCAGGAGTTCGACGGCAACAACTCGTGGGGCTACAACCCCTGCTTCTACTTCGCCCCCGATAAGGCCTACGGTACTGAGGATGACTACAAGGAGTTTATTGACGAGTGCCACAAGAGGGGCATCGCCGTTATTCTGGATATCGTTCTGAACCACGCAACGGGTCAGTTCCCCTGGATGAGGATGTGGAGCGACGACGGTAGCTATCCCAACGCCCAGAACCCCTTCTTCAATGTGAAGGCTAAACACCCCTTCAATGTCTATAACGACCTTAACCACGACTTCCACAAGACTCGCTCCTACTTCAGCGATATGCTCCAGTTCTGGCTCACCGAGTACAAGGTGGATGGTTTCCGCTTCGACCTTGCAAAGGGTATCACCCAGACCAACTCGGGTGAGGACGATGGTCGCTGCCGCAACTACGACAGCAACCGCGTGGGTCACCTGAAATACTACTACGACGCTATGCAGCAGGCAAGCGAGGGTAGCTATATGATTCTTGAGTACTTCGTGTGCGACCAGGAGGAGAACGAGATGGCCAACTATGGCGCTCTGCCCTGGCGTAACTCCATCGGCGGCTATCAGGAGACCGTTATGGGTTGGACCGGCAACGGCAAGAGCTACTTCGGCAGCGCCTATGCCAACAACCGCGTGAGCTATATGGAGAGCCACGACGAGGAGAGGGTGGCCTACAAGGCTCTGACCTACGGTGGTGCCGGTGTGAAGGATTGGGCCAACCTGACCAATCGTCTGCAGGCCGCTCTGGCTTTCCACTTCCTGACCCCCTATCCCAAGATGATGTGGCAGGGTGGCGAGCTTGGCGACGATAGGGAGCTCACCGAGAGTGGTCGTACCGATCCCAAGCCCTTCCGCTGGGAGGACCTCTCCGACCCCTACCGCAAAGAGCTCTACGATGCAGCAAGCAAGATTATCTCGTTCCGTACCGACCACCCCGAGCTCTATGGCGACGGTGCCTCCAATAGCCTCACCAGCTACCACGTGAACGATGCCGATATGGGTGGCAAACACCTTGTCTACTCGGTTGGTAACAGCGCCGTGGTTGTTGCTGCCAACTTCCTCTGCGAGGGCGAGAACCCCTCGACCCCCGGTACGGGTGGTGGTAGCGTGGGCGGCTCGCTCGTCTATACCGACCCCAGCGTCGTGAGCGCCAAGACTACCGAGGATGTTGTTGTCTACCTGAACCTTGCAGGTACCGCAATGGCGGGCTACACGGGCGACCTCTGGGCCCACACCGGCGTGGTGACCAACAAGAGCGTGGACGATACCGACTGGAAATATGTTAAGCACGACTGGACCGAGAATGAGGCCGACTGCAAGCTGACCAACCGTGGCGGCGACCTCTGGAGCCTCACCATCACCGGTGGTCCTCGCGCTTTCTATGGCGTGCCCACCTCGGAGACTCCCCAGAAGATGGCCTTCGTATTCCGCAACGCCGATGGTACCAAGGAGATTAAGGACAACGGTGCCGACATTCTGATTCCTCTGTCGAGCATCACCATCTACACCGACCCCGCAACCGTCTACAACGACACCACCGAGGATGTTACCCTCTATGTTGACGCTACCGGTACCGCAATGGCGGGCTTTAGCGGCGATATGTATGCCCACACCGGCGTGCTGACCGACAAGAGCGCAACCAGTGCCGACTGGAGGTATGTGAAGTATGAGTGGACCGTCAACTCGCCCGAGTGCAAGATGACCAAGGTGGAGGGCAACCTCTGGAAACTCGTCATCAAGGGTGGTCCTCGCGCCTTCTACGGTGTGCCCGCGGCTGAGACCATCAAGAAGATGGCCTTCGTATTCCGTTCGGCAGACGGCACCAAGGAGCTCAAGGACAACGGCAACGACATCTTTGTGGCCGTTCAGGGCAACCGCGCAGCTGGCGTTATGGCCAAGGCAGCTACCCCCACCGAGTTCACCATTGCCGTTCCCAACGGTGCTTACACCAACCTCATCACTGGCCAGAAGGAGAACATCACCAACGGCTACTATAATGTGTCGCTCCTGCCCCACGAGTATGTTGTTCTTGTGAAAGGTAACTAATTGAAAGACAATCAATGATGAAGAAAATATCATTAGCGATAATGGCTACTCTCTGTGCGCTCCTTGTGAGCGCACAGAAGGTGGACCGCGTAGAGCCCCTCTCGTGGTTTACCGATATGAAGACCCCTCTTCAGCTGATGCTCCACGGCGATAATATCGCAGGCTCTACGGTGTCGGTTGAGGGCGAGGGCCTTGTGCTCAAGCGCACCATCACGACCGACAACCCCAACTACCTCTTCCTCGATATGGATGTGGTGGCTGCGGGCGACTGGAAGGTGACCCTCACCAAGGATGGCGTGAGCGAGAGCTTTGTCTACCACATTGACACCCGTCGCGAGGGCTCGGCCGAGAGGGAGAGCTTCTCGTCGAAGGATGTGGTCTACCTGATTATGCCCGATAGGTTTGCCAATGGCGACCCCTCGAACGACACCCTCGAGGAGTGCGTAGAGCCCTGCAACCGCAAGGAGCCCTTTGGCCGCCACGGTGGTGATATTCAGGGCATTATCGACCACCTCGACTACCTTGCCGACCTGGGCGTAACGGCCATCTGGAGCACCCCCCTCACACTCGACAACGAGGGCTTTGCCTCCTATCACGGCTACTCCTGCTCGGACTACTATCACATCGACCCCCGTTATGGCTCCAATGAGCTCTACAAGGAGTTGGTTGCCAAGGCCCACGAGAAGGGTATCAAGTTTATCTTCGATGTGGTTACAAACCACTGCGGTACGGCTCACTGGTGGGCAGGCGACTACCCCTCGAGCGACTGGGTGAACAATGTTGAGAACCCCCTCATCTCCAACCACGGCTGGATGATGCAGTCCGACCCCGTAAACCGCTCCACCAGGGACCATAAGATGATGGAGGAGGGTTGGTTCGACTACTCGATGCCCGATATGAACTTGGAGAATCCTCTGGTGTTCAACTACTTCCGTCAGCTCTACTGCTGGTGGATTGAGTGGGCCGACCTGGATGGTCTGCGCGTGGACACCTTCCCCTACAACGAGAAGTGGGCTATGGCTCGTTGGACCCGCTCGATTCTCGAGGAGTACCCCAATCTGAACATCGTGGGCGAGTGCTGGAACGCTGTTCCTGCCATTTGCGCCTACTGGGAGGGCGACAGCAACAACCGCGACGGCTACTCGAGTGGTCTGCCTTCGGTTATGGACTTCCCCCTGCAGGAGAAGATTTCGCAGGGCCTCAGCCACCAGCCCGACGGCTGGATGTGGGGTGGTCACGGCGTCTATACCACGCTCGTTCAGGACTTCCTCTATGGCGACCCCAATACGCTCCTCACATTCCTTGATAATCACGACATTGAGCGCTTTGCCGACACCATTGATGGCGACCTTGCGAAGTACAAAATCGGTATGGCCATCATCGCCACTACCCGCGGCGTACCTCAGCTCCTGTATGGTACCGAGATTATGATGCGCTCGAGCGATATGAGGATGGGCCACGGCGGCTCGCGCAAGGATTTCGAGGGCGGCTGGCAGGGCGACAAGCGCAACAAGTTTACCGCCGAGGGCCGCACCGCCGACGAGCAGGCAGCCTTTGAGCACACCCGAACACTGTTGCGCTATCGCACCTCGGAGCCCGTGCTCCAGAGTGGCAAGCTCACCCAGTTCTATCGCACCGACAACCTCTATGTCTTCGCCCGCCACAACGACGAGAAGGTCATCCTAACCATAACCAACTTTGCTAAAGAGGGTCGTAAGATGACTTGGAGCGACTACGCCGAGGTTATCCCCGAGGGTATGACTGGCCGCAGCATCCTCACCGGCCACAGCATCACCGCCACTGGTGAGCAGATGGTCGAGGGCTACGGTTGCGATGTTATCGAATTTGTTAAATAACAGATATATACAGCAGAATGAAAAACATATATGAGACTTCACCCTTTGCTACCTTCTTCCCCGCGGAGAAGGCGGCAACTTTGAGGGCAAAACACCGCCTCTCGTTCAGGGTCTATGCGCCCGCCGCACGCCCCTCGCAGAGGCTCTTTATCGTGGGTAGCTCCGAGCTGCTCGGCGCTTGGGATGTGGAGAAAGCACTCCCTCTGACACTTGAGTCCTACCCCTACTGGACCATCGCTCTGGACTTGGCAAAACTCGGCGACGAGTTTGAGTATAAGTTCATCATCAAGGAGAACGGTCAGACTTGGTGGGAAGAGGGCTACAACCGCCGCTACTATGTCTGTGGCGAGATGGAGAGCGAGCACATCGACGCAACCTTCCGTGGCAACTTCGACTGGAAGGGTGCAGGTGTGGCAATCCCCGTATTCTCCATCCGCACCGAGCAGAGTCAGGGTATCGGTGACTTCGTGGACCTGAGGAAGATGGGCGAGTGGGCCGCAGCTACGGGTCAGAAAATTATCCAGATTCTCCCCATCAATGACACCACCCAGACCTTCACTTGGAGGGACTCCTACCCCTATAGCGCAATCTCCATCTTCGCGCTGAATCCCCTCTACCTCTCCATACGCGAACTGGGTGCCGAGGATGAGGAGATGGACCGACTCAACTCGCTGGAGATGTGCGACTACGACGCTGTGGTGAAACTCAAATTCGACTTCATCCGCAAGGAGTTTGCCCGCAGCGGCAAACGCACCCTCAAAACTAAGGCCTTCCAGAAATTCTTTGATGCCAACAAGGATTGGCTCAAAAACTATGCAGTCTTCTGCTACCTGAGGGACAAGAAGGGCACCGCCAACTTCCACGCCTGGGGCAAGGAGAGCGCCTACTCGGCTAAACTCGTCGAGAAGCTCACCAACCCCGAGGGTAAGGAGTATGGCAAGGTGGCGCTCTACTTCTGGTTGCAGTATCAGCTCGACCGCCAGCTCAAAGAGAGCGTGGCCTACTGCCGCTCGCTCGGCGTGGTGCTCAAGGGCGATATTCCTATCGGCATCTCGCGTGACTCGGTGGAGGCTTGGAGCGACGCTCGCCTGTTCAATATGAACTGCCAGGCGGGTGCTCCACCCGATGATTTCTCGGCCGACGGCCAGAACTGGGGCTTCCCCACCTACAACTGGGAGGTGATGGCTCAGGATGGCTACGCTTGGTGGAAACGCAGATTCGAGAAGATGGCCGACTACTTCGACCTCTATCGTATCGACCACATCCTCGGCTTCTTCCGCATCTGGGAGATTCCTATGGACTCGGTTGTGGGCCTTCTGGGCTACTTCAACCCCGCAATGCCCTTCAGCTACGACGAGCTGGCACAGAGGGGTATGCCTATGAACCGCGACAGGTATGTAGAGCCCCAGATTCACTACGACTACCTCGAGGAGTTCTTCGGTGGCGAGGATTGGACCCCCTACCTCGACCCCAAAGATAACGGCTACTTCTCGCTCAAGCCCGAGTATCGCACCCAGCGCCAGATTCTGGAGGCCCTCGGTGGCAAAAACGAGCGAGCAAAGAACGCCCTTTATGGCCTTACCGGTGAGGTGCTCTTTATTGAAGACCCCCGCAAGCCCGGCTACTTCCACCCCCGCATTGCTGCACAGCAGACCAAGAGCTACGCTTGGCTCTCGCAGTGGGAGAAAGATAGGTTCAACGAGCTCTACAACGACTTCTTCTACCGCCGCCACAACGACTTCTGGGGCGCACTGGCTATGGAAAAACTCCCCGCACTGGTGGATGCTACCCATATGATGTGCTGCGGTGAGGACCTCGGTATGGTGCCCGACTGCGTGGGCCCCGTTATGCAGCAGCTCGGAATCCTCTCGCTCGAGGTTCAGAGGATGCCCAAGGACCCCAAGAACAAGTTTGGCTTCACGAATATGTACCCCTATGCGTCGGTATGTACCACAGGCTCGCACGACACCAGCACCATCCGCGGCTGGTGGCGCGAGGATAGGGCTACCACCCAGGCATACTACAACGAGATTCTCTGGAAACAGGGCGTAGCTCCCGCCGAGGCTTCGGGTGAGATTTGCCGCACCATCGTGGGCAACCACCTCTCTTCGCCTGCAGCTCTGACCATCCTCCCCTTGCAGGACTGGCTTGCAATGGACGAGAAGGTGAGGAAGGAGGATGTGGATAGCGAGCGAATCAACATTCCCGCAATCCCCAACCACTACTGGCGCTATAGGATGCACCTGACCGTCGAGCAGCTGCTCCAGGAGGAGGGCGTGAACGCTCTCATCCGCGGTATGATTGCCTCTTCGGGACGATAGTTTTGGCGAAAGGGGGCTGCCATCCGTCGGCCAAAACAGCGGATTCATCCCCCTTATTCCCCCAAAAAGGTGCAAAAAGTACCTATATTAAATAAAAGTTTTATTTTTGCCAATGGCTAAATTGGCAAAAGTTGAGCAGATACACAATATAACTACTTAATAATCAAATTAACCGCTTATGTTAAAACAAGTACACAGTTTCAAAAAGGTACTTTCGCTGGTAGCCGCACTCCTCGTGGTGAGCACCGGAGTTTTCGCACAGAAGGCTCCCGTGTCGGGCTCGGTGAAAGATGCCAGTGGTGAGCCTGTGATTGGTGCAACCATTATGGATGTTGCCTCTGGTCAGGGTGTTACCACTTCGTTTGATGGTTCTTACACTATCAATGTGGACAAGAATGCCACCTTGTGTGTAAGCTACATGGGCTACAATGATGTCTACGAGCAGGTAGGCGGTCGCACCACTATCAACTTTGTCCTCGAGGAGAGCGCACAGCAGATTGAGGAGATTGTGATGGTGGGTTATGGCTCACAGAAGAAGAAAGAGGTGACCGGTTCGGTTGCCAGCCTCAAGTCTGAGGATTTCAACCAGGGCGTGAAGACCAACCCCGTAGGTCTGCTTCAGGGTAAGGTTGCAGGTCTGAACATCATCAAGACCACTTCGGACCCCACCAGCACCGGTTACAGTATGCAGATTCGTGGTTTCTCGACCCTCGATAAGGGTGCAGGTACCTCGCCTCTGTTCATTGTCGACGGCGTGCCCGTGAGCAGCATCGACAACATCTCCAACGACGAGATCGCTTCGATGGATGTCCTCAAGGATGGTTCGGCAGCGGCTATCTATGGTACCCGTGGTACCAACGGTGTGATTATCATCACCACCAAGCGCGGCGAGAACTTCTCCAAAGAGGCCAAGACTTCGGTTGAGTACTCGGGCTATGTTTCGGCTTCGGTACGCAACGGCAATATGGGTATGGCTACCCCCGAGGAGTTCGTAAACCTCGAGGAGAGCACCGGTGGCCTCATTAAGCCCACCATCATCCGTGATGCCGAGGGCAACTATGTCCTTACTGACTGGATGGACGCTCTGACCCGCGATGTCGCTATGACCCAGAACCACAATGTGGCTATCACCGGCTCGGCAAGCAACTTCAACTACCGTGCTGCTGTCTCCTACAAAGACGCTCAGGGTATCGCTAAGACCTCCAACCGTAACGAGTTGATGGCCAAGATTGCCGCTTCGCAGAAGGCTCTGAATGGCAAACTGGAGTTGCAGTACGACCTTTCGTATATGCAGTACCGCAACGACTACTTCTGCGGTGACTTCAAGCAGGCTGCTATTCTGAACCCCACCTATCCCATCTACGATGAGAACAACGAGAATGGTTTTTATCTGCCCCAGGGTACCGGTCTGACCAACCCCGTGGAGAATATGATGAACAAGGAGAGCTACCAGGATGGTAACTTCTTCCGCGGCTCGATTAAGGCTTCGTATCAGATTCTCGATGGCCTGAAGCTGAGTGCTTTTGCCGCTACCGAGCAGGGTGACAACACCTCCTACTGGTACAATGGCGTGATTAATACCGACATCGAGGGCTCGGGCAAGGCTGGTCGTAGCACCGACAAGAACCGCAGCAACCTCTTTGAGGCTACTCTCGACTATGTGTGGTCGCAGGATGTTCACAGCGTGACCGCCGTTGCTGGTGTGTCGTACCAGAACTTCCTCTACGACGGTATGAGCGTGTCGAACAAGGGCTTCCCCACCGCAGGTATGAAGTACTACCAGATTGGTAACGGTGATGCAGAGAAGACCTATCTGACCGCTTCGTCCTACCGCAACTCCAACACTCTGGCTGCTGCCTTTGGTCGTGTGAACTATAGCTACGATGGCAAATACCTCGTTTCGGCTTCGATTCGTCGCGAGGGTTCATCGCGCTTCGGTGCCAACAACAAGTGGGGTTGGTTCCCCGCAGTTTCGCTCGGTTGGCGTCTGAACCAGGAGGAGTTTATGATTGGTAATGACTATATCAACGACCTGAAGGTTCGTTTGGGTTGGGGTGTTACCGGTAACAACCTCAATAGCGACCTCCGCTCGGTGGCTATGCTCTCCAATGGCGGTACCTTCTGGTACAACGGTGCCTATGTTTACACCTATGGCGTGAGCCAGAATGTGAACCCCGACCTCCGCTGGGAGAAGAAACACGAGTATAACCTCGGTGTTGACTACGCAGTTGCCGACAACCGCTTCTATGGTAGCTTGGATATCTACTATCGTCAGACCCGCGACCTTCTCTGGGACTACGAGGTACCCACTCCTCCCTACCAGTATCCCACTCTGCTTGCCAACGCAGGTCAGATGGATAGCTACGGTGTTGAGCTCGTGCTGAACGCAGAGGTGCTGCGCGATGGTGACCTGAAGTGGACCACCACCCCCACCATCTCCTTCAACCGCAACTATATCACCAAACTCTCCGACCCCAGCAAGGGCTTCAACTACAAGGAGACCTCGTCGGGTGGCGTAGGTGAGAACGGTATTATGAACACCAATACCCAGATCCTCATCGAGGGCGAGTCGGTAGGTGCTTTCTATGGCTACAAGTTCTACACTATGCAGGACGGCAAGTGGTACTACCACACCCCCGCAGGTGGTTTTGTGGATGACGACACCGTGGCTGACGCATATCGTCAGGTTATCGGTAACGCCCAGCCCCTGTTCACCTACGGTTGGAACAACTCGTTCCGCTACAAGAACTTCGACGCTACCATCTTCTTCCGTGGCGTATTTGGTAACGATGTGCTGAACCTGACCCGTTGGGCATACGGTCCTCGTCCTTCGCAGGCCGACAACCTCTTTATGCACGATGTCAAGGGTAAGAATGTTGTCTACACCAACAAGGCTACCTTCTCGGACTACTACCTCGAGGATGGTTCCTACCTCAAGCTGGACAACATCACCATCGGTTACACCCACAAACTGCCCGAGGGCTCGGCTATCGAGAACCTCCGCGTTTATATGACCGCTCAGAACCTCTTCACCCTGACCAGCTATAGCGGTCTGGATCCCGAGGTTGATACCAACTCGGTATGGAGCGCAGGTATCGACTACTGCGACTTCTATCCCACCGTTGCTACCGTGCTGTTCGGTCTGAACCTTACCTTTAACTAATAAAAAGTGCTGCGAATTATGAAAAAGATTATTTTGATGTTGGCAGCTGCTGCCACTCTTGCCGGTTCGATGAGCTCGTGCTCGAACTTCGACAGTCTTCTCGAAGAGGAGAACTATGGTAACCCTACCGTAGACGAGATGGTGACCGATGAGGAGAATGTGATTCTTCTGGTGGGCCAGTGCTACGCTGACCTCAAGTGGATTCACGACCACTGGGGCTACTGGGGTCTTGTGACCATTTCGGCTGACGAGGGTCTTTGCGTACCCCGTAACAAAGGTAACGACTGGAATGACGGTGGTTATTGGATGAAACAGAACGACCACACCTGGGATTTCCGTGGCGATGCTATCAAGAATATTTGGAACACCACCATTTCGGGTGCCGTTTCGTGTAACCGCGTACTCCAAACCCTCGAGCTCGGTAAGGACAATATGAGCCCCGAGGTGTATGCACAGTATGTAGGCGAGGTTGAGGTACTTCGTACCTACTACTTCTACCTGCTCTTCGAGTGCTTCGGCCGCATCCCCTACACCGAGAAATATGAGGAGGTTGTAGGTCCTATGAGCGAGCCTTGGGAGACTTGGTCCAACCTGGTTGCAGTGTTGGAGCGCAATGCACCCAATATGGCTGTTGTAGATGACGGCAACCGCGCTGCCAACTACGGCCGCACCACTCAGGGCTTCGCCTACGGTCTGTTGGCAAGGCTCTATCTGAATGCCGAGTCGTATGGCTGCACCCCCGAGAATGTATTTAAGAATATCGAGGCTCCCGCTACCTACAAGGGCTCGTTTATGGATAACTGCGTACGCTGCTGCGATATGGTTATCAACTCGGGCGCCTACTCTATCGAGAGCAACTACTTCAACAACTTCAAGATCTTCAACGAGTCGAGCAGGGAGAACATCCTGGCAATCGTTGACAACGGTCTGGGCGATTTCGACGAGCGTAGCAACGGCAATATGAGCAACAAGCTCCGTATCGTGATGAACACCCACCACTACGGCGTACAGCAGGCCTACGGTATGGTACTCGATACCTGGAACGGCTTCTGCGCAAGGCCTGACTTCCTGAAACTCTACAACGAGAACGATGTTCGCGGTATGGGTACCGAGAAGAACGGTACCGGTAACAAGAGGGAGTGGGGTTGGTTTGTAGGTCCCGTTTATCTGGCTTCGGCTACCGCCGAGCAGATTGCCGCTCGCGATGTGAACGCTATGTACCTCGACGAGGACTACAACGAGCCCACCATCATCCGTCCCGAGATTTCGGAGCAGGGTGGCAAGCCCTACGATACCCACAACTTCGACGGCGCACGCCTGAACAAGTGGGAGGCCGACAAGACCGGTACCTACAAGTACTGCGAGAATGACTTTATCCTGATGCGTTATGCCGACATCCTCTGGATGAAGGAGGAGGCTATCTTGCGCGGTGGCGCAGGTGCCAGCGGCTTCGGTACCGCCGACTTCCAGACCCTCAAGAAACGCTCGTTCGCCTATGGCGGCAGCAGCTTCGAGGAGGCCTACGGTTCGACTCCCACCCTCGAGATGATTCTCGATGAGCGTGGCCGCGAGTTCACCTGGGAGATGATTCGTCGTAGGGACCTCATCCGCTACGGTGAGTATGGCAACATCCAGTATGTAACCAAGAAGGACGAGTTCACCAAGTGGTTCCCCATCCCCCGCTCGGTATTGGAGAAATCGCTCATTGGTGAGGACGGTCAGCGCCTCTGGACCCAGAACGAGGGCTACGAGGGCCTTAAATAGTAACGACATACACATACACAAAAACCCTTTTTTAACAAACAACAAAAACAAACAATTATGAAAAAGATTCTTTATTTGCTTGGTGCTATGGCACTGATGGCAGGTTTCACCGCTTGCGATGGCGGTGAGGAGCCCGATGGTCCCGTAAACATCGTTCTCGATGGTTTCTACATCTACGGTGACGCTGTAGGTACTCAGGAGTTCCTCGCAGTTAACCAGATGGCTGCTGGTTCGAACGAGGTAAACAAAGCTGTTCGTACCGGTATGTACGAGAAGTACATCTGGCTCGAGGCTAACAAAGACCTCCGCCTTGTTGAGAACTCGGCTGGTAACAAAGTTTTCTACGGTGCTGAGCTCGCAGAGGTAAACTACGGTTACGACATCAACGATCCCGATTGCAAGAACTTCGCTGACAACCCCAATATGAAGATCTTGGCTGGTCAGATGATCGTAGGCGAGAATGCTCCCGCTATGCAGGTTAAAGAGACCGGTATGTACCACATCGTACTCGACAACAACGCAGTTGGCGATCTCGAGTATCCCCAGATTATCATCCAGCGCGCAAAATGGGGCGTTCGTGGTGGTATGAACGGTTGGGGCTTTACCGAGGCTGACGAGGCTGTTAACGCTGACGGTAGCGTTACCTACACCCTCACCGAGCAGAGCCTTGCAAAGAATGGTGAGTACAAATGGGCTTCGTGCCACGGCTGGAAAATCAACCTCGATGTTGACGGTTTGGTAAAAGCTGAGGTATCGTTGGGCTTGACCGATGGCAAACTCCACAATGCTGCTCAGGACAACCTCTCGGTTGAGAAGGCTGGTCTTTACACCCTCACCCTCACCTGGACTCCCAAAGCAGGTGCTGTTGCTGAGGCTTTCAGCTACACCGCTGAGTGCACTCAGGAGAGCACTATGCCCGAGACTATGTACATCATCGGTAACGACTTTGGTAACTGGGATTGGACCGCTTCGACTGTTGTTGAGATGGTTCCCGTTCACAGTGCTCCTGGTAAATTCTGGGCTGTTCGCTATATGACCACCGCCACCGAGTTCAAGTTCTGCGCACTCCGCGAGTGGAACGGTGACTTCTGCGGTCTGGTAAACAATAGCGGTTTCGTAACTCCCGGCAACAATATGGTTGAGGCTAATGGTCTCTACCTCATCATTGTTGACCTCACCGCTGACGCTGTTTCGGTTGCTCCCGCTGCTATCTACGGTATTGGTGATGCATTTGGCAGCTGGGACGAGGGCAAATACCCCTTCACCGTAAACGATGATGGTACCGCAACCATTACCACCACTGCAGCTGGTAACCTCCGTATGTATGTTCCCGCTGACGGTGCTGGCAACTGGTGGCACTCGGAGTTCAACATCTACGATGGTAAGATTGTTTACCGTGCTGGTGGCAATGACCAGGAGGCTGTTGCTGTTGGCGCAGGTCAGACCGTTACCCTCGACTTCAACAACGAGGCTGGTTCGATCAGGTAATCCTGCATCGCAGAATTATTCCTTTAGGGGTGGCTCTTTTGTGGCCACCCCTTTTGTTGCGCGCTATTTGCCTGGGGCCGACCGACGACCGCCAACCGCCTACCATCAATCGTCGACAGACCTCTCCCCCGCTACGCGGACCCTCCCCTAACTTAGGGGAGGGGGAGTTGAGAGATGGGAGTTTAGGGATTTTAGGGACATTAGATTAGGGACCTTAGGGACCTTAAGGACTTTAAGGACCTTAATGCCTTTTGGCCCTTTTGGCCCTTTTGGCCCTTTCTGCCCTTTACCCTCCCCTGAGTCAGGGGAGGGTCCGCGAAGCGGGGGAGAGGTCTGTTGTCGTTAGACTTTAGACCTTTGACTTTCGACAAACACAAACGACCCACGGTTTTCCGTGGGTCGTTTGTGTTACGCCTTGAGGGCCTCGAGGAAGGGCTTGTTGGCCAACCATAGGTGTTCGGTCTGGAGCCATAGTTCGCGGGCCTGAGCCTCGCGCGAGGGGCGCTCCGAGGAGATGTCAGCCACATAGGCACTATCGGTGGGGTGCTCCGCGGCTCTCCACTCCTTGAGGTAGGGTGCGTGGTAGCGAGCGAGGGCCGCGAGTTCCCTCTGGTTGATTTGGCCCGTGCGGAGGAAGTCGCTCCAGAGAATCAGTAGCGACCTCTCGGGGCTCTTCTCGGAGAGGTCGGGCACTATGTCATCGAACGAATCCCACTCCTGCATAGCCACATAGGTGAAGGCCAGTAGGGTGGTGGCCTCCAAGTGGTCGTCGCTATCCACATCGAGCACCATCTCGAGTTGTGCGGCGGCCATCTCCCAGTCGCCCACAAGGAAGAAATCCACAGCCGAGAGGTAGCAGAGGGTGAGCGCATCGAGAGTTGTGCGGTCCTCCAGGTCGAGTTCTATAGCCTCATCCTCGGGTAGCAGCTCCACGAGCTCCTGCACGGCCCGAAAGCGTATCTCGCAGGCCTCCTCGAAGTTGCCGTTCTGCTCCGCCTTGCCTGCACGCGCGAGTGCGGCCGAGAAGTTCACATCGTGCCCCTTGGAGTCCTCGTCGTGAACAATGCGAAAACTCTGTGAGAGGGTGGGCTGAAGACTATTTTTTGCCATAGCTGAAGACTTTTTTGAGCATAAATGCCGAGATTGCTGCGGTCAGCAGTGCGCCCAGCAGGTAGGCTACGAGGCGGTTGCTGAGGCCGAACATCAGAGGCGAAACGAAGATGTAACTCGAGCACACGTAGGTCATCACGAGTGCGGGAATGAGCGCTATCCAGATGTTCTTACCCTTGTGGTGGAGCCATACGGTGATGGTCCAGAGGGTGAAGACGGCCAGCGCCTGGTTGGCCCACGCAAAGTAGCTCCACATAGTGCCGAAGGGGAGCAGGAAGATGATGACAAGACCGAGGGCGAAGATGGGGAGTGACACCCACATACGCTTCGAGGTGCTCTTCTGCTCGATGCCGAACATATCGGCAACGATGAGCCTTGCGCTACGGAAAGCGGTGTCACCCGAGGTGATAGCGCAGGCCACCACGCCAAAGACTACGAAGTAGGCGAGGGTCTGACCGAGCGTCGAGGTGGCAATCTTGTCGACCAGCACAGCCGCCTTGCCGCCATACTCGGCGATGGCGCCGTTGAGCCCTTCGACACCGCCCCAGAAGGCCATACCGATGGCGGCCCAGATGAGGGCAATGACGCTCTCGGATATCATCGCGCCGTAGAAGATTACGCGGCTCTCGTTCTCGTTGCGCATACAGCGGGCCATCAGGGGCGACTGTGTGGCGTGGAAGCCCGAGATGGCACCACACGCGATGGTCGTGAAGAGCATCGGCACCAGCGGGAATCGCTCCGCGTCGGCCTTCATATTCTTCAGACCGTCGAACTCGGGAATGAGGTTGCCATACTCGGTGAAAAGCGACCAGAGGATACCCAAGGCCATAAATATCAGCAGACCGCCAAAAATGGGGTAAATCTTGCCTATAATCTTGTCAATGGGCAGGACTGTTGCCACCAGATAGTAGACCAAAATAAGCCCCAAAATAATCATAAGAAGGGTGCTGAAGGTGTGACCCGCGGGGCTGTGGAAAGCCACCGAGGAGAGCTCGGGGGCGCTTATGCGCTCGGCAATGAGCTCGGCGGGCTGGGACATAAAGACCGCACCCACCAGAATCATCAGCAGTACCGAGAACCAACGCATAACTGTCTTGGTGCCGTCGCCAAGATATTTGCCCACAATCTCGGGGAGGCTCACACCGCCGTTGCGCAGCGAGATGACACCCGAGAAGAAATCGTGCATAGCGCCAAAGAATATGCCTCCGAGGGTAATCCACACGAAGGCCACAGGACCGTATGCCGCACCGAGCAGCGCACCGAAGATGGGACCCAGGCCTGCAATGTTAAGTAGCTGAATAAGAAAGGTTTTCCAACGAGGCATAGGGATGTAGTCCACGCCGTCGAAGTGGGTCTTGGAGGGTACCTCGGTGGTGTTGCGGATGCCCGCCACGCGGTCGAGATAGCGACCATAGATGAAGTATGCTGCCACAAGCAAAGCCAAGCAGACCAGGAAAGTAATCATAGTTGTACTCTTTTTTGCGGTTGATAAATCTCCACGAAAGTACAAATTTTTGTTGAGAAACGCCTCAAAGTTGCGAATAATGTTTAACTTTGCAGCCGATAAAACCGAAACGACATCGGTGAAGGTGCCGAAATAGCTCAGGTGGTAGAGCGTTTCACTCGTAATGAAAAGGTCGCGGGTTCGAGTCCCGCTTTCGGCTCAAAAAGGGAAGACGGGGGTCTTCCCTTTTTTTGCCTCCGCGGGCCTCGGTGTTACCCACCCCCTAAATCCCCGTTAATCCACCTAAAGGTGTCTTTTCCTCCTACTTGCGAGGCATAGTCTGCGAGCAGCCTCTGCTCTCGCTTCGGTCGTCGGTTCTGTAAAGGGGGCTTTTCGCTTCGCTCATTTGGTGGGGCTACTCAAAGCATTGCACATTGTACCTCGGGACTCTTGCGTTAATGCAGTCACTCGAATCCGCGACCTTTGAAGCCCGGCATTTCTTTGTTATTGGATTTACATTCTGCCCCAAACTATATGGCCTAAATTGCCCTCCGGTCGGTGGGGCGGATATAGAACAAGAGGACTGCAAGCGCAGTCCTCTTGGTTTTTGTATGAATACGGCGCGGGGTTGAGGCGCGGAGTTATTGCAGTTTGATGTCCTCGATGCTGACCAGTTTGTTGACAATTGCGTAGATGGTCAGGCCGGCCGGGGAGTGGATTTGCAGTTTGGAGGTGATGTTGCGGCGGTGGGTGGTGACCGTGTGCACCGAGAGGCACAGGTGGTCGGCTATCTCCTTGCTGGTCATACCCTTGGCTATGCAGCCGATAATCTCCTTTTCGCGCTCGGAGAGTTGCTCGGGGGCGTTCCCATCGTCGGGAATCTGCTCCTCGTCGTAGCCCGCGCCCTGGCTCTTGAGCGACTCCTCGAGCCTCACAACCGCGGGCACAAAGAGGTTGTCCTCCACAAGGCAGTGGCTGGCGATGTCGTTCTCGCAGTTGATGATGTCGAAGAGCACCGAGTGGAGCTGGTCGGCGTTGCCCTCCTGGGGGTAGTAGCGGATGATGACGCTCTTGAGCTCCGAGAGCTTGTCCGAGAGGCGCGAATCGCGGCTGGAGTGCTTCTCGGCGAAGGTCTCAATGGTATAGTCACGGTTGAGATAACCCTTCATGAGCGACTCCACATAGGCAAAGACGGTGGAGTTCTCGTGCTCCATATGTCGTCGCACCTCGGCCACATAGTCGTCGTAGAACTTTAGGATGAGCAGCGCCACCTCGTCCTTGCCCGAGCAGTCGATGGCGGCTATGAGCTTGCGCCTGATGGAGGGGAGGTTGAAGTCGAGGAACCAGATGTGGGCCCTCTTGAGGTAGTCTATGAGCTGCTGAAGCGACAGCTCCTTGTCGTCCCACTGGTGGCCGCTTGTGTAGTTGGCCACGGCGAGGAATGTTGCCGTATCGACCCCCTTTGCGGCGCATATTTCGCCCACGGTCTTGTCGCCAAATCCGAGTGGAATACCGAATCGGCTCATAACGAAAAGTATTGAACCATTGTCGTTTATGAGTTCGCGCAGCTTGTCCGTTGCGCGATAGTGGGAGTGGTTGTGGGAGATACTCATTGTTGCCTATGGGTTGTTATGTCGGGTGCAAATTTACGATTTTTTCCCCAACCTCGCATACCTATTTGTAGTGAAAATTGAAAATGGAAAATTGAAAATGGAAAATTATTTGAATGAGTGGTGGATTAAAGACCTTAAGGACTTTAGGGACTTTAAGGCCCTTATAAGAATTCCCTCCCCTAAGTTAGGGGAGGGTGCCGAAGGCGGGAGAGGTATGTTAGGGCCCCAAAGGCCGAAAGGGCCGAAGAGGCCAAAAGGTTTTGTGGAAGAGATGGCAGTTCTGGGAGAGGTGGGGCCAATAAGACCTATGGGACCTATAAGCCCCATATTATCTGAATGGTCGGCCACCCATCTCTCTCATCTCTCTCATCTCTCCCATCTCACAACCGACGCAAGACAGTACCATTGTGTTTAAGACAAGATTGGTAGATGCCAACCGCCTGCCTTGCGGCAGTCGTGGCAAGACGGAAATGCGTTTGGGAGAATCACCCTCACTTGAGTTACGGCATCGGGGAGCACCACCATCGCTCTCGGTACGGCATTGGGGAGCCCCACCCCCACTCGAGTTGCGGCATTGGGGAGCACTACCCCCACTCGCGGTACTGCTTCGGGGAGCCCCACCATCATTCGCAGGCACCGTTGTGCCCACCAGCACTCGTTGTGGCCGTTGCCACCTAAAAGACTTCGGAGAGGATGCGGAGTGAGGAGATGGAGTGGATGGTGTCGAGGTGGTAGCCGAAGTAGGCCAGCAGCGAGGCGATGAAATCTTTGCGCTGGAGGCGTGAGAGCCGGAGGGTGCCGAGAGTGGAGGCCTCAGTGTTCATCAGGGTGTGGAGCAGGCGGGTGTTGTCGGCGTTGATGTAGAGTCCGCTGTGGGGCATTGTGGACGAGAAACATCCCGCCTCGATGTCGAAGAGGTCGCCCTCGTGCCACTCGCCCGAGGGGTAGAAGCCCAGAAAGCGGCTCAGGCCCACCATAAACCAGAGGTGGAAGTTGGGCACTCCCTCCTCCATAACATCCAGGGCCACCACCGAGTGGTAGACATAGTCGAAGAGTGGCGAGTTGGGCTCCACCTCGCGCACAAGACGGTAGAGGAGCTCCGACATAAAGAGTGCTATGGTGCTCTTTCTCACATCGAAAGGTATGCTCTGGAGTGGCACCGCAAGGCTCACCTCGCCGAGCCTGTCGAGCTCTGTCTTGCTACTCTCTATGCCCACGAAGTCGAGCAGAAACATAGGCTGAAAGAGGGCCCCTTTGCCCCCTTTGCGACCGCCCCCCTTGCCGAGCCCCTGGACCATATAGCCGCGCCTGCCGCACACATCCGTGAGGATGTGGGCAACCATCGACGACTCGCCATATTTGAGTGTGTTGAGGACAATGCCTCGGGCCTTATACTGTTTCATAGATGGTGCTTACTCTTTGGGGGCGGACTTACACCAGCGGCGAATGCCACACTCCTCGCACTTGGGCTTGCGGGCGGTGCAGACATAGCGGCCGTGGAGTATGAGCCAGTGGTGTGCTATGGGTAATAGGTGCTTGGGAAAACCCTTCTCGAGTTGCTCCTCGGCCTGAAGTGGGGTCTTGGCTCCAACGGTGAGGCCCACCCTGCGCGACACCCTGAAAACGTGGGTGTCTACGGGCATAACCTCCCTGCCAAAGAGCACCGCTGCCACCA
Organism: Tidjanibacter sp.; assembly: GCA_017936605.1. GTDB lineage: Bacteria > Bacteroidota > Bacteroidia > Bacteroidales > Rikenellaceae > Tidjanibacter. The sequence continues at coordinate 135,365 of JAGBFH010000018.1, forward strand.
CATTTGCGGTCTTGCGCCCCACACCCGGCAGACGCTCCAGCTCCGCCACCGTGTCGGGCACCACACCACCATACTCACTCACCAACATACGCGCCATACGCGCCAGATTGCGAGCCTTGTTGTTGGGGTAGGAGATGCTCTTGATGTAGGGATATATCTCTTCGGCCTCCGCCTCGGCCATCTTTTCGGGCGTGGGGAAGCGCTCGAAGAGTGCCGGCGTGGTGAGGTTCACGCGGCGGTCGGTGCACTGCGCCGAGAGCATCACGGCCACCACGAGCTCATAGGGCGACGAGAACTCCAACTCGCTCTCCGCCACGGGCATAGCCTCCGAGAAATACTCCACCAGGCCTCTGTATCGTTCCTCTCTTTTCATTGCTTTTTTGTCTAAAGTCTAACTGACCTAAGGCTCGAGGAAATTCAAAATTCAAAATTCAAAATGCAAAATTATAGGCAGGCAAAAGACCTTAAGGACTTTAAGGAGTTTAAGGACCTTAGGGTCTTTAGGGGCTTTGGGACTTTAGGGATTCCCTCTAAGTCCCCTCTATAATTTTCAATTGTCAATTTTCAATTGTCAATTTTCAATTTCCTTTTGGCCCTTTCTCAACTCTCAATTTCCAGCTTCGCGTATTTTGCCAACAGGGCCTTTTTGCCCACCTGGGGGTCATCGAAGAGGACCGTTATCTTGGTGTCGGTCGAGAGCCTCTCGAGGGCCTCTATGCGACCGCTGCCGAAGCGTGCGTGGCGCACCCTCTGACCTACGGCATAGGCACCTGCGGAGGCCACCTGCTCCACCTGCTCCACCTCGCCACTGCGCACACCCACGCTCTTCATTGCGCTGAAGTTGGGCCTCTGTGGCTGTGGGGTGGGGGGTATTGTGCGGCTGCTCTGGAACTCGCGGCGCTCAACGACGGTGCGGCCCTCGCGATGGTCGAAGCGTCGTTTGAGCTCCTCAATCTGACTGCGGCCCCTCTGTCGCTCCTCTTTTTCCTCCTCCTCGTCGTCAAACTGCGCATCCACATAGTGGGGGTCTATCTCCTTGAGGAAGCGGCTGGGGCGGCTGAACTCCATACTGCCCCACTTGAAGCGCGAGCCGGCGAAGGTGATGGTCACACCCTTCTTGGCGCGTGTGACGGCCACATAGAAGAGCCTGCGCTCCTCCTCAATCTGGTCGGGCGAGGTGATGGATATGATGCTCGGGAAGAGGTTTTCCTCCATACCCGTGATGAATACATAGTCGAACTCCAAACCCTTGGAGGAGTGGGCCGTCAGGAGTGTCACCCAGTTGCGCTCGCCATCATCCTTGGAGTCCATATCCGTAAGCAGCGAGATGTTCTGCAACCACACCTCCAGTGTGGGCTCGGTAACCTCCTCCTGCTCCTCGACCTCAATCATCTGGTGTCGGAAGTTCTGCATAGAGTTCAGCAGCTCCTCGATGTTCTGGAGCGCATTTTCATTCTCGGGCGAGGGGTTGAGCTTGTAGGCGGAGAGTATGCCGCTGCGCGTAACGACCTCAAGTCCAAACTCATAGAGGGTCTTGTCCTCCCTTGCGAGCGAGAGGTTGTGAATCAGGGCATAGAAGTCCAAGACTTTCTTGCCAAAGAGGGCTCTCTCCTCGGGTGAGGCGCTCTGTATGGCCTCCCAGAGGCTCACACCCTTGGCCTGTGCCGCGGCGCGTATCTTGCCAATGGTCACATCGCCAATGCCTCGTGCGGGATAGTTGATTATGCGCAGCAGCGACTCGTCATCCTTGGGGTTGGCCAGGGTCTTGAAGTATGCCATCACATCCTTGACCTCCTTGCGGTCATAGAAGGAGTGGCCACCATAGATGCGATAGGGGATGTCGCGCTTGCGTAGAGCCTCCTCGAGGGCTCGTGACTGGGAGTTTGTGCGGTAGAGGATGGCCATATCGCTCCACTCACACCCCTCCTTGATTTTTATGCCCCTGAGGCCGTTGGCCACCATCTGTGCCTCCTCGCCCTCGGTGTAGGCCTTGAGAATCCTTATCTTCTCACCCTTGTTGTTCTCCGAGAAGACGCGCTTTTTTATGCGGTGCTGGTTGTGCTCAATGATGCTGTTGGCCGCATCCACAATGGTCTGTGTCGAGCGGTAGTTCTGCTCGAGCTTGTAGATTCGTGCCTTGGGAAAATCCTTCTGGAAGCGGAAGATGTTTTCGATTTTGGCTCCGCGGAACGAGTAGATACTCTGCGCATCGTCGCCCACCACGCAGACATTGGCCGTCTCGGTGTCGCCTGCCAACTTCTTGACAATCAGATACTGCGCCGAGTTGGTGTCCTGATACTCATCCACCAGTATGTAGGGAAAACGCTTCTGGTACTTCTCCAGCACCTCGGGATGGTCGCGGAAGAGTATGTTGGTCTGCAACAGCAGGTCGTCGAAGTCCATAGCATTGTTCTGCTTGCAGCGCGCACAGTAGTTCTTGTAGAGCTGCCAGAACTGGGGCTGACGGCGCTTCTTGTCCTCCTCCATAAGTGGTGCGCTGGCCTCGTAGGCCGCGGGGGTCACCAGATTGTTCTTGGCGAGCGATATGCGCGAGTGGACATCGCGGGGCTTGTAGACCTCGTCGCTCAGCTGCATCTCCTTGATTATGGACTTTATGAGGCTCTCGCTCTGCCCCGTGTCGTAGATTGTGAAGTTGGGCTGATAGCCTATGTGGGCCACCTCCTGGGCCAAAATCTTGAGGAATACGGAGTGGAAGGTGCCCATCCAGATGTAGCGGCTCTTCTGCTCGCCCACCAGCGCGGTTATACGCTCCCTCATCTCGCGTGCGGCCTTGTTGGTGAAGGTGAGCGCCATTATGGAGTAGGGTGCCACCCCTTGTGCAATCATCCAGGCTATGCGGCAGGTGAGCACCCTTGTCTTGCCCGAGCCCGCACCCGCCACAATGAGCGAGGGCGACTGAAAATCTCTCACCGCCGCCTCTTGTGCCGGATTAAGTCCTTGTAGTATTTTTATCTCTTCTTGTGTCATCTGTTTTCTGTTGTTGCTATCAGTTTTAGTCAGCCGGTCGGGTGTGCCTTGTGGGTGATTTCCGCGTTTCAGTGGGGTGTTTAGTTGTTGCTATTTGTTTTAGTGGAGGTCTACCGACGACCGACTTAAGTCTTTTTTAAGGACCTTAAGGACCTTAAAGACCTTAAAGACCTTAGGGAGTTTAGTGAATTTAGTAACTCCTCCTTAAATCCCCTCTAAAATTTTGCCTTTTAGCCTTTTGGCCCTTTCGGCCCTTTCGGCCCCTTCTAACTTTACAGACCTCTCCTGCCCTTTGGGCACCCTCCCCTAACTTAGGGGAGGGAATTATAACTCTCAATTCCCAACTCTCAACTCCCAAGCCTCGCTCTTTTCGACCCTCATTGTGCCGCCGTCATCGTAGATGAACAGGGCGGCGATACCCTCGCGTTTGGCCACTTCGCGTGAGCGCTCAAGTCCCAGGGCTATGAACATTGTGCCATAGGCGTCGGCCGTCATACACGAGGGGGCGATAACTGTGGCCGAGAGGAGCGACGAGGCGGTGTTGTCGCCTGTGTGGGGGTCGATGATGTGGGTGAACTTGTTGCCCTCGGGGTCGGTGTGGAAGTTGCGGTAGTTGCCGCTTGTGGCCATACCCACGCCCGAGATGCGCACAATGGTTGTTATGTGCTCGCCTGTGGTCGAGAAGTTGCCCTCAAAGGGGGTCTCCACGCCTATGCCCCACCTCTCGCCGCGAGGATTGGTACCTCGGCAGACAATCTCGCCGCCGATGTCCACGAGGTAGTTTTCGTGGCCGTACTCCTCAATGAGGGCGGCCGTAAGGTCCACGGCATAGCCTTTGGCTATGGAGTTGAGGTCCAGTCGCACACGGGGGTCGGTCTTCACGAGGCGGTCACCCTCGAGCCTGATTTTTTTGTAGCCCACAAACTCAAGGAGCGAGTCGGTGGGGATGGTGAAGTTGGGGTCATCGCCCGCAAAGCCGAAGGCCTCCACAAGGGGGCCTATGGTTATGTCGTAGGCCCCCTCGGAGAGTGCGCTCACCCTCAGAGCCTCCTCCACACAGCGGATGATGTGGCGGTCGGCCACCTGCTCCTCGCCTCTGTTTATTCGGCTTAGGAGTGAACTCTTGTCGAAAATACTCATCGAGCGATTGACCTCCCCAAGGAGCGAGTCCAGACGAAGTGGAAACTCCTCGGGCAGATTGCCCACGACGGTTATGTTGTAGATGGTTCCGAGGGCACGCCCCTGGAGTCGGGTGACGGTTGGAGCCTTGCCGCACCCCACCATAAGGAGCACTGCCGCTACCGCCACGAGAAAGGTATGTATTGTTCCGAGTTTTTTCATAGGGGCAAAGATAGTAATTCCCAATTGAGATTACAATCGACAGGCAGCCTATCCCCTCTGTTTTTTTGTTTTGTGGAGGAGTCGGATGGGTGGTGGAGATATAGTAATAGCCAGCTCCCGAAAGAGTTGGCTATTACTTGCTAAGGTCTAATTATTTTTCTCCGTGTCGGTGGGCTACTCGCCGAGCGACTCGAGGCTCTCCATTGCGTCGATAGTCATATTCAGAGCGTTATCAACCGACTTCATTGCTGCCTCCTCATAGGTCTTGTCCAAAAGCAGGGGCAAGAGGAGTGCTACGGCACAAACGATGGTGGCAACAACTGCCTTGGGCTGCTTCTTCACGATGGCGATAATGCCGAAGATGAGGCCCAGGGGAGCCAGAATGTATATCAGCCAGGAGATCATAAGAAACCAGCCGCTCACAAGGGGAAGGAGTGCAAGAATCAGCGCGATGACGCCGAGAACCATAGATGCTTTTCTCATAGTAGTAAAAATTTGTTTTAGTAGTTAATTGTGTTTAAGTGTAGTGTGATTATTCGTCGAGAAGTTCGAGCATTTTGCCGGTGAGTTCCAGAGCCTCGTCTGCCACTTTCAGCATAGCCTTGGTGTCGTCTGCGGCCTCCTCAAGCAGAGATTTTTCCGACTTCTCCTTCTTCTCTTTTTTGGGCTCGGAGGTTGTCTTGGTCGCGGCAGCAGCCTCTGTTTTGCGCTCGTCGTTCTTCTGCACCAGCGAGGTTACGCGGAAAGATGCGGCGTTCTCGGGAAGGCGCTGGAAGTTGAAACCGATGGTGGAGGTCTCCTCGGGCAGCAGCTGGAGAGCAGCGGTCATCTCATCCCACGAATAGGGGGTTGCATTGGCGCTGGTTTTGCAGAGCACCTCGCCGTCGGCATCGAGCACCTCAATACCGAAACCTGCGCAGTAGTGTGCCGACGACTCTTCTGCTTCGGGGTAGATTACTACATCCTTGCGGTCGTAGGGGAGCTTTTTGTCGGTGCGTTTGAGCTCCACATTCACAAAGTCATAACCGTAGCTTGTGGTCGAAAACTTCACCTTGTAGTTCCTGTCTACAACTTCATAGCACCCCTTTAGGTCGCCTTTGATTTCTGTTTGGGCAGCCTTGAGAATCTGCTCTGCTCGCTCGGGTGCGGGCTCTTCGTTGCCACCGAAGCACAATGCAATCAGCAGGAGCACACCGATACCAATCCAGATATACTTCTTTTTGTTGTTCTTGGGCGCGGGGACCTGAGTGTTATTCATAGTTTCCATATCCTTATGTGTGGGTTAAATCGTTATGTGTGTGTTAAAACTACTCAAAGAGGCCGTAGGCATCCTTGAAGCCATAGGGAAGGTCGTTATGGAGGAGTTTTATGAGTAAATCCCTGTCGTCTTCGTCGAACTGGAGGTCCATAACTTCGCCCTTGCCGTTGATGTATACGGCCGACTGGTCCTGACGGAGTACCTCGAACTTGTCGAACAGGTCATTGTACATGGCATACAAGAATGTTTCAGAAATAGCCTTCTCGCCTTTGGCATTGTAGAAGTCGGTGTGGAAAGTACCCTTCTCCTCATCGTAGAAGAGCACAGGAATAACACCATCCACGAGATAATACAGAGATGTGGGTTTCGAGTTCTTGCCGAACGACACAATGGTCTTACCGGTGGTGTCAATCATGTTGTAGGTGTCATTGAGTTCGACAATTGCTACGCCATCGACAAACTTATCGGCGAAATCGTAAGCCAAAGGAAGTACAATCTCACATTTGTTGTTGATGTAGCCATAAATCTCATCCCAGTGCCATTCCGCCTTATTGTTGGGGTTTAGAGTTCTAATCGCAGCCAGACCTTCGTGAAACGAATCAACCTCGCTATATGTTTCGCCAGGAGCGAGAATCTCTCCAAGCGAGTTCATAATACCATAGCGTACGCAATGTTTTTTGTCCTCTAACTCTTCAAATTTGAATAGGCCCTCGCCCAAATATTCAATCTCTTTGTGTGTAAAGGGGGCAATCTCTTTGAATGTGGCGGTGGCACCCTCCTCAACCTTTGCGCTGAGCAGACCCTCGTTGTAGGGGTAACTATTGGATGTGGCAAACCTGAACAGACCATCACCATAGTACTCTCCATCGTAGTACTCGCAGGGGATTGCAATTTTGCCGTTGCAATCAACCACGCCCTCTTCGCGGGTAAGGTAACTCTCGCCCTTTTTGACAATGAAGTAGCCCTCGCCGACATACTCAATTTCGTTGTATTCGCAAGGAAGAATCTCCTGGCACTTGAGATTCACAAGGCCCGCGTTGTTGTCGCCCTGATATACAACACAGGCACCCTCGTGGAACTCATCCTCGATGTCGGAGTAGCGGCTGTAGATTTCGGTGAGCTGGTCGGCAGAAAGGAGTATTTCGGTGGGACCCGATTTGACAACTCCGCTACCGCAAGAGGTCGCAGCAATCATTGCAACCACTGCGCCGAGAGTGAAAAAAATTTTCTTCATAGTTTTGTTTTTTAAGGTATACTAATGTGTTTGATTGTTTGCACACGAAAACACAACAAACCCGCTTGTGGGGGCAGTTGTAAGTGCAAAAGTACCTTAAAAAACAGTGGGAAAAATTGTCTTTAATTGTCTTTTGGAAACTACTCATCAAAGGTCTCAAAAGGCCTGCCCTGAAGCAGCAACTCTTGGTAGTAGTTTATCTCCCTTGCCGAAAGGCCGCTCTCGTGTAGCTCGGGGAGCTCCTCGGCCTTGTCCCAGATGGCCACATTGCAGGGGCTCACGGTGAGGGTGAAGTGCTCGGTGGCCTCGGTGCGCAGAGCCTCGTTGTCGATGGTGGGCAGCAGGGAGGTGTGGTAGAGCCACATATCGTAGTAGAAATTGTTGGCAATAACCTCGGCAAACTCCCTATAGCGAGCCACGGCTATGGAGTCGAGCCCAATCTGATAACGCGCGGTGACATCGTCGGTTATCTTCTCGAAGATGGTCTTTGTGGCCTGCTCCTGCTGCTCCTTGGCTTGCTGCTCGGTGCGCTCCTCGGAGGCCCTCTGTGCAAGCGGAACGGTCAGAGCCATCACAAACAGAAAGATTGCTACCACCCACCACCCGAGGTTGCGATGGTGCCAGGCCCTGAGGAGGGCCGCAATGTTGGCGTAGCGCCTCTCGGGGCGGGGGTTGCTGCAACGCGCAGCTATGTGGCGGTGGCGCGAGCCGAAGAGCTCACCCATAATAATACCTATGGTGTAGATGTCGCTGCGGGCATCTACCACACCTCTTTGCAGTAGCTCGGGCGAGGCGTAACGAGGTGTGCAGCCGAGCCTCTTGAGTGCCACATAGGCATCCTTGTCGGCCAAACCGAGGTCTATGAGAACAAGTGAGTTGTCGGTGCGTGAGATGAGCAGGTTCTCGGGCTTGAGGTCGTTGTGGATGATGCCTCGGCGGTGGAGGTAGCCGAGGGCCGTGAGCAACTCCTCGAAGACCCTGCGACGCTCGCTCTGGGGCGGATTCTCCGCAAGCCACTCCGCCATTGTGCGCCCCTCGATGTACTCCATCACAATCGCCAGCCCGAGCCCCTCAAACTCCTCGAGTGAGAGGGCGTGGATTATGTGGGGATGGTTGCACCCTGCGGCCAGCTCCCACTCGCGTTTGAGTAGTTCTCGGGAGTACTCCGTTTTGTCTTTTGTTGTCTTTACGAGGAGCATTTTTCCCTCTCTCTCCACCCTGAAAAGGTTGGTGTGTGCGGTGGCTCTCAACAACTTGGGGGTGGTTGCGGAGGGTGTTTCGGAGGGTTGAGTGTTGAATATTTCGCTCTCGATGGCCATAGTGGGTGTTTTTGAAAGTCAAAGATAAGTATTATTTTTGTAACACTATGAGCATTAAGAGTAATATTCCGCAGATTGCCGCCCTAAGGATGCGAGTGGAAAGACGCTTTGGTAAGCCTCTTGCCACCCACGCCGACTTCCTTGCGCTTGTCGATGAGATAGAGAAACAACAGCGTCAGCATATCTCCGAGAGCACGCTGGAGCGCGTGTGGGGCTACTCCACACGAGGCTACGACAATGTGTCACTCCGCACCCTCGATGTGCTTGCCTTCTATGGCGAAGGGGTACATTGGGCAGAGTTCTGTGCGCTGCTGGCAAAGGAGGCTGGCGACGAGTCGGAATTTTTTGATAGTAAGACGGTTACGATTGCCGAACTCACCACAGGTGATGTTGTCCGCATAGGGTGGTTGCCCGATAGGTTATGCGAGGTGCGCTATCTGGGTGAGGGCCGCTTTGTGGCCGAGCGGTGCGAGAACTCCACGATGAGGCCCGGCGACAGCTTCGAGTGCCTGGAGTTTGTGCTTGGTAAACCGCTATCTATGTGCAATTTCTGCCGCGAGGGAATACCCTCGGGCACCTATGTCGCGGGCAAACATCACGGCCTCACAACGCTGCATATTCTTTGAGCTATTTTATCCCCACACATACGGCAATAGTTTGCAGCCCCACTCCCCGAGCGGATGGTTGCGGATTGCTTGTTGTCGACGGTGTTTTGGCCGAAAATTTGCTTTGTCGAGGAGATTGTGGCCGAAAATCGTGGAAAATCAGTGGTTTGAGAGGATTATTTTGTGGTTTGCGTTTTGCATTTTGAATTTTTTGCGTACTTTTGCGCCACGCTTTGGCGATATTCGGGATAAGGCGGATTCGTCGTAAAGTGGAACATAACTAAATTTTTACAAAACAATGAGTTATTTGAACGCAGAGAAAAAGCAGGAGCTTTTCGGTCAGTACGGTGCTTCGAAAGTAGATACTGGTTCGCCTGAGAGCCAGGTAGCACTTTTTACCTACCGTATCAACCACCTTACCGAGCACATGAAACAGAACCGCCACGACTACGGCACCCAGCGTGCACTTCTTCGTCTGGTAGGTAAGCGTCGTCAGCTGCTCGATTATCTCAAACGAGTAGACATTGAGCGTTACAGGGCTATCATCAAAGCTCTCGGTATCCGTAAGTAATCTGCTACTCGCAAGGAGAATGCAACAGCAAAGGCAATGTTTCCCACCAGGGGCTTGCCTTTGCTTTGTGTTTGTAAGGTGCGATTGCCCTTGAGGGTCACTTGTGGTCCCGTGGAGTTCCCTCACAGAGGGAAATTTTCCTTTCGCGCGGGCGTGTGCGTGGAGAAGGTTTTGCGGCCGAGTAGTGATAATGTGATATGGGAAGTATGTATGAGAAAGATATTGTTTTGTGTATTAGTAGCATTGGCCACTGCGTTATTGGCGTGCGAAACAGAAACATCAACACAGGGAGAGGTCCCCAGATATCCGAATCCGACAGAAGAGACAAAGTATAGATCTCTTGGAGAGTGTACTTTTGTGGATTATTACAAACTTGAGGGACAAACATCAGTGCACACTGCGGAGTGTAGTTGTTGCACCAGGGAGGTGGCTATGATTAATGTGCTATTTTCCAATTCAGAATGGGAATCTACAAATTCTCGATATGGTTACTTTTGGGTTGAGAATATAGTAGGAGAGATGGTTGCTCATCCTATTTTAACAGGAGATAATGATCAATGGGTCGTGGATGCCGACGGGAGACCTGGTGCTTTTGTGATGCCAGAGAAATCCGGTGGATTCAATATGCTTGTTAATTTGTCCGGAGTGCCCGATAGTGGCGAAAGGAGAGTTTTTAAGATTAGATTTTATGATAGAACATCCGGGTTGTATTATGAGTCAAGTGAGTGCTGCCTGGAGAATATTGAAGGAGAAGTTTTTGTAAGTAGAAATGAATAATAGGTTGTTTCGAATTGCTGTGTTTATAGTTGTGCTGCTGTCGCTCAGCTGTGTAAATGAGTTTGATGCGACTCCAGTGAAAACGGTTAATGGTTCGTCTAATGAGTCTACCCGTACTTTGGCTGATTCTGTTAGTTCTGTTAACATGCTCATATCCGCGATGGGGTATGATGCCACGATGATTGTTGATAAAGGCACTTATTTTCTTGTCGAAGATACATATCGTTTTTACAAGGAAGATATAGCATCTTTTTTGAATGAATGTGGCGATTTTTCTCCACAAACTCGACTGGCTAATAACAATAGGATTATCGGCAAGCATTATCGGAAAATATCTATATCAAGTGTGTATGATTCCACAGGAGATGGAGAGGATAGGGTTGGATTTATAGAAAGTGCGCTTGTGCAGTGGAATGATGCAAAGAGCGACATTCAGTTTTATCCATATGCGGGAAGTGGATCTGGAGAAGATTTTCCTTTCTGTATGAGCGTGCATTTTTATAAGGCGGCAGGTGAAAGTTTAATCCAATTGACCAGATCCGCCTTCTCTGACGCAATTGCCCCTGCCTTGCAGATTCATATTAATGTGGGAAACTATTTGTGGCGAGAAGTAGAGGATGCTATGTTACAAGAGGGGCTGATGGCGCATGCGATAGGTCGGGCTATTGGCTTGAGTGAGATACAAAATAAAGACGAGTATTTGTATGAATCTAAAGGGGACAAGTCTATTATGTTGTCACCAGTACATGTGCCTTCGGACCCATATTTGTGGACCTTTGGCGTTACTGGCTTGGACAAGATGCAATTACAGAAGATGTATGAGGATGACGACATTGTAGACTATGATATCTGTTTGAATGGAACAAATAGTCTCGAAGATGAATGTTTGCTTGCTGGTAAGAAATATTTTATTAGTTTCTTAAATTCCGATGGTTGTTGCAGTGAAGATGATATAAAAATATTAGAGGTTGTCAACGATCAAGGAAGCATTATTAATACATACAGGACAACGGGCGACGGTGTAGAATTGACTATCAACGAATGCGGTATGTATACGGTAAATTTTAGGGTTGACAATGCGATTCTTGATAGTCATGTTCACGAACAAACATTAATTGTAAATGTTGTTAATGGTTTTGACTTTGAGTTTCCTGAGGAGGTGGAGTTAAATACTCCATATGTTATTCGTTACTATTACGGTAGCTCAAGTAGTCAAAATCTTTCTGTTTCTTATTCGGCAGGAGAGAGTTTGTTTGACAATGGGGGGCAGCAGAATGTAAATCTAAATATAAAGGGGAATGAGGTTGAAGTTGAGCTCTTTCGCAATGGATGTTATTTTATCAAAGCCATTATATGTGATGGTAGAGTACCTATCGATACGGCTTATTGCAATATAACAAAATTGGAGCACTTGCCTGATGTGTGTATGGAGAAATTAGACACACTATGTTCTCATATAACCCCATATACGACTAATCGCATTGATACAGATTCCGGGGAGATTGCGCGGTATTTCTATGACATTTGGTTTGAGAATTTGAGCGATTTGCACGATCGCTTCGGGTGTTTGGTACAGTCTTTTTACGAAAACCGTAACGACTTTAGTTGGGAAGATTATTATGTACAACCAAGACGAGTTGATAGAGGTTTTGGGGTTGACTATAGGATTTTCAAACAAGAAAGCATACAGCCTCTTTGTAAATATGCTTTGCCAAGTCTTTATTGGGTACAGAATGACACTCCGAATGAAAATGGGTTAAAGCGTTGGAGGTATGAATATTACACAGGAAACATTTGTTATCCTATGAATGGCATCTATGAGGTGGAGTCTGACTCAATTTTTGATTTACCGATGCAAATGAATTATGTTGAGGTTCTTGGAGCGGGCTCCAATGTAGCCAATGATAACTATTAATAGCGAATCTGAAAGTCGTGTAAGTTTTACGATGTAAGAGTCGGACGAATAATGACAAAATGGCGCAGATGTTTTTGGATGCAACAATAAACAAGACGAAAGGGCTATCAGCCCATCAGGGCTGACCAAGTCCCCCTTTTTCAAAGGGGGATTTAGGAGGAATGTAAAAGTCGCTTTTTGAAGGCATCTTTTTTCTGCCAAGAGGGAAGGTGCTGCAAGACAAGGAAACAACAAACAATTTTTTGGATGCAATAATAAACAAGACGAAAAAAGATGCTTTACAATGAGATCAAGAAGGTGGTGAAGCTCGACGCAGAGCGCGAGATTACCATTTCGACTGGCAAGTATGCCAAACAGGCTGACGGTTCGGTAATCGTTCAGCAGGGTGACACTATGTTGCTCGCTACCGTGGTGGCAGCAAAGGATGCAAAGGATGATTGCGACTTTATGCCCCTTTCGGTAGAGTACCGCGAGAAATATGCGGCTGCAGGTCGCTTCCCCGGTGGCTTCCTCAAACGCGAGGCTCGTCCTTCGGATAGCGAGATTCTGGTAGCAAGGCTCATCGACCGTGCTTTGCGCCCCCTGTTCCCCTCGAACTACCACGCAGAGGTGTTCGTGACCGTGAACCTCATCTCGGCCGCTAAAGATATTCAGCCCGATGCTCTGGCAGGTTTGGCCGCTTCGGCTGCTCTGGCAGTGTCGGACATCCCCTTTGAGTGCCCCATCTCGGAGGTGAGGGTAGCAAGGGTCAATGGTGAGCTTGTTATCAACCCCACTTTTGAGCAGAACAAGGATGCAGATATCGACCTGATGGTTGGTGCAACCTACGACAATATCCTGATGGTTGAGGGTGAGATGAAGGAGGTTAGCGAGGCAGATATGCTGGAGGCTATCAAGTTCGCTCACGAGGCTATCAAACCCCAGTGCTTGGCACAGATTGAGCTGGCAAAAGAGCTCGGCAAGGATGTCAAGAGGGAGTACTGCCACGAGGTAAACGACGAGGAGCTCAAGGCGAAGGTCGTTGCCGAGACCTACGACAAGGCTTACGCTATTGCCACCGCAGGTAGCGCCAAACACGAGCGCAGCGAGGCTTTCGAGGCTCTCGAGGCAGAGTTCTGCGAGCAGTTCACCGAGGAGGAACTCGAGGAGAAGAAGACTATGATTCACCGCTACTTCCACGACGAGGTTATGAAGAAGGCGATGAGGAATATGATTCTCGACGAGGGTAAGCGTCTGGATGGTCGTAAGACCGACGAGATTCGCCCCATCTGGTGCGAGGTAGGCGTACTTCCCTGCGCCCACGGCTCGGCAGTCTTCACCCGTGGTGAGACCCAGTCGCTCTCGACCGTAACCCTCGGTACCAAGCTCGACGAGAAGATGATTGACGAGGTGCTGAATCAGGGTAGCGAGCAGTTTGTGCTCCACTACAACTTCCCTCCCTTCTCCACCGGCGAGGCAAAACCCGCACGCAGCCTCTCGCGTCGTGAGATTGGTCACGGCAACCTGGCTTGGAGGGCCCTCAAACCTATGGTTCCCGTGGGCGATGAGAACCCCTACGCTGTGAGGGTAGTGAGCGACATCCTCGAGTCGAACGGCTCGTCGTCGATGGCTACCGTATGTGCAGGTACCCTGGCCCTTATGGACTCGGGTCTGAAGATGAAGAAACCCGTTTCGGGTATCGCTATGGGTCTTATCTCGGAGGGTGATAGGTATGCAATCCTCTCGGATATCCTTGGCGACGAGGACCACTTGGGCGATATGGACTTCAAGGTTACCGGTACTGCCGACGGTATCACCGCAACCCAGATGGATATCAAGGTTGACGGTCTGTCGTATGAGGTGCTGGCTAAGGCTCTGGAGCAGGCTCGTCAGGGTCGTATGCACATCCTGGGCAAGCTGACCGAGTGCATCGCCGAGCCTCGTGAGGACTTCCGTCCCTTCGTTCCCCGCATCGTACAGATTACCATTCCCCAGGACTTCATTGGTGCTGTTATCGGCCCCGGCGGTAAGGTTATCCAGGAGATTCAGAAGACCACCGGTACCACCATCACCATCACCGAGGTTGACAACAAGGGTATTGTTGACATCTTCGGCGAGAACAAGGAGGGTATGGATGCCGCTCTGGCTCGCATCAAGGGCATCGTAGCAGTTCCCGAGATTGGCGAGGTTTACAACGGAAAGATTCGCTCGATTGTTGCTTTTGGTGCATTTATTGAGATTCTGCCCGGTAAGGACGCACTGCTTCACATCTCGGAGATCGACTACAAACGCTTCGAGACTATGGAGGAGACCGGCCTCAAGGAGGGCGATATGCTTGAGGTTAAGCTCATTGGCTCGGATCCTAAGACCGGCAAGCTGAAACTTTCGCGCAAGGTACTTCTTCCCAAGCCCGAGGGTTATGTGGAGCCCGCAGAGAGGCCCGCACGCCCCAAAGGTGACCACAAAGGCGGCCACCGTTCGGAGCGCAAGGACAAAAAGTAGTGTGGTTTTTTGATTTTTTTATGGTCCAAGACCATTAAAAACAAAAAAAGTTTATACCTTTGTTAGTCGTAGTGGTGTAGAACGGCTTTGCCGGACTAAACCACTATCGACGCAAAAGGAAGTCCGAAAGCGACGCAAAATAACAATAACAATAATAAACAAAAGAAAATCAAGACATTATGAAAAGATTCGCAACTGTAGCCTTGGTGCTCTCTATGGTAGCCACTATGTTGGTTGGTTGTAGCGAGTGCTATGAGAAGATGCAGAAGAAGCAGGACCAGATTCAGTTCACCTGCACTCCCGACCTCCTTACTCTTAAGGGTTCGACCGTAGAGGCTGACCTCACTGTAACCTTCCCCGAGATGTACTTCAACACTGAGGCAATCCTGAAGATTACCCCCGTGTTCGTTTACAACGACGGTGAGGAGATCGCTTGCGCACCCAAATTTCTCCAGGGTGAGCGCGTGACCGGCAACTACACTCAGATTAGCCGCTTCGACGGTGGCTCCTACTCGCAGCACATCTCCTTCCCCTTCAAGAAGGGTGTTGTTGGTAGCCTTGAGCTCCGCATCGAGTCGAAATGCTTTGACGATTGCAAAGAGACTCCCGACTTCGTTCCCTTCGCAACCTACGCTGTAGCTTCGGGTATCGCTGCCCACCAGACTATGGCTCACGGTATCGGCGACGAGCTCGAGGAGGATGGTCTGACCGACGCTCAGGCTCTGGCCGAGGGTGTTAACAGGACCAAAAACTCCGCTGAGGAGCTTGTTCTCGAGGACAACATCCTTGAGAATGAGGAGGGTACCTATGAGTTGATTGAGACCTCGTTCGAGCGCTCGAGCACCACTATGGCAGAGGCCGAGATTAAGTATGCCATCAGCTCTTCGGAGGTTCGCAAACAGCAGCTCTCGCAGGAGCAGATTGCTCTCTTCAAAGACTTCATCGCTGCAAACCAGGGCGCTGAGAGGATTTCGGTAGGTAATGTTTACGCTTCGGGTTACGCATCGCCCGATGGTTCGGAGAAGTTCAACAACACTCTCTCGGAGAAGCGTAGCGAGAGCGGTGCTAAGGCTATGAAGAAAGAGCTCAAAGGCATCGAGGGCGTGAACTTCGAGATTGCAGCCTATGGTGAGGACTGGGACGGTTTCGTGAAACTCGTTGAGCAGTCGGACATCAAAGATAAAGACCTCATTCTGAATGTGCTGAGGCTCTACACCTCGGCTGTTGACCGTGAGACCGAGATTAAGAATATGGCAGAGGTATTCCAGGTATTGGCAGAGGAGATTCTTCCCGAGCTCCGTCGTACCCGCTTTGCTGTTCAGGCAACCTACGCTGGTCTGAACGACGAGGAGATTCTTGCAGCTGCTAAGGCAGGTGACACCAGCCTCGACAACGAGCATATGCTCTACGCTGCAACCCTCACCAACAACCTCGGCGAGAAGACCGCTATCTACGCTCTGGCTGCCGAGACCTACGGTGACCCCGTTGCTTACAACAACCTCGGTGTTTGCCTTGTTGCCAACCACGAGGTAAGGGCTGCTAAGGTTGCTTTCGAGAAAGCAAGCGAGCTTCCCGAGGCTGCTGCCAATGTGGCTGCTATCTCGCTGAACACCGGCGATCCCGACCGCGCTAAGAGGTATGTTGAGAACTCGACCTCGAAGGCTGCTGAGGCTACCCGTGGTGCTATCGCTATCAACGACGGCGAGTACCAGGAGGCTAAAGAGCACCTCGCAGGTTACAACCTTGCAATCGCTGAGCTCTGCGACAACAATGTTGAGGGCGCACGCGAGGCTATCAAGGGTGTTAAGGGTGCCGATGCTGACTATGTTCGCGCACTTATCTCGATGAAAGAGGGTGACGCAAGCGAGGCTACCGCTCTGCTGAAACAGGCTATCAAGGCTAAACCCGAGCTCAAAGAGGTTGCTCAGAACGATGTTACCTTCTACGAGATCATCAACAACATCTAATCCTACATTAGGAGTTATACACACGAAACAAGGCTCTGCTACGGCAGGGCCTTGTTTTTTTGTGGCAACGGCCACAGCGAGGCACAACGGTGCCCGCGGGTGAGGGGGCACAACGGTGCCAGCGGGTGGGGGTGTTACCCTCCCCTAAGTTAGGGGAGGGTGCCGAAGGCGGGAGAGGTCTGTCAAAGGTCTACCGACGACCCACAAAAAGTTCACGGGTTACAAAAATGTAACCCGTGAACTTTTGTAAAGGGGCCGAAAGGGCAAAAGGGCAAATTGAAAATTGACAATGGAAAATGGAAAATTATTATAAGGTCCTTAAAGACCTTAAGGTCATTAATGACTCTAATGACTTAGGTCTGTTAGACCTTCGACTTTAGACAAACACCTCACGGGTATTAATTTTAATACCCGCGAACTTTTGTGAAGGGCTAAAAGGGCTTATGGGTCCCATAAGTCTTATAAGTCTTATAGGCCCCATAGGACTTAAGTCGGTAGACGGTTGTCGGGCGACCACCATAATTCGCCTGCACCGTTGAACAATGTGCCTATCAAGGGCTTGCCCTTGACCAAGCCTCCCTTTTCAAAGGGAGGTTTGGAGGGATTGTCTATACTCATTCCGCGGATGCGGAATTTTGCGGCAACGGCCGCAGCGAGGCACAACGGTGCCAGCGGGGCACAACGGTGCCAGCGAGTGAGGGAGGTGCTCCAGACCGCTTCCCCTTGAAAGTAAAAACGCATAGAGCGTCGGGAATTTTTTGCCAAACAAAGTAGCGGACTCCGGAGCCTACAGAGCGTAGGTGAGGAAGTCCGCTATCTGAAGGTTGGTGAAAAATTCACCCGCTATTATGCGTTTTTTTAGAAGTATTTGACGGGAGTATTCTCAATCGCCGATATCAATCCATTGGCGAGCGAGCTGGCGCCAATGCGCCACAGCGCGGGTGTGCACCACTCCTTGCCCAGAATCTCCTCAACGATGGTGTAGAAGAGTGCTGCCTCCTCGGCCGAGCGGATGCCGCCTGCGGCCTTGAAGCCCACTTTGCGGCCGGTCTTCTCATAGTAGTCGCGGATGGCGGTACACATAACCACCGCCGCCTCGGGGGTTGCGGCCACGGGAATCTTGCCTGTGGAGGTCTTCACGAAGTCGGCACCTGCCTCCATCGCCAGGAGCGAGGCCTTGCGGATGAGCTCGGGGGTCTGGAGTGCGCCGCTCTCGATGATAACCTTGAAGACGGTATCCTCGCCGGCCTCCTCGCGGAGCATAGCAATCTCGTTGGTCATAGGCTCGTAGTCGCCCTCAAGCATCTGGCCCACATTGATAACGACATCAATCTCGTCGGCACCGTTCTCAACGGCCATCGACACCTCCAGCATCTTGACCTCCACGAAGGTCTGAGATGCGGGGAAGCCGCCGGCGACGCTTGTCACGCCAATGTCGGTGCCCTCCACACCGAGGCCCACGACATCCACAAAGAGCGGATAGACGCAAATGGAGGCCACATTGGGGATGTGGGGATAGATGGTCTGGAAATCTACTGCCTTCTTCACAAAGGCTCCCACCGACTGCACCGAGTCTTTCTCGGTGAGGGTCGTCAGGTCGATAGTGCTATAGCAGAGTTTGTAGACCTCTGCATTCTGGTTGCGGATGGACTTTTCGCGGCAGTCGGCAACAATCTTTGCCACCTCCTCGGCGCTCATTGCGGGGCCGTAGTCGGCAAGTAATTTAGTGTACTCCATAGAGTTTATCTGTTTTATAGTTTCTAATCTCTCTCGGGGAAAGTTCTCAAAGATAGTGATTTTTTTTGAATCACCACACAATTTTGGTGCCCGAAGAGTTATTCGAAGAGCTCGGAGTAGCTTTTGGACCTTACGACCAAGCTCGAGCGGGCACACACAACGCCTATGCCGCCCTCCACATTGGTGTATATCTGCACGGGCTCGCCGAACATCGCCGCATTGCCGGCCAATTTCTCCGAGCACAAATATTTATATAGGTGTTCGTCGGTCTGGAAGCAGGTGACCTCAAAGAGGGCCTCGGGCACATTCCAGTAGGTGGTGGCATACTCACACTCCATCGTGAGCGGGTAGTTCTGCTGACCATCTATCATCGTGTCGGCAAAGAGTGCGTTGTCGCCCGAGCCGCCCAGCAGCTCCTCCAGCAGGCCGTCGGCCTTGCCCTCGCGGAAGGCCAGGTCGGTGTACTCGAAGTAGAGTCGCTGGTAGTAGGCATAGGGGTTGTCGTTGGGTATCACTATACATCCTCGCACGAAGTAGTAGTTGGTGACGGCCTCGGGGTCGGTGAGCTCCAGTCGGGCTGTGAGGTCGGTGTAGCCCTCCTCCATCGCCTCGGAGGTCTCTATCTTGAGGTCGCCCACCGTGGGCGCGTAGGGGATGGTCGTCGTGCCGCTCACCCACTCGGGGAACTGGGCCGAGCGTGCGCGGATGGTCACCTTGTCGGCCACCCTGGGGGTTACGGTGCCGAGGTAGTAGAAGGAGGTCCCTTGCCACTCGCTTGTCTCCTCAACGGGCTGAAGCACCTCCACAAACTCATCGTTGATGTAGAGCTCCACGGTGCCGTCTTTGATAATCGTCTCGGAGTCGTCGTCGAGGATGAAGACGCTGCGCGTGTAGGTTGCCCTGACGGGGCCGTCGGGCGAGATTACGGCGTTGAGAACTGGCATACTCTCAACATAGTCGCCCCTGAACTCCACAACGGTTTCGCAACCAGCCGCCGAAAGGACCACTGCGGCCAATACCATTATTTTATATATAATACTTCTCATAGCTGTCGTGACTTAGAATTTATAGGAGTATGTAACGCTTGGGATTATGGGGAAGATGGTGAGCTTCTTGAAGACGCTCTTGGATGTGACCCAAAGGCTGCCATCGGGCAGTTGCTGGTGGACAGTCTCGCTCGAGGGGTACATCAGGAAGGGGTTCATATTGTTGTAGGCGTTGTAGACGCTCACATTCCAGGTGCGCACACCGTAGCGTTTCTGCTTGTGGAAGCTAAGGCTCAAGTCCAATCGGTGGTAGGGGTCGTAGCGGTAGTTGTTGCGCGAGGAGATGTACTCCATTTGGCCGCGGCCCACGGTTGTCTGCTCAAAGAAGTCATAGGGGAGCGCCTCGTAGTACTGGGTGGCCAGCGTCGCGCAGTTGCCTGTGTTGTAGACCCAGGTGGCCGAGAGGTCGATGTTGTCGGTGAGCTTGTGGGAGATGGTGATGCTCACATCGTGACGGCGGTCATACTTGGCAGGGAAGGGCCTGCCACCATTGAGCACCTGCCCCTCCTTGTCGAAAAGGCGCATACTCTTGGCCCAGGTGTAGCCTATCCAACCTGTGGTGCGGCCCACGCTTCGCTGCAACAATAGCTCCACACCGTAGGCCCAACCGCGACCCATACACACCTTATCCTCCCAGCCCGAGGTGGTGGCCATCAGCGACGCACCATCCTTGTACTCCAGAAGGTTGTCCATCGTCTTGTAGTAACCCTCCACGGAGATGTCGAAGAGACCCGGGATGTCGTAGAAGAGGCCTGCCGAGAGTTGCGAGGAGCTCATAGGTTTGATACGCTCCGTCACGGGCACCCAGAGGTCCGAGGGGAGCGATACGCTGTTGTTGGAGAGCAGGTGGACATACTGAGTCATATAGGCGTAGCCCGCCTTGGCCGAGAGGTTGTCGGCAATCATCACACGCGCACTCAGGCGAGGCTGCAAGGAGTGGTAGAACTCGCCACCCACCGCAAAGCCCGAGTAGTTGAGGCCCACATTGGCCTGCACCCGTTCACCCAGAGAGAGTTCATCTTCCACATAGAGCACCGCCTCGTGGGCGCGGATGAGCTTCTCGCCAAACATCTCGTCGAGGGTTATGAGCGTGTCGGGCACGGTGGACTCCTCGGGTGCGAGGTTCTCGAGCGAGAGCGACATACGGGCGACGGTCACATCGGGCGAGAACGAGTGGTTCACATAGGCCGCACCGAATCTCACGCTGTGCTCCGTGGAGGGTGTCCAGGTCATATCCACCTTGGCCGAGATGTCCTCAATGCCCGAGTTGGCACCCATCGTAACATCCAACATCGAGGTTGTCCCCTCGGAAAGGGAGTAGGCCTCGGTGCCCAGAGCCATATCGTTGCGATAGCGCGTGTAGGTGAGCGAGGCATCCATAAAGAGGCGGGGCGAGAGGAGGTGGTTCCAGCGTGCCGAGGCAACCATATTGCCCCACTTCCAGTTCATCTTGAGCCTCGTCTGCTCCTCAATCACGCCGCTATCGCCCGCCGAGTAGCTGTCCCTCACATTGAAGTAGACAGCGTCGTCACCCGAGTAGAAACTCAGATAGAGGCGGTCGCGGTCGGAGAACTTGTGGGTAATCTTGGCGTTCAGGTCATAGAAGTAGTAGCCGCCATAGGCCCTGCCCTCTTCGAGTATCGAGGAGGTGAGGCCCATCATCGTAGGCACCATAAGCACATCGCTATAGGTCCTGCGGAGCGAGAGGTTGAAGGAGGTGTGACCCTTCCAGATGGGGCCCTCAAGGTTCACCTTGGAGCTGATGAGTCCCACGCTCACATTGCCGTGGTAGGCATACATATCGCCATCCTTCGTTCTCACATCGATGACCGACGACAGACGGCTCGAAAAACGCGCCGGAAAACTGCCCTTGAAGAGGGTCACACTCTTTATGGCATCTGGGTTGAAGGCGGAGAAGAAGCCCATCATATGGTTGACATTGTAGATGGGCACACCGTCAAGCAGCATAAGGTTCTCGTCTTGACCACCACCCCTGACATAGATGCCAGCCGTTCCCTCCGAGCCCGCCTGCACGCCGGGCAGTAGTTGCAACGATTTGAGCACATCCTGCTCGCCAAAGAGTGTGGGCGAGGACTGAATCTGCGCTATGGGAATCTCTATGGCACCCATCTGGGAGCTGAGCGCACCGCTAAAACGGCGGTCGCCATAGACCACCACCTGCTCGATGCTCACATCCGAACGGAGCAGAAAGTTGTGCGACACATCGCCCGTGAGCTCCAACTCCCTCATATCGGGAGCGTAGCCCACATAGGAGACCTCCAGCCTCACACGCCCTGCGGGCAGGGTGAGCGAGAAGAAGCCGTACTCGTTGGTGGAGACACCCACCGCGTGAACTCCGTCGTAGATGGTCGCACCCAAGAGGGGCTCGTGGCTGGTGGCATCCATCACCTGACCACTAATCGTGTAGCGTCGCTGCTGCGCCTCGAGGCCCTCGGCTACAAGTAGCAGCAGGGCGCACAGCAGTAGTCTGGGTAGTATCTTTTTCATAGGCAAAACTGTTGCGTCTGTTTAGTTCAAAAGGGACATTTACTCTATATAGACACACAAGGTGTTGGTTTTGTTGCACCAAAGATAAAAAAAACCTTATACAATTGAAAATTGAGTGGAGCGCGAGATGAGAGGAATGGGAGAGATGGGAGTTTCCTTAAGGTCTTTAAGGTCCTTAAAGACTCTAAAGCCTTAGGTCGGTTAGACCTTTGACCTTCGACTTTGGACAAATAAAAACGCATATCTTCGAGGGAATTTTTTAACAACAAGATGGGCGAGGCCCGCAGCCTACTAATCGTAGGTGAGGGTCTCGCCCGTTGCAGTTGGTGAAAAATTCACCGAAGAGATGTGTTTTTACTCCGAGAGGAGGTCGGCAACCACGAATGTACTTCCGCCGATGAAGATGAAATCCTCGGGGGTGGCAAGCTCCACAGCCCTGCGATAGGCCGCGTGAACGCCCTCCACAACCTCTCCATCGAAGCCCTCGGCCAAGAACTTCTCGGCAAGCGAGGCGGCGGGCAGTGCGCGGGGCACAGAGGGGGCGGTGAAGATGTAGTAGCCATCGCGTGGCATCAGCGGAATGACCGCGTCGAAATCCTTATCGCTGACCATACCCACGACCATATAGAGTTTGCGGTAGTCCTGGCGAGCAATCTGCTCCGATAGCTCCTTGATACCGTGGGCGTTATGGCCCGTATCGCAAACTATCAAAGGGTTGGTGCCGAGCCTCTGCCAGCGACCCATAAGGCCCGTCGAAGAGCCCACACAGCGGGTGCCCTCAACGAGTGCGCGTGTGGAGATATTCAGCGGTGTGTGGTGGCGCAGCAGGCTCACAGCCGTACGCACCGTGAGGATATTTTTGCGCTGATAGGAGCCCTGCAAGTCGAGGTCCAAAATCTGGTTGCGACCGTCGCGGGGGCGTTGCAACTGGTAGCGCACATAGTCGCCCGAGGGGGCGCTATCGACAATCTCCCACTCCCTGTCGGCGTGGACCAGGAGCGCATTGTGGGCCGTAGCCACACGCTCGAAGACCTCGTCGCTCTCGGGAGCACTCTCGCCTATCACCACGGGCACATCATCCTTGATGATGCCCGCCTTCTCGAAGGCTATCTCGCCTATGGTGGAGCCGAGCAGGGCGGTGTGGTCGAGGCCTATGTTGGTGATGACCGAGAGGATAGGCCTAATGATGTTGGTCGAATCGAGCCTACCACCGAGGCCCGTTTCGATGATTGCCACCTCCACATCTCGCTCGGAGAAGTGGTTGAAGGCCATTGCTGTGGTCATCTCGAAGAAGGAGAGGCCCAGCGAGGTCATCTCCTCCTTGTGCTCCCTGACGAAGCTGACAACCTCGCGCTCGCTTATGGGCTCACCATTGACCCTTATGCGCTCGCGGAAGTCCACAAGGTGGGGCGAGGTGAAGAGGCCCACGCAGTAGCCCGCCTGCTGAAGCACCGAGGCCAAAATGTGGGATACGGAACCCTTGCCATTGGTGCCCGCAATGTGAATCGTGAGGTAGTTTTTCTGGGGGTTGTCGAGCCTACGGCACATCTCTACAATGTTGTGCAGTCCCTCCTTGTAGGCACCCGGGCCCACATTCTGATAGGAGGGAAAGGAGTTGAAGAGAAACTGCGTTGTCTGGGAGTAGTTCATTGTGAAATAGGGTATGTGTAATTATCTGATTCTTATTTAGTTTACAAGGTGGTTGCGGCGGCGGAAACGGTAGCTTACATAATAGAGCAAGGAGAGAATCCAGAGGTAGGTTCCGAGCCTTCCGAGGTAGTCGCCCGCCTTGGCATAGAGGGTCACCTTGCGTGAGGGGGTAACCTCTTGGGTGAGCGTTCCGCGCTCGTCCCAACCGAGCGACTGGATGACCTCACCCGAGGGTGAGATGAAGCCGCTAATGCCCGTATTGGCCGCACGGCACACCCAGCGGCGGGTCTCAATGGCTCTCAGGCGCGAGAAAGAGAAGTGCTGACGGTAGCCCTCCGTATCGTGCCACCAGCCGTCATTGGTGATGACCATCATAATCTCTGCTCCATCGGCCGCGAAGGCTCCGAAGTGGTCGCCATAGACCGACTCGTAGCAGATGGGGGCCGCCACCGACACCCCATAGGGGAAGCGCTCGTTGCGCAGCACAAAGAGGCGGCGGTACTTGTCGGTACCGAGCTGACCAGTGGTGCCACCGAGGTTGACGATGAGCCCCTCGAGGGGTTTCAGCAGGTTCATATAGGGCATCTTCTCCACGCCCACAACAAGGCGCGACTTGTGGCTCACCTTGAGGGTCGAATCCCTGTCTAAAGCGAGTGCGGCATTGTAGCGGTCATACCACACGCCACCCCTATTGCGAGCCGTCTCGCTCACCCTCTCGCCCTCGCGATAGAGCTTGCTCGTCATCGCACCGGTGATTACCTGCGCCTCGGGATGACGCTCCGCACGCGCCCTCTCCATAACCTTCACCGAGCTGTTTTCCAGATGGTTGTGCTCCCAGATAACATTGCCGCTATCGCCTATGACCGTCTCGGGCAGCACGATGAAATCCACATTCTCGGGCGCCTCGGCCATAAGGCTCGTGAAGATGGCCAGTTGCTGATGTGCGGGGAGCGAATATTTCTCTTCGTAGGGGTCGATGTTGGGCTGCGCGAGGGTGACGGTAGCCTTTGGGGCACCCTCCTGCTCCTTGAGGCCCGCACCGATGATGAGCGAGGCCACGATGGGAACTACGGCAACAAGGCCCGTGGCCACAGTGAGCCCCTTGTTCTTGCGATTGCAGATGAGTTCAAAGAGGAGTACATTGACCAGCAGCACCCATAGCGAGCCGCCAAGAGCACCTGTAAACTCATACCACTGCACCGCCCAGACATCACCAGCAAAGCCGTTGCCGAGCACCAGCCACGGGAACGACACCTCGCCGTGGAGATAGAGATGTTCGGCCCAGAGCCAACCCGCGATGAGGGTTGTGTAGGCGTGGGCCTTGCGTGCCCGCTTGGAGAAGTAGTGGTAGACCATAAAGACTCCTCCGAAGAGCACAATCTGAACGATGGTGGCAGCAACAATGCCCACAGCGGCAGCGTAGTATATCCACCAGCAGGTGACCACACACCAGAGGCCCATCACCAGCGACACCCAGCCCGCCATTTGCCACCACTCCTTGCGGCTCGGGCCATAGGAGGCCGAAATCATCAGCAGCGGCACCAGTGCACACAGCAGTCCGAGGCCGCTCACGCGGAGCCAACCGATAGACAACAGCACCACCGAGGCGAGCGCCAGCAAGGCGCGTTGATATCCCTTGAGTTTTATTTCCATTGCATCCCTTTATTTTTTACAAAAATAACCTTTTTGGCGGGAATTATTCAGCCTCGAGAGATATTTTTTCTCTTCGGCGTACTTTTAGTGACAAAAAGAGAAGATTGCAACCGAAAAATAACTACCTTTGTAACTTGTCGGGACTGCGCACTTGCAGTGCCAATAAAAAGAATAGTTATGTGGTTAATGACACTTATAGGAGGAGTGATGGTGGGATGTATGGCCTCGATGCCTCCCGGCCCCACCGCCATACTATGCATCCAGCGCAACATCAGTAAAGGTTTCCGTTCGGGACTCACAACAGGTCTGGGTATCGCCACGAGCGACACCCTCTACGCCTCCATAGCCTTCTTCTCGCTCTCCTTCGTGACCAGTTTCATCGAGAGCAATATGCTCCTAATCAAGGGCATAGCGGGCGTGCTGATTGCCATCTTCGGCGTGAACATCTTTCTCAAGAAAATCCACACCGAGTTGCGCCAGAACCGCACCAAGAAGAACCCCGCAAGCTGGCGCGACTACGCCTCGGGCTTCCTGCTGAGCTTCGCCAACCCCGCCTACATTCTGGTCCACATAGCCCTCATCGCCACCGTCAAGTCGCTCGGATTCTACGACACCGACGAAAACGCCTTCTCGAACGCCTCTATGATTCTGGGCATCTTCATAGGTTGTGCGGGATGGTGGCTGGCCATCTCGTCCATCTTCAAGGTCATCAGGAAGTATTTTCGTCCTCGCCACCTGCTGTGGATAAACCGCATCTCGGGCGTCATCATAACCCTTGTGGGTGTGTCGCTCATCATATCAATGATTTCGGATCTTCAAATCAACTTCACACTCAATGAGATATTCCAAACCAAATAGGAAGATAGTCATCGCCGTAGACGGCTTCTCCTCGTGTGGCAAGAGCACCTTCGCAAAGATGGTGGCCGCACGACTCGGCTACATCTTCATCGACACAGGCGCAATGTATCGTGCCGTGACACTCTACGCCATCGAAAACGGCTGCGTGGAGAACGGCATCCTCAACGAGGAGCGCCTTGTGGCCTCGCTCGACGACATACGGATAGACTTCCGCTTCAACCCCGACCGCGGAGCCAGCGACATCTATGTCAACGGCCAGTGGGTAGAGGGCAAGATTAGGACCATCACCGTAAGCAACCTTGTGAGCTCGGTGAGCGCCATCGGCCAGGTGCGCGAGCGTCTGGTGGCTATGCAGCAGGAGATGGGCCGCGAGAAGGGTGTGGTGATGGACGGCCGCGACATAGGCACCGTCGTATTCCCCAATGCGGAGCTGAAAATCTTTATGACCGCCGACCCCGAGGTGAGGGCCGAGCGCCGCTACCGCGAACTTCTGGCCAAAGGCGAAGAGGTGAGCCGCCAGGAGATTATCGAAAACATCCGTCAGCGCGACCACCTCGACCAATCGCGCGCCATCAGCCCCCTGCGCAAGGCCGACGATGCCATCGTGCTGGACAACGGCGGTATGAGCCTCGAGGAGGAGATGGAGTGGTTCGACAAGGTTTTCGACTCACTGGCCTAAAATCCTACTCACACAAATCATCAGTCAGACAGCAGTATGAAAGTTACCATAGATGAGAAGTCGGGCTTCTGTTATGGAGTGGTGAGTGCCATTTCCAAGGCGGAGGAGCTTGTGGCTGACGGCCACAGGGTCTACTCGCTCGGCGACATTGTCCACAACGACCTGGAGGTGGCAAGGCTCGAGGGGCTCGGCGTAAGGACCATCTCCCACGCCGACATCCGAGGCATACTTCCCGACCCTCACAACAAAGTACTCATCCGCGCCCACGGCGAGCCCAAGAGCACCTACCGACTGCTCGAGGAGGCCTCCATAGGCTATGCGGATGCGACCTGCCCCGTGGTGGCCAAGCTCCAGAGGCTCACCATAGAGGCCGACCGTGAAATGAGGGCCGTGGGCGGTCAGGTGGTCATCCTCGGCAAGAGGGGCCACGCCGAGGTTGTGGGCCTCAACGGTCAGATAGAGGACAGAGCGATAGTTGTCGAGAGGCTCACCGACCTCGAGGAGGTGGACTTCTCGCGCCCCATATTCCTGCTCTCGCAGACCACCCAGAGTCTAAAACTCTTCGAGGAGGTCAAAGCCGAGGTGCTGGCTCGCTCCGAGGTGCCCGAGAGGGTCGTGGTGCGCGACACCATCTGCCGTCAGGTGGCGGGCAGAGAGGGTCATCTGAAGGAGTTTTCCAAGGGTTGCGACCTTGTGGTCTTTGTCTGCGGAGCCAAGAGTTCCAACGGCAAGGTGCTCTTCGAGGCGTGCCACTCGGCCAACCCCAACAGCATAAAGATAGAGTCGCCCGAGGAGCTTAGGGCCGAGATGTTCGTGGGGATGGATAATGTGGGCATCTGCGGCGCAACCTCAACACCCCACTGGCTTATGGAGCAGGTGAGGGATACAATTTTGAGGCTTGCAGGAGCGTTATAAATGCAAAATTCAAAATTCAAAATTCAAAATTGCGAGTAAGCGAGCGTAGAGGGTGCTTGCACACTCTACCGAGCGTGAGCAATTAAAAGCCTCCGCAGGAGGATTAAAATTGAGATAAGAGAAACAATAATATGAGATACTTTGCACGAGCACTGAAACACTTTGTGAAGATGGCCCTCCTGGTGGCCCTCATCTACTTGGCAATGAATGCCACCGACACGCTGGGCATCAATCAGCAGGAGCTCTTGGGCACCAAGGGCCTCATCCTGTTGGTGGCCCTTGTGGCACTCTCGGCCGCCTACCCCTCCTACGGTTTTGTGGAGCGCACATTGGAGGGCTCCATCCAGAAGGATAGGGAGCTCCTCGTGGAGTCGATGATAAGGGGTGGCTATTCGCTCCAGAGAGAGGAGGATGGGCAGATGCACTTCCGCGCCTCGAGCCCCATCCGCAGGCTCCTGGCTATGGGCGACGACAAGGTGACCATCGGTCAGCCCACGGCCAATACGCTCTCTATCAGCGGCCAACGCAAGGGCGTAGTAGAAGCCGAGTTCCGCATCTCGAGCCGTCTGAGAATCGGGCGCGAGGAGCAAAACAACGATTAAACAGCAAAAAACAAGAGATATGACCCTAAAGAAAAGTTTGAAGTATGTGGCAGCCACGGCGGCTCTGGCAGGATGCGTTCTGCTGGGCTCGGCCGCCAAAAGCAACCTCTACAATCTGGGCAAGCAGGTGGAGATTCTTGTCAATATGATGCGCACCCTGAGCCTCTTCTATGTAGACGATGTGGAGCCCGACAAGATTATGGACGCGGCAGCCAAGGGTATGACCAAGATTCTCGACCCCTACACCGAGTACTTCTCCCCCGAGGAGATGGAGTCGTTTGATGTGATGACCACGGGCAAATATGGCGGCGTGGGCTCCATCATCCGTATGCGCGGCGAGTATGTCGAGTTCTTCGGCCCCTACAAAAACTCCCCCGCCTATCGTGCGGGCATCCGTGCAGGTGACATCATACTCGAGATTGACGGCGAGGATGCCAAGGGTATGACCACCCAGCAGGTGAGCGACCGTCTGAAAGGTGACCCCGGGACCTCCGTAAGGCTCACCGTGGGCAAGTTCCCCGACAATAGGCCCCAGAGGGTGAGAATCACCCGCGAGCGCATAGCCATCCCTGGTGTGCCCTACCACGCAATGCTCAACGAGTCTGTGGGTTACATTCTCCACGACGACTTCACCGAGGGGTGTGCGGCCGAGTTCCTGAGGGCCTATAGGGACCTCGAGAACAAGGGTATGAAGGCCCTGGTGCTGGACTATCGCAACAATACGGGTGGTATTCTTCAGGAGGCCGTCAGCATCCTCTCCTACTTCCTGCCCGCCGGCTCGGAGGTGGTGAGTATGCGCTCCTCCAAGGACCACAACGAGAACACCAAGTTTGTGACCGAGAATCCCCCCATTGCACCCAACATACCTCTGGTGGTGCTTGTGGATAGCGACACCGCCTCGGCTGCCGAGATTGTGGCTGGCGCATTGCAGGACAACGACCGCGCAGTGGTCATCGGTCGCAGGACCTACGGTAAGGGCCTTGTGCAGAGCACCTTCCCTCTCGGACACGACGCCTATGCCAAGGTGACAACCTCCAAGTATCATCTGCCCAGCGGCAGGTGCATACAGGCCATTGAGTATGGTGCCCACAATGCCGACGGCAGCGTCAGTTCGGTGCCCGACTCGCTCATCACCGAGTTCCACACCAAGGCGGGCCGCAAGGTCTATGACGGCTGTGGCGTGATGCCCGACATCAAACTCCCCACGGAGTACATCAGCACCTTCTCGGTGGTGGTCTATGCCCAGGGCTTTGTGGATGACTTTGTGAGCGACTACACCCGCCAGCACTATGGTGAGCTCGAGGGTAATGTGACCCCCGTGAAGTACCACTTCTCCGATGAGGCCTACGCCGAGTTTGTGAAGTGGATGGAGGGCAAAGAGGTGGCTTGGGACAGTATGGCCAACCGCTACTGGGCTGAGTTCGAGAAGATTGCGGCCAATGAGCCCTGGGGCGAGGATATCAAGGAGCAGATGGCCACAATCAAGCAGACCCTCACAAAAGATACCGAGGACTACCTCTGGATGTACAAAAAGGAGCTCCAGGAGGCCATTGAGAGCAGCATCATCAAACGCTACTGCTTCGACGAGGGCATAACGGCCCACCTGCTGCCCTCCGACGAGGATGTCAAGGAGGCACTTGAGGTGCTGGCCGACAGCGAGAACTACCACCGCATACTCTCCTCGCAGGACACCACACGCAACTAAACACTGAAGGGAGGGAAATACTATGAGCTCGGTGCTGGATAGAATGTGGCGTAGAATCAAGGGGGTGCCCTACAAACGGAGGGTGCTGATAATCGTCGTGGCGATGATTATCGGTGCCACCTCGCTGCTCTTTACGACCCGTATGTCGCGTATGCTCCAGCAGAAGGAGATGAACGAGATGCGCCTCTGGTCCTACGCAATGGAGCGTATGGGCGAGAGCTACCACAACGACCCCATAGTCTTCCAAGTCGTTCACAGCCAGAAGATTCCCTATATCCTCATAGACCAACACGGCCGAGTGGAGAAGTACCACCTGCTGCCCGGAGAGATTGTCAACCACCCCGACCGCAGGATGAAACTCCTTATGAGGCTCTCGCGCCAGAACGACCCGCTCGAGATTAGCACCCCCCACGGCGACAGCTACACCCTCTTCTATGGCAACTCGGCACTGCTGGACTGGCTCATTTTCTTCCCCTACCTCCAACTGGCTGTGGTGGCGGTCTTTGTCTTCTTCGCCTTCCTCACCTTCCGCACCTCCAAGCAGGATGAGCAAAACAGGGTGTGGATAGGTCTGGCCAAGGAGACGGCCCATCAGCTCGGCACCCCCATATCGTCACTTATGGGCTGGCTCGAGTACCTCAAGGCCCACGACATAGACCCCGCGGCCATCGAGGAGATGGGTAGCGACCTGCAACGCCTCGTGAAGGTGGCCGACCGCTTCGGCAAAATCGGCTCCGAGACATCGCTCACCCCCACCAACCTCGGCGAGGTTGTGGGCGATTGTGTGCTCTACTTCCGCACCCGCATACCCAAGCGTGTGACACTCAACTACAACGGCCTGGCCATAGCCCCCATTATGGTGCAGATGAACGCCGCGCTGTTTGAGTGGGTTGTAGAAAACATCCTCAAGAATGCCCTCGATGCTCTGCAAGGCTTCGGCGACATTGATGTCACCCTCAGCCAGAGCGGCGAGTGGGCCTACATCGACATAAAAGACTCGGGCAAGGGCATTGCCAAATCCAACTGGAAGAAGATTTTTGAGCCCGGCTACACCACCAAGACTCGCGGTTGGGGCCTCGGTCTGTCGCTCAGCAAACGCATCGTCGAGGAGTACCACGGCGGCCACATAGGCGTAACTGAGAGCGAACTCGGCAAGGGCACAACCATCCGCATCACTATCCGCAAGAGCGATAGCTAACCAACTAACGCACCCGCAATTAACTATGATAACACACGATTCGCTAACACTCCAAACCATTCCACCGGTCGACACCCTCACGGATGCCGCAACAACCCCCGCTGTGACAATAGCGGAGGAGGCTGTGGCGGAGGCGAGTGGCTCGCTCGAGGGGCTCTTTGGAGGGAGTGCCCGCCTTGTGGAGCAGGCCCTGCCCGAGATTGTGGAGCAAGGCGAGCTGACGAGCAACTGGCTGGTGGGGGTGGTGTTGGTGGCCCTTTTTGTCTACTACCTCTTTGTGCTCTTCGCCTACGGAGGTCACATAGGGCTGATGGGAAAAGTTCTGCTCAGCAACAATCTCGGCATAAGAGTTGCAGACGAACTGAGCTACCTCTTTATGAGGGCCGTGCGCAATGCCACCGCTTTGGGCATTGTGGCCTGGTCGCTCGTTGGCGTCAAGTGGATGGAGATGAGTGGTGCGGCAGGCGTGAGCGAGAATCACTGGCTGCTGCCGATGGTCATCTGCATTGCTCTGGGAGTGGGAGTGGTGCAGCGCCTTGCCACAAACTTCATCTTCTCGCTCACAATGCGCAGGGAAGTGTGTGAGGGCCTGAACATTATGGCCGACACAACAATGGCACTTACGGCCATCGTCGTCACCCCCCTGTCGCTGCTGCTGGCCGTCAATTCGGGCGCGACCACTGAGGCCCTCTCGTGGGTATGCCTTGTGACGGGCTGTGTGGCGATGACAATTTTTTGTATAAAAAGTTTAATACTCTTTATTGGTCAAAAAATTTCCATTTTACTTTGGTTTTTGTACCTTTGCACCGTCATTTTGATTCCCATCGGCGTCGTCATCACCCTGGCGGTGAGAAACGGTGTCGCGTAATGTCGAACCAAAAACATCAAAGAGTTGAAAATTAAGAAGATACTTATTTCGCAAGCCCAACCTGCGGTTATTGAAAAGTCACCCTACTTCAAGCTCTCCAGAAACAGCGAACTGGAGCTCACTTTCAAGCCCTTTATGCGAATCGAGGGCGTCTCTCTCAAGGAGTTTCGTAGCCAACGAACAGAGATTCTCGACTATTCGGCAGTGATTTTCACCAGCCGAACCACTATTGATAACTTCTTCCGCATCTGCGAGGAGGCCCGTATCAATGTGCCCGAGACGATGAAATACTTTTGTATTACCGAGGCTGTGGCACTCTACCTCCAGAAGTATATCGTCTATCGCAAACGCAAGATTTTCTTTGCCGACGGTAAGTTCGACAGCTTTATGGAGATTATCCTCAAGCACAAAGACGAGCGCTTCATCCTCGCTCTTGCCGAGCCCCACAACCCCGAGATTCCCCAGACCCTCGAGAAGTTGCACCTCAACTTCCAGCCCCTCATCTTTGCCCACACCGTGAGCACCGACCTGAGCGGCCTCAGGATTGAGGACTACGATGTGCTGGTCTTCAACAGCCCCAACGAGATCTCTTCGCTGGTGGCACAGTTTGGCAACGAGAATATCCCTATAGTAGTGGTGCTGGGCGAGAATACCGCCAAGGCCGCAGTGGAGGCGGGTCTGAAGATTTACGGCAAGGCTCCCGCGCCCGGTATTCCCAATGTGGCCACCGCTGTGGAGATGCTCGTGAAGGATGCAGCCGAGGGCAAGGAGCTCGAGCCTATAGAGTTCTGCCACAGCCACAAAGCAGAAAACTTCATCAAAGCCCAGGAGGCCAAGCCCGCCAAGCGTTCCCGAGCAAAACGCAAGCCCGCCGAGGATGCTGCCTCCGCAACCGTGGCAAAGAAGACCACCAAATAGCAGACAATCAACTTGCGGGGAGCAGACCTTGGGTCGCACCCCGCATTTCGTTATAACCCACCCCCAAAACAAAGATGAGCGAAGGACTATATAGACTAACGAAGGCCGAGAGGTTGTGTGGCAAGGCCGCCAACGGGCTCTTCGCAGGAAGCAAAAGCGGTTTTGCCTTCCCCTATCGCTACATCTTCAAGACACGCCCCGCCACCGAGGAGGACCAAGCCCAGGTGTCGGTGCTCTTTGTGGTCCCCAAGCGCAACATCAAACGAGCCGTTGGGCGCAACCTGCTCAAACGCCGCACCCGCGAGGCCTACCGCCTTCAGAAGCTACCGCTCCTCGAGAAGGCCGCACGCAAGGGGCTGCATATTGACATAGGTCTGATTTACAGCACCAAAGAGATTCTTGACTATACCCCAATCAGAGATGCAGTCGGAGGGATTCTGGAAAAGATTTCGGGCAGGTTGTAGGTGGCTCCTGAGCGCCCCCTTTGTGGCCCTTGTGCGCTTCTACCAAGTGTGTCTGTCGCCCCTGAAGCCCCACCCGACTTGCAGGTTCACCCCCACCTGTTCGCAATACGCCATCGAGGCGCTCAAGAAGTATGGGCCCCTGAAGGGCGGCTGGCTCGCCCTAAGGCGCATACTGCGCTGTCACCCCTGGGGAGGAAGTGGCTACGACCCCGTACCATAACGACAAAAATAATAACGGCACCCAAAAGCAGAGGGTGCCGTTGTTGTTACTCTATTTTGCTTACCTATTGAGCCCTTTGACTCTTTCGAGCCACGGGATTCGGCGCATAAACCACACGAGCGTGAAGCCCACAAGCGCACCCAGCAGCCACCCAAAGAGCACCTGCGAGAGGAAGTGTACGCCCAGGTAGATGCGCGAGTAGCCCACCAAAACCACCCACAGTGCCATCCAGCGCCAGTAGTGCTTCGAGGAGCCGAGGGCCCCGAGCCCCACAACGAGGAAGATGGACATCGTCGTTGCGGCGTGTGCCGAGATGGTGCCGTAGCGGCCGAAGATGCAGTTCTCGCCCCTGATGGGGTCCCACACATAGTGGAGATACTCCTTGACCCCCTCCACGCGGTTGGGGCGCAACATCTGGAATCCCTCTTTGAAAAAGTTGCATATCTGGTCGCTGAGTCCCACGCCGAGGACTACCGTCAGCAGGATGACGACCATATAGCGCCATCCCCACTTGCGGGCCACAAGCCACAGCAGCAGGAGGTAGAGGGGCGCCCACGCGAGTTTCTCGGAGGCAAACCACATTAGGCGGTCCAGAAGGAGTCCGCCATCGAAGTTCAGCAGGAGTGTAGCACTTCGATCAAGGCTCTGCAATGTCATCGTTCGGTCTGTTTGGGTCTGTTTGGGTTATACTCGGCCACTACCGCCAAAGGGGGGGGCTAATCGTTATCTCGTGCGAAGCCGAGGTAGTAGAGCAGCGTTGCTATGGCACTGAGGGCTGCCACCAGGTAGGTGCGGGCGGCCCAGCGGAGCGAGGTGCGGGCTCCGGCCATCTGTGCGGGCTGGAGTGTGCCGCTACTCTCGAGCCACACCAGCGCCCTCTGCGAGGCGTTGTACTCCACAGGGAGCGTCACAACGGCAAAGAGGGCCGAGGCTGCAATGGTCGCAATGCCCACCCAGAAGATTACGGGAAAACTCTCTATCAGGATGATACCCAGAATGATAATCCAAGTGGAGATGCTCGAGGAGAACTGAATCAGTGGCACCAGAGCCGAGCGCAGGCGCAAGGGGGCATAGCCGTAGGAGTGCTGCACAGCGTGGCCGCACTCGTGGGCAGCAACTGCCGCTGCCGCAATAGAGCAACTGCCGTAGACGCTCTCGGAGAGATTCACGGTGCGGGTTGCGGGGTTGTAGTGGTCCGAGAGGTGGCCGCGGGTCGAAACGACCTTCACATCCATAATGCCGTGGTCGCGCAACATACGCTCGGCAACCTCACGACCTGTGAGGCCCGCGCCAAAGGGCACACGCGAATACTTCCTAAAGACCGACTGCAAGCGTGCCTGAACTATCATTCCCACTACAGCAATGATAATCAGCAACAAATACGAAAAATCTATCATCTTTTTATACTGTGTTATGGTTCTTCCGCTCCCACGATTGGGAGTGGTATCTATACCTCAAACGCAAATGTGGCGCTCCGTATTATTCGAGGAACTTATAATATGAGTCGGCCTGTGCGGTGGGGGTGAGGACAATCTCGCTGATGTTCACATGGGCGGGCTGTGTCGCGGCCCACACGATGGCCTCGGCCACATCGGCTCCCGTCAGGGGTACAAGTCCCTTGTAGACACCATCGGCACGCTCCCTATCGCCGTGGAACCTTACGACCGAAAACTCCGTTTCGACCATACCGGGGCGTATCTCGGTCACACGGATGCGGTGGCGCAGCAAGTCGATGCGCATACCGTGGCTCAGGGCGTGTACGGCGTGCTTGGTGGCACAGTAGACATTGCCGTTCTCGTAGACCTGAGTGCCCGCTGTGGAGCCGAGGTTGATGATATGGCCACCCTTGCCCCTCTTAATCATTCGATTTGCAACCGCACGGGTGATATATAAGAGGCCCTTGACATTGGTGTCTATCATTGCGTTCCAGTCGGCCACCTCGCCCTCGTTGATATGCTCCAAGCCCGAGGCGAGGCCCGCATTGTTCACGAGGATGTCGATGTCGGCGAACTTCTCGGGCAGAGCCTCGAGAGCCGCCTCGCACATTGCGCGCTCCCTCACATCGAACGAGGCTACATATACCTCGGCGCCGTATTGTTCTTTGAGTTCGGCCTTAAGCGCAGCCAAACGCTCGCTCCTTCGACCCGTTATGATAAGTCTGAAACCCTCTTCGGCGAAGGCTCTTGCGGTGGCCTCGCCTATGCCCGAGGTCGCACCGGTTACTAAAACTACTCCTTTCATAGCTGTTCTTTTGGTTATTTATGTGGTAAATATACCGATTTTTTTGTACTTTTGAGCCTCGAGAGGCATAAAAAGATGACAAAAGAGCGAGTAGACCTATTTTTGGCTCGGAGAATATCCTCCGACAAGGGGCACCGAAGCGGCGCAATGATTGGTATTGCGAGGATTTCGGTGGCCATCTGTGTGGCCGTTATGCTGGTGGCCGTCGCTGTCATCGTGGGCTTCAAGCACGAACTACGGGCCAAACTGACGGGTATGGACTCCCACATCACCATCAACTCGGTGCGTCAGAGCAGCAATGCCCAAGTGGAGCCCCTTGTGCGCAATGCGGATTTCGAGGAGCGCATCTCCACCTTCCCCGGCTTCCGCTTGCTCTCGACCTTCGCCACCCACAGCGGCATCGTACGCTTCGGGGGGCAGATGCAGGGCGTACACCTGAGGGGTGTGGACCAGGCCTACGACTCCCTCTTTCTGGCCGCCAACCTCACCGATGGCACCCTCCCCCGCGTGGGCACCGCCGAGCGCAAAAAAGACCTCCTCATCTCGGCCACGCTGGCGGGGAAGTTGGATGTGAAGGTGGGCGACAAGGTGGAGTTCATCTTCAGCTCCCCCTCGAGCCCCGTAAGGCGTGATAGCTACCGCGTCTGCGGTATCTACTCCTCGGGGATGGCCTCGCTCGAAGAGGGCCTCACAATCACCGACATACGCAATGTGCAGCGACTGCTGGGCTGGGAGGAGAATCAGGTGACGGGCTACAAGATTATGGCCGAAGAGTTCGAGGGCTCCTACGAACTTTGTGAGCTCATCAGGGCCGAGGCCTACCTTGCAGGTGGCGCACAGATGTGGCGCACAGCCCACCTCTACGACAACTATCCCCAGATTTTCGACTGGCTCTCGACACACGACATAAACGGTCTGGTCATCATCGTTATTATGGTCATCGTGGCCCTCCTGAATATGATGACAGCCCTCCTGATTATCGTCTTTGAGCGCATCAGAATGATTGGCACCCTCAAGGCGCTCGGTATGCGTAATAGCGTGGTACAGAGGGTCTTTCTCTGGTGCAGCCTTAGGGTGATACTCTCGGGCCTGCTGTGGGGCAACCTGCTGGGCGGCGGCCTGCTGCTGATACAACACCTCACCGGAGCCATCCGCCTCGACCCCGAGGCCTACCTCATCAGCGAGGTGCCCGTGGCCTTCGACTGGCTGTGGTGGGGCGCAATCGACATCGTCATCCCGCTGGTCATCCTCGGCCTGCTCACCATCCCCGTGGCCATCACCTCGCGCATAAAACCCGACCAAACGCTGAAGTACCAGTAAGTGGACAATTGAAAATTGACAATTGACAATTATTTTAAAGACCTTAAAGACCTTAAAGACCTTAAGGACCTTATTGAAATCCCCATCTAAGTTAGAAAGGGCCAAAAGGCAACTGATAACTGCAAAAAAGCTGACAGCTGAATGCTAATAGCAAAAAAACAAAAATATGAGAACAAAATTTCTTTATGCGCCGATGAGGCTGCTTGTGATGGTGGGAGCGATGCTCCTGCTGTGTGGCTGCAACATCATCTCCAAGGATGACTTCGTATTCCACGGAGCCAAAATTATCAGTATGAATCTCACCGAGGGTGCCCGGGTGGAGATGGTCATCGAGAACAAGTCGCCATTCAAGGTGACGGTTGTTGGTGGCGAGCTTACGGCCGACATCAAAGGTGACATCATCGGCAGCGTCTATATGCGTGAGCCTGTGGTACTTCCTCGCAAGTCGACAACCACAGTGATGGTGGATGTGGGCTTCAAGTTCTCGAACCCTATGGCAGCACTCAGGGCCCTCAAATCCCTCACCTCCGACACCGAACAGATAACCATCTCGGGCTATGGCGAGGGCAAGATATGGTTCCTTCGCAAGCGTTTTGAACGCACCAATGTGCCGATTTCAAAATTTATTACTATATTTGGCAGTCCTACAGATTACTTTTAACTAATTAGAACAGAATGCAAAGGCGTTTTTACATACTTCTCCTTGTGGCACTCTTCGCCTCGTTGGTTGGCGCGAGTGCACAGCAGCGCGATGCCGCCACCGTCAGAAGACTTCAGAAAACCGACGAGGTCAACGGAGCCTCCAGCACCATCTATGTCCACCCCGACGCTCGCATCGCAGCAGACGGCTACTACTCCAGTACCCCACGCCGCACCGCCTTCAAGGGTTTCCGCGTGCGCATCTACACAGGTAGCAACCAGAAGGCTCGCCGCGAGGCCGAGAAGACCATTGAGGGCTTCCGCAAACGCTTCTCCGAGCCCGTCTACTACAGCTATGTGAACCCCAATTTCCAGGTGACCTGTGGCAACTTCCTCTCCATCGAGGATGCGCTCATCTTCCTGAGAAAGGCCGTCAAGGTCTACCCCAAGGCCCACATTGTGGCGTGTGAGATTCCAGCCAACACCTTCGTTCGCACCACCCCTGCAAGCATCAAGGCCGCAGCTCGTAAGGAGATTGTTATGGAGGAGAACGACCCGGGCTACGATATGCTTATGAGCGATGAGGACCTGGCAGACGACCCCGAGATGGCCGCCGCACTGGCCAAGGAGAAGGAGCTGATGGCCAACACCATAGAGTTCCTCCCCAGCAGGGCGCTTCTCCAGCAGGTGGAGGGTGAGAATAATGCAACCGAGGTTGAGAGTAGCAGTAACGAGATTACTGAGGCCATTGAGGCCGTCAATGCAGAGGCCGTAGCAGAGGCCGCCGAGGCCGAGGCAAGAGCCGCCGCTATGGACAGCGAGTAGGGTTTTCCCACACACATAACAGCACACAAAACAAGGGCCGTTGCACACCGCAACGGCCCTTTTCTATTGTAGTCTGCTGTTACTCTTTCACCAGAGAGAGTATTGCCCTCTCGATGCCCTCTGCATCGTAGCCACAGAGGCTCTTGAGCTGGGCTACGGTGCCGTGCTCCACAAACCTATCGTCTATGCCGAGGCGCACGATGCGAGGGGCAAAGCCCTTGTCGGCCATCCAGTCGGCCACAGCACTGCCCACGCCACCGCTGAGCACACCATCCTCGACGGTCACAACCCTCTGGAAGTTGGCAGCCACATAGCCGAGCATCTCCTCATCGAGGGGTTTGGCCCAGCGGAGGTCTATGTGGCACACCGACACACCCTCGGCGGCGCACCTCTCTGCTGCCACAGCTCCATCCGTGGCCGTATGACCGAGCGTCAGCAGAGCCACATCGCGGCCCTCCCTCAGAACCTCGGCTTTGCCGATGGCCAGTTCTTTCATTGGGCCCTCCTCCACGCCCGCCGCACGCCCGCGCGGATAGCGAATCACAAAGGGGCCCTCGCCACGATAGGCGGTGAACATCATATCTCGGAGCTCCTGCTCGTTGCGGGGAGCGGCAATCTTCAGATTGGGGATGGGACGCATATAGGCGATGTCAAACTCGCCGTGGTGGGTAGCACCATCCTCGCCCACAAGTCCTGCCCTGTCGAGGCAGAAGATGGTGTGGAGATTCTGGAGCGCAACATCGTGAATGACATTATCATAGGCCCTCTGCATAAATGAGGAGTAGATGGCACAGAAGGGTATCATACCCCCCGCTGCCAGTCCTGCCGAGAAGGTCACAGCGTGTCCCTCGGCAATGCCCACATCGAAGACCCTCTCGGGTTTGGCCGCCTGGAGGATGTTCATCGATGAGCCCGTAGCCATAGCGGGGGTTACACCCACCACCCTCTCGTCCTGCTCGGCAAGCTCCAGCAGGGCGCGACCAAAGACATACTGGTACTTTGCGGGGCCGCCTCCCGAGGGCTCTCGCTGGCCCGTTGCGGGGTCGAACTTGCCCGGGGAGTGCCATACGGCGGGGTCGCCCTTCTCGGCGGGCTCGTAGCCCTTGCCCTTGATGGTCATTGCGTGCAGCAGTTTGGGGCCCTCAATCTCGCGGAGGGAGCGAAGTGTGCGCACAAGCGTCACCACATCGTGGCCATTGGTGGGGCCGAAGTAGCGGAAGTCCATACTCTCGAAGAGGTTGCTCTGGCGCAACAGGTAGCGCTTCAGGGAGTGGGTCGTATGTTGTAGCAGAGAGCGCAGGCGGGGCGAGAAGTGGAGCCCTCGCCACATCTTACGCTTCATAGCATTGTAGCGCCTCGAGGAGGTTATGCGCAGCAGGTGCTTCTTGAGCGCACCCACATTGGTGTCGATACTCTGGCGGTTGTCGTTGAGAATCACGAGGATGTTGGCCTGCGAAGCTCCCGCATTATTGAGGCCCTCAAAGGCCAGACCGCCCGTCATAGCACCATCGCCAATCACCGCAATCACACTCTTCTTCTCACCCCTCATAGCTGCCGCCTCGGCCATACCGTAGGCCGCCGAGATGGAGACCGACGAGTGGCCCGCACCAAACGAGTCGCCCTCCTCCATACGGGGAAAGCCGGCCAGACCACCGAGCGTGCGCTGCGAGGCGAAGGCCTCACGACGGCCGGTGATAATCTTGTGGGCATAGGCCTGATGGCCCACATCCCAGACGATGCTGTCGGTGGGGAAGTCGAAGACATAATGGATGGCCACGGCCAGCTCCACAGCTCCGAGGCTCGAGGAGAGGTGCCCTGGGTTGGAGGCACAACACCTTACAATGTAGTCCCTCAACTCGGCGCAATAGTCCGCGAGCTCGGTGAGTTTCAGCCCCTTGAGCTCGGCAGGCGAATTGACCCTGTCGAGGTACTGGTATGCCATATTATTCGAATTACCATCTGCCATATAGCGCAAAGATACAGATTAAAATTGACAATGGAAAATTGACAATGGAAAATTGAGGGATGGGAGGGATGAGAGAGATGAGAGGGATGAGAGGGATGGGAGGGATGAGAGAGATGAGAGGAATGGGAGAAATGAGAGAGATGAGAGAGATGGGAGAAAGGGCCTCTCACTAAATTCCCTAATTGCACTAAACTCCCTTTTGGCCATTTTTGC
Organism: Tidjanibacter sp.; assembly: GCA_017936605.1. Lineage (GTDB taxonomy): Bacteria > Bacteroidota > Bacteroidia > Bacteroidales > Rikenellaceae > Tidjanibacter. Next base: position 176,046 of record JAGBFH010000018.1, read on the forward strand.
CCTTTTAGCCCTTTCGGCCCTTGCTATGCTCTCCACAGACCTCTCCCGCCTTCGGCACCCTCCCCTAACTTAGGGGAGGGAATTTAATAAGGTCTTTAAGGTCCTATGGGGCCTATAAGACTTATGGGACCCATAAGCCCTATAAGCCCTTTTGGCCCTTTTTGCCCTTTCGGCCCCTTTTCGCCCTTTCGGCCCTTTTTAACTCCTCCCCTACGAACCGACGCCCGAAGCGAGAGCAGAGGCTGCTTGCAGACTATGCCTCGCAAGAAGGAGGAAAAGCCGCCAAAGGCGGATTAAAGGGGAGGTTGGGAGGGGTGCTCGAAAATTGCGTGCGCGTCCTCGCGCACAGGGAGGGTCCGCGAAGCGGGGGAGAGGTCTGTTGTTAGTTATCAGTTGTCAGTCGACAGTCGTCGGTCGTCTGTCGTCTGTAGACGGTAGACAAAAAAGTTCGCAGGTATTAAAATTAATACCCACGAACAAAAACCACAAATCGTTTTATCAAAATTTAGAATCTTACGCCAATTGTGAAATGACCAAACCACATCAGAACTCTCATATCATACATATCGGCAATAGAGTTATTCATGCTGTAGATCTCATTTATTTTTATTGTTTTGTAAGAGAATCGGAGTGAAGCAAACACGATAAAATCCTTTGCATATAAATCAACACCCAATTCGGGCATTATGGCAAATGGATTAGATGAAAAGGTGTTTAATATTTCAACTTTATTGTCATTATAATCACGATAGTATTCGCTATCTTCGTAGTAATATTTAGGAGTCAATAATCCCAAAGAGATGCCTACATATGGTTGCCATATCTTTTGCTCGAGTGTCTCTGCAAATAGATTCACTCTACCGTGTGCATTTATACATACCCCTACATCGGATTCACTTGACTCCGCACTACGCCACATTGAGCCCATACCCAAAAAAGCACCAGCGCCATAGGATAGATATTTGTTATACCTTTTGTCTATCGAGAACTCTGCCCCAAATGGGTTCCCAATCACCAAACCAACAGAGTAGCTCATCTGACAACTATCAATAGAGTATTTCTCGGGACGAACTCTTGGTGTATGCTTGGGTTCAGGCTCAGGCTCAGGTTCGGGCTCCACAGTTATGACACGCTCCTTTATAACCCCCCTTGAAGATCGGATGATCTGAGCCTCTACAATGGTGATGTTTGCAAAAATCACAACACACAATATCAATAACTTTTTCATAGTAGACACTCCACTAAATTATTGAACCACGGCCACACCCAAATCGTTGCGGAAAATTTGAGAAACCTTAATAAGTTCTGTATCCTTAACTGTTGCATTGCGAAAGTTCTTGTAATATGCAGGATAGCCAGAAATTGTTATCACAAGACGCTCGTCAATCGTTTCAACCTCAATCATTGCACCAACCAAAACATCTGCTTTATGTTGTTGTGCTGCACGACAAAGAGCAATCTTCTTAAACTCATCAATATTTTGGATAACACTCTCATCAACAACCACATCCGCAAATGCTTCTTTCTCTGTATAATAAATCTTTTTGCTCGACACCTCAAGGTCTGCAATCAAAGGTGTGAGCAACATTGTGTGTTCTGGCTCCAAATTGCGAGCGGTTGATTCGCTATACTCATAAGTACGAACAACATAACTAGCCTCTTGATAAAGAGGGGTTGTGGGAGCACAGCTAACCATAATAGTGACCAGCAGAGTGAATAGGACAAGTTTCTTCATAGTAATAAGAATTAATGGTTAAACTTATTGTGTTTCAAACTCTTACTATCCGCACCTCGATAGCGAAATTGGGCAAAAAGAAAGCGTGGTGCCGAAGACTTATTTTAGCAAGATGGGTTCTGGTAAAACCTCGAAGATAAATAAGCAACAGCCCCACGCCTATACCCCATTGCAGGGTACAGCGTGAGAAGCATAGCGCCTATCCTCTCTTCTAAATTTACCAGATTTATCTTGCGAGAACAGACTTACACTTTCCGCGTAAAATATTTTTACAAAGTTAGGAATTTTCCCGCAATAAACAACAACCACCCTTATGGAGGTTGTTGCAAACGGAGAAAAACAGAGCGGTTTGGCGGCGAAACACAACAAATTCCGCGGGGGAGCAGAAAATTTCTAAAAAAAGTTGTATATTCGTATCCGATATAGGGTGGTCTAAGGTCAAAAGCCTAACGACCTAAAGACCCAAATAGATTCTCAGTCCCAGACTTGGGACTTAGGACTACAGACTTTTGACATTAGACTTTAGACAAAAAACAGATAAAGCGTTATGAAATACAAAAGAATACTTCTCAAGCTCAGCGGCGAGTCGCTCGCAGGCGAGAGTCAGCGCGGTCTTTCGACCGAGGTGCTCGACAGCTACTCACAGCAGATTAAAAAGGCCGTAGAGGCAGGTGTGCAGATAGGTATCGTCATCGGCGGCGGCAACATCTTCCGCGGACTTCAGGGCGTGGGCCGAGGTTTCGACCGCGTGAAGGGCGACCAGATGGGTATGCTCGCAACCATCATCAACTCACTGGCGCTCCACAGCCACCTGGAGAGCGTGGGCGTGAAGACCAAGGTCCTCACCTCCATCCGTATGGAGCCCATAGGCGAGTATTTCTCCAAGGCCAAGGCCCTCGAGTATCTCGAGGCGGGCTATGTGGTCATCATCGGCGGCGGCACCTCCAACCCCTACTTCTCGACCGACAGCGCCTCGGCTCTACGCGGCGTGGAGATTGAGGCCGAAGTGCTGCTGAAGGGCACCCGCGTGGACGGCATCTACACCGCCGACCCCGAGAAGGACCCCACCGCCACCAAGTTTGAGGAGATAACCTTCGACGAGGTTTACGGTCGCGGCCTGAGGATTATGGACCTGACGGCCTTCACCCTCTGCAAGGAGAACAACCTGCCCATCATCGTCTTCGATATGGACACCGAGGGCAACCTCCAGAAGGTCTTGGAGGGCGAGAAGAACGGCACACTCGTACACAACTAAAGCTCCAACTACCGATGAAACGCCTTGTGGCCATACTTGCAGCCCTCTGTGTGGGCCTCACCGCCCTCGCGCAGGAGGAGGACCCCTGGGCACGCATAGTGGCGGGCGACAGACTCCCCGCCTTTGAGGTGGCCCTCACCGACGGCACAACCCTCTCCTCCCTGCAGCTCGAGGGCAAGGTTGTGTGGATAGCCCTCTGGGCGAGTTGGTGCCCCTCGTGCCGCAAGGAGTTCAAGCGCCTCGAGGCCAACAAGGAGTTTGCCGAACTCTTTGAAAACGAAGACTTTATATTTCTTCCCATTGCTCGTGAGGAGAACATAGCGACGGTGGCGGCGTGGCTCCGCAAGAAGGGCTACACCTGGCCCTCGGGAGTGGACCCCACGAGGGAGATATATGCCCTTTTTGCCGAGCATGAGATACCGCGCAACATCATTGTTGGGCGCGACGGCGTGGTGGTGCTCCACCGCACAACCTACTCCAAGGGCGACCTCGGGGAGATTATCGAGAAAGCAAAAGAGATGTTAAACTAAAATAATAGCAAGACTACTATGAATGACGACAAAGTATTGATTCTTGAGATGGCCGAGGAGAAGATGACCAAGGCTATCCACCACCTCGAGGAGGCCCTCCTCAGCGTAAGGGCAGGCAAGGCCAGCCAGCATGTCCTCAGGGGCATTATGGTTGAGTACTACGGCTCCGCCACCCCCGTTGAACAGGTTGCCAGCGTCAATGTGCCCGACGCAAAGACCATCCTCATCCAGCCCTGGGAGAAGAATATGATTGGCCCCATCGAGAAGGCAATCCTCGCGGCCAACATCGGCCTCACCCCCTCCAACAACGGTGAGCATATCCGCCTGACCATCCCCGCCCTCACCGAGGAGCGCCGTAAAGAGCTCGTTAAACAGGTGCGCGGCTATGCCGAGACCGGCAAGGTGAGCCTCCGCAACGCCCGCCGCGACGCTGTCGAGGCCTTCAAGAAGGCCCAGAAGGACGGTATGCCCGAGGATGTGGCCAAGGATGGCGAGAACGACGCACAGAAACTCATCGACCGCTACACCAAGAAGCTCGACGAGCTCGTAGCCGCCAAGGAGAAAGAGATCATGACGGTGTAAGAAGTTGGCGGTTGGCTGTTGGCCGTTAGCTTTTAGCTATTAGCCATTAGCTGTTAATTTTGTTCGCGGGTTACATTTTTGTAACCCGTGAACTTTTTGTCTAAAGTCTAAAGACCTAAGGCTTTAGAGTCTTTAATGACCTTAAACTCCCTAATCTCCCTAATCTCCCTGTCCCCCTGCTAATGGCTAACATCTAACAGTTTATACCCCACATACAACACAAAAACCACATCGCGTCCGATGTGGTTTTTGGTTGTGTTCTGCCTATGTGAGCGGGTGACCTTGTCACCATCAGTGGCAGCGAATCAACTATGAGTCTGTCACAGACTATTTGTTGCGGAGCTCGTCAGAAACGGTGAGTTTCTTGCGGCCTTTGGCGCGGCGAGCGGCGAGTACTTTGCGACCGTTTACGGTAGCCATACGCGCACGGAAGCCGTGTTTGTTGATTCTTTTCCTCTTGGAAGGTTGATAAGTCCTTTTCATAGCGCTATTTATATTTGTTTATCAGTTTTGTCTTTTTCGGACTGCAAAGGTAAGCAATAAATTCAAAATTCAAAATTCAAAATGCAAAATTGTTGTTTTTGAACCATTTTTGTACCCTATCGCTTGGTGTAAATCACCTGTTTGGTCTCAAAGAACTCCTCGTCGAAGAGGTCGGAGATGTTGTAGATGTTGCACCTCAGGCGCGCGTCGGCTATCTCCTCGGTGAGGTTTCCGCCCTTGAGGATGAGCATACCGTTGGGCAGCGTACCCTTCTGGCCGGTGCGAAGTTTGGGCAGAGCCCACCCCTTGAGGGTCTTGAGGTCCGTGACGGCGCGGCTCACAACATAGTCGAACTGCCCCCCTACGGCCTCTATGCGGGCATTCACGGGGGTTACATTCTTGAGCCCCAGGGCCGAGGCCACCTCCCTGACGACCGTAATCTTCTTGCCTATGGAGTCCACAGCCGTAAACTCCACCTCGGGGAAGAGGATGGCCAGAGGTATGGTGGGGAAGCCGCCACCGCATCCTATGTCTACAACGCGGGCACCGGCCTCAAAGGTGCAGACCTTGGCGATGGCCAGTGAGTGGAGCGCGTGGCGCACATAGAGCTCGTCTATATCCTTGCGCGAGATGACATTAATCTTGGAGTTCCACTCGGTGTAGAGTTCTCCGAGCGCATCCATCTGTCGCTGCTGCTCCTCGGTGAGGGTAAAGTATTTCGATATGATTTCGGGTTGCATAGGCTAATATAAAGTCTGTCGACGGGTCGTTGTACTATTTGTGTCGTTGGGTGGCTCGGCGCACCATATTGCCCACTGTGCGGTAGCCGTACATCAGTCTGTAGGCGCCGCTACAAGCCAGAAATAGGCGGTAGCGCTTGTGCCAAGCGATGTGGTGGTTGTTCCTGATGCTGTCGCGGTATTGCCAGGTGCGCTTCTTGAACTCCTCCGAGGTGAAGATGCCGCCATTGAAGGCTCGGCGCACGATGTTGTGAACCATTCGTTCCTCCACACGGTCGTAGAGCTCATCGCCCCTCATCAGCTCCAGACAGTGGCCCTTGAGGTTGCTCTCGCGGTCGAAGTCTTTGGCCGAATAGGTGTGGGTGAGCGAGGAGCTGTTGGCCTCCTGTATGTAGTGATAGAAGGCTTTGGGCAGATAGGCTACCTTCAGCTCGGGGTGTCGCAGCAGGGATAAGCAGATGAAGAAATCCTCGCCGTGGGATATGTCGCGGGGGATTCTCACATCATATTTGCGGTAGCACTCGTGGCGGATGAGTTTGTTGGCACAGCTCGGGCTTATGCGGCGATACTCGAGCATCTCGGCCAGAATGTTGCGGCTGCCGAGGTTGGCGGGCTGTTGCACTCGTCGCTTGAGGGGCTTACGGCCGTTGTAGTCGTAGTAGAAGTCGCAGATGACCATATCGGCATCCTCACGCTTGGCTGTGGCGTAGAGCTCCTCGAGCATTGTGGGCTCCACCCAGTCGTCCGAATCGACCTGTATGGAGTAGGTGCCCCGAGCCATCTCTATACCCCTACGGCGTGTGGCGGCCACACCCTCGTTGGGCTTGTGTACCACCTCTATGCGCTCATCCTTGGCGGCCAGACGGTCGCAAATCTCGCCACTCTCATCCTTGCTGCCATCATTGATGAGCAGCAGCTCCCAGTCCTCGAATGTCTGTGCGAGGATGCTCTCCACACACCTACGAATCGTGAGTGCCGCGTTGTAGACGGGCACAATCACAGAGATGGCAGGGGAGTGTGGGGTAGTCATCGGGTGGGAGTGGACAGAGGGGGATTAGAGGGTTATGTTGAGTTTGTGGGTTATCCACTGGTTGAACATCTCCTGCTCCTCGAGGGTGGTCTCACCTAACGAGTTGATGCAGCCGAAAAGGAGCGCAGGGTTGCTCTCGGCCTCGCGTAGCTTGCGGGCCATATAGCCGTTCTTCTTCTCCACCGAGGGCTTGAAGAAACAGGTTGTGCCCTTGGGCGAACGAACGCCGAGGGTCCCCTCACGATAGCTGCTCACATAGAAGAGGGTGGGCGAGGAGAACTGCGAGGGCTCGCGGAAACGGTGGCGTATGTTGCTATCCAGCAGGTCGGGCCTCTGGCCGAAGAAGCGCTCAAACCACTGGCGACGCATAGGCACGGGGGCGTGGGGAAAGAGGAAGAAGAAGCCCGAGTGGAGCAGGTCGGCCGCATTGAGCATAGGGTCTTTGTGGCCGAAGGTCTTGTGCTTTTTGCCCAGGTGTTTGCCCCAGCGGAGCAGTCGTGCCGCAGTGGCGGGTACCTTGCGGGCATAGATATAGGTCTTCTCGCCCTCAAACCACATTTCGCTCTTGGCGGGCGAGGCCAGAAAGACATCGTCGTTGAAGTAGAGGAAGCGGTCCGAAAGGCCGGGTATGCGCCAGAGCATCGTGGAGATGGCCAGCGAGTTGAAGGTGGGGAGGTAGTGCTCGTAGCCCCTGAAGAGCACCTTGTGGTCCACCAGTTCGATGGGAATCTTGTTGTCGGGGAAGTTGCGAGCCACGAACTCCTCGGCGTGGGGGTCCTGATTGTCGGTGACAATCCATATCTTCCTCACCCAGGGGGCGTAGCGCAGTATGGAGGCTATGCAGAAGTAGATTTCGCCCGTGGCACGGAAACGCATATCACCACCCACATCGTTGTGGGTGGTTGCCACCTTGCCGCCATACTGTAGGCGCTTGGCTCGGTGTGCGGGGTCGTCGCCATCGACCCAGGCAATAACGGCATCTACCTGCTCTCTCATTCTGCTCCTTTTATCTCTCTGTTTTGTCTGCGTATTGATGCAACCTACGGTCTTTCGCCCCACACCCTACACTATACCCGAAAATCTTTCGGGGATGCGGACGATGAATTTGCGCCTTGTGTTCCAGGGCTTATTGATGGCCCAGATGGGGCGCATATACTGCTGTATGCGGCGCACCTTGCGTGTGGTCTTCTCCCACTCGCGGCTCTCGGCACCCGTTATGAGGTAGATGGTGCGGGCACGCTTTTGGATATGTTTGAGCCTGCCGGTTGCGACGAGGTCCATATTGCCCATCCTGTCCTCAATCATCTTCAGGTCCACGCTGCCGAAGTGGAAGAGGAAGAGGTTGGCATCGATGCGGAAGTTGTGTCCCTTGATGCGGTGAAAGCCCGAGCCCCAGCGCACGGGTCGCAGGATGACCGAGGGCTTGGTGTAGCGCGAGCAGATGTAGGCGTTGTGGCGCTGCTCTAAGAAGGGGCGCGAGCCATCAATCACCCCCTCTGTGTCGAGGTGCTGACCGACATCTATGCCCAGTGCCGAGATGCTGGTCTTGGCCTTGTGCTGGCTCAAATACTCTGCCAGAGTGGTGCCTAACTTGGGGTCCACAACGAGAAACTCATCGGCGTCGGTGCCGATGACAATGTCGTAGCCCTTCTGGTTAAAGAGGATGGCGGCCTGCTGTGAGAGGAAGCCAAGACGGTCCTTCTCGGCCTTGACCACGTGTTGTGGGTTGCGTTCACGAAGGTGGGAAGTGGTACCCTCACAGAAGTCGGGAACCCTCTGGTCGGTGCCGTCGAAGAATATGTAGAGGTTCTCTTTGCCTATCTCGCGGCCGTAGTATTCGACCCACTTGCGGAGGTAGAACTCGTCGTTGCGAACCATTGTGATTGCAGCTATGCGTTTCATCGTCGGTAAATGTAGTTGGTTGTTTCTCTATTACAAATATAATAAAATTTGTTGGCAAATGAACTTTCGCACCACCTATGGTTGTTTATTTGACCATTTCGGCAATCTTTTCGGCAACTCTTGTGCCATCGAGTGCAGCGGAGATGATACCTCCGGCATAACCTGCACCCTCGCCTGTGGGGTAGAGTGCGGCCACTACGGGGTGCTGAAGGCTATCCCTATCGCGCGGTATGCGCACGGGTGTTGAGGTCCTCGACTCGAGGCCTATGATTTGGGCCTCGTTGGTCACAAAACCCCTCATACGCTGTCCCCACTGACGGAAGCCACCCCTTAGCGAGTTTACCATAAAGTCGGGCAGCCACTCCTCGCCTCGGCGAACGACAGCCTTGGGGAGGTAGGATGTGCGCGGAAGGTCTATGGAGAGCCTGCCGGCCACAAAGTCGGCCAAGCGCTGTGCGGGTGCTGTACCACCGCCGCCCACAATCGCTGCTGCTCTCCGCTCGAGCTCCTGGCGATACTTCAGGCCCGCCAGCACGCCCCACTCCTCGTGGAGGTGTGGGAAATCCTCGGGGCGCACCTCTGTGACGATGCCCGCATTGGCCCAGCGCGACGAGCGGGCCGAGGCACTCATACCATTGACCACACACTCGCGGTAGTCGGTCATCGCCGGCACAATCACACCGCCCGGGCACATACAGAACGAATAGACCCCTCGGCCACCCACCTGCGAGGTGAGGGTATAGGAGGCTGCGGGGAGCCACTCGCGCATATCCTCGGAGTGGTACTGTATGCGGTCGATGAGCGCCTGTGGGTGCTCCACCCTCACGCCCATAGCCCACGCCTTCGACTCCAAGAGTACCCCTTTGGCGTGGAGCATCTCGTAGATATCGTCGGCCGAGTGACCCGTGGCGAGCACTACGGCTGCGCCCTCAATGAGAGTGTCGCCTACCCATACGCCCACAGCCCTCTGGTCGCGTATCTCAATGTCGGTGACCTTGGAGCCAAAGAGGAACTCACCGCCCGCGTGGAGGATGCTCTCCCTTATGCGTTCGATGATTTTGGGCAGACAGTCGGTACCAATATGTGGGTGGGCCTCATAGAGAATCTCGGGTGAGGCTCCGTGGAAAACAAGGGTCTGGAGTGCGCGGTTGTAGTCGCCACGCTTCTTGGAGCGGGTGAAGAGTTTACCGTCGGAGAAGGTGCCCGCACCGCCCTCACCAAAGGCGTAGTTGCTCTCGCCATCCACCCCCGCGCCACGATGAATCTGCGCTATATCCCTGCGGCGTTCGGCCACAGGCTTGCCTCGCTCGAGGATTATGGGCTTTAGGCCGAGCTCTATCATCCTCAGGGCCGCAAACAATCCCGCGGGACCTCCGCCCACAATAACTACGGGCGAAAGTCCGTTTACATCGGGGTAGTCGAAGTGAATCTCTTGGGGCTTCTCGTCGCCATCGATGAATATCTCCACCGTCAGCAGCACCTTGGGTGTCTGGTGACGCGCGTCGACCGAACGCTTGAGAACTCTGGCAAGAGCCACCTGCTCGGGCCTAATGCCGAGCATACGCCGAGCCACCGAGAGCCACCCCTCTGTGGAGGCGGCCTGCTTGGGCGAGAGTGTTAAATTTAATGTTTTGGGCACGATGTGTGATTCTTTTCGGCAAAAATAACTATTTTTGTGCAATATCCCTAAAGACAGATGCGTAAACTCGTAATTATACCAACATACAACGAACGCGAAAATATCGAGGCGATGGTCGCCAAGGTCTTCTCGCTCGAGGGCGACTTCTCGCTGTTGGTGGTCGACGACGGCTCGCCCGACGGCACCGCCGAGATTGTCCGCCAACTCCAGATAGCCCACCCCGAGAGGCTCTTCCTCATTGAGCGTGAGGGCAAATTGGGCCTCGGCACCGCCTACCTGACAGGCTTTCGCTGGGGACTCCGCGAGGGCTTCGATGTCATCTACGAGATGGACTGCGACTTCTCCCACGACCCCGACGACCTTCTGAGGCTCACCGCCGCCATTGAGGCCGGGGCAGATGTGGCCATTGGCTCGAGGTATGTGAGCGGTGTGAATGTTGTCAACTGGCCTATGCGCCGCCTGCTGCTCTCCTTCTGCGCCTCGCGCTATGTCAAGTGCGTGACCCGTATGCCTGTGAGGGATGCGACCGCAGGTTTTGTGGCCTACCGCGCCGAGGTGCTCCGCACCATTGACCTCGACGCTGTCAGGATGAAGGGCTACGGTTTCCAGATAGAGATGAAATATACCGCCTGGAGGCTCGGCTTCGGCATCAAGGAGGTTTCGATTATCTTCCGCGACCGCACCCTCGGCACCTCCAAGATGAGCAGCGGCATCCTCGGAGAGGCGTTTTGGGGGGTGCTCCGTCTTCGCTTCCGCCGCTTTAGAGCGAGCGCATCTCGCGGGTAAATTTTTCCCAAAATTTCAAAGGTGGCTTCCTCATTTGCGTCAAGCAAACTCCGGAGCCACCTTCTCATTTTGAAAAAAATTTCCTCCACGATATGCATTCGCTTTCCTTTCAAAGGATGGCGGTGGGTAGCACCACCCTAACTCGCTGGCACCGTTGTGCCTCGCTGCGGCCGTTGCCGCCAAAAAATTTCCTCCACGATATGCACTTGCTTTCCTTTCAAAGGATGGCGGTGGGTAGCGCCACCCTAACTCGCTGGCACCGTTGTGCCTCGCTGCGGCCGTTGCCGCCATAAAAAAACGAGAAGTTCTGGTGAACTTCTCGTTTTTCTTTGTTCCGTTTTCCGGCTGTGCAAGGACTATTTCTCCTTTGCAACATAGCGTTTCTCTTTGATACGAGCCTTCTTACCGGTGAGGTTGCGGAGGTAGTAGATACGAGCGCGGCGTACAACACCAACTTTGTTAACCTCAATCGACTCGATGTGGGGCGAGTAGAGGGGGAAAATACGCTCTACACCTACACCGTTCGAAATCTTACGGATGGTGAACATTTTGGTCACACCACGACCTTTGATCTGGATTACCACACCGCGGAAGCTCTGGATACGCTCTTTGTTACCCTCTACGATTTTGTAGCTTACGGTGATGGTGTCGCCGGCCTTGAACGAGGGAACCTCCTTGGGTGCCCACATAGCCTCTTCTGCGATTTTGATTAAGTTGTCCATCTTGTTTTTTAATCGATTAAAATGTTAAAGTGGGGAATATTACGGACTCCTGTGTTCTCATAAGAGATTCCTCCACCGGGCTGCAAAGATACATATAAAATTGAAAATTGAAAATTGAAAATTATCTCCAATTTTGCAACTTCAAAAATATTAAGGTGTTGTGGGTGAGGTTTTTAGCCCTCAAAAACCGCACTCAATTTTTTCGACTACTTTTGGTCGTAGGGCTATAATTCGAGCCCTTTGAGCCAGTCCATACGGTTGTAGTCGGTCAAATCCACCTTGATGGGAACCACCGCGATATACTTGTTTTTGAGTGCCCATTCGTCGGTATCCTCCGCCTCGGGCTCGTGGTTACAGAAACCTCCCGTGAGCCAGAAGTAGTCCCTTCCTCTGGGGTCCTGACGGCAGAAGAACTCCTCCTTCCAGAAGCCGCGCGTCTGGCGGCAGATGCGGTGTCCCTTAATCTCCTCGGGCCTTGCCACGGGCACATTCACATTCAGGCACAGGGGCTCCACCGAGGTCACGCCCAGCATTGCGGGGATAATTTTCTCGGCAAAGGCGATGGTGGCATCGAAGTCGGCATCGTGGTCGTGGTCGTCGAGCGAGAGGCCTATGGAGGGGGCTCCATAGAAGCTCGCCTCTATGGCTGCGCCCATTGTGCCCGAGTAGAGCACATTGATGGCCGCATTGGAGCCGTGGTTGATGCCGCTCAGGTTGAGGCTGGGGCTCAGGCCCAGCTCGGGCAGCAGCCAGTCGTAGGCCATCTTCACGCAGTCCACGGGGGTGCCGTTGCACGAGTAGACCTTGATGTGGGGCTCATCGCGACGCAGGGTGAGGTAGAGTGGGTCGTACATTGTGATTGCGTGGGCCTTGCCCGACTGTGTCTCATCGGGGGCCAGGGCAATCACATCACCGAACTGTGCCGCACACTCCACCAGGCGGTTGAAGCCCTTGGCGCGGTAGCCGTCGTCGTTGCTGATAAATATTATAGGTCGTTTCATAGTCATCTGTCCGATTAACTGCCCACAAAGATAGGCCAAAAAGCAGAAATATGAAAATGTATAGTTTGGGAGGTGTGGTTTTTGGCTCAAGGTTTGCAACCCTCTCTCCCAGTACAAAACCAATTTCCACAAATGTTATGAAAAGAAACATCTTACTTTCGGCCGCACTCGCTCTGCTGTTTGCGGCTTGCGACTCCAAGGGCGAAAAGAGTGCCGCCTCCTCGGAGCCCACTCCTCGCGTGGAGATAGCCCGCGCAGTGGGGGAGAGGGTGGTGCTGCCTATGCGCTTCCAGACGCTTCTCTACTCCAACTACGACGCCACCATCCAGCCGCGCGTCAATGGCTACCTGCTGACCAAGCAGTTCACTAAGGGTATGCCCGTCAAGAAGGGGCAGGTCCTCTTCACCCTCGATGCGGCCCCCATCAAGCTCAATGTGCTCTCCAACCGTGCGGCCCTTGCCTCGGCCCAGATGGCCCTCTCGGAGGCGGAGAACAACTATAGGCGTGCCGTACCTCTGGCCCGCATCTCGGCCATTAGCCAGAGTGCTTTGGACCAGTATCAGGCCGCCTATGCCTCGGCCAAAGCGCAGGTGGAGTTGGCCCAGTCGCAGCTCGACGAGTCGCTCTTGCAGGTGGACTACACCACCATCACCTCACCCATAAGCGGCATTATCGACGACGAGGGCGCCACGGTGGGTGACTGGGTAGGTGTGGGTACCTCCTACTCTGTTCTGGCCACAGTGTCCAATGTGGATGAGATTGGGGTGCACATCTCCATCCCCTTTGCTCGTTACTTCTCTTCGCGCGGCGGCAAGGGTGGGGGCCCCTCCTACGACAACAAAGAGCTGCTGAGCAACATCAGGCTCTACCTCTCCGACGGCACGCTCTACCCCTACAAGGGCACCTACTCCTACACCAAGCGCGACGCCGGCGACCAGACGGGGACCATCATCATTGTGGCCTCCTTCCCCAACCCTGAGCGCCTTCTGAAGGTGGGGCAGTCGGCCGTGGTTGTGGCCGATGTGGGCTCGCCCGAGGGTGTTGTTCTGGTGCCCCAACAGGCCGTTGTGCAGCAGCTCAACAAGGCCGGCGTGTGGGTGGTGGACCAGCAGAGCGTAGTGAGGTTCCGCACCGTCACCCTCGGCAACAAGTTTGGCCACTACTGGATAGTTGAGGAGGGGCTCACATCGGGCGAGATGGTTGTGGTGAGTGGCCTCCAGAGGCTCCGCAGCGGAGAGAAGGTTGTGGCCGAACTGGCAAAAGAGCAATAGGAAAACATAAAGAATAGAACTGTTTTGTTATGGAAAAATTCTTTGTCAACAGACCGATTTTTGCCATCGTCATAGCGATTGTCATCGTGCTGCTGGGCGGCCTCTCGATTAGCAGTCTTCCCATTGAGCAGTACCCCGACATCACACCCCCTGTGGTGGAGGTCGAGGCGAGCTATATGGGTGCCGATGCCACGAGTGTGAACGATGCGGTGGCCACCCCCATAGGCGAGAGTATTATGGGTGTGGGCGATATGCTCTATATGCAGACCACCTCGGCGGGCGACGGCTCGATGTCGCTCCAGATACTCTTCGATATCGACTCCAACCCCGATTTCGACGAGGTCTTCGTGCAGAACCGCGTCTCCTCGGCGATGGCCAAACTGCCCTCGGTGGTGACCCAGCAGGGCGTCACGACACAGAAGGTGCAGACGGGATTTCTGCTCATCTATGCGCTCTACTCCGACTTCGAGGGGTACGACTCCGCGTTCCTCTCCAACTGGGCCTACATCAACCTCCAGAACGAACTGCTGAAGATTGACGGTGTGGGCAAGGTGCAGATTATGGGCGCGGGCGAGTATGCTATGAGGGTGTGGGTCAACCCCTATCGTATGGCCTTCTACGACATCTCGGTGGAGGATATCTCCGCGGCCATCCAGAGCCAGGCAACCCTCTTCTCGGCGGGTAAGATTGGCGCCGAGCCCCTCGAGGGGGCGGAGCCTTTCACCTATACGGTCACCACGCCCCCCTCCCTCAATGAGCCCGAGGAGTACGAACAGATTGTCCTGAAAATGCTGCCCGATGGCGAGAGTGTCCGACTGGGGGATGTGGCGCGTGTGGAACTGGGCTGTCAGAGCTACGGCACCTTCTCGCGCTTCGACAACTCGGCCGCCACGCTCGTTATTGTCTACCAAACCCCCGGTAGCAACGCTGTGGAGGTGGGTGGCAAAGTTAAGGCAACGATGGCCTCTCTCGAGGAGAAGTTCCCCGAGGGGGTCAATGCGGCCACCATCATCGACGCCACGGAGAGTATCGAGGAGGGCATAGAGGAGATTTTCCTCACTATGCTCTTCACACTCGCGCTGGTTATTCTGGTGATTTTCATCTTCTTGCAGGACCTGAGGGCTACGCTCATTCCGCTGATTGCCATCCCTGTGAGTATCATTGGTGCCTTCGCTTTCTTCCCTCTTCTGGGCTTCTCGATAAACATCATCTCGCTGCTCGGCTTGGTGTTGGCCGTGGGGCTTGTGGTGGATGATGCGATTGTGGTTGTGGAGGCTGTGCAGGTGGGCATAGAGGGCGGATTGAGCCCCCGCAAGGCTACACTCGAGGCTATGCGCCAGGTGGGTTCGCCCATTGTGGCCACAACCGTAGTGCTGCTTGCCGTCTTTGTTCCCGCGGCCCTTGTGGAGGGCATTGTGGGCAAGGTCTTCCAGCAGTTTGCCATAGGCATCTCGGTGGCTCTGGTAATCTCGGCTTTCAATGCTCTGACTCTCTCGCCTGCACTCTGCTCACTGCTGCTCCGACGCGGCCACAAGAGGCCCACACGCGGCCCCCTGGGGCTCTTCAACAGGCTCTTCGATAGGGGCGTGGATGGCTATATGAAGCGTTCGGCGGTGGTTGTGCGCCACTCGGTGCGTACCCTGCTGTTGGTGCTCATTATGGGAGTGGCTACCGCCCTGTTGTTTGGGCGCGTGCCGGGCGGCTTTTTGACCGTTGAGGACCAAGGCTACCTTATGGTGTCGGTCAACCTGCCCGATGCGGCCAGTGCCGAGCGCACCGAAAAGGCCATAGAGAAGGCTGTGGAGATTATCCGAGCCGAGCCGGGCGTGAGGTATGAGGCCTCGGCTGCGGGCTTCGACCTTATAGCGGGTGTGGCTGCCACCAATACGGGTGTCATCTTCGTGACGCTGGAGCCCTACGGCAAGCGCAAGCTCTCGGCCGAGGAGATAGCACGAAATCTTAATGCCAAACTCCTCACAGAGGTTCCCGATGGAACTTTCTATGCCTTTGAGCCCCCGTCGATTCCGGGCCTTGGTGTGACCTCGGGCGTGACCTTTGTGCTCCAGAATAGGGGTAGTGGCGATATGCGCTATCTGGCCGACGAGGCCGAGAAGTTTATGGCAAGGATGCGTCAGGTGGAGGAGATAGGCTCCGTCAGCACACAGTTCGATGCCAATGTGCCACAACGCCACATTGTCATAAATGAGCCGCTTGCCCTGCAACAGGGGGTGGATGTGGCAAGCCTCAGGGAGCTGCTGACCACAATGTATGGTGGCCAGTATGTGGGCAACTTCAACCGCTTCGGCCGCCTCTACCAGACCTACATCCAGGCCGATGCCGAGTATCGCCGCACCGAAGCCGACCTGGAGGGCTTCTATATCGCCAACTCCAAAGGCGAGAATGTGCCCGTGAGCGAGTTTGTGGAGCTGAGGGATACGGTGGGTGTGGAGTACATCAACCAGTTCAACCTCTACGATGCAATCTCCATCAATGCCACCCCCTCTGTAGGCACCTCCTCCGATGCGGCTATGAAGGCACTCGAGGAGTTGGCAGCCGAGGCCCTGCCCGAGGATGTGACGCTCGCCTGGAGCGGAGTCTCCTATCAGGAGGCCACCGCCACCTCGGGAGGTGCCACCTATCTGTTGGCCGTCATCTTCGTATTCCTCGCTCTGGCCGCACTCTACAACTCGTGGGCTCTGCCTATGAGTGTGCTCCTCGGGGTGCCACTGGCGCTCTTTGGGTCGCTGCTGTTCGTCTGGTTGGGCCATCTCATGAATCCCATCTATGTCGACAACATCTTTATGAAGGTGTCGCTTGTGATGCTCATAGGCCTTTCGGCCAAGAGTGCGATTCTGGTTGTGGAGTATGCCGACCGCAAGTTCTTCGAGGAGGGGTTGAATCTGGGTGAGGCGGCTCTGGCGGCTGCCAAACTGCGCCTGAGGCCCATTCTTATGACAGCCATAGCCTTCATTGTGGGTATGCTTCCGCTGGTCTACGCTTCGGGAGCCTACTCGGTGGCACGCAACATTATGGGTGTGTCGCTCGTGGGCGGAATGTTGGTGGCCACGGTGCTTGGAATCTTTGTCTACCCGTCGCTCTACTATATGATTGGGCGCGTGGCAAGGTTTGAGAAAAGACGCGAAAGAAAACAAAAACAGAGAATTGAGTATGAAAAAGAGAGTTCATTATAGGCTTCTGGCGGCGCTGTCGGTCTGCGTGGTGGGGGGCTCGGTGGGGTGTAGTGTCACCCCTCCCGAGGTGGTGAGAGTCATCACGCCCGATGAGTATATCTTCGCCCAGAGTGGCGATACGGTTGTGGTGGTTGGCGTTGAGTGGTGGGAGATATTTGGCGACACGACCCTCAATAGGCTGATGGTCGAGGCCATCGAGAACAACAAAGACCTCGCCTCGGCCGCCTCCAATGTGATTCTCGCGCGTGAGCAGCTCGCCTCCGTGAGGGCCTCACTCGCCCCGGGCCTCGACCTCGGTGTCACAGCCGAGGCCACCTATACCCCCTCGGCCGACGGCAAGAAACGCATCGAGCAGACCTACTCCCTGCTGCCAAAGGTTAGTTGGGAGGCCTCCATCTTTGGTGGCATCAAAGCTGCGAGCGATGCGGCGCGTGAGCAACTGCTGGCCACCCAGTGGGGCTACCGTGCGGCACGCCTTGCGCTCGAGGCACAGGTGGCTACCACCTATTTCCAATGGTTGCAATATGCTCGCTCACTGGAGATTACCGAGCGCAGCTATGCGCTCAGAATGGAGGCACAGCGAATGACCGACTCGCTCTACTACTACGGCTTCGCCTCGGGTGTGGACCTTCAGCAGGCGCGCTCACTGACGGCTACGGCCGCCGCCGACATCCCCTCCTATCGTAGGGCTATGGTGCAGACCAACCTCATCCTCAACACCCTTCTGGGTGGCGAGCCCGAACTCTTGCCTATGCCCTCCCACTCGAGAGAGTGTGAGCACTCGCTCTCCGCACAGCTCGACGGGCTCTACTGCGGCCACCTTACGGCCTCACCCCTGCCCGCCTATGTGCCCAGTGGGCTCCCCTCGCTGCTGCTCGAGAGGCGACCCGATGTGATGGAGGCCTTCCACAAGGTGGAGGCGGCCGCCGCTAAGACGCGCGTGGCAAGGGCTGCAAGGTTCCCCTCCATAGCGCTCACGGGTGAGGGCGGAGTGCTCTCCTCCACCATCAAGGGGCTCACCTCCAAGAATCCCGCCTACTGGACCGCCTCGCTCTCCATCCTTCAGCCCCTCATCCACTTCGGGGAGCTCCGCGCCGAGGAGCGGCAGGCTGTGGAGGTGTGGCGACAGGCACTGTTGGCCTATCAGCAGACCATCCTCACAGCCTTTTCGGATGTGGAGAGTGCGCTTGTGGCCATCGAGACCTACAACGCCCAGGCGGCCGAGAATCTCGCCCTGCTCACAGCCAATAGTCAGCTCCAGCAGATGACCGCCGCGCTCTATCAGGATGGTCTTGCCTCGTCGCTCAACTACATTGATGCCGAGCGCAACCTCTACTCGGCACAGCTCAGTTACATCTCTCTTCTCTCCGAGCAACTCTGCGCCTATGTGGACCTCTACAAGGCCCTCGGCGGTGGCTGGTAGTTCGAGTGCATCTCGCGGGCACAACAGTGCCGGCGAATTATGGTGAGCTACCGAGCTAAGTCATTGAGGTTATTAAGGTCCTTAAGGTCCTTAGGGAATTTAGGGAGTTTAGGGAGTTTAGGGAAGTTAGGGAGATTAGGGATTCAATCCCTAATCTCCCTAATAATTTTCAATTGTCCATTTTCAATTTTCAATTAACTGAAGTGTCCACTTGGGTCATTTCGGCCCTTGCCTCCATCTCCATCTGGAGGCCTACCATAGCGACAGCCGCGCGGGCAAGTGACACGCCATCGGGGTAGGATACGGTCGTCACGATGGGCATATTCCACTCCAAGACCACATCCGTCAGTCCATTCAGGGCCGCCGCCAAGACGAGTTGGTTCTCGTTGGGGGGCAGGAAGACAAGCACCGCATCGACGCTCGTCAGCTCGGCGAAGCATTTGGCCGCCAGGGGTGTCTCGCCCGTGCCCGGTACAAGGCGGTACTCCACCTCACCCTCCACCTCCACCATCTGGTGGAGCGAGTGTTCGGCAATCATCGTCTGCTCTCCGCAGCCCTCAACTATCACAAATCCGAATTTCAGTGCGCCCATAGTCCTATCTCCTTTTATGCAAAAATAGCAATTCGCAGGGATATTTGCAACGGCCCCCGCGCAAAAAAAAGAGTGGCAACCCTCCGTGCGGAGGGTTGCCACCCAATATTGTTGTTCCCACCTCGGGAGATGGATTATTTGCTCAGGCGAGCAATCTGTGCGTCTACATCGTTGGCACCAAACTCGTCTTTGGCACGCTGAAGAGCCTCGATGGCTGCCTCATTGTTGCCCAGAGCCTCCTCTACGAGGGCGAGCTTCTTGAGCAGATAGGGGGTCAGACCAGCTGCCGAGCACTCGTTGATAGCCTTGCGGTAGAGGCTTGCGGCCTTCTTGTAGTTGCCACCGTCTACATAGAGGTCGGCCTGAAGACCGAGGTTCTGTGCGTTGACAATCTCTGCGGGAGCGCCGCTTGCCGCGTCATATTTCTCGAGGTAAGCCAGAGCGTTCTCTTTGTCGCCGAGCTTCAGGTAGCAGATGCCTGCATAGTGAGCAGCGAGCGAGCCCTGAGGGGTCGAGCCATAGTTGTAGATAACCTCCAGGAAGCCGGGGTAGTTGTCGTCACCCTCGAGTGCGAGCTGCCACTCGTCGGTGTTGAAGTTCTGGATTGCTGCGAACATCTCTGCCGAAGCCTTCTCTGCGCGAGGCTGGGCGATGAGATATTTGTTTGCGAAGTAGCCACCGATGATTACGATGATGGCGATGAGGCTCCAGGTGATGAGCTTCTGGTTTTTCTCAAAGAATTTCTCGGTTTTACCAACGGTCTCGGTTACAACCTCCTCGTAGGTAGTCTCTTGGTTTTTGTTGTTTGCCATAGTTTCTATTGTATTTTATAATTTCTTACTCTGCGAGTTCGAACTACAAAAGTATATCTTTTTGTGGAAAAACAACCTCTTCGGGCAGAATTTTTCTTCCAAAGGGTCTTTTGTGGGCTATTTTTGCCCAATTTGTCCCCTCTTCCTACTACGGTCGGCTTTGCGGGGCAGAGGAAAAAATGGGCCGATTATTCTCTTTTCTCGCGGGAAATTACTACCTTTGAGCACTCGCAAAACCAAGAGAATATGAGGCTCGAAAAACTGTCACTGCTGAACTTCAAGAATATCACCGAGTGTGAACTCCTGCCCTCGGCCGGAATCAACTGCATTGTGGGTAGCAACGGTGCGGGCAAGACCAATGTGGTCGACGCCATCCACTACCTCTCGATGAGCAAGAGTTCGCTGCCGATGACCGACGGTCAGAGTGTCAGCCACGGCGAGCAGTTCTTTATGATTGCGGGCGACTACACGACCGACGGCGATATGGGCCTCACGGTCACCTGCGGCTTCAAGCGTGGCGCGGGTAAGTCGTTGAAATTCTGCGGCAAGGAGTATGAGCGCCTGGCCGACCATATTGGTGTCATCCCTGTGGTTATGGTGTCGCCTTCGGATGGTGCTCTGGTTGTGGAGGCCGCCGAGGAGCGCCGTCGCTGGCTCAACGCCTTCATCTCTCAGCTCGACCACTCCTACCTCGATGCCACTATGCGCTACAACCGCGTGCTGGCCGAACGCAACACCCTCCTCAAGCAGGGCGAGGCCCTTATGCCCGAACTGCTCGACATCCTCGATGAACGCCTTGCGGAGCTGGGCGAGAGGGTGGCCGCAACGCGCCGCGAGGTGCTCGAGAAGTTAGCCCCCGTGGTGGAGCGCCTCTACTCGGCAATCTCGGGCGAGAAGGAGTGGGTGCAGCTCGGCTACCGCTCGGAGCTCAACGACACCCCAATGTTGGATATCCTGAGGGCCTCGAGAACAAAGGATTTGGTGATGGGCTTTACCACCGCGGGCATCCACCGCGACGATGTTGTGATGAAGATTGGCGAGCACCCACTGCGTAAGTTCGGCTCGCAGGGGCAGCAGAAGAGTTTTCTCTTGGCCCTGAAGCTTGCACAATATACCATTCTGAAGGAGCGCCTGGGCGAAAAACCCATCTTGCTGCTCGATGACCTCTTCGACAAGCTCGACGAGGAGCGACTCGCACACCTTGTGACGCTCACCTCGAGCGACGAGTTCGGTCAGGTATTCATTACCGATTGCAACCGCGAGCGCATAATCTCCGTTTTGGAGCGTAGCGGCCTCAGTTTCAGCCTCTTCGGAGTGGAGGGTGGTGAGGTCAGAAAGGAGGAGTTGTAGGCCTATGCGACGCTGTTATCCCACACGAATTGGCGACCTCTGGAATGGGTTTAAGGACGAACACCCCTTCATCAGCCACCTCATAGCCGAGGGCTCGGTACCCGATGCGTGGCGCAAGGTGGCGGGCGATAGGATTGCCGACGCCTCCGAG
Source organism: Tidjanibacter sp. (assembly GCA_017936605.1). Taxonomy (GTDB): domain Bacteria; phylum Bacteroidota; class Bacteroidia; order Bacteroidales; family Rikenellaceae; genus Tidjanibacter. The sequence continues at coordinate 197,241 of JAGBFH010000018.1, forward strand.
GTGACCTTTGCGAAGGGCACGATGTATGTGAAGGTGGGCCCCTCGGTGCTGCGCCACGAGATTTTTATGAATAGGGAGAACTTCCGCTATGAGATAAACTCCATTCTTGGCCAGGAGATTGTCCGAACGATAATCGTAAAGTAGTCGGTAATAAGATTGCTATTCAACCACATAAAAAAACAAGGGCGACCCGTTCGGGCCGCCCTTTTGTTTGTTGCGGTATATTTCCCTCTTACTCGGCGGTTGCCAGGGGGGAGGGGGTGGTGTAGACGCGAGCGGCGAGCTCTTTGTCGTACTCATAGAGGCCATACTTGTTGTCGCCAATCTTCTCCAGAATGTCGATGATGTCGCGAGCGCTCTCCTCCTCCTCGACCTGCTCATCCACAAACCACTTGAGGGTGCTCTCCGATGCGTAGTCCTGCTCCTCTTTGGCGATGGCCATAAGGTTGTTGATGCGGGCGGTCACTACCTGCTCGTGCTCGAGGGTCTTCTCCCAAGCCGCCAGAGGGGTTGCCCACTCGGTATCCACTGCGGCGATGGGCTGAAGTTTAACCTCCGCACCGCGAGAGTTGAGCATATTCATAAAGATGCGGGCGTGGTCCTGCTCCTCCTGGAACTGGATGAAGAACCAGTTTGCAAAACCTTTGTTGCCCTTTGCCTCCTGGTCCATAGACATCGAGAGGTAGAGGTATGCCGACCACAGCTCGGCGTTAATCTGGTCGTTGATGGCCGCTACGAGGCGGTCGCTGATGTTCTTTTTCATAGTATTCGTGTTTTTAATTGGTTTCTATTAATCGGTTTTTCGTATTACAAAGATAATGCAAAGTTTCTCATTTGGTACTCTTTTGACCGATGATATTTTTTAATATTATTATAAGTAAAACTTATGGCTTGGGGTGGAAGGTATAAATATTTCGCTATCTGCCAAAGCAAAAGGGGATGCAGTTTGCATCCCCCTTTATCCTTTGCATCCCGTCGGACTACATATACTCCAGAATAAACTCTGTCAGAATCTCATCGAGGTCGTAGTTCTCGAGCTCGTTCATAAGGTCATATTGTGTCAGAATGATGGACAATGAGTTTGTGCGCCTCTGGTTGGATAACTTGAACTCCAAACCATAGTCGGCCTCAACGCACACGGCCATAAGAAGCAATATCTCGTCGTTGCCCTCCGTCATACCTTTCAGCATCAGCGCCTCGAACTCCTCTGACGAAAGCTCCTTGAGGAGGATGAGGCCACCGAGCGTCTCGTCATCGGTCAGAAAGTCATAGACCATACGATTGTTTGAGAGGTACACCTTGTTGAGAATCAGGTCGTCATCGAGTTCCTGGGGGCACTCGTCATTCAATTCGTCTACTGCGGTGCGGAGTATAGCTATCATTTCGGGGTCGCCGTCGTTGGCGGCAAAACTGGTGGTGGTGATGGCCAGCAGCGAGAGTGCCATCACAAGGGCGCGTTTGGTCCAAAAGATGAGTTTTTTCATAGGGATAGGTGTTTTTGTGTGTTATTGTTGTTTTTTGATATTAGGCTTGTGTGTCCTCACAAATTTAGTAAAAATTTTCATACCACACTCCTCTTTGTACCAAAAAAGATGAGGGCAGGTCCGAAAGACCTACCCTCTCGCGCGTCGCGCGTATTATATATAGCGGTATGGGGTGGGTTCCCCAACCTAAAAGTGCAGCTAAGCGAGCGAGTTTTAGGCGCAGAAGAAAACCCCTGCCGAGTTTACTTGCGTAAATGAGGCAGGGGTTTTTCGAGGTGCAACGCCAAGGGGCGCCGCTTATGTGTGCTTTTACTCAGAGAGAATCTCCATAATCTTCTGAGCGGCGGTTGCAACGGGAGTACCGGGGCCGAAGATAGCGGCAGCGCCATCCTGATAGAGCTCCTCGTAGTCCTGTGCGGGAATCACACCACCCACTACTACCACGATATCCTCGCGGCCCAACTTCTTGAGCTCGGCGATAATCTGGGGAACGAGGGTGAGGTGACCTGCGGCGAGCGACGAAACGCCCACTACATGCACATCGTTCTCAACAGCCTGCTTGGCGGCCTCCTCGGGAGTCTGGAACAAGGGACCCATATCCACATCGAAGCCGAGGTCGGCGTAACCGGTAGCAACAACTTTTGCACCACGGTCGTGACCGTCCTGACCAAGTTTGGCAATCATAATACGGGGCTGACGACCCTCGCGTTTTGCGAACTCATCAACCATCTCTTTCGCCTTAGCGAAGTCTGCATCATTCTTCATAGCGCTCGAATATACACCGGAGATTGAACGGATAACTGCTTTGTAGCGACCTACGATAACCTCGCAAGCGTCGGAAATCTCGCCCAGAGTTGCACGAACCTTAGCGGCCTCAACTGCAAGCTCAAGGAGGTTGCCAGTCTTGGTCTTAACGGCCTCGGTAATAGCTGCCAGAGCTTTCTGTACGGCAGCCTCGTCGCGGCCGGCGCGGAGCTCTTTGAGGCGTTTCACCTGGCTCTCACGAACAGCGGTGTTGTCCACTGCAAGGATGTCGATGGGGGCCTCTTTCTCCAGACGGTAGCGGTTCAGACCTACGATAACCTCCTCGCCGGAGTCGATCCAAGCCTGTTTGCGAGCCGAAGCCTCCTCGATACGCATCTTGGGAATACCGGTCTCGATAGCCTTAGCCATACCACCGAGTTTCTCAATCTCCTGGATGTGCTCCCAAGCCTTGTGAGCAATCTCGTTGGTGAGGCTCTCAACATAGTAGCTACCTGCCCAGGGGTCAACCGAACGGCATACATTGGTCTCCTCCTGGATGTAGATCTGGGTGTTACGAGCAATACGAGCCGAGAAGTCGGTAGGAAGTGCGATAGCCTCGTCCAGAGCGTTGGTGTGGAGCGACTGGGTGTGACCCAGGGCGGCACCCATAGCCTCGATTGCGGTACGGCCTACATTGTTGAAAGGATCCTGCTCGGTGAGCGACCAGCCAGAGGTCTGGCAGTGGGTACGCAGTGCGAGCGATTTGGGGTTCTTGGGGTTGAACTGTTTTACGATCTTTGCCCACAGCAGACGAGCAGCCCTCATCTTGGCAATCTCCATAAAGTGGTTCATACCTACTGCCCAGAAGAACGACAGACGGGGAGCAAACTGGTCGATGCTCATACCTGCGTTCACACCTGCGCGGAGGTACTCAAGACCGTCGGCCAGGGTGTATGCCAACTCGATGTCGGCGGTGGCACCTGCCTCCTGCATATGGTAACCCGAGATGGAAATCGAGTTGAATTTGGGCATATTCTTCGAGGTGTACTCAAAGATGTCGGCGATAATACGCATCGAGAATTCTGGTGGGTAGATGTAGGTGTTACGCACCATAAACTCCTTGAGAATATCGTTCTGGATGGTACCTGCCAGCTGGTCGAGGGTGCAACCCTGCTCCAGACCTGCAACGATGTAGAATGCCAAGACGGGAAGTACGGCACCGTTCATAGTCATCGAAACGGACATCTGGTTCAGAGGAATACCGTCGAAGAGGACCTTCATATCCTCCACCGAGCAGATGCTCACACCTGCCTTACCAACATCACCTACAACCCTGGGGTGGTCGGCATCGTAGCCGCGGTGAGTTGCAAGGTCAAATGCAACCGACAGACCTTTCTGACCCGAAGCGAGGTTGCGACGATAGAAGGCGTTGCTCTCCTCGGCGGTCGAGAAACCTGCGTACTGGCGGATGGTCCAGGGACGCATTACATACATTGTGCTATAGGGACCACGAAGGAAAGGAGCCACACCTGCTGCATAGTTCAGGTGCTCCATACCCTCCAAATCCTCGGCGCTATAGAGGCCCTTGACGGGAATCTGCTCTGCGGTCATCCACTCTTTACCCTCAGCGCACTTGTTCTGGCAGCAACCCTCGGCTGCGCCAGCGAATTTCATATCTGTAAATTGAGCTCTCATAATTCTTCACTGATGATTAAATTCCCAACTCTTTAAGGTAACCTTTGAGCGTCTCGAGGACATTGTCCCTTACGCTGATGAAGTGGGTGATGCCCTGTGCCTTGAGCTCCTCTGCGCAAGCGGGAGCACCGGCAACTACAACGATAGCGTCGCCACCGATGAGTTTGGCAACCTCGGGTGCGAGGGTAGCGTAGTCGTCATCCGACGAGCAGACAACAACGATGTCGGCCTTGGCCTCTTTGGCAGCCTTCACGCCCTCCTCAACCGATGCGAAGAAGGTGTTGTCCTGAACCTTGATACCGGCGCAAGCGAAGAAGTTGCAGCTGAACTGTGCCCTTGCGCGAGCCATTGCGAGGCTGCCACAAGTGAGCATAAATGCCTTGGGAGCCTTGCCGCTGGCGTCTACTGCCAGACGCATAGCCTCAAACTGCTCGCCACCACGGTAGGGAACAAGAGCGTTCTCGGTAGCCTCGCAAGTGCAACCACACTCTGCTTTCTGACCCTCCAGAACCTCGCCGAAGTTGGGGAACTGGTTGGTACCGAGCAGGGTGATGCGGCGGGTAGCCACCTCTTTGTTCTTCTTCTCGGCCGAAGCCTTCACGCGTGCGCTGATGGTGCCGGCGTGGAATGCTGCGATGTAGCCACCTGCGTTCTCAACCTCGAGGAAGATTTTCCAAGCCTCCTCGGCAATCGAAGCGGTGAGGTTCTCGATGTAGTAGGAGCCACCTGCGGGGTCAACTACATTGTCGAAGTGAGCCTCGTTCTTCAGCAGCAGCTGAACATTGCGAGCGATGCGCTCCGAGAACTCGTCGTTCTTGGTGGTTGCGGCGTTGAAGGGGAGAACCTCCAGCGAGTGAACGCCACCGATAGCGGCACTCATAGCCTCGGTAGTACCACGGAGCATATTTACATACGAATCGTAGACGGTCTGGTTCCACATCGAGGTAACGGCGTGGAGGTAGATTTTCTCGGCGCATTTGCACTCGGGCTCATAGGCGCTCATAATGTTGGCCCAGAGGATGCGTGCAGCGCGGAGTTTTGCAATCTCCATAAAGTAGTTGGAGGTGATGGAGGTGGTGAAGCGGATGCTCTTTGCGGCCTCGGTAGCGGTGAGGCCCCTCTTCATAAGCTCCACAACCATCTCGTGACCTGCGGCCATCATATAGCCGAGCTCCTCAACGATGGTCGAGCCGCTGTTGCCGACGATCGAGCCATCGATACCTGCGAAGCGCAAGTGGCCGAACTCTTTGCCGTAGCGTTTGATGTAGCCTGCGATTTTGTCGAAGCACTCGTCGCCGCGCTCTTTCTCGCAGCAGAATTTGCCGAAACGGGTGAGGCCCCACATCAGGGGGTCGAAATCGAAGGCGATGCGTACAGCCTCTTTGTCGAAGCCTGCTGCCCACTCCATAACGGGCTCCACGATGGTGGTGTTGGAGGTGCAGATGTAGAATACGATCTCGTTCTTGGTGGGGTCGATGCCGGCGGTGAGAGCCTCAACGAACTCTTTGTCCACCTCTTTGCAGATCTCGAAAGCAACGCTCTCGGCGCCACACTCGAAAGCCTGGAGGGCCTTTTTGTTGGCCTCTGCGGGGCACTCTACATAGATGGTCTGGAATACTTTCCACCTGTTGCAGTTCTTAACGCCGCGAACATAGGGGAACTCTCCTGCGGTAGTGCCGAGGAATTTCACCTCTGCGAGGTCCTCTGCACGGTAGTAGGGGCGGACATTGAAGCCCTCTGCTGTGCGCCAAACCAGTTTTTTCTGGTAGTCGGCACCTTTGAGGTCGGTGTTAATGACGGCCTCCCACGCCTCTGTGGAGACTGCGGGGAACTCATCGAACAACCTTTCGTACTTGTTGTTTGCCATAACTTTTGTTTGATGTGAGTTTATAGTTAGTTGATTGTATTGTTTGTGTTCTGTTTTGTGCTGTTTTTCCTCGTGTGCGTGTGCGCATACGCCCACATTAGTCCGCAAATATACTAATTTTTCTCTACTTGTTCCTTTTTTCCACACAAAAAGTGCCTGCCCGACACATCTTTGTCGAGCAGGTACCGCTTCTGCGCATTTTCCTACTGATAGGATTCAGCCTCTTTAGAACGAATAGCCGATAGAGGCACCCCAGAATTTCAATGCTCTTTGACTAAAGGATGTGTCGTTGATGAAAATCATTGATGCGCCTACGGACCAATTCTGCCATTCTACTCCGGCAGATGATTTAAGGTAAAGGTCGAAAGTGTTGCTCATTTCTTGGATTCCTACCTTGCAATCCACAAAAGGAGCAATTGGCCAAGGTCCAATAGTAACTCTGTTGTGTAGAAAGATGGGAATTATCCATTCGCCGTGTCTACCCGAAGTCACATAGCCAGTGCCGACACCTACGAATAGATGGTCATTAAGTTGCGTTCCATAGGATGCAAGTACTTCACAACTAATGGGAGCTTTGCTCTCCACGAAAAGATAGTCAAAGGAGATGTTTGTTTTCCACTTGCTGCTTGAAAGAGTCTGTGCCTGGGTTAAACCAGCATAGAGCAGCAGGGATAGCAGCAATAATGTAGTCTTTTTCATCTTTGTAATGTTTTTGTTTGCATCTGGGCGCTGAAATGCAAGGTGAATAAAAATTGAAAAAGAAATGCAGCGCCTAAAATTACTCATTAAGCAAAATGGAAAAATACCTTCAGAGAAAATAAAATAAGATATACTCCAGACACAAACTGTACCCCAATGGGGTGCAACAAGCGAAAGAAATGATTAGCTCACCTTGTCTTCAAATAATGTATAATGCTATGTCACTTAAAAAATAACCTCGGGGAGCAAGCTCCCGCCACTTCGTATAGTTATTGTTTTTTAGTTTCTGTTCACAATATAATGCAATTGTGTGAAAATGACAATTAGATGTAGGTATTTTCTACAAAAAAGAGTGTTTTTTGCGGCGGGGAGGGTAAATCTGCGCATCGAAGAGGGTGGTATGTGTCATCTATGGGCGGGCCGAGAGGCTGCAAGGAAGGGGTGTGGCTCGTGGCAGTTTGGCAATGTCGAGGGTGGGGCGGAGGTCTCCTTTTTTTCTTTTTCCGAAGAATGTTTTACTTTTGTGCTACACTAACTCGAAAACTTACGATGGCTCGACTTTTCTCAAAGCAAGAGATTCGCGGCTTGGCGCTGCTGCTCCCACTTCTCGCTGTGGGGGTGTGGATTGCTGTGAGCGCCCTCGTGGGTGGCGAGCCCGAGCCCGAGGCCGACACCCAAGCCGTTGTGGCAGCAGGAGAGGGGACCGACACGCTCCGTTTGCGCCCGTTCGACCCCAACACGGTGACCTACGAGGAGTTGCGCGAGATGGGCATCGACAAGCGTGTGGCACGCGGCATTGTGAAGTACCGCACCGCGGGCCGCACCTACGCCATACCAGAGGATGTGGCCGTAGTCTACGGGCTCAGCGACTCGCTCTACGCCCTGCTGAAGCCCCACATCTCCATAGGCGAGCCCTATAGGCTCAAGCCCTACGCCTCCACCCATCTTGAACGCCCCACAACCGCCTCTGCCCGAAGGAGTTTCAAGCCCGCACCCTTTGACCCCAACACCCTCACTGCCGAGGGTTTTTATGAGTTGGGATGTTTTACCGCTCGTCAGGCCGAGGCGTTGGTGGACTACCGCGAGCGTGTGGGAGGTTTCCGCTCCCTGCTCGAGTTCCGCGACTGCTACCTCATAGACAGCGCCCTCTACGCCCAGATGGAGCCCTACATCGTCTTGAGTGAGGTCGCCCAGGCCGCCTCCGCACCCCACACTCGCGCCTTCCGCAACATCCCCTTCGACCCCAACACCCTCTCCGCCGAAGGTTTTTATGAGTTGGGATGTTTTACCGCAAGGCAGGCTCAGGCGCTCGTTGACTACCGCACCCGTCAGGGCGGCTTTCGCAGCGAGCTCGAGTGGCGCGATTGTTACCTCATAGATAGCGCCCTCTGGGAGCAGACAAAGCCCTACCTACGACTCTCACCACTGCCCAAAAAGCTCGTCGAGCTCAATAGCGCCGACTCCCTCGCCCTCGTAGCCCTCCCGGGCATAGGCCCACGCACCGCCCACGACATACTGCTCTATCGTGAGCGCCTCGGAGGCTACTACTCTGTGGCTCAACTGCTGGACCTCAAGGTGGTAACCGAAGAGAATTATAGACTCTTTTGTGAAGAATTTTGGTGCGATAGTTGCAAAATTCGGAAAATTGATATTAACTTTGCACCCCCAAAGGAGTTGGCGGAACATCCGTACATAACAACCCCGAGGCTACGAAAGATACTTTTAACACGACAAACGAAAGGAGGCTGGAAAGGACTGGAAGAGTTCAAAAAGGATGACATATTCAGTAGTGAGGAGGTCGAAAGACTTGCCCCATACTTCCGGTTCGACTCCGTCGTAATAGAGTGATAACCAACAACTAAAAGCCCGTTGGGAGTGGGCGCCAAAGGGTGCAAATAGCACCGCCGAAGCAAATCAACCAAAACAAACAAAACGACAAAAATAAAAACTAAAAAAAGTATACTACTATGATTATTATGCCTGTAAAAGAGGGCGAGAACATCGAGCGCGCCCTGAAGAAATTCAAACGCAAATATGAGCGCACCGGCGTTCTCAAAGAGCTCCGCGCACGCCAGTACTTCATCAAACCCAGCTGGGCAAAACGCGAGAAGATGCAGCACGCTGTTTATGTAGAGCAGCTGCACCGTATGGACGAGGAGTAGAAAACGCGCATAGCGAGCGACTGCTTCGTCATACAACAAAAAATATGCTCTGGCATTTACGCTTAGTAATATGCCAGAGCATTTTTTTGGTCTAATGGCTAACGGCTTACCTCTACTTCACCAGTTCGCCAAAGAGGGTTGCGGAGGAGCAGTCGGTGATGGTGACCATTGCGTAGTCACCCGCACCCAAGCCCTCGGCAGCGTCGAACACCACCATCTTATTCTGCGATGTGCGGCCACAAAGTTGTTTGTCGCTACGCTTGGAGAAGCCCTCAATTAGCACCTCGAAGGTCTTGCCCACATCGCGGCGATTGGAGGCGATGGAGAGTTCGTTCTGGAGGTTGATAATCTCGGTCAGTCGGCGTGTCTTCTCCTGCTCGGTCACATCGTCGGTCATATGGCGTGCGGCATAGGTGTTGGGCCTCAGCGAGAACTTGAACATAAAGGCGCTCTCGTAGCCCACCTCACGCATAAGCGAGAGGGTCTCGGCGTGGTCCTCGAGGGTCTCGGAGCAGAAGCCCGCAATGAGGTCCGTAGTGATGGCGCAGTCGGGCATAGCGGCCCTGATGGCGGCTATGCGACCGAGGTACCACTCGCGGGTGTACTTGCGGTTCATAAGACCCAGCATACGGGTGCTGCCGCTCTGCGCGGGCAGGTGGATGGCCTTACAGATGTTGTGATGGGAGGCCATAACCTCAATAAGCCTATCGGAGAGGTCCTTGGGATGGGAGGTTGCGAACCTCACGCGCAGGTCGGGAGCCACCGCCGCGGCCATCTCCATAAGTCGTGGAAAGTCCACAACAACCTCGCCCTCTGCGTTTTTCCAGCGGTAGGAGTTCACATTCTGGCCGAGCAGCGTCACCTCACGGTAGCCTGCCGCATAGATTTCGCGCAGCTCGCGCAGGATGGTCTCGGGATCGCGGCTACGCTCAATACCGCGGGTGTAGGGCACCACGCAGTAGGCGCACATATTTATACAGCCGCGCATAATGCTCACAAAGGCGCTCACACCATTCGAGTCGAGCCTCACGGGTCGAATATCGCCGTATGTCTCCTCCTGCGAGAGGGCCACATTGATGCCCTTACCACCCGCCGAGGCTGCCGCCACAAGGCGTGGCATATCGCGGTAGGAGTCGGGGCCGGCCACAATATCCACAATGGGCTCACGCTCCAGGAGTTGCTCCTTGAGCCTCTCGGCCATACAGCCCACAATGCCCACAATCAGAGAGCGTTTGGCCCTCTTGAAACGCTGAAACTCCTTGAGCCTACCCCAGATGCGCTGTTCGGCATTGTCGCGAATGGAGCAGGTGTTCACCAGGATGATGTCGGCCTCCTCTATCTTGTCGGTGTAGATGAAGCCCTCCTGCTGCATTATGGATACAATAATCTCGGTGTCGCCGACATTCATCTGGCAACCGTAGGTCTCAATGTAGAGTTTTCGTCCGCCACCCGTCGCTATTTTTGATATTTCCATAGTTAGTTTTTGAAGAGTATTTTCGGGCACAAAGATACCTTTTAGAATTGAAAATTGAAAATTGAAAATTGAGAACTGAGAATTATCATTCCCTTCCCTAAGTTAGGGGAGGGTCCGCGAAGCGGGGGAGAGGTCTGTTGTGCTTCGGCAGAAGAATGGGAGAGATGGGAGAGATGGGAGAAATGGGATGACCAACCCTTTATCTCTCCTACCTCTCCTATTGTCGGTCGATGGCCGACTGTAGACAAAAACAAAGCGCAACCTCAGTGGGTTGCGCTTTGTTTTTTTTAGGCGTTGGTATTCTCGTCGATTTCGAACTTCTTGAAGCCGTCGCCGTAGGTCTCGTGGGCATCCACAACCACAACAAACGACTGCTCGTCGATCTCGCGGAGTTTACTCTTAACGGTAGCAATCTCTTTGCGGCTCACAACCAAGAAGAGCATATTGCGCTCCTTGTCGGTGTACATACCGCTCGACTTGATGTAGGTGCCACCGCGGCCCAACTCGTGGAGGATATATTGTTTGATCTCTTCGTTCTTCTCGGAGATGACAAAGAGGAGTTTTTCGTAGGTTGCACCATCCAGCACAAAATCTACTGCCTTGCTGCTCACAAAGATGCTCACGAGCGAGTAGAGGGGCAGCAGCCAATCCTGGAAACGCAACATACCGATGACCACAATGCTACTCTCGACGATGACCATAGCAGTGGAGAACTTCATCTTGCAGAACTTGCTGATAATCATCGACACGATGTCGGTGCCACCCGAGGTTGCACCACCACGGATGATGATACCCACACCCGCACCAATCAGCAGACCACCAAAGATGGAGGCCATCAAGGGGTCGTCGGCAAAGTTGAACGAGGTGGCAATCCAGCCGTTATCGTAATAGGGGCCCTCACCCACCAGGTTGGTCAGACCATTCATCACCAGAGGTGAGATGAGTGCGGCATAGATGGTCTTGGCACCGAAGCTGCCACCAAAGACCAACAGGCCTATAATCATCAGCGGAATGTCGAACATAAAGCCGAAGGTACCCGTGGGAATCGAGGGGAAGATGTCGTGGAGCACACGACCCAGACCATAGACACCACCGGGGATGATTTTGTAGGGGTTGGTGAAGAGGGCGAAACCTGCCGACATCACAACAACACCCACGGTCACTACCAACCAAGAGAGAAGATTCTTGAGGGTGAAAAACTCCTTCGCATTGAAGGCTTTGAATTTGATTTTTGCGCTCATAAAGATTTGTGTAGTTATAGTTAGTTTTCTTGTTTTTCTGTTCAAACACTCCCACCTCGACCCCAAAGCCCAACAAATCGTTATAATATTATACCGTTTTTGCCATCCGCAGAGCCAAGTGATGTGCAATAATCCACAAATATAGGTGTTTTTGTTAAAAACCCTCACATATCGGGCCGATTTTTGTTGAAAAATTTAACCTCCCCACCCCTGTATGTGCCCACTTTTCGCTGTCCGAAAGGGGGTCAAAAATGTTTGCCCGGGGAGCAATCGGACCCATTGGGCATCGTAGCAAAAGTGGGCCAAAAGGGGGTCGATTGGTGGGGTTGGGAGGGCGAATTTGGGAGATTGAAAAAAGTTATGTATCTTTGTTTGTTGTGACCCTCGGGCTGTGCTATCCTCTGGATAGCAATCACCCGACTATAAAACAGTGATAAACTATGGATTGGATACTATTTTTTGCAATACATATTGGAGCCTATCTGCTGGGCTCAATTCCGAGCGCCGTATGGATTGGCAAGATCTTCTATGGGGTGGATGTGCGCACCCAGGGCAGCGGCAATGCGGGCACCACAAATGTGCTTCGCGTGCTCGGCGCCAAGGCCGCACTCCCCGTCTTTTTGATCGATATGCTTAAGGGCTACGCCGCCGTGTCGTTGGTACATCTGGCAGGCTATGAGGCTGATTCCCAGCTGTGGCTCTACACAAAGATTTCGCTCTGCCTGTTGGCCGTCGTGGGCCATATGTACCCCATCTTTGCGGGCTTCAGGGGCGGCAAAGGTGTGGCCACGCTCGTGGGCGCAATGTTTGCCTTCTCGGTGGGGGGCATACTCCTCTCGCTGGCGACCTTCTTTGTGATTGTGGCCTTCTCGCACTATGTGTCGGTGGGCTCGATGGTGGGCGGTCTGCTGCTCCCCTTCTACGCAGCGCTGTGTGGCGACAGCAGCCCCATACTGATGGGCTTCTTCGGCTTCATTTCGCTCCTTTTGTTCTACACCCACAGAACCAACATAGGCCGTCTTCTGGCAGGCACCGAGAACAAAACTTACCTTTTTGGCCGTAGTAAGGAGAAGGCCAAAGAGTAGGCAGCATTTTTGCTATTTGGAATAGAGAACCCTATCTTTGCGGTCGCATTCCGAAGCCACGGGTGACAAGAGAGAACCACACCCTTTCGGAGGCACCAACACGAGATAACATAAAATACAATTTTATGCTTCAAGAGAACCTGATTAGAATCTACGAGCAGAGCTTCCGCGACAACCGCGAACTGCCTGCTCTGACCGACTACTTCAAGAAGGAGACCTTCTCGTACTACGAGATGGCCAAGGAGATATCCAAACTCCACCTCCTGTTCGAAGAGGCCGGCATCCAAAAGGGCGATAAGATTGCCCTGATTGGCCGAAACAACCCCCGTTGGGTCATCACCTATCTGGCGACCATCACCTATGGTGCTGTGATTGTCCCCATCTTGCAGGACTTCAACCCCAACGATATTAATCACATCATCAACCACTCGGAGTCGAAACTCCTCTTCCTGGGTGACGCCTTCTGGGATGTCATCGACGAGGAGAGGGTGGGCGGCATCGGTGCAGCATTCTCGCTGACCGACTTCCACTGTATCTTCGAGCGCGAGGGCGACAAGCTCACCTCGTTCCAGAAAAACCTCGTCAAGCACTATCGTGCACGCTACCCCGAGGGCTTCTCGGCCGAGGATATCGTCTACCCCGAGGTGGGCAACGAGGAGGTCTGCCTGCTGAGCTACACAAGCGGCTCTACCGGCTTCTCGAAGGGTGTGATGCTCACCGTCAACAACCTCACCACACAGCTTATGTATGTGCTGCCCAAGAAGTACCACTTCCGCGGCTCGCGCGTGCTCTGCTTCCTGCCTCTGGCCCACGCCTTCGGTGCAGCTATCGATATGCTCTGCTCGCTCGGTGCGGGTACCCATGTGACGCTGCTGGGTAGGATTCCCTCGCCCAAAATCTTGATTGAGGCTATGGCCGAGGTGCGTCCCAATGTCATCTGCTCGGTACCTATGATTATCGAGAAGGTTGTCAAGAAGCAGATTTTTCCCATTCTCGGTAGTGGTCTTATGAAGACGGCGCTGTCGATTCCTCTGATTGACAATGTGGTATATGCCCAGATTCGCAAGAAACTTGTGGCAACCCTCGGTGGTGAGTTCTATGAGTTCATTGTGGGTGGTGCGGCACTCAACGCCGAGGTTGAGGAGTTCCTCCACCGCATCAAATTCCCCATCACCGTCGGCTATGGTATGACCGAGTGCGGCCCGCTCATCAGCCACCGCCTCTACACCGACGGCTACATCCCCACCTCCGCAGGTCGCCTTCTGACGGAGTTCTGCGAGTGCCGTATCCTCTCGCCCGACCCCGCACACATCCCCGGAGAGATTCTCATCCGCGGTGAGCAGGTCATGAAAGGATACTACAAGAATCCCGAGGCCACCGCTGAGGCTATCGACTCGGAGGGCTGGCTCCACACAGGTGATATGGGTACCATCGACGCCGACCACAACATCTTCCTGCGCGGCAGAAGCAAGACTATGATTCTGATGAGTGGCGGCCAGAATGTCTACCCCGAGGAGATTGAGGCCAAGCTCAACAACCTGGCCTATGTGCTCGAGAGCCTTGTGGTTGAGAGGGATGGCAAACTTGTGGCTCTTGTTGTGCCCGACTTCGAGCAGCTCGACGCTGCGGGCATCAGCCAGTCGCAGCTGCCCGAGATTTTGAACGAGACCCTCAAGGAGCTCAACACGCTGGTTGCCTCCTACGAGAAGGTCGCCTCCATCGAGCTGCGCGCCACCGAGTTCGAAAAGACCCCCAAGAAATCCATCAAGCGCTTCCTCTACCGATAGAGCGAGGCACACCTATAGCACCACGCCCCACGGACTTTTGTGTTCGTGGGGCGCGGTGCTTTTAGTTGAAAATTGAAAATGGACAATTGACAAATTCCTTTTGACCCCTCCCCTAAGTTAGGGGAGGGTGCCCGTAGGGCGGGAGAGGTCTGTGGAGAGCATAGCAAGGGCCAAAAGGGCCGAAAGGGCTTATGGGTCCCATAGGTCTTATAGGTCTTATAGGCCCCATAGGACCTTAAAGACCTTAATGACCTAATCTCAACTGAAAGCTGAAAACTCTCACTTGTCAATTCTCTCGAGGGTGTAGATGAGGTCCTCGGGGGTGGGGTCCTTGAGGATTACACGCTTCTGGCGGTCAAGGAGATAGAGTGTGGGGATGGCCTTCAGGTCGTAGAGCTCCTCGTTGTGGATGCGGCGCTCCTTGTCGTAGGCCGAAATCCACCACGAAGGATTCTCCGGCAGGTACCTGCGCCACTCGTCAACCTCCTTGTCGGGGAAGATGGCCAGCACCTTCAGCAGCCCCTCGCGGTAGAGGTGATAGAGGTGTCCCGAAGCCATAATGGTCTGCTTTGTGCGCTTACACTCGCTACACCCCGGGTTGTAGAAATAGAGGAGTGTGTAGTCCGCCTCTATCTGGTGGAGGGTGCCCTGCCGGCCGTTGGGCAGAGTGTAGGCGAAGTCGGCGGCGGTGGTGCCTATCTGGTTGCGGCTAACTATCTTCAGCATAGAGTGATAGCGCATCTTGGAAACATCGTCGAGGGGGCTTTGGGGGCCCACGGCGTGGCGCATTACGGCCTCCCAAAGAAGGTCGTTGCGATGGGGCGAAGAGGGGTCGTAGAGTATTATCTCGGCCTCCTCCAACTGCTCCCAGTAGCTATCCTCCGTGGCGGCGGCGAGGCTCATCATCTGGTCGATGGCCTCGAGTGCAACATCCAGGGGTACGGTCTTGACCGCCTGGATGTACTCCACAAAGGCGCGACGGAAGGCCTCCTCGGAGTATTGATAGTGGCCCGAGAAGTTGTAGCTGTCCCAAAAATGAATGGCATACCACTCCGCTGCGCTTTGCTCATCGGGGAAAACCATAGGTACGGTTTGGTATGGAAATGGTGTGTGGCTTTGCGCTCCGAGCCTCAAGATGGCCCCGAGAAGCACGACACACAGTGTGGGAACTCGCTTTTTCATAGGTAAAAGTTGCTATTAGTGATGACAAAGTTACCCAAATAATTGTGTTATTCAAAAAACAATGATAACTTTGCAGAATTAATGTCCATCCTATAGGATGGAGCGGACCACACACGAGCAAAACAACAAACACAAATATTAACTCTTAAACCTAACAAACAAATTATGAGTGGAAGTATTTTTACCTCTTCAATTGGCAAGAAGATGTTTATGAGCATCTCTGGCTGCGTACTCGTTCTGTTCCTCACATTCCATATGTGTATGAACTTGGCATTGGTTTTCTCCGATGAGGCCTACAACGCAATTTGTGGCTTCCTCGGCGCAAACTGGTATGCAGTTGCTGCTACTGTATTGCTGGCTGTGGTTGTGCTCTTGCACTTTGTGCTTGCAATCATTCTTACCATTCAGAACCGCAGGGCTCGCGGCTCTATCCGCTACCGCGCAAACGCTCACGAGAAGGGCGTTGAGTGGTCGTCGAAGAATATGCTTGTCCTGGGCTTTGTAGTAGTTATCGGCCTTGGTCTGCACTTGGCTCACTTCTGGTACAAGATGATGTGGGCAGAGCTTATGGGCGCTCACGAGGTTGCTATCGGTGCAACTATGGTTGCTCCCACCGCGGGTGCTGCTATTGTTCGCTACTACTTCTCGCAGTGGCCCTATGCACTCCTCTACCTTGTATGGTTCGGTGCTATCTGGATGCACCTGACCCACGGTGTGTGGAGTATGATGCACTCGATTGGTCTGAACAGCAAGGTTTGGTTCAAGCGAATGAAATGCATCTCGTGGATTGTTGCTACCCTCATCTGTGGTGGTTTCGCTCTGTGCACCATCATCCTCTTCTTGCAGGGTAACGGCATCCTTCCTTATCCTCTCTTTGGTGGCGCTGAGGTAGCTACTGCTTGCGAGGCTGCTTGTGAGGCTGCCTGCGAGGCCGCTTGTGCTGCAACTAACACCGCTCTCTAATCTGAAACTAAAAATACTTTAAGCGATATGATTAAACTTGATTCCAAAATTCCCGCAGGCCCTATCGAAGGCAAGTGGACGAAACATAAAGGTGATATCAAAGTCGTTAGCCCCGCTAACAAACGCAAACTCGATGTTATTGTTATCGGTACCGGTCTTGGTGGTGGCGCTGCTGCTGCTTCGCTCGGCGAGCTCGGCTACAATGTAAAGGTGTTCTGCATCAGCGACTCGCCCCGTAGGGCTCACTCGATTGCAGCACAGGGTGGTATCAATGCCGCAAAGAACTATCAGAACGATAACGACTCCGTTTATCGTCTTTTCTACGATACCATTAAAGGTGGTGACTACCGCGCAAGGGAGGCCAATGTTTACCGTCTGGCCGAGGTTTCCAACCTCATCATCGACCAGTGCGTAGCACAGGGTGTACCTTTCGCTCGTGAGTACGGCGGTCTTCTGGCCAACCGTTCGTTCGGTGGTGCTCAGGTATCGCGTACCTTTTATGCTCGTGGCCAGACCGGTCAGCAGCTCCTCCTCGGTGCCTACGCAGCCCTGAACCGTCAGATTGCTGCCAAGACCGTGAAGAGCTACCCCCGCCACGAGATTCTCGACATCGTTCTGATTGACGGCAAGGCAAGAGGTGTGATTGCTCGTAACCTTGTTACCGGTGAGCTCGAGCGCCACGGCGCACACGCAGTGGTTATGGCAACCGGTGGCTACGGCAATGTATTCTTCCTCTCGACCAACGCAATGAACTCCAACGGTTCGGTGGCTTGGCAGGCATACAAGAAGGGTGCAGCGTTTGCAAACCCCTGCTTCACCCAGATTCACCCCACCTGTATCCCCGTACACGGCACCCAGCAGAGCAAACTTACCCTTATGAGTGAGTCGCTCCGTAACGACGGCCGTATCTGGGTTCCCAAGAACCTCTCGGATGTGAAGGCTCTGCGTGCAGGTATCAAACAGCCCTCCGACATCGCCGAGGAGGATAGGGATTACTATCTGGAGCGTCGCTACCCCGCATTCGGTAACCTCGTGCCCCGCGATGTTGCTTCGCGTGCAGCCAAGGAGCGTTGCGATGCAGGCTACGGTGTGAACGAGACCGGCTTGGCAGTATACCTCGACTTCAAGACCGCTATCGCACGCCTCGGTATCGACAAGATTCGTGAGCGCTACGGCAACCTCTTCCAGATGTATGAGAAGATTACCGCCGTAAACCCCTACGAGCAGCCTATGCAGATCTACCCCGCTGTTCACTACACTATGGGTGGTACCTGGGTTGACTACAACCTCATGACCACTATCCCCGGTCTTTACTCGATTGGTGAGGCCAACTTCTCGGACCACGGTGCAAACCGTCTGGGTGCTTCGGCTCTTATGCAGGGTCTGGCCGACGGCTACTTCGTGCTGCCCTACACCATCGGTGACTACCTCTCGCACGAGATTCAGTCGCCCAAGGTTGACACCAACGACCCCGCATTCGATGAGGCAGAGAAGGCTATCCGCGCAAAAATCGAGAAACTCTACGCCATCAAGGGTAACCAGACTCCCGACGAGCTGCACAAGAAACTCGGTTGCGGCATTATGTGGGAGAAGGTAGGTATGGCTCGTACCAAAGAGTCTTTGGAGCAGGCTATCGTGGAGATTCAGGCTCTGAGAAAAGAGTTCTGGAGCGACCTGAAACTCACTGGCAAGCCCGACGAGTTCAACCAGGAGCTCGAGAAAGCACTCCGTCTGGCCGACTTCCTGGAGCTCGGCGAGCTTATGGCACGCGACGCACTCAACCGTAACGAGAGCTGCGGTGGCCACTTCCGCGAGGAGTTCCAGACTCCCGAGGGCGAGGCTCTGCGCGACGACGAGAACTACGCTTATGTTGCAGTTTGGGAGTACCAGGGTGAGGACAAAGAGCCCGTTCTCTACAAAGAGCCTCTCACCTTTGAGACCATCCACCTCCAGCAGCGTAACTACAAAGACTAATTAGCGCTTTGGGTAGACAAGAGAGAAAAGACACATACATTTTTGTTGAACACACGAAAAACACAAAACTAAGATATGAATTTAACACTTGAAATCTGGCGTCAGCCTAACGCCAAAGCAGAGGGCAAATTCGAGACCTATGTGGTTAAAGATGTTTCGACCGAGAGCTCTTTCTTGGAGATGCTCGACATCCTCAACAACCAGCTTATCCACGAGGGTATTGAGCCCGTTGCATTCGATCACGACTGCCGCGAGGGTATCTGCGGTGCTTGCTCGTTGCGTATCAACGGCCACGCACACGGCCCCGAGAGCGAGGTGACCACCTGCCAGCTCCATATGCGTAACTTCAAAGATGGCGACAAGATTGTTATCGAGCCCTGGAGAAGCCGCGCTTTCCCCGTAATCAAAGACCTCGTTGTGGACCGCACCGCCTATGAGACCATTCTCCAGGCTGGTGGTTTCGTATCGGTGAACACCGGTGGTGTGCCCGACGCAAACGCTATTCCTATCGCCAAAGATGACGCAGAGGAGAGTATGGACGCTGCTGCTTGTATCGGTTGTGGTGCTTGCGCTGCTACCTGCAAGAACGGCTCGGCTATGCTGTTTGTGGCTGCTCGCGTTTCGTCGCTCGCCAAACTGCCCCAGGGCCAGGTTGAGGGCGCACGCAGGGCCAAAGCGATGGTTGCAAAGATGGACGAGCTCGGCTTCGGTAACTGTACCAACACCGGCGCTTGCCAGGCAGAGTGCCCCAAAGGCATCACCATCAACCACATCGCTCGCCTGAACCGCGAGTACCTCAAGGCTAAATTCCGCAGCTAATAATAAAGAGGAAACAAAAAAGCGAGGGAGGGTACTTCGGCACCCTCCCTCCAAATACAACAAAACACAAGTTAGGTTATTTACAAACAAATTAAAAAAACATTAGAAAAATGTCTGAGATTTTAGGCGTACACGCAAGAGAGATTCTTGATTCGAGGGGTAATCCCACTGTAGAGGTTGAGGTAACTACCTCCAATGGTTATGTTGGTCGTGCTGCTGTCCCCAGCGGTGCTTCGACCGGCGAGAATGAGGCTCTCGAGCTTCGCGATGGCGACAAGGGTCGCTACCTCGGCAAAGGCGTTCTGAAAGCTGTTGCCAATGTAAACGAGAAGATTGCTCCCGCAGTTATCGGTATGAATGTATTTGATCAGGTGGGCGTAGATAAGGCTATGATTGAGCTCGACGGTACCAAGACCAAGAGCAACCTCGGCGCAAACGCCATCCTCGGCGTGTCGCTCGCAACCGCTCACGCAGCTGCTGCTGAGCTCGGTATGCCTCTGTACCGCTACATCGGTGGTTCGAACGCCAAGAGCCTTCCCGTTCCTATGATGAACATCATCAATGGTGGTTCGCACTCCGACGCCCCCATCGCATTCCAGGAGTTTATGATTCGCCCCGTAGGTGCTCCCACCTTCCGTGAGGCTCTCCGTATGGGTGCAGAGGTGTTCCACAACCTCAAGAAAGTGCTCCACGCTCGTGGCCTGAGCACCGCAGTAGGTGATGAGGGTGGCTTCGCTCCCGCACTCGAGGGTACCGAGGACGCTATCGAGAGCATCCTGAAGGCTATCGAGGCCGCAGGTTATGTTCCCGGCAAGGATGTTATGATCGGTATGGACTGCGCTTCGAGCGAGTTCTACAAAGACGGCATCTACGACTACACCAAGTTCGAGGGCGAGAAGGGCGCAAAACGCACCTCCGCAGAGCAGGTTGAGTACCTCAAAGGTCTTGTGGAGAAATATCCCGTTGACTCGATTGAGGACGGTATGGCCGAGAACGACTGGGAGGGTTGGAAGATGCTCACCGACGCTATTGGCGACAAGTGCCAGCTCGTAGGCGACGACCTCTTCGTTACCAATGTTGAGTTCCTCAAGAAGGGTATCGAGATGGGTTGCGGTAACTCCATCCTCATCAAAGTTAACCAGATTGGTTCGCTCACCGAGACTCTCGACGCTATCGAGATGGCTCACCGCGCAGGCTACACTTCGGTTACCTCGCACCGTTCGGGCGAGACCGAGGATGCAACCATCGCCGACATCGCTGTTGCAACCAACTCGGGTCAGATTAAGACCGGTTCGATGAGCCGTAGCGACCGTATGGCCAAGTACAACCAGTTGCTCCGTATCGAGGAGGAGCTCGGTGATGAGGCTGTTTATGGTTACAAGAAGATCTACCGCAAGTAAAAAACGCATATAGCGGGTGAATTTTTCACCACCTTCAAAGGGCGAGTTCCTCACTTACCTCGAGTAAGCTGCGGACTCGCCCTTCTTGTTGGCAAAAAATTCCCTCCGCTCTATGCGTTTTTTTGTTTTCAAGGGAAAGGGGTGGGGAGCACCACCCTCACTCGTAGGCACCGTTGTGCCTGGCATTTACGCTTAGTAATATGCCAGGGCATTTTTGTTGCAAGCCTTGCATTCATCTCGTTATATGCGTTTTTTTGTTTTCAGGGCAGGGCAGTGGGTTGTGTTCCCAACACTCGTTGCGGCCGTTGCCGCCTGCGGACTCGCCCTTCTTGTTGGCAAAAAATTCCCTCCGCTCTATGCGTTTTTTTGTTTTCAAGGGAATGGGGTGGGAAGCACCACCCTAACTCGTTGCGCTCGTTAGCGCCTAAGGTCTAACCGACCTAATGCTTATGGGGCCTATAGGTCTTATAGGTCTTATAAGTCCCATATCTTATAAGCCTGATAGGACCTTAAGGACCTTAAGGACCTTAAGGACTTTAAGGGCAGAAAGGGCGAAAATGGCAAAAAGGAAAAAATGATTCCCTCCCCTAAGTTAACCTGAGTTTCGCGAATTTCAACAGGTTGAAATTCCGAAACATCCGCTTTTCAAAGAGCCTTCACAAAGGCTCTTTGACCAAGTCCCTCCTTTGTCAAAGGAGGGATTTAGGGAGGAATGTAAATACTCCCTGCTCTCTGGGGAGGGTCCGCGAAGTGGGGGAGAGGTCTGTAGGCAAGCACTCAGCACTCAGCATTCAGCACTCAGCGGTCAGCTTTGTTCACGGGATACATTTTTGTAACCCGTGAACTATTGAAAAGGGCCAAAAGGGCGAAAATGGCAAAAATGATTCCCTCCCCTAAGTTAGGGGAGGGTCCGCGAAGCGGGGGAGAGGTCTGTTGTGCTTCGGTAGAAGAATGGGAGAAATGGGGCCATAAGACTTATGGGACCTATAAGACCTATAAGCCCCAAAAGCCTCATAGGCCCCATTTTATATGAGGGGTCACCTCTCCCCATTCTCCCCGTTATAACAAAAAACTCGCGGGTTACATTTTTGTAACCCGCGAGTCTTTTATAGAGTTTTTTTAATTCTCAATTAGAAGATGTAGTTGGTGCCGATGTTGAGGCCGCCTTTGCCGTCGCGTTTGTCGAAGGGTTTGCCGTACTCAACCGAGATGATGAAGTTGTGGTTCATCACGAGTTTGAGGCCCAAGCCAGCGCTCGCGTGGATACCGCTTGCGTCGTGGCCACTGTAGAGGCCAAGGCCCTTATTGATCTCCTCTTGCAGGGCGTTCTCGCCGCGCTGGAGGTCCAAGGCGCGCGATTTGGTGATGATGCCCGCATCCACAAAGGGGTTGAGGGCCACATACCAGTTTTGGTTGATGAAGCGGAAGTTCACGACCTTCACCCTCGCCTCGAAGTTGGCCCAAGCGTAGCCGTCGGCCAGAATGCGGTTCTGGAAGACACCACGGATGGAGTTCTTGCCGCCCAGACCCTCGTTCTTAATCTGACGCAGGTAGAGGGGAGTGGTGGTCTGCTGGAGGTAGAAGGGGGCATTGCCGAAGGTCTGCTGCCAGTTCAGGCGGTAGCCCAACACGAGCCTATCGCCCACCACGGGGAAGAACTGGCGCCAAGTGGCCATAATGCGACCGTAGGCCTCGGCATCGCCAAAGAGTGCGGGCGAGATGCTTGCCACAACCTCGGCGCAGTAGCCCTTGGTGGGGGCTGCCTCCATATCGCGGGTGTCGTAGACAAGGCCCGCCTTGAGCTCCAGGTGGGTACCTGCAACCTCATTGTCGCTGATAAGGCCGCTTGCGAGGTACTGCTCATAGAGCGAAAGTTCGTCTTTGTACTTGTCGAGAGCCACATCGCCGGTGGTCACATTCCAGAAGGTGAGGCCGGCCATCCAGGTGAGCCTGTCGGAGATGTTACCCTGTACATCGGCGATTGCGCGCAACATTGTGCGGTCCATATAGTAGTAGGAGCTACCGCTGGTGAGGTCCAGATTCATAGGCGAGGCGAAGCCGTTGAAGCCATAGAAGGGCGACATTGCCGAGTCCAGGTAGGAGACAGCGGCCGTCAGGCGCAAGCCGGGCAGCAGGTACTTGGAGTCGTAGAAGAGGTGTGCGATGGTCTCGCCCTTGGTGTAGTGGGAGAGCTCCACATTGAATTTGTGGAGATAGGTGGGGTAGGTGCTACCGTCACCGAAGTAGAAGAAGTCGCACAGTGCGCCATACTGGAATCCGAGGTCGGAGTTGTAGCTAACGGCGGGCAGTGGGCCCAAGTTCCAACCTGTTTTTACCTGCTCTTTCTCTTGAGCTGCTACGCTGAGGGTTGCCGCCAGGCACACCAGCGCTGTGATGAGTGTATGTTTTTTCATAGTCGTAAATGTATGTGGTTTTTTCGTTAGAGAATCGTAAGGAGCGAATACATAAGGTATCCGATATAGTTGCCCAGCGCGTAGCCCACAAGGCCGATGGTCACGCCCACAACAATCATATCTTTGTTCTTCATCGAGGCGGCAATCATAGGCACGAAGATGGGGCTGTTGATGAGCGTATTGGAGGTGATAACGGCGGTGTCGCCATCCACCTTGAATATTTTTGCGCCCAGCAGGGTGAGCAGGAACGAGCCGAAGACAACGATAATCTGGAAGAGTACCAGGTAGAGCACGCCCTCGTAGTTGATGGTGCGGAAGTTGGCCATCGAGGCTACAACCACCGAGAAGATGTAGATGAGGTACATACCCGCATCGTAGCTCTTGTCCCAAGTCTTGACCTCTTTCCACATAGAGAAGAGCAGGGCGAGGGTGGTGAGTGTGAGAATCATCACAACGGTGAAGATGTGCTCATTGTAGCGCTTGGCCAGAGTGGCGATACCAAATGCAGCCGCTACGATGACAAGTGTCAGGAGGGTAACTTTCACGAGCTGTTTGATGCTCTTCTTCTTGCCGAAGTCGCGGTAGGGGTTCTTCTCGGCATACTCGTCGAGGTTCACCTGTGTGTCGGTGGTGTAGATGCCACGCCCCAGCCACTTACGACCGAGCTTAATACCAACAGTCATGAGCATCACCAGATAGACGAAGCAGATGATCATATCGAACGAGTTGATGATGATGAAGGTGGAGTTCTCCATGTGGAGCATAACCTTCAGCGCCGCAAGGTTTGGGGTGCCGCCGGTACACTTGCCCATCAGTGCGCCACCTACAATAGCGCCCTCCTCGCCCAGGCCGTCACGCAACGAGAGGAAGCCCACGAGGGTGGCGATGGCCACCGACACAACACCAATAATGGTGATGCGGAGTGAGGTCTTGATGGAGAAGTTCTTGAAGTTGCAGCTGTAGAGCATCATAGGCAGTGCCAGAGGGATGGCCACCGTGGAGATGGTATCCTGAAGACCCTTGCAACCCTCGGGAATGAGGTTGAGGTTGGCGATGATGATACCTATGAAGTAGAGTATCAGCACGGGACCTATCTTGCCCAGAATCTTCCACTTGTTGCAGGCCCAGAGCACAAAGGCGGGCGAGAGCAGATAGAAGATGATGAGGATGACGGTCGCCGACATCGGCGCAGGCTCAATGGCCTTGATGGTGAATAGGGGCGACGAGTTCTCCTCATAGGTGAAGTAGAGGTTGTGCTCACCCACCTCTGTGGTGACGAACTTCATCTCGGGGAGGGTTACCAGTGTGCTGTCCAGATAGGTCTGCACCTGCTCCTCGTGGAGAAGTTTGCCGTCGAAGGTTGCCACAAACTTGGCTGCCTTTTTGTTGTTGGCGATGATTTCGTTGGTGTTGACGGTCACCTTGAAGCCCTCGTTGAGGCTCTCTTTGGGTTCATCTTTAGGGCCGCAACCCACCAGTGCAAGAACTGCTACGGCCATCAAAAGTCGAAATACTTTCATCATATTACAGAATCTTTAATTCGTACTTTTCCCCGCGCGTGGCGGAGGTAAAACTGATTTTGTGGGGAGTGCAGACCCTCGCTTGGGCGCACTCTCCGAGTGATGTGTGGCGCATCAAATATAATCATTTTTTCCATAAACGAAACTTCCGAGGGCTCCAACCCTGCCTCGAGGCCAAAATAATACCCCCTCGGGAGCCCAAAAGAGTGGGGCAAGAGCATCTCCGAGGATGCTCTTGCCCCACTCTTTTAATAGGTAGAAATTATTAAGTTGTCCGCTCTACAAAATGCACAGCAGCCTGTAGATGAGGTAGCCGAGGTAGTTGCCCACAGCATAGCCCGCCAAGCCGTTGGTGATACCCACCATAATGGCCGACTTGTTCTTCATCGCCGCGGCAATCATAGGCACGCAGATGGGCGAGTTTACCAGAGTGTCGGAGGTGATAACGGCGCTGTCGGCATCCACCTTGAAGGGCTTTGCCAGCAGAACGCTAATCAGGAGCGAGCCAAAGACGATGATGGTCTGGTAGATGAGCACCCAGAGGCCCACCCTCCAGTTGAGCTGCGAGAGGTCGGCAAGCATAGCCATAGCGAGGCAGAAGATGTAGATGAGGTACATACCCGCATCGAAACTCTTGTCCCACGAGCGCACCTCGCGGAAGCAGGTCAGCAGCAGACTGATGGTCGTGAGCGTCAGGATGAGCGCCACCATCGAGAAGTCGCCGCCGAGGATGTCGTAGAGTGCGGTGCCCTCCTTGAAGAGGTTGCTCACAAGGAGCGAGATGACAGCAATGATGGCTGCCGTTGCAAATACCTTCAGGAGTTGGAGTATGCTCTTCTTCTTGCCGAAGTCGCGGTAGGGGTTGTCGTTCACATAGTCGGCCGCATTGATGGAGTCGTTGTAGGCCTTGAGGTTCTTGCCGTGGACAATCTTGCGGGCAATGGTCACGCCGCCGCCCATCAGGAACATCAGGTAGAAGAACGAGACGATGAGGTTGCAGGTGGCCACCAGTGCGAACTTCTCATTGCTAAGGCCGTCAGCACCGAGCATCATATTCACGGCCGCAAAGTTGCCCGCACCACCTGAGTACTGGCCCGAGAGGGTCGCACCAATGGTCGCTGCGTCGTCGCCCAGATGGGAGCCAATCAGCAGATAGCCGCCCACTACCATAAGGGCCACCGAGAAGACACCTATCACAAAGGCCCTGACGGTGGTGCCCGCCTTCAGAGAGCGCAGATTGCAACTAAAGAGCATCATAGGGATTGCCAGGGGTATCATCACATCCTGAAGAGTCTTCTGAATACCCCCGAGGTCGGCGGGTACGATGTGGAGGTTGGCTACAACGACACCCAGAATGTAGAGCGTCAGCACGGGGCCAACCTTGCCGAGCAGCTTCGAACGGCGACAAGCCCAGAGAATGCCGGCAGGTGCCAAAAGATAGAATAGAATAAGTAGTAGTTTTGAAATCATAACTTCTATGTTTTGTTCTGTGTGGCCTGCAAAGATAACCAAAATATCTTAAAATGTGTCTTTTGGGGCGACTGGTTCGCTATACCTATATATAATATATATAATGGAAACCCCGGGTCGGGATGACTTCAGAAAGGGTGAAAATTTTTTCTGCACCTAAGGTGTGGAGAATCAGCGAGTTGGTGATTTGTTGCGAAAAAAGTGTGAAAATTTTTTGCAGGAACGCTTGCAGGTTTCAAAAAAGTCGCTACCTTTGCATCCGCAATTGAGAAGAAACCTGCTCGATAAGAGGATGGTGAAAATCAAAAGCAAAAAAAGTTCTAAAAAATTTGGTGGTTACAAAAAAAGGTCTTACCTTTGTACCCACGTTCGCCTCAGAAAATGCGGCGATTTTTTTAGCGCCTCTCCGAAAGGGGAGGAACCAAAAAAGGTTCTTTGATTTATTGGTTTAACAGAGAGAAAAAGAATGCAGAAAGCAATGAAGTTGTAAAGCTTCATTCAAGTTCAATTCAATTCCTTAAATGGGGAAGAGGTTCTCCGTTTCAACGCTGCTGAAGCACCTGCGAAGATGGGTACATTCTCCCAGTACGACCAC
>JAGBFH010000019.1 GCA_017936605.1 Tidjanibacter sp.
ACTTAAGGTTGCAGCGATACGCAGTATCGGGCACAACGGTGCCAGCGAGTGCTGGGATTCCGAAGTAAGGCGATAGGTAGAATTACGGCATTGGGTTAAAGAGATACGAAGTATCTCCTAAAAATTTTTGGGGCGCCTTTTGTGCCAGAGTGGCACTTTTGTTAGGGTGGCTCCGAAGCAAGGCAGTAGGTAGAACTACGACTTAAGGTTGCAGCGATACGCAGTATCGGGCACAACGGTGCCAGCGAGTGCTGGGATTCCGAAGTAAGGCGATAGGTAGAATTACGGCATTGGGATACAGCGATACATAGTATCGCCCAAAAGTTTTTGGTGCAGCTTTTTACAAAAAGCTGCGAAAGAAAAGGCGCGAAAGAAAAAAAGGAAAACAAAAAACATACAAATAACCTAAAAAACTAAAAGAACACAGTATGATGGACATTACTATGGCTCAGCTTTCGGGTAAGACCCGTGAGGAGCACGACCTTCTGGGTTACAAACAGATTCCCGTGGAGTATTACTTTGGCGTGCAGACTATGCGCGCTGTGGAGAACTTCCACATCTCGAGGGTGAAACTCTGTATGTTCCCCGAGTTTATCAAGGCTCTGGCAGAGGTTAAGGCTGCCGCAGCTATGGCCAACCGCGACCTCGGTCTTATGGACGCAGAGGTAGCCGAGGCTATCATCAAGGCTTGCAAGGAGGTTGCCGAGGGCAAACTCGACGCACACTTCGTTGTGGATATGGTACAGGGCGGTGCTGGTACTTCGACCAATATGAACGCCAATGAGGTTATCGCCAACCGCGCACTGGAGATTCTCGGCCACGAGAAGGGCGAGTATAAATTCTGCCACCCCAACAACCATGTGAACCTCTCGCAGTCGACCAACGACGCATATCCCACCTCGGTGAAGGTGGCTACCATCCGCAGCATCGACAAACTCAAAGCAGCTCTCGAGGCTCTGATTGCTTCGTTCGCAAAGAAGGGCGAGGAGTTCAAGGATGTCATCAAGATGGGCCGTACCCAGTTGCAGGATGCAGTGCCTATGACCCTCGGTCAGGAGTTCACCGCCTACGCCGCAACCCTTGCAGAGGAGATTCAGCGTCTGGAGGAGAACAAGGAGCTTCTCTATGAGCAGAATATGGGTGCTACCGCCATCGGTACCGGTATCAACTCCGACCCCGACTACCCCGCACTCTGCTGCAAATACTTGGCAGAGGTGACAGGTCTTCCTATGGTCGTATCGCCCAATATGATTGAGGCCACCAACGACACCGGTGCTTTCGTTATGAACTCGTCGGCTATGAAGCGTCTGGCAGTGAAACTCTCGAAGATTTGTAACGACCTTCGCCTGATGTCGAGCGGTCCCCGTTGCGGTCTTAACGAGATTAACCTTCCTCCTATGCAGCCCGGCTCGTCGATTATGCCCGGCAAGGTGAACCCCGTAATTCCCGAGGTTGTAAATCAGGTGGCATTCCGCGTTATCGGCAACGACCTCACCGTGACCTTTGCAAGTGAGGCTGCACAGTTGGAGCTCAATGTTATGGAGCCCATCATCGTTCACTCGATGTTCGAGAATGTGGATATGCTCATCAACGCTATGAATACCCTCAGGGAGAAGTGCGTAGACGGCATCACCGCCAACGAGGAGGTTTGCAAACAGCTGGTTTACAACTCTATCGGTCTTGTTACCGCTCTGAACCCCTACATCGGCTATGAGAACTCCACCTCGCTTGCCAAGGAGGCACTCCAGACCGGTAAGGGTATCTATGAGCTCGTGCTGGAGAGGAATCTTATGAGCCGCGAGGAGCTGGACAACCTGCTCAAACCCGAGAATATGGTTAAACCCCGCAAGTTCCCCAAACAGTAGCGAAAACCACCGTTGGGCATCGTAGATGACCGCCCGCGAAAATATGAGCAAAACGCCCCAAGAATCAACATCTTGGGGCGTTTTATTTTGTCTAAAGGAGGGTTTTTGGCACACTTGAGAGGTGGAGTAGTTTGGCACAAAAGTCCAACTGTTTGGAACTTTGGTCTTACTTTCGCGTTCGAAATATAAAACAGAGGTAACTTTTTGCACCTCACGATAGTCACAAAAAAACAGTAAAAAACAGACATAAAGAGAACGAAATGTTACAAGAGAATCTTATCCGAATGTATGAGGAGAGCTTCCGCAACAATGCCGAACTCCCCGCTCTGACTGACTACTTCAAAAAGACAACACTCAGCTATTTCCAGCTCGCCGAGATTGTGGCTCACTACCACCTGGCATTTGAGAAATATGGCATCAAGGCCGGCGACAAAATCGCCCTCATTGGCCGCAATACCCCCAAGTGGGTTTCAACCTACGCAGCAACCATCACCTATGGCGCTGTGATTGTCCCCATCCTTCAGGATTTCAACCCCATTGACGCTACCAACATCATCAACCACTCCGACTCGCGTATCCTCTTCCTTAGCCAGGATG
The DNA here is from genome assembly GCA_017936605.1 of Tidjanibacter sp. Classification (GTDB taxonomy): domain Bacteria; phylum Bacteroidota; class Bacteroidia; order Bacteroidales; family Rikenellaceae; genus Tidjanibacter. The sequence goes on from JAGBFH010000019.1 coordinate 2,463, forward strand.
TGTGGGAGAAACTCGATGTCGAGAAGTTCGAGCAGCTGGAGGCTGTGGTGAACTATGAGGATATGACCATCCTCTGGGAGCGTACCGAGGGCAGCTTCTCGCCCATTCTCGGCAACATAAAGACCCTCTTTGCGGAGCGCTATCCCAACGGTTTTTCGACCAACGACATCCGCTACCCCGAGGTCCCCAACGATAAGGTATGTATCATCTCCTACACCTCGGGCACCACTGGCCTCAGCAAGGGTGTGATGCTCTCGGTCAACAACATCACCTCGAATGTGGTTTTCGCCATCAAGTATAAGTTCCACTACCGCGGCTCGCGCGTTCTGGGCATCCTGCCTCTGGCCCACGCCTTCGGTTGCGCATTCGATATGCTCACTCCCCTGGCCACCGGCTCACACATCACCCTGCTGGGTAAGCTGCCCGCAGCCCCCATCCTGCTCAAGGCCCTTAAGGATGTGAAGCCCGACCTGCTGCTGACCGTGCCCCTGCTGGTGGAGAAGATTATCAAGGGTAAGGTTATGCCCACCCTCCAGAAGCAGCCCGTCAAGACTCTCGTGAAGATTCCTCTGCTCAAGCAGATAGTATATAAGAAGGTACGCACACAGCTTATGGAGGCCTTTGGTGGCGCTCTGACGGAGCTCATTATGGGTGGTGCAGCTCTGAATAGCGATGTGGAGAAACTCCTCAAAAAAATTAAGCTGCCCTACACTGTAGGCTACGGTATGACCGAGTGCGCACCCCTTATCTGCTACGCCCACCACACCGAGTACAAGTCGCTCTCGTGCGGCAAGCTCGTGCCCGGTATGGAGATGAAGATTGACTCCAAAGACCCCTATAACATCCCCGGTGAGATTTGCGTCAGGGGTGACAATGTGACCCTCGGCTACTACAAGAACCCCACCGCCACCGAGTCGGTATTCGACGCGGAGGGCTGGTTCCACACCGGCGATATGGGCGTTGTGGATGCCGCCACCAACTGCTTCATCCGCGGTCGCTGCAAGACTATGATTCTCTCCAACAACGGCCAGAACATCTACCCCGAGGAGATTGAGGCCAAGCTGAACAACCTGGAGGCTGTCGTTGAGTCGCTCGTTGTCGAGGAGGAGGGCAAACTCGTAGCACTCGTTGTGCCCAACTACGAGATGGCACAGAAGGAGGGCTGGTCGACCACCCACCTGAAAGAGGTCATGAATGAGAACCTCAAGACTCTCAATGGCCTGGTTGCGCCATACGAGCGCGTGTCGGCCATCAAACTCTGCGAGACCGAGTTCGAGAAGACCCCCAAGAAGAGCATCCGCCGCTACCTCTACCCCAAGGCAGCAAAGATTGTTTCGTAAACAACTCTCCCACCATAACAACCAAAAACGACCTCCACGAAAGCGGAGGTCGTTTTTGGTAATTGAGAAGTGAGAATTGAGAAATAAGGTCATTAAGGTCCTTAAAGTCCTTAAGGTCCTATGGGGCCTATAAGACTTATGGGACTTATAAGCCCTTTTTGCCCTTTCGGCCCTTTATACCCTCCCCTAAGTTAGGGGAGGGTGCCGAAGGCGGGAGAGGTCTGTTGTGCTTCGGCAGAAGAATGGGAGAAGTGGGAGTAATGAGAGAAATGGGAGAAATGGGATGGCCGACCCTCTTATAAAATGGGAATTATGGGACTTATAGGACCCATAGGTCTTATAAGTCTTATAGCCCAATCTCTCCCATTAGTCCTTTTAGCCCTTTCAGCCCTTTCAGCCCTTAAAAAAATAGTTCACGGGTATTAAAATTAATACCCGTGAGCGAGGAAGGGGGATAAAAAGGGGAAGCGAAAAAAAGGGGGCTAAGTGCCCCCTATTATTCTGATATTTAGAATCTATAACCAAACGAGAATGCACAATAGTTGGTAGTAGTTGCGGGATTTAGGAATGTCGCATTGGAGTAGTCGCAATTCCAAGCGAGCACTATTCTTTTGTTGATTTCAGCGGTAAAACCAAGACTAAAAGAGGCAAAAGGTATGGCTCTAAATTGCTGCTCATATACGGGGTTGCCATAAAAATCGTGGTCGACCATGACCGTTTGATTACTTATTTGACAAGACAATGCAATACCGCAACTTGGATACAAGGTCACATTATCGAAGAAAAATTTGTAGTTGATATAGAGAGGTATTCTCAATAGAGTGTTTGTGTTGTCGGAGATTTCGAACTCATCAAAATCAACATTTGCCCAATCAATAGTGCAAATTCTAGCAACAGAGATACCCGACTCAATGTAAAATTGAGTTGTGTGTGAAAGTGATTTCTGAAAATTAAGTTCAACGCCCAAACCTGTTTGGGGAAGAGTTAATATTTGACCTTTAAGGTTGATAATAACGCTATTGTCATTGTGGGCAGATGCGGTCGTGATGGATAATAGCGCCACAATTGCTACGACTATCTTCTTCATAATTTTTCAATGTTTTTTATTAACAATTTTAAGGGTTTGTGGTTAGTCCTAAAATGGTGGGATAAAACAAAAAAGTGCGGACTTTGTCCCTATTTGCTTCCTCGGTATCGCCAAACACCTTGCAGTCAAATAAGTAAAAGCCCACACCGTATAATGGATGTGAGCATCAACTTTTACTCCTGACTGCTTGTTAAAATTGGCGATTTTAAGGAAGCAAGAATAAAAACTAACGCTTTTATGTTAATATGTCCCTAACAGTCTGTTATTTTCTCATAGGCATTAAAATGGTTGTTGAAACTTATGACAAAGATATATTTTTTTCGCAAACGAACAACAATCTCGATTGGAGCATTGCATCTTAACCCGAAAATAACCGTCCCACCCCCTCCCCTTGTTCACGGGTATTAAAATTAATACCCGTGAACAAAGCTGAGAGCTGACCGCAGACCGCTGAGTGCTGAACGCTGAACGCTGACTGCTGACTGCTGACCGCCGACTGCTGACTGCTGACTGCTGACTGCTGCTCCGCTCGTCGTTACTCGTTGGACCTTAGACCAAAAATTGTGGTATAGGAGAGTTCGGCGGCGGCAGCGTCGGGGAGGCAGGCCAAGGCGTAGGTGGGCACCGCCACAATCATCTCGGAGAGGGTGCTGCATATCTGGTCGAGGGTGCGCTCCTCCTTCTGGAGCGTGGGCAGTGTCGATGGCAATAGTGCGCCAAACGAGGCTATGCGAGCAAGTCGGCTGATGCGATTTTCGGGGGCTTGTGAGAGTCTCAGGTAGCCCGCAATGGGGCAGCTCTCGTTGCGGTAGACTGCGCCCTTGCCGCTCCAGGGCGAGCCATAGACCCTCACCGAGCCATCTTCCAACACACGCACCACAGGCCCATCGTCGTTGAGCCTCTCGGTGCCCTCGATATTCTCGAGCCAAAGCCGCGTGTGGGTGCTCTTGCCGGTGCCGCTCTCACCCAGGCACATCACCGCCCTACCCTCCTTCATAATAACTGAGGAGTGGATGAGGAGCGTCTTATGGGGCAGCGTGGCAAACGAGTAGGCGAAGCACAAGGCGTGGTCGAACATCACACTATTGGGCTTGTGGCCCTCGGCCAGGAGGTTTGTGCGGTAGGTTGCGACCTCACCCTCCTCCACAAAGGGGCACACCAGCTCGGCCTCGCCTGCGGAGCGTATCGTAAGGCGATACTCATCGGGGTAGATACGGAGCGTGCAGTCGCCCACCTGAAGGTCGTAGTAGAAGACCTTGAGGGGCTCATCGGTGCGAGCCTCTATCTCACTATCGAGCACAACCCTAAAGAGAGGCTCGCCCTGCTCGGCAGTGAGGAAGGGGCGGAAGTTGCGAGGCACAGGCACAGGGCGGCACATAGCCCCCATTGCCAGCTCGAAAATATGGTCTGCTACCGAAAAACGCGGCATAAATGACGAGTTGAAAGTTGAAAGATGAGAAATAATCAGCTAATGGCTAACGGCCTATTCTACGACAAGTTCCGCCTTGCGGAGCATATCAATCCACTTGGCGGCATCGAGGAGTGCCACATCGTGGCTCACCTCATACTCGGCCGTGAGCAGGTCGGCAACCTTCTCGGCGTCGAACTCCTCATCGGCGAGCTGCTCCCAGAGCCACTCACTGGTGGGGTTGAGCGAGATGATGCTGGTCATATTCACACTCTGTGTGCCCATACGGACAATCACACTTTCGCCCGCAATCTTGCGAACCTTGTAGTTGGTCTTAAGTTTCATCTGTCTATCTTTTAATCATTCGTTTCACATCTATTGCCGCGGTGCGCAACCTCTTCACTCCGAGGCTCCAAAGGCTCCTAAACCTCCAACCGAAAGAGCCATACCTGAAGCCCGCACGATTATTCGGTCGCACCTCAGTTACATAGGCCACAACATCCTCCATCTGGGCCTCCTCCCGCTGGCGATAGTTGCCGTCGCCCTCGATGGTAAGCCTCTGGCCCTCAATCTTTCTTAGGCGGTGGAGTATGTGCGCCCCCCTATGCCTGAACAGCACAACCATACCCTCTCTCAGAGCCCCCTCCACGGGCGAGAGCACCACCACATCCCTGCCATTGCGAAAAAATGGGCGCATACTGAAACCCTTGACGGTCATCTCCACGCTCCTACCCTCTGAAATCACCTCCTCAACGGTGGCGAAAAACAGCTCATTCGGTATGGTCTTTACTGTATTCATTCTCTTTTTGTTTCGCACCTTTTTCGCGCCTTTTTGTAAAAAGGCGCCCCAAAAACTTTTAGACGATACTTCGTATCGTTATACCATAGGTTGTGCCACTACCCACCGCTTTGCTTAGGAATCCCAGCACTCGCTGCGACCGTTGTCGCCAAAAACTTTTAGTATAACCGAAGGTTTCGGTTCTACCTATCGCTTTGCTTCGGAACTCACGACTTGCTTCGGGGCTCAGCCTAAGGTGATGACTCTATCGCAGAAGTCGAGCGTGCGGCTATTGTGCGAGATGAAGAGAATCGTCAGCTCCTTGTTGGCCTCCGAAAGGCCCGCAACGGCATCCACAATCTCCCTCTCGGTCTTCTCGTCGAGCGACGAGGTGGCCTCATCGAACATCAGCACCGAGGCCTCCTTATAGAGGGCGCGAGCGATGCCTATGCGCTGGCGCTGACCGCCCGAAAGACGGCAGCCCGCCTCACCCGTGACGGTATCCACACCCTCGGGCAGCGAAGCCACCAACTCATCCAGGCGAGCAGACCTAATGGCCCTCGTAAGTCGTTCGTGGTCAATATTTTCACGCTCCACACCGAGAGCGATATTCTCCGCTATGGTCTGGTCGGGGATGAACAAATCCTGCGACACATAGGCAACATTATTCTGCCACATACGCCTCTCCAGAGGGGTATTAACAGCCCTGCCATCCACCCTCATCTCACCCTCCTTGGGCACAAAGAGGCCTGCGATAAGGTTGAAGAGCGTGGTCTTGCCGCGACCCGAAGAGCCCTGAATACCAACCCTTTCGCCCTTGCGGATGGTGAGCGAGTAGCCGTCCAAGACCTTCTCGTCGGTATAGCCAAACGACACCTCGTGGAGCTCAATTTCGCTTTCAAATGGGAGTCGCTCGGTGGTCTGAGGCACCTCGGGCACCTCGACCGAGAGCTCCTCCGAGAGGAGTTCCACAACATACGAGGTGCGCTTATACTCGGTCCAAGCACCCACTATACGGCTGATGGAGGGGACAATGCGGTAGGCGGCAACGGCAAAAACGCCGAGGAAAATCTTGAGCTCACCAACGCTCTGACCCATAGCAATTCCGAGCAGGATGACCGCCACCACACCAAGCACCAGCGAGAACTCAATAACATAGCCCGAAGCAGCCCTCACCCTCATAGCCTTCAGGGAGTAGTGGCGCAGGGAGTCTATGCCCGCCCCGAAGCGTTTGGTGATGGAGGGTTTTGCCCCCGCAATTTCTATGTCGGCATAGCCCCTCAGGGCCTCATACATAGTCTTATTTTGGGCCACCTGGAGTCGGTTTTCCTCCCTGCCGTTCTCGGCCATTCGGCGGCGGATGATGCGCGAGTAGATGATGGCCACAGGCACGAATACTGCAATCGCAAGTGCCACAATCATAGGATTATAGAAGCTCAGCAGAATGAGCAGTGAGCCTACCACCAACAGCTCCGTGAGGATGGCCAGCAGTGAGCTCACAACGCTCGATGAGAAGCGGTGGCAGACGGCGTTGACATTGTTGACAAGCCTTGTGGTGTGATGGGAGCGCACAAACTGAAGGCCGCGCGAGAGGTAGTTGTCGTACATCTTCTTCGAGAGGTCGGCATACAGAAGGAGCATAAAACGCGCCCTATACTGCTGGAGGGCCACACCCACAACACCCTTCAGGGCGATGAGTGCCAAGACCAAGCCGCAGATGGCCGCCACGAAAGCCCCCTCGGAGCCGAATCCGAGCGAGTTGTATAGGGCAGCAAAAATGGCATTGTTTTGGATGATGTTCTCGTCGAGCACCACCAACAACACCGACACGAGGGCCGCTATACCCACCAGGTCGACCACAGCCGAGAGGAGTGCCGAGAGGATAACCATCGGCAATCGCCTGCGCCTTTCTCTCGGCAGGAGAGCATATACTTTGCGTAGATTCATTTCCAACAAGTGTGTATCTAAAGCGGTTTTGCAGCGGCCTTCCCACCCCACAATGGCGAGCGGGCCTTTGCAACCAAAGTACAAAGGTATAAATTATTTGGAATCATTGAGCTCCTCGTGGAGCCAAAAAGGGGTAACAAACTAAAGTTTGTTGGAAAATGTTTGTATCCTATGGAAAAATAGCTAATTTTGCGCAAAATATACCCCAATGGAAATGGGAATAAAACAATAAAACAATTACAACATAACCAAACAAATTTTTTTTCACTATGAATTTCAAAAAGTTATTCCTTCTTCTGGTAGCGCCTCTGGCACTCGCGATGGGTTCGTGTACCCCCGAGGGTCCCGAGTACACCCTGCCCGAGATTACCGTTACCGACGCCAACGGCGCAACGGTGACCGCTGTATCCTTCCCCGCTGAGGGTGGTGACCAGACTATCACTATCACCGCAACCCGCAGCTGGAGCATCTCCAGTCAGGCTGATTGGTTTGCAATCACCCCTTCGAGCTACACCAACGAGCTTATGACTTCCGACGCTATTGAGGTTACCTTCACCGCAGCTCCCAACGATGGCGGCGCTCGCAACGAGACCATCAAAATCGCTATGGACAAAACTGAGGTTAGCATCACCGTTTCGCAGGCAGGCGAGGGTCAGGTTGCTCTCGGCGAGGTTCTCTACTACGACAACTTCGACAAGGGCGGTCAGGCACAGAAAGGCTCCAACGGCTGGGATACCTATATGGACGGCGCTGGTGCTGCATACTGCAACCCCACCCCTGAGAATCAGGCAAATGTGAGCTACACCGGTACCAAACTGACCGTTCGCAGCAACTCGGCAAACGGCTCGGGTGGCACCCACTCCAACTACGATGGTAGTGGCGTAAACTACCTCTGGTTCGGTACTGCTCCCACCAACTTCACCGCCAGCGGCATCTCGCTCGCCAACCTCGAGGGCAACGCTCTGACCCTCTCGTTCGGTACCGAGCGCTATGAGTACAACGCTACCGACAACACCTTCAAGAACGACGAGTTCCAGGTATACATCAGCGGCGATGGCGAGAAATGGACCCAGATTGAGTACTCCTTCCTCGAGGGCGTAAACCTCAACGGCAAGTGGAACATCGCAACCGCACAGTTTAACCTCAAAGAGGTTCCCGAGACCCTCTCCATCTACTTCACCGCAACCGTAGGTGCTGCTTATGCACTCGACGATCTGAAACTCACCGCAGGTGGTGGTGGCGCGGAGATTGACCTCTCGGCAGGTAGCGCAATCAGCGGTGGCAACACCGGTGGTGGCGGTGGCGCAAGCGACCCCAACGCAGTGAAGGCTACCGTTCAGGAGTTCTTGAACGCTGCTGAGGATGCAACCGTCTATGAGCTCACCGGCGTTATCGGCGGCAGCATCAACACCCAGTATGGCAACTTCGATTTGACCGACGCAACCGGCACCGTATATATCTACGGTCTGAAGGACGCAAGCGGCAACTACGCATTCACTTCGCTTGGCCTGAAAGAGGGTGACACCATCACCGTTCAGGGTACCCGCACCTCCTACAACGACAAGCCCCAGATGAAGAACGCTCTCTACATCTCCCACACCGCAGGTGAGGGTGGTGGCACCACTGAGCCCGAGCCTCCCGTGGCTGGCGAGGGTGACTACGCTTCGGACAGCCCCTTCGTTCAGGCAACCGACGACTCGACCAACGCAGCATACGGCCTGGGCGACACCAAGATTGGTGGTCAGGCAGTGACCGGCTTCAAGCTCGGTAAGAGCAAACAGGAGGGTAAGTTCACCTCGAAAGCTATTGGCGTTTCGGGCGACAAGTACCTCAACTTCTACGCCGTATCGTGGGGTGCAGGTGGCGACAAGACCATCTACTACCGCGTAAATGGTGGCGAGGTTATGTCGCAGGCTATCAAGGCAAACGAGGGCGCAGCACAGAATCCTCCCTACAACAACCTCACCCCCACCGCCGAGGACCACTACTCGGTACTTTTGAGCGGTCTGAAGGAGAGCGATGTTATCGAGTTCTCGACCAACGCAGCATTTGACTGCGCAACAACCACCGACTACGCTACTCGCGCCATCTTCTTTGGTGTGAAACTCACCGACGAGGCCCTTGGCGGCACCACCGGTGGCGGCACCACTGAGCCCGAGCCCGAGCCCACCCCTGGCGTTGTGAAAGCAACCGTTCAGGAGTTCTTGAACGCTGCCGAGGATGCAACCGTTTATGAGCTTACCGGTACTATCAAAGGCACCTACAACACCCTCTATGGCAACTTCTACCTCGAGGATGCAACCGGCGAGGTGCTCATCTATGGTATTCTCCAGAATGGCGAGAAATGCTATGAGGCACTCGGTCTGAAGGATGGCGACACTCTGACTATCCAGGGCGCTCGCACCTCCTACAATGGCACTCCCCAGATGAAGAACGCCGAGTATATCGCCCACACCGCAGGTGGCACCACCACTCCTGACCCCGAGCCCGAGCCCGAGCCCACCCCTGGCGATATTATTGAGACTACCATCAAGGAGTTCCTCAACGCAGCCGAGAGCACCACTCAGTGGTACAAACTCACCGGTACTATCACCAACATCTCGAACACCACTTACGGCAACCTCGACATTATGGACGAGACCGGTAGCGTATATGTTTATGGACTCACCGCTACCCAAGTAGCAAGCAACGACAAGTCGTTCTCGACCCTCGGTCTTGAGGTTGGCGACATCGTTACCCTCGTAGGTACTCGCGCATCGTACAACGAATCGCCCCAGGTTGGTGGCCCCGCATACTACATCTCCCACGAGAAAGGCGAGGAGCCCGAGGTACCCGAGGGTGCAACTGTAGCAGAGCTTACCCTCTCGTCGCTTGGTCTGGCTAACGCAGAGAGCGTGGATGGTAGAACCATCTCGCTCGATGAGAATGTAAGCATCGTATTCCGTCAGGGTGGTGCAAACAACGCTCCTGCATACTACGAGAGCGGTGCCGCTGTTCGTATGTATCAAAATGGTGCAACCCTCGATGTGACCGCAGAGGGCAAGACCATCACCTCGATTGAGCTGACCTTCGCAAACAACCACTACTACCTTGGCGCCGACAGCGGCGAGCTCTCCGCCGAGGCTTCGGTTCGCACCTGGACAGGTGAGGCTTCGAATGTGAAGTTCACCTCGACTGGTACCGACAAGAACCACCGCGCTTATGTAGCAGCCATCAAGGTTACCTACGAGTAGTGACATAGGACTTTGCCGTCGCAACCGACGATGGCAGAACCAAACTCCCCAAAGGGCCCACAATAATTGTGGGTCCTTTTTTTGTGGCTAATGGCAAAGGCCGAGAGCCCAAAAAGTGGTTTTTGTTATTTTTTTCGCCCATTCCTACTCTTTTTATACTTGCGCGCGCGTGAGTTCGGGAAAAATGCGTATCTTTAGCCCCCAAATGCGCCCGCGCGCTGCGCACACACGCAAGTACGCACGCGCAGGTATGAAACAAAAGAACACAGACAATGAGAACAAGACAGATACTTTCGACACTTCTTTCGGTTGTGGTGGCAACACTGGCCATCGCCTGCACCACCACACCCCAGATTCCCAATAGCGCCAAGTTCAGCGTGGGCGAGACCGTGGGTCACACCACCAAGCAGCAGTTCCTCTCCATCACCTCGGAGTATGCGTGGAACATCTCCATCGACTACCGCTCGCCCGAGGGTGAGAGCGACTGGTGCAAGCTGAGCAAGACCAGCGGCGAGGGTAACGCCAATGTGCTGATGTCCTTCGGCGAGAACACTCTCAACGAGTCCCGCTCGCTCGCCATCACCGTGCAGTTCCCCAAGGAGAGTCGCACCCTGCTCTTCACGCAGCGTTCGGCCGACACACAGCTCTCACAAGACGACCTGAGTGGCTGGCTCGAGCTCCCCACCTTCGAGGAGGACCGCACACGCTACTTCTTCTCGAAGCATATGCTCCCCTCGACCAGCAATCGTGAGCGTAGCTTCTCGGTCTTCTACGATACGGACAACTTCCTCCCCTTGTGGGTGGCCTACCCTCTCTGTGAGGGCAATATGTACGGCAGCGGCAACCGCGTGAACGACTGGGGCATCTTGGACCCCAACATCCCCGCCGATAAGCAGCTCTATATGAAGAGCTCCTATCAGGGCAGCTACGACCGCGGCCATATGCTCCCCTCCGCCTCGAGGCTCCGCTCGAGCGACGACAACCGTCAGACCTTCTACCCCACCAATATGACCCCACAGCTCTCGGGCCTCAACCAGCAGAAGTGGGCGCAGATTGAGATTCAGGTGCGCGACTGGGCCGAGGGGTGCGACACACTCTATGTGGTCACGGGCGCCGTACTACAGACCGCAGGTGGCAACGAGGCCGTTTCGTACACCTACTGCAAGAGCGACAGCAGCAAGGATGTGGCCATCCCCAACTACTACTACAAGGCCCTCCTACAGTACCGCAACACGGGCGGCTCGAAGAGTTATCAGGCACTCGCCCTCTGGGTACCTCACAAGCCCGCAAGCGGCCCCGCCAAGAAGGAGGATGTGGTGACCATCGACGAGCTGGAGGAGCTCACAGGTATGGACTTCTTCCCCAACCTCGACAAATCCGTTCAGGCCACCGTGGAGAGCACTATCAACTACCTCTACTGGGGCGGCATAGAATAAGCGGCAACGGGCACAACGGTGCCAGCGAGTGAGGGTGGCTCCGAAGCAAGGCGGTAGGTAGAATTACGACATACAGTTACACTAAAAGTTTTTGGGCACAACGGTGCCAGCGGGCACAACGGTGCCAGCGAAATTAGAGATTCCGAAGCAAAGCCGTGGGTAGAACTACGACATACGGTTACACTAAAAGTTTTTGGTGCAGCTTTTTACAAAAAGCTGCGAAAACAACAGAAAAAAAGGAAAAAAAATGAAACGATTGGGTTTGATGATTGCCCTGATGGCAATGATGATGGTGGCAGGCTGTGATGAGCAGAGTGGCTCGGGAAGCGGCTCCCACACCCTTAATGTACCCTTCTCGTCCAAGACCATCGAGGCCGAGAGTGGCTCCTTTGTGCTGAATGTAGAGAGCAACATCGAGTGGGTTATCACCAGCTCGGCAGAGTGGCTCACCACCAACCGCAACGACTTCTCGGGCTCGGCCGGTGTGCTCTGCACCTACAAGGCCAACACCTCGGCCAAGAGCCGCAGCGCCAAGCTGAACATCACCCCCAAGACGGCAGGTGAGGGCTCCAGCCACTCGATAATGGTCATCCAGAACGGCACCGAGGGCGGTGGTGACAATGGTGGCGACAATGGTGGTCAGGGTGGCAACGATAGTGGCAACGACGATGTACCCGAGGGGGTGGTTGTGGCCACCGTTGCGGAGTACTTGGTAGCCCCCGAGGATAACACCATCTATCAGCTCACGGGCACCATCGGCGGCGGCATCGTTGACTACTACGGCAACTTCGACCTCACGGACTCCACCGGCAGCGTCTACATCTACGGCGTGGTCGACGAGAGCGGCGACTACATCTGGGACTCGCTCGGTCTGGAGGCCGGCGATGAGATAACTCTTCGTGGCACACGCCAGAGCTACAAGGGCACTCCCGAGATGATTAACGCACTCTACATCTCGAGCGTCAAGAATAGCGGTGGCAACGACGATGGAGGCAACGACGACGGAGGCAATGATGACGGAGGAGATGACGACGGAGGCGACGGAGGTCTTGTGACCGACGGTGGTACCCGCTATGCAGGCTGGGCCGAGCTGCCCGCCGAGGAGAACAACTCCGACTACTACTATGCCTACCATATGATTCCCGACAAGGGCAACGGCAAGGTGCGCAACTTTGCGGTGTGCTACTCCGAGGAGCTCGGTTGCCCCGTGTGGGTGGCCTCGCCTATGCACTCCTACTACACCGCCAAGAACACCTCGCGTAGTGACGCCTACGCACCCGACCCCGATATTCCCAGCAGTATCCAGGTACACAAGCGCGACGGCTACACCCGTGGTCACCTGCTCGGCAGCAGCGACAGGCTTGTGAGTGCCGGTGCCAACCGTCAGGCCTTCTACTACTCCAACATTGCTCCCCAGCTCTCCTCGGGCTTCAATACGGGTGGTGGTGTGTGGAACAACCTGGAGAGCTACTGCGACGGTCAGCTCTGCTCCGACACCCTCTATATGGTCAATGGCTGCTACTGGGAGAACTACAACAAAAAGTCCAGCGGCACGGTCATCCCCACCCACTACTACAAGGTCCTCTTGCGCACCAAGAAGGGCAACACGGGCAAATGGGTCGTAAACTGCTCGGAGAGCGAGCTGAAGTGCGTGGTCTTTATGGTGGAGCACAACTCTTCGCAGCACAAGGTGGAGCCCCACCGCGGTATGATGATGAGCGTGGCCGAGCTGGAGAGGATGACGGGCCACACCTTCTTCCCCAATGTGAAGAACGCCCCCAAAGATAGCTACAACCCAAGTGACTGGGGACTTTAGCAAATGCAAAATTGAAAATTGAATATTGAAAATTGACAACACAAAACCAGATATGAAAAGACAACTATTTGTATTGAGCCTTTTGGCAGCGATGGTGCTATCCATCAGCACCACCTCGGCACAGAGCAAACGCTACACCGTATTGTTCTACAATGTGGAGAACCTCTTTGACACCATTCAGGACCCCACAATCTACGACACAGAGTTCATCCCCTCGGGCGTGAAGGAGTGGAACTCCACCAAGTACTACAAGAAACTCGACAACCTCGAAAAACTCTTCTACTTGGTGGCACAGGAGAACAAAGCCTACCCCACCGTCATAGGTGTGAGCGAGGTTGAGAACCGCAATGTTCTGGAGGACATCGCCTCGATGCCCAAACTCCTGCCCGCAGGCTACCAGATTTGCCACTACGACGGCCCCGATGCCCGTGGTGTGGATGTGGCCTTCTTCTACCGCCCCGACCAGTTTAAGTATGAGGGCAGCGAGTCCATCAAGGCCAACATCCCCGGTGCAAGGGAGGGCTTCCGCACAAGGGACCTTCTGACTATGTGGGGCAAGATTGACGGTGAGGACTTCTTCTTCGTGGTGAGCCACTGGCCCAGCCGTAGGGGCGGTCAGAACTCGTCGGCCTTCCTGCGCGAGGGTCTGGCAAGCCAGATTAAGGGCATCTGCGACTCGGTGCGTCAGGCCAACCCCGCGACCAAAGTGGTTGTGATGGGCGACTTCAACGACGACCCGGGCGATAGGAGCGTATCGGAGATGCTCGGTGCCAAACTCAAGAAGAACAAACTCCAGTCGGGCGATATGTTCAACCCCTTCTGGCAGATGCACCGCGACGGCTACGGCACACTGGTCTACAACGACCTGTGGAACCTCTTTGACAACATCGTTGTGAGCGACAACCTCGCAAACGCACCCGCAGGCACCCTTGAGCTCTGGAAACCCAAGAAGGCTAAATACTACGGCAACATCTTCAAAGCAGAGTTCCTCTTCCAGAAGGAGGGTCAGTATAAGGGTTACCCCCTGAGGACCTATGTGGGCAACAACTTCCAGGGCGGTTGGTCGGACCACCTGCCTGTCTACATCTTCCTTGTGAAGTAGGCCCCTTGTCCGAAAGACGCAAATACAGAGAAAAGAACAAATATACAGATTTAACAAAACGCTATGAAAAGACTACTTTTGGCTATCCTCCTTGTTGCCGGCAGCCTCTCGGCTATGGCACAAGAGAGTGTGAGTACAATCACGGGTAAGGTCGTTTCTCGTGGGGATCGCAGCCCCATTGAGTTTGCCGAGGTGACCCTCGAGGCAAGCGGCCTCCTCTCCCAGACTGCAACCACCGACGCAAACGGCGAGTTCACCTTTACCGAGATTCCCTTCGGGCAGGCAACCCTCACCGTGGAGGCTACCGGTTTCCAGCTCTCGGCCATCAATGTGAAAGTTGACAGGGAGCTGAAGGACCTCAACTACATCTCGCTCACCCCCGAGATGACCGCCGCTAACGACTTCCTGCTCGACGACGGCGCCTTTGTGGAGTTCGACAGCGATATGTCCAACGACTCGCAGTCGACCCCCGTGTCGCTCAGCGCCTCGAAGGATGTGTTCAACAATATCGCAGGCTATAAGTTTGGCGCCCTGAGGTTCCGCACCCGTGGTTACGACCAGAACACCGAGATTATCTACCTCAACGGTGTGGAGATGACCGACGCCAATAGCGGTAACGGCACCTGGTCGCTCTGGAGTGGTCTGAATGAGGCTACCCGCAACCAGGAGTCCACCTACGCCACCTCGATTGGTACGAGCGGTGTGGGCGGCATCAACGGTACGACCAACATTCTGGCTCGCGCCTCGCAGATGCGTCAGGGCTTCCGCACAGGCTTCGTGACCTCGAGCGGCAGCTACCGCCACCGTGTGATGGCAACCTATGCCAGCGGTATGCAGGACAACGGCTGGGCCTACGCAGCGAGCGTATCGGCTCGTCTGGGCGGCAACGACTTCGTGGAGGGCGTGACCTACAACGCTTGGGCCTACTTCCTCTCGGCCGAGAAGAAGCTCAACGACCGCCACCAGTTCGCCTTCACCTTCTTTGGTGTTCCCACCCAGAGGGGCGCACAGATGGCCGCCACTCAGGAGGCCTACAGCCTTGCAGGCAGCTACTGGTACAACCCCAATGTGGGTATGCAGAACGGCAAGCTCCGCAACGCCCGCGTCAGAAGCTACCACGAGCCCGTGGCTATGGCCAACTGGTTCTACACCCCCAGCGATAGGACCAAGATTACCGCTGCCGTTTCGTTCCGCTTTGGTCAGAACGGCTACTCGGCACTCGACTGGAACAGTGCAGCCGACCCCCGCGCCGACTACTACCGCAACCTGCCCAGCTACTGGAATGCCAAGGGTGATATGACCCACCAGATGCAGCTCGCACAGGCTTGGAGGGACAACCGCGAGAAGATGATGTACATCGACTTCGACAAACTCTACAACATCAACTATAGGTCCAACCCCGCAAATGGCGACAAGCCCACTATGAACTACGAGGGTACCGGCATCGAGGAGAGCGTAGCAGGTCAGAACCGTTCGCGCTACATCATCTCGGAGCGTCACACCGACCAGCGCGACCTTCGTATCAAACTGCAGGCCGACCACACCATCAACAACTATCAGTCCATCTCGGGTGGTATCGACCTCCGCAAGAACCGCACCGAGTACTACACCTCCATCAAGGACCTGCTGGGTGGTGACTACTGGGTGAACATCGACAACTTCGCCGAGCGCGACATCCACGCCACCGCCGACCGCAGCAAGAGTCTCAACGACCTCAACCGCTCGGACAACTACATCGTGCGCGAGGGTGAGAAGTATGGCTACGACTACTATGCACACTCGATGGTGGGCAAACTCTGGGGTGCCTACAACCTCCGCTTAGGCAACTTCAAGTTGGCCGCCGCAGGTGAGGTTTCCTACACCAGCTTCTACCGCGAGGGCCTCTATCGCAAGGGCCTCTTTGCCGACAACTCCTTCGGCGAGAGCGAGCACCAGAACTTCCTCGGCTACAACCTCAAGGGTAACTTCTTCTGGGAGCCCAATGGCGCCAACAGCCTCCAGCTCTCGGTTGTGGCACAGCAGAACGCCCCCTACTTCCAGGACGCTTTCGTGTCGCCCCGCACCCGCAACACCGTAGCCCCCAACCTCACCACCGAGAAGGTACGAAGCCTCGATTTGGCCTACAACTTCAAGGCCCCCTGGATGCAGCTCCGCGCCTCGGTTTACTACACCGAGATTAAGGACCAGTCGAAGCTCATCAGCTTCTATGACGATGTTTGGGCAGCCTTCTCGAATATGTCGCTCTCGGGTATCGACAGCCGCTACTACGGCCTCGAGATGGGTATGCGCGTGCCTATCACCGCAAGCCTCAGCGCCTCGGCTGCTGCCAGCATCGGTGACTACACCTACACCTCCAACCCATATTTCACCCAGACTCGTGACAACACCGCAGCAACTCTGGTGGAGAACGAGAGAGTATATTGGAAGGGTATGAAGGTTGAGAGCACCCCCCAGGTGGCTATCAATGTGGGCCTGAACTACCGCACCGACAACAACATCTACCTCTCGATTGATGCCGAGTACTTCGACAAGATGTACCTCTCGATGAACCCCCTCTACCGCACCCTCGGTGCTATGGGTGGTCGTCTGGACGCAACCAAGATCGACAGCGCATTTGACGGCACCATTGAGGATGTTATCAAGTATGCAGCCTACGCAGGCGAGGAGAGCAACATCCGCGGTCTGGCTTCGCAGGAGAAGTTCAACCCCGCAATCGTGCTGAACGCCTCCATCGGTAAGACCTGGTATGTGGGCGGCAACCAGATTGGTTTCAGCCTGGAGATTAAGAACCTGACGAACACCATCTGCAAGACAGGCGGTTTCGAGCAGATGCGACTCTTCTCGGACGACGAGTATGAGACCACCACCGGTACCCGCTACTCGCGCTTCGACTCCAAGTACTTCTACCTCTACGGCACCAACTACTATCTTAATATCTACTTCCGTTTCTAAACCAAGACCTAACGACACAAGAGAGATATGAAAAAATATATTATCATAGCAGCACTCGCGCTCCTGGCCTTCACCTCGTGTGAGAAACAGTGGGAAGATGTACCCACCTTTGAGCCCGCCACCAAGGAGCAGATTATCGCCGATGGTTACACGCTGATGACCGTCAACGATTTCAAACAGCAGTATTTCTACAGCGTACTGCCCGAGCCCGGCAAGACCGTGCTGGGTATCACCATTGAGGACAAAGTGGCACTCGAGACAGTGGTTGTGAGCTCCGATGAGCTGGGCAACACCTATCGTTCGCTCTATGTTCAGGACGCAAGCGGCCCCGAGGCCGGCGGTATGGAGATTAAGGTGGGCAAGGGCTCGATGTACACCGTCTATAAGCCCGGCCAGAAGCTCTACATCAAGACCGATGAGCTCATCCTCGGCAACTACCGCAATATGGTGGGCCTTGGTGGTCCCTCCTCGGAGTCGACCTACTCCAACGGCTTCATCGACATCCAGACCATCATCGACGAGAAACTTCTCCCCGGTGAGATGATGGGCGCCGACACCCTCGTTGTGAACTCTTCGAACATCTCGACCATTATGAGCAACGCCAAGAAGTACCTCGGCACCCTCTGCCGCTTCGAGGGCCTCGAGAGCACCTGGGGCACCATCAAGGTGGGCGGCTACGACAACCGCTACCCCTCCTTTATGGACTCGGGCGATGAGGCCACCAAGAATGGCGAGCAGGTGGATGACGCAGACGACTATAACAAGGACTTTAGGGACTACGACCTGCCCGTAACTTGGGCCTACAGCTACGACAACCTCTCGTTCTATGGCTCGGCAGCCTTCACTATGGGCTCCTACCCCTTCATCGTGCGCACCAGCGGCTACTCCCGATTTGCACTCGAGGAGATTCCCGCCGATGGCGAGATATGCGACATCACCGCCATCCTCACCATCTACGATAGCACCTACCAGCTTGTGCTCAATAGCGCAACCGATGTGGTTGTGAAATAGTAGGGCCGCGATACCTTATTATAATATTAAAGCGACACCGCCTCTTTTGTGGGCGGTGTCGCTTTTTTTTGTCGGGTCGAAAGTCGAAGGTCGAAGGTCGAAGGTCCAACGACTAACGGACAACAGACCTCTCCCCCGCTTCGCGGACCCTCCCCTAACTTAGGGGAGGGAGAGGGCCGAAAGGGCAAAAGTGGCAAAAGGGGCCAAAAGGGGCCCTAAAGGGGCCCTAAAGACATTAAGGACCTTAAGGACCTTAAGGACCTTAAAGACCTATGGGGCTTATGGGACTTATAGGTCTTATAAGTCTTATAAGTCTTATAGGCCCCATTGTCGGCAGGTTGGTAGACGGTAGGCAAAAAACGCATAGAGCGGGGTCGGAACGACCCTTTTGTGATGGTGGTGCTGTCCACCGCATCACCTTGAAACTGCCTCAACTTGCCAGCACCGTTGAACAATGTGCTTATCAAGGGCTTGCCCTTGACCAAGCCTCCCTTTTCAAAGGGAGGTTTGGAGGGATTGTCTATACTCATTCCGCGAATGCGGAATTTTGGCGGCAACGGCCGCAGCGAGGCACAACGGTGCCAGCGGGTGATGGGAACACAACCCACCGCTTTCCTTTGAAAGTAAAAACGCATAGAGCGAGGGGAATTTTTTGCCAAACAAAGGAGCGGACTCCGGAGCCTACTGATGCGTAGGTGAGGAAGTCCGCTCTCTGAAGTTTGGTGAAAAATTCACCCGCTATATGCGTTTTTTACTGGGGATCCATAATGAGCTTGAGCACATTACCATCTGCGAGGAGTTTGGCAGCCATTGCCTTGATGTCCTCGGGCGAGATGTTCTCCAGAATCTCCTCGTAACCGGTAGTGAAGTCTACATTGTGGAGGTCGCTGCTTACAATCCAGTTCATCCAGTTGCCGTTCTGCTTGAGTGCATCGGCGCGCTCCTTGACCATATACTCTTTAATCTTGGCTACATCCTCCATCGAGGGACCCTCGGTGGCAATCTTCTCGATCTCGGGAAGGAGTGCTGCGCGAGCCTGGTCGGCAATCTCGGGCTTGGTGTCGAAGCCGATGAGGAAGAGGTAGTCGGGCTGCTCGGGCATCGACGAGAGCTGACCTGCGGTCGAAACGCCATAGGTTGCGCCCATCTCCTCACGGATAGTTGCGGTGTAGCGGATATCGAGCAGCTGCGAGAGAATCGAAAGGGTGAGTTTGTTCTTCAGGGTAACATCCATATTACCGCTCAGGACATAGTAGATGGTAGTTTTGGGCATCTCCATAGTGGTCTGGAAGCGGTTGGTGCGCTCGCCACCCTGATAGCCGATGAGGTTCTCGGGGTTGTAGGTGAGTTTGCCTTTGGTCTTCTTAATCGAGCCGAGATACTTCTCCACCAGAGGTTTGAGCTCTGCCTCGTTGAAGTTACCAACGAAGTAGAAGGTCATATCGTCGGGAGTGGTGAAGAGGGCGTTGTAAACCTTCTTGTACTGCTCGAACGAGAGAGCCTCGATATCCTCAAGGGCCCACGCTTTGATGCGGTTGGGCTTATCGTAAATCGAAGCGAACAACTCGCGCTGGAATACATAGCTGGGATCCGAAACGATGTTGGCGTAGGCCTGTACGAGCTGCTCCTTCACGAAGTTGAACGAGTCCTCATCGAAGCGGGGCGAGGTAGCGTAGAGGTAGACGAGCTGCAACATAGTCTCGAGGTCTTTGGGCGAGCAGCTTGCGCTCAGGCCGTGGCTCGAGCCGCTCAAGTGGGGACCTACATTCACAGCCTTACCTGCCAACTGTTTCTGCAAATCGGTTGCCGAGAACTCGCCAACGCCCTGGAAACCGAGGAAGTTTACGAAGCTGTCGGCCATAGCCATATCCTCATCGGCCAAAATCGAGTTACCACCGAGGGTTGTTGCCCTCATCTGAATCTCGTCTGCCTTGAAATCGGTGGGTTTCAGAACAACCTTCACGCCATTCTTCAGGGTCCATACGGTGTTGCCGAACTTATCTGCCGAAGTGGTCTTAACCTTTGCGCCTTTGAGCTTGGTGCCCTCGGGGATGAGAGGTTTCTTCTCGCCTGCGTCCTCATAGGGGGTGAGCTCGGTGTTGTTCACAGCGGCGATGATAGCCTCAACCTCCTCGGCGGTGGGGATAACTGCGCCCTCTTTCTCGGGCTGGCTCATAAGAACCACATGGTTTACGGGGGCGAACTTCTGCTGTGCATACTGGTTCAGGGTGTTCACATCGAGCGAGGCGATGAGCACGCTGTCGAGCTGCCACTCGGTCTCGGCATCGTAGAGAGGAGTGCCGCGACGGAAGTTGCTGGTGTAGCGGCCCACGAACTCGCTGTTACGACGGTCGTTGCGGCGGTCGTAGGACTGCTGGTTGCGGCGCATAACATTGCTCTGTGCCCTCTCGAACTCCGAGAATGTGAAGCCATAGCGGCGCACCTTCTCGAACTCGGAGTAGATGGCCTCAAATGCCCTCAGGCTCTCGCCATCGCGGGGCTGAGCATAGAACTCGAGGATGTCCATCGACATAGTGACATTGCCTGCATAGTAGCCGGCACCCAGGAAGGGAGCACCGGGTTTCTGCGACATATCCTGGAGGCGCTCATTTACGATATTGGCGATGAACGAATCGAGAATCGAGTAGAGCTCATAGATGATGGTGTTGTTCACCTCTTTGGGCAGGGGCTCGCTGCGAACGATGAACTCCACACTGCTCTCGGTGAGCTCGGGGTCGGTGAAGATACCGATTGCGGGGGTCTGGTTCACAGGAATAGGAATATACTCGATAGCCTCGGGATTCTCAACAGCGGGGATGTCGCTCATAGTAGCGATAACCTTCTGCTCCATCTCGTCTACATCGAAGTCGCCAACAACCACAATACACTGGTTGGTGGTGTTGTACCAACGGTGGTAGAAGTCGCGCAACTCATCGTAGGTGAAGGTTTTCAGACGCTCCTCGGTACCGATGATGTTGCGTTTTGCATACTTGGTGTCGCCATAGAGATAGGGGGCGCTCTTCTCGCGAATACGCCACGAAGCGTCGTTGCGGGTGCGAAGCTCCTCAATAATAACGCCACGCTCGTTGTCGATCTCCTCGTCGGCCAGGGTGATGAAGTATGCCCAGTCGTGGAGAATCATCAGCACATTGTCGACAACCGAGGGGTCGGTCAGAGGCACACCCTGCATCATATACTGGGTCTGCTCCATTGCGGTCCAAGCGTTCAGGTTGGCACCAAACTTAACACCAACACTCTCCAGATAGTTGATCATATTCTTGCCGGGGAAGTTCTTGGTGCCGTTGAAGGCCATATGCTCCAGGAAGTGAGCCAAGCCAATCTGAAGGTCCTCCTCCTGCACAGCACCCACGCGGTCGTAGATGTAGAAGTCGGCCTGATTCTCGGGCTTGGAGTTGTGGCGGATGTAGTAGGTCAGTCCGTTGGGGAGGACACCTTTACGCAGTTCGGGATCCTGTGGCAGGGGGGCCATAGGGTCCATCTGTGCCTGCACGCCCATAATCGAAACGGCTGCAAACACAATCAGTGTGAACAGTTTTTTAATCATAGTTTTAGTGTGTTTTTATTGGGTTATACATCATTTACACTTTGGCCTGGCGCGCACGCGTGTGGCAAATACGCGCCCTAATCCTCTGCAAGATAACGATAATTTGTCAAAAAATTGTGCTCTTCGCTATTTTTTTTATCTTTGTACACTAATAAAAGTCAGAAACCACAACTCAAACTATGGAACAAAAGCGTTCATATACCTACCGAATAGAGCCCTATCAGGCCGACCTCACACAGCGACTAACGCTGATGGGACTGGCAGACTACATCCTTACGGCCTGCTTTACGGATGCCATCTTCTCGGGCTATGAGAGCAAAAGTTTTGGCGATAATTGCGGCTGGGTGCTGCTCCGTATGTCCATCGACATCGAGAGGCTCCCCCGACAGCTCGAAAACATCACCATACGCACCTGGATAAGCGATGTGAACCGTCTGGCCTCCACCCACAACTTCGAGGTGCTCGACGAGCAGGGCAACATCATAGCCCGCTCCTCGACCATCTGGGCCATCATCAACCTCGAGACGCGCAAGACCCTCTCTTTCACCGACTTCCCCGACTTCTGCGAGAACAAGGTGGACCGTTCGTTGCAGCCCGAGGGCGAGCCTCCGCTGCGCCTTACGACCCCCGATATCAATGGCCGCTACACCCATCAGGTGCTCTACAGCTACATCGACGGCAACGGCCACACCTACTCGATAAACTATCTGCGTATGGCGCTCGACACGCTCGACATCAAGGAGCTGACCACCACACGCCGCGTGAGAATCGATATGAACTGGATGCACGAAACCCACTACGGCGAACGCCTGGTCATCCTCACCGACCACGCCCCCTCGCCCCTCTTTGAAATTCAGGCCGAGGACGGCACCCCCGCCGCAAGGCTCAAAATCGACTGGAAAGAGGAGATCTGAGAGTTGGCTTCGGCAGACACAAAAAACCCGAGAGCAACGCGCGTTGCTCTCGGGTTTTGCTATCTACGACAAGCCACTAAAGTGCGCTATTCTCGCTCTTCTGGGCCTCCATAAAGTACTTCTGCGACTTGAGAAGGTTGCGGCTCTGGAGCACCATCGTCTTGGTCTCATTGAGGATGGTCAGGTAGAGCATACTTGCCTTCGTCGAGGTGGAGTTGTTCTGGATACGGCGCAACTGATTCTTGATGGCCTGAGCAATCAGGTCGAAGAGGTCGTCACGCATAGCCAGCACAAGGTCAATATTGGTGAAGTCGTTGGACTGCAACATATCGTTGATGCGGGTGTAGAGCTCCGATACGGAGTTGTTGATGGAGGTGAGGTCCTCAACCTGCTCCTCGCTCATACCGCGGTGGTTGTTGTCGATGTGCTCGAAGCAAGGACGGGTGATGTGAACCAGTGCCTTACACATCTCGCTGATGTAGTCCACAACCTGCACATAGTAGTGACCCGTGTCGATGTAGTTCTCCTCGTGGAACTTATGCAGCGTGGGAAGCATTGCATACTTCCTCTCGCGGGCCGCATAGAAGAGGTCGTTACTCTGGCGCACGAGCGAGCGTAGAGCCTTGCGGTCCTCCTTGAGGGTGGCGGTGATGGTCTGAGCGTAGATGTCGGTAGTGGTCTGCATAGTCTGGCACACCTCCACAATAGCGCTACCCAGCACCTCATTGTCGGCCTCGACAAGGTTGACCTTAACGCCCTCGGCCTCCTCTTTGTTCTTCTTGGACCTCTTGGGCAGAATCATATAGACGCAGAGAATCGAGAGGATGATGATAGCCGCAACGCCGCCCCAGTGGAGCAGAAGGGTGAGCACCAGTGCCATAAGGAAGGCTGCAAAACCGGTGAGGAACCAGCCTGCCACAACGGTAATCACACCCGTAATGCGGTATACGGCGCTCTCGCGGCCCCACGCCTTATCGGCGAGCGACGAACCCATAGCCACCATAAAGGTTACATAGGTGGTCGAGAGGGGCAACTGGAGCGAGGTACCAATGATAATGAGCATCGAGCCAGCGGTGAGGTTCACAGCCGCGCGGATGAGGTCATACTGGCCGTAGTCGGCACCCAGCTCGGTAGCCGAGGGGGCCTCGAAACGGCGCGATACGGCCGCACGCATCCTCTTGGGGGTGTGGTCCTCGAACCAACGGCTACAGCCCACAGCCACACGCACGATAGCCCTCGAGAATGCCGACGAGCCGAACTTCTCTGCGCCATCGTCCTGGGTCGAGGAGAGGCTCAGCTCCGTGTCGCTCACATTCTGGGTCTTCTTTGAGGTCCAGAGGGTGAAAATCATAATCGCACCCGCAATAACCAAGAAGAGGGTATCTGCCTTCACTGGCTCATTGAGTGCGCCCATAAGCATATCGGGGTTGCCCGTAGCCTCGGCAATCCTCCACGAGTCAAGACCCGCCAGAGGCACACCGATGAAGTTCACAAGGTCGTTACCCGCAAATGCCAACGCTAACGAGAAAGTACCCGCCAAGATGGTCACCTTCATGATGTTGACCTTCAGCAACTGGAGCACAAACATCAGCAGCGAGCTGGCCGCAAAGACTATAGCCAGGCAGAGCGCGGTGTGCTCATTGATATAGCTTACCAAATCAACAGCCAAGCCCGACGACTTGAGGCCCTTGATGAGTGCAAAGTAGACGATGATGGTGAATGCCACACCACACCACAGAGCACCCCAACGGCGGAGCTGCTTGTGGTAGCGGAAGGTGAAGAGCAGGCGCGAGAGGAACATCAGCACCGTACCCGTGATGAAGGCGAGCACAACCGAGAGCAGGATGGCGGCAATCATTGCCAGTGCCTTGCCCGAGTTGATGAGCGTCTCGGGGTTGCCGTCTGCACCGATGATGGGCTCCTTGGTTATCGACACCGCGATGGCCGAGCCCAAGAGTCCAAAGACCAGAGCAACGGTCGTCGAGGTAGGCAGACCCAGCGAGTTGAAGACATCCAGCAGAATCACATTGGCGAACATCACACCGAGGAACAATATCATGACCTCGTGGAATGTGAAGAACTCCGGATAGTAGACACCGCTACGGGCCACCTCCATCATACCGCTCGAGGTGAGCGCACCGATGACAATACCAATGGACGCAACTGTGAGAATTACTCTCTTGGGTGCTGCCTTGGAGCCAATTGCGGAGTTCAGGAAGTTCACCGCGTCATTGGAAACACCCACATACAGGCCGCCGACTGCAAGAAGCAGCAACACTACGACGGCGAAGATGTAAATACTTGACATATAATTTAATTAGTGAATAAGCATATTTTCACGCTACAAATGTAATCTCTTTTTTAGACCCCCCAAACACACCTTAAGTTTAATTAACAATAACTTAAAGAGGGCATAACAAAAACTTAACATTTCCTCTACAATTGAAAATTGACAATGGACAATTGAAAATTGACAATGGAAAATTGACAATGGAAAATTATAGAGGGTACTAAAGGGAATACCTAAATTCCCTAAACTCCCTAATAAATAATTTTGAATTTTGAATTTTGAATTCCTTTTAGCCCTTTTCCCTCCCCTAAGTTAGGGGAGGGTACCCGTAGGGCGGGAGAGGTCTGTTCTCTGTCGTCGGTCGTCGGTCGACAAAAAAATAGAGAAGGGCAACTCTCAGTGGAGTCACCCTTCTCTATTGTGTGTTGTCTGTGGTCGAGTTGATTACAACGAGATAGCCTCATTGGGGCAAACATCTGCACAGCTGCCGCACTCAATACAAGTATCAGCGTCGATAACATAAACATCGCCAGCCGAGATAGCCTCTACGGGGCACTCACCGATGCAGCTACCACAAGCTACACATTTGTCGGGATCAATTTTGTAAGCCATAATTGTTTTGTTAAAAAAGTTTAATGTGTGTTCTCTAAAAAGTAACGCAAAGATAATCAAATTTTGTTACCCCGCACTCACTTTGTGATTTTATTTTACACAAACCCTACCAATTTGTAGGTATGGAGTGAGTTTCGGCGGTAGCAATCTTCACTTCCCCTCGCCCGCCTATTTGCCGTCAATCAAATCGAACCACAGGTAGGGACGCAGCACCTCGGGAACTACGATACCCTCGGGAGTCTGGTTGTTCTCCAAGAGGGCCGCAACAATGCGGGGCAGAGCCAGCGAGCTACCATTGAGGGTGTGGCAGAGGGCGGTCTTCTTGCCCTCGGTGCGGTAGCGGAGTTTGAGGCGGTTGGCCTGGAACGACTCGAAGTTCGAGACGCTCGACACCTCCAGCCACCTGCCCTGAGCTGCCGAGTAGACCTCGAAGTCGTAGGTCAGGGCCGAAGTGAAGCTCATATCGCCGCCGCAAAGACGCAGGATACGGTAGGGCAGGCCGAGAGCCGACACGAGTTTCTCCACGTGGGCAACCATCTGGTCGAGAGCCTCATAGGAGCTGTCGGGGTGGTTGATGCGTACAATCTCCACCTTGTCGAACTGGTGCAGACGGTTCAGACCCCTCACATCCTTACCATACGAGCCGGCCTCACGACGGAAGCAGGGGGTGTAGGCGGTAAGGCGGATGGGGAGCTCCTTCTCGTCCACGATGCAGTCGCGGTAGATGTTGGTCACGGGCACCTCAGCGGTGGGGACCATATAGAAGTTGTCGACGGTGGCGTGGTACATCTGGCCCTCCTTGTCGGGCAGCTGACCGGTACCGAAGCCCGAAGCCTCATTGACCATAATGGGGGGCAGCACCTCAAGGTAGCCTGCCTCGGTGTTCTGGTCGAGGAAGTAGGTAATCAGGGCGCGCTGGAGAGCGGCACCTTTACCTTTATATACAGGGAAGCCTGCGCCGGTGAGTTTCACGCCGAGCTCGAAGTCGATGATGTCATACTTGGCGGCCAACTCCCAGTGGGGCAGTGCGCCCTCACCCAGAGCGGGAATCTCGCCACCCTGCTTAACCACGAGGTTATCCTCGGCGGTCCTACCCTCGGGAACAATCTCTGCGGGGAAGTTGGGCAGGAGTACGATTTCGGCGTTAAGTTTCTCGGTGGTCTCCTTCAGCAGGGCATCCAGCTCGCGGCTCTCCTCCTTGAGTTGGGAGGTGCGGCTCTTGATGGCCTCAGCCTCGTCGCGTTTACCCTGAGCGAAGAGTGCGCCTATCTGTTTAGCCGCAGCGTTCTGCTCGGCCAGGTTTTTGTCGAGTTTCTGTTGTTGCTCCTTGCGAGCGTCGTCGAGAGCAATGATGCGGTCGATAGCCTCACGAGCATCCACGCCTTTTTTGGCCAGACGCTTGATTGCCAGTTCCTTATCATCGCGAAGTTGCTTGAGTGTAAGCATAGGAATTGTGTTTTTATGGTTTATTTGCCACAAATATACCAAAAATTAGTATCTTTGTAATCATCTGAAGCACCTTTTTTTATGAAACATAGACTCTTTATTGTTCTTCTTGCGCTCTCGGCTATGGCCTGTGGGTGCGGAGGGGCCACCCAAAAGCGAGGTGGCAACCGTCAACTCCCCACCAACCAGAGCGGTGTGAGTTACTACACTTTCGACATTGTGGCCGAGCTACCCCACTCCACCAAGTCCTACACCCAGGGCTTCGAGTTTGCCGACGGCCTCTTCTGGGAGGGCACGGGCGGCAACGGCTCCTCGAGGCTCCAGGTCGTAAACCCCCTGACGGGTGAGGCAACAAAGAGTATCTCTCTGGCAAGCAAATACTTCGGCGAGGGCATAACACTCCTCGGCGATGAGGTTTTCCAGCTCACCTGGCGCGAGGGCAAGGCCTTCGTGTATGACCGCCAGACGCTGCGAAAGGTGCGCGAGTTTGACTACCAGGGCGAGGGCTGGGGCCTTACGACCGACGGCAAGGTGCTCTATATGAGTGACGGCTCGGACCGCATAACCCTCCGCGACCCCAAAACTTTCCGTTCGCTCGGAGAAATCAAGGTGACCCTCGGTGGCCACAAGGTGCTCAACATCAACGAGCTCGAGTGGATTGGCGGTGAGATTTGGGCCAACATCTATCTGACGACCGACATAATCCGCATAGACCCCGCAACGGGCAAGGTGGTAGGCATTATTGACCTCTCCACTCTCCAGTCGCCCGCCGATGTGAGCTACACGACCGATGTGCTCAACGGCATAGCCCACGACCCCGCAACGGGCCGAGTATGGCTCACGGGCAAGAACTGGAACAAGGTCTATCAGGTGGAAATCATCAAGAAATAACCCCTCGGCAAGATGGTTACAAAGGCAGATTTTCAACTCATACGCTCCCTCGGCAACAAGCAGGGACGCACCGCCCACGGCCTCTTTGTGGCCGAGGGCGACAAACTCGTAGGTGAGATTATCGCAAACCCCAAGTGGAAGACAGAGAGGCTCTTTGTGACCGAGGAGTCCAAGGTGCGCTCGCCCCAGGCCGAACTCGTGTCGGCCAAGGAGATGGAGCGAATGACACTCCTCAAGAGTGCCCCTCGTTCGCTCGCTCTGGTGCGCATACCCGAGCGCACAGTACCCACGCCTACCGACCACGAACTGGTGCTTTGTCTTGACGAGGTGCAGGACCCCGGCAACCTCGGCACCATCATCCGCACAGCCGACTGGTATGGCATACGCCACATCGTCTGCTCGCCCACCACGGCCGACTGCTGGGCCCCCAAGGTGGTGCAGGCGACAATGGGTGCCCTCCTGAGGGTGGAGGTGGCCTACACGCCCCTTGTTGGGTGGCTCAAGGAGGCCCGCCAACGCGGGGTCGCCATCTACGCCACAACGCTCGACGGCGAGGATATCCACACCACAGCGCTCTCCAAGGGGGGCATAGTCGTTATGGGCAATGAGGGCAAGGGTGTGAGTGCCCCCGTTCTGGAGTGCATCTCGCGCCGCCTCTTCATCCCGCCCTACCCCGCCGACCGCCGCGGCAGCGAGTCGCTCAATGTGGCCATCGCCACCGCCATCACACTCGAGAACTTCCGAGGACAATTGAAAATTGACAATTGACAATGGAAAATTAATTTCCTAAATAAAAAAACTCACGGGTTACAAAAATGTAACCCGTGAGTTTTTGTTTACAATCCGGTCGAAAGGGCAGAAAGGCAATTGAAAATTGAAAATTGAAAATTATGCCCTCCCCTAAGTTAGGGGAGGGTGCCCGTAGGGCGGGAGAGGTCTGTTAAAACATTGAAAGGCCAAAGGGGCTAAAAGGGCCAAAAGGGCAGAAAGGACCAAAAGGGCTTATAGGTCTTATAGGTCTTATAGGCCTTATAGGCCCCATAGGACCTTAAAGACCTTAATGTCTTTAAGGATTTTTCTCAACTCTCAATTTCCTCCACATTAAAAATCCCCCTCTAAGTGGTTAGAGGGGGCGTGACTTGGTGCGGGGCCTGTATCCCTACACTCTGTGCTCTTTATTAGAACTCAACGACCGGGGCTGTTGCAGCCTCATCCGCACCCTCGTAGTATGCCTTCTTATCGAAGCCGAAGAGGCCCGCGAAGATGTTGGAGGGGAAGCGTCTAACCTTAAGGTTATAGCTCCTGACTGCCTGGTTGAAGTCCTTGCGTGCTACGGCAATGCGATTCTCGCAACCCTCGAGCTGTGCCTGCAACTCGAGGAAGTTGTTGCTCGCCTTCAAGTCGGGGTAGGCCTCGGCCACAGCCACAAGGCTGCTGCGCATAGCCGCACCCAGTTCGTTCTGAGCCCTCTGGTAGGCCGCAAGCTGCTCGGCACTCATCGACTCCACATCTATCTGCTGCGAGGTGGCCTTCGCACGGGCAGCGGTCAGCTCCTCGAGGGTGTTCTTCTCGTGCTTGGCATAGCCTTTAACGGTGTTTACCACATTGGGAATCAGGTCGTAGCGACGCTGATACTGATTCTCCACCTGGCTCCATTTCTCAACAACCATCTCCTCGCGAGAGGCCAAACCATTATAGGCCGAGATGGCCCACACAACAACTACCGCCACAACGGCAGCTACAATAATCCATCCTTTCTTTTTCATATCTCAATTTGTTTTTGTTTGTTTCTTCTCTTCGCAACTTTTTATAATAAGTCTCCCCTATTGTCGCTTTTTTATAAAAAAGCTCCGCAAAAAATTTTTAGACGATACTTTGTATCGTTGTATACTTTCAACTTCTTAGAACCTTCCTCCTGCGCCACCTCCGCCGCTGAAGCCGCCGCCAAAGCCTCCACCGAAGCCTCCGCCGCCACGACCAAAGCCGCCACCGCCCATAATTATCGGGCCACCACCCGAGCCACCCGAGCCTCCGGAGATGTCGTCAGCCTCGTTGCGCCAAACAATATGGCCACACTTATTGCACTTGAAAGCGACCTTATAGACCCTCTGGTAGGAGTTTTTGCTAATCTCCACACGGTCTGGCGTGCGCACCAAAGTACCCTTTTTGCACTTGGGACAACGACTATGCATATAGAGCAGCAGGACAATCAGCAGAAAGAAAACTACTGCCGCGCCGATGAATATGGCAAGACCTATAAGTTCGTCGCCATCATCCTCCTGCGCAGCAAGTCCTTCGGGCACCTCGCTCGTGGAGAGTATCGAGACAAGGCTGCCAACGCCCGCGAGCATACCCTCGTCGAAGTTGCGCTCCTTGAAGGGAGGTATCATAAGTCGCTCGATGATGCGTTTGCAGAGCGCATCGGTTAGTGTGCCCTCGAGGCCGTAGCCCACCTCTATCTCTATGGCCCCCTGACCGAGCACCAGGAGCACCAGCAGGCCGTTGTCGCGTCCCTTTTCGCCTATGCCCCAATGGCGGAAGAGCTCATTGGCAAACTCCCTCGGCTCTTCGAACCCTATGGACTCCACAGCCACCACAGCCACCTCGGCTATGCGCTGCTCTTTGAGCCTAAGGAGCGTGGTGTCAATACGATAGACCGCCTCCTCGGAGAGAATACCGTCGGGATTGCTCACGAAGTGACGGTAGTCCTCGACCTGCACATTGGGCACACTCTTTGGGGTGTAGTTCTTTGCCACGAGGTCCTGCGGAGCAAACCCTATCGCCCCGAGCACCATCGCCACTATTACCAAAATTCTCCTCATTGGTCAAAAATCTTCTTTTGTCTGAATACAAATATAAGGGTTTTTTGTATATTTGCGGATAGACTTTGGCACAAAATTAACATAAACTTTATAAAAATTCGAGAGATTATGAACTCTACAAGTCTGAAAATCAGATTGATTATTATGAACTTCCTACAGTTCGCCGTATGGGGAGCCTACCTTACCAGTATGGGGTCCTATCTGGTGACCGTAGGTATGGCCGAGAACATCGGTTGGTTCTACGCCATTCAGGGCGTGGTTTCTATCTTTATGCCCACACTGGTAGGTATTGTTGCCGACCGCTGGATTCCCGCACAGAAGGTGCTGAGCCTCTGCCACGGCTTGGCAGGTGCGCTGATGCTCGCAGCAGGTATGTATGGTCTTTCGACCGACGCGCCCGCCTTTGGCACACTCTTCACCCTCTACTCGCTCAGCGTGGCATTCTTTATGCCCACCCTGGCACTCTCCAACTCGGTGGCCTACTCGGCGCTTAATGGTGCGGGTATGGATACCGTCAAGGCCTTCCCTCCCATCCGCGTATTCGGCACCGTGGGTTTCATCTGCGCAATGCTTCTCACTGATGGTCTGGGCTTTATGACCAACGCCAAGCAGCTCGTCTTCTCGGGCGCACTGAGCCTTGTGCTCTGCCTCTACGCCCTCACACTGCCCGCTTGCAAGGTGAACAAACAGGTGGAGAAGAAGTCGCTGGTGGACACTCTGGGCCTGAGGGCCTTCTCGCTCTTCAAGGAGAGGAAGATGGCCATCTTCTTCATCTTCTCGATGCTTCTGGGTGTGTCGTTGCAGATTACCAACGGCTTTGCCAACCCCTTCATCACCAGTTTCAAGGACATTCCCGAGTTTGCAAACACCTTTGGTGCAAACCACGCCAACGCCCTCATCTCCCTCTCGCAGGTGAGCGAGACTCTCTGCATCCTGCTGATTCCCTTCTGCTTGCGTAAGTTCGGTATCAAGAAGGTGATGCTCATCGCTATGATGGCTTGGGTATTCCGTTTCGGCTTCTTCGGTGCAGGTAACCCCGGCAGCGGCGTATGGCTCTTCATCCTCTCGATGATTGTCTACGGTGTGGCTTTCGACTTCTTCAATGTGAGCGGCTCGCTCTATGTCGACCAGGAGACCAAACCCGAGATTCGCTCGAGCGCACAGGGTCTGTTTATGATGATGACCAACGGCTTCGGTGCCACCATCGGTACCCTCTCGGCTCAGGCCATCGTGAACAAGTGCGTCTACTCGCTGCCCGCCGCCGAGCAGCCCGCAGGCTGGAGTCAGGCTTGGTACATCTTCGCCGCCTACGCTCTGGTTGTAGCAATTCTCTTCGCTATCCTCTTCCGCTACAAACACCAGCCCGCAAAGAATTAAGATAAGCAGTCAGCACTCAGCTATCAGCTGTCAGCTAATTGAAAATTAGATATGCGCCCGAACTTTCGGGCGCTTTTTTTATTCCCGACATAATTTTGAATTTTGCATTTTGAATTTTGCATTTATAATAGGTATCTTTGTGGGATGATTAGGGAGTTTATCGAAAAAGTCTTCCGTAGGAAGAAACGTGAGCCGGATGTTATGAAGTATCTCATTGTAGGACTTGGAAATATAGGTGCCGAGTATGAGGGCACACGCCACAATGCGGGTTTCGATGTTGTGGATAGACTTGTGGAGGACGCGGGTGGCACCTTCACCCCCGACAGGTACGCCTCCAAGGCGGAGATTCGTTGGAAGGGCCGCACGCTGGTTGTGGTGAAGCCCTCGACCTATATGAACCTCAGCGGCAAAGCCGTAAGATACTGGATGGACAAGGAGAACATCCAGCGCGAAAACCTCATTGTCATCGTTGACGACATAGCCATCCCAGTGGGCACACTCCGCATACGCGCCAAGGGCAGCGACGGCGGCCACAACGGACTCAAAAACATCGACGCTCTGTGCGGCGGAAACAACTATGCCCGCATCCGTATGGGTGTGGGTGGCGACTTCCCGCAGGGCCATCAGGTAGATTTCGTGCTGGGCAAGCTCACCCCCGAGGAGCGAGTGGAGTTCGACAAGATGGTGGAGGCCGCAGTGGCCGCCATCAAGGACTTCGTGACAATCGGCATCGAGCGCACAATGAACTACCACAACCACAAGAAGAAAAATTGAGAGCTGAGAGTTAAAAGATAAGGACCTTAAGGTCTTTAAGGTCATTAAGATTCACTAAACTCCCTACATAATTTTCAATTGTCAATTTTCAATTTTCAATTTAATAAGACAGCATATATGAACCGTATTGTTTCGCCTTCGATGCTTTCGGCCGACTTCGGTCACCTGGAGAGGGATACCAAGATGATTGACCGCAGTACGGCCGAGTGGGTCCACATTGATGTTATGGATGGTGTATTTGTGCCCAACATCTCCTTCGGATTTCCCGTGCTGAAGGCCATCACCTCAGCCACCGAGAAGTTTATGGATGTCCATCTGATGATTGTCGAGCCCGAGAAGTATGTGGCACGCTTTGCCGAGGCAGGAGCCGACCTTGTGACCTTCCACTGGGAGGCCACCGAGAGGGTGCAGGAGTGCATCGACCTCATCCGCTCGAAGGGCGCAAAGGTGGGTATCTCGATTAAGCCCAAGACCCCTGTGAGCGTCTTGGAGGAGATTCTGCCCCAGCTGGATTTGGTGCTCATTATGAGTGTGGAGCCCGGCTTTGGCGGCCAGAGCTTCATTGAGGGCAGCACCGAGAAGGTGAGGGAACTAAGGGCTATGATTGAGCGCAAGGGGCTCAAGACGCTCATCGAGATAGACGGAGGCGTGAGCCGCCACAACGCCCGCGAATTGTACGAGGCAGGCTGCGACGCACTCGTTGCCGGCAGTGCCGTATTCAAGGCCGCCGACCCCGAGGCCGAGATTGTCGCCATCCTCAACGCCTAAGAGGTGGCATAGGGAGAGTTGGGAGATTAAGGAGTTTAAGGACCTTAGGGACTTTAAGGACTTTAAGGACTTTAAGGACTTTAAGGACCTGAAGGACCTTAAGGAATAGATAGCCCCTCGAAACTCACTAAACTCACTAAATTCCCTAACAACAGGGTATTGGCGTCGGTAGACGGTAGACGGTAGACGGTAGGCATATAACACACAGAAAACGCCCGCAAGAGGGATTTTTTATGGTTTCGATTGATAATGTAACGGTATCGTTTGGTGGTTGGGACCTTTTCAAGGATATCTCACTGCTGATAAACCCACGCGACAGGATTGGTCTGGTGGGTAAGAATGGCGCGGGCAAGACTACGCTCCTGAAGGTCATTATGGGTATGCAGCCCCCAACGGCGGGTGTGGTCACAATGAGCAGCGACACGACGCTCGGCTACCTGCCTCAGCAGATGAAGGTCCACGACACCACAACCCTCAAGGAGGAGACCGCCAAGGCCTTTGAGGAGGTGCTCTTCCTCGAGAGCGAGATGGAGCGCCTGACGGCCGAGATAGCCGCGCGCGAGGACTACGAGAGCGAGGAGTATGGCGACCTTGTACACCGCCTGAGCGAGGCCACCGAGCGCCACAACCTGCTCGGGGGCGAGAGCCGCGAGGCACAGATTGAGCGCACACTGCTCGGTCTGGGATTCAAGCGCGACGACCTGGACAAGCCCACAAGTACCTTTAGTGGCGGTTGGAGGATGCGTATCGAGCTGGCCAAGCTGCTGCTTCGTCGCCCCTCTGTCTTCCTCCTCGACGAGCCCACCAACCACCTCGACATCGAGAGTATCCAGTGGCTCGAGGGCTACCTCAAGGAGTACCCGGGTGCCGTTCTGCTCATCTCCCACGACAGGGATTTTCTTGACAATGTGACCAACCGCACTGTGGAGCTGTTGTTGGGGAAGGTCTACGACTACAAGGTGCCCTACTCGCAGTAT
Source organism: Tidjanibacter sp. (assembly GCA_017936605.1). Taxonomy (GTDB): domain Bacteria; phylum Bacteroidota; class Bacteroidia; order Bacteroidales; family Rikenellaceae; genus Tidjanibacter. The sequence continues at coordinate 37,009 of JAGBFH010000019.1, forward strand.
GTGCAGCTGCGCAAGGAGCGCCGCGAGGCACAGGTGGCGGCCTACAACAACCAGCAGCGACTCATCGAGAAGACCGAGGAGTTCATCGAAAAGTTCCGCTACAAACCCACCAAGAGCAACCAGGTGCAGAGCCGAGTGAAACAGCTCGAGAGGCTCGACAGGATAGAGATTGACGAGGAGGACCTGAGCGCCCTGAACCTCAAGTTCCCACCAGCCCCCCGTAGTGGCCAGATTGTGGCCGAGATTAAGGAGGTGGGCAAGCGTTTCGACCAGAAGCGCGTCTTCTCGGGTGCCAACTTCACCATCGAGAAGGGCGACCGCATAGCCCTGGTGGGCCGCAATGGTGAGGGCAAGACCACCCTTGCACGCATCCTTATCGGCGAGCTGGAGCCCTCGGAGGGCAGCATCAAGCGAGGTGCCAATGTGAGCGTGGGCTACTATGCCCAGAATCAAGACGACCTGATGGATGGCGACTTCACAGTCTATGACACCCTCGACAAGGTGGCCGTGGGCGACATCCGCACCCGACTGCGCGACATCCTCGGCGCCTTCCTCTTCCGTGGTGAGGATGTGGACAAGAAGGTGAGGGTTCTCTCGGGAGGTGAGCGCTCGAGGCTCGCAATGGCCCGTATGATGCTCTCGCCCCACAACCTTCTGGTGCTCGACGAGCCCACCAACCATATGGATATGCGTTCGAAGGATATCCTCAAGGAGGCCCTTCTGAAGTATGACGGCACACTTGTGGTCGTTTCGCACGATAGGGAGTTCCTCGACGGACTGGTAGACAAGGTCTATGAGTTCCGCGACGGCGGCGTGAAGGAGTATCTGGGAGGCATCCGCTACTTCCTCGAGAAGCGCCACTTGGAGGATATGCGCCAGATTGAGGCCAAGGAGGCCACCATCAAGGAGCAGAAGAGCACCAGCGGCAAGGAGGACTATATGGCCAAGAAGGAGAACGAGAGGCTCATACGCAAGACCCAGCGAGCCATTGAGGAGTGCGAGAGGCGCGTGGCAGCACTCGAGGCCGAGGTGGCCGAGTGGGACACCAAACTCTCCGCCCCCGAGGAGCACGGCATAGACCTCTCGGACAGCAAGGTCTTCGAGGACTACAACGCCCTCAAACAGCGTCTGGCCTTCGAGGAGCACGAGTGGGAGAAGCTGTGCTACGAATTGGAATTACTTCAGGACAATTGAAAATTGACAATGGACAATGGACAATTGCTGTTAGACTTTAGACTGTAGACTTTAGACAAAATAAAATATGGAGGAATTTTTGAAGGATAAGCGTGAGCGCAGGCCTCGCGCAGAGTATAGGCCCACAGAGGAGCCCCAGTACACCGAGGCACGAGATTTGAATTGGGAGGAGCGCACACGCGCCGCCCATAGTGAGAGCCGCCAACGCTCGGAGCACAAGCCCAGAGAGCGAAGAGAGAGGGTTGCGACTGACGAGAATATCGTCTATGGTCTGAGGCCCGTGATTGAGGCCATCGAGACCGACAAACAAATCGAGAAACTCTATGTCAAGAAGGGTGCCGAGGGTCAGCTTATGGCCGACCTCAAGGACCTCTGCTATCGCAGCCGCATACGCTATCAGGAGGTGCCCGTGGAGAAGCTCAACCGCCTCACCCGAGGCAACCATCAGGGCGTGGTGGCCGTCATCGCCCCCATCGCCTATGTGGAGTTGGAGGACATTCTGGATAGGATTCCCGACGACGAGAAGGCACTCATCGTGGTCTTTGATGGCGTTACGGATGTGAGGAACTTCGGAGCCATCGCCCGCTCGGCGGAGTGTGCCGGTGCCCACGGTCTTATCTGCCCCCTGAAGAACTCCGCACCCGTCAATGCCGACGCCATTCGCTCGTCGGCAGGCGCGCTCACACGCATACCCGTACACCGCGCGGGCAGCATCCGCAACACGCTCAAGACCCTCTCGCAGCAGGGTATGCAGATTGTGGCCGCCACCGAGAAGGCCGACACCATTCTGTTCGATGCCGACCTCACGAAGCCCACCGTACTGGTTATGGGCAACGAGGAGACGGGCATCAGCAAGGAGGTGCTCAAGCTCTGCGACTGCAAGGCGGCAATTCCTATGGTGGGAGCCATCGAGAGCCTCAATGTGTCGGCAGCGGCCGCCGTTATGCTCTTTGAGAGCGTAAGGCAGCGTTTCTGCAAGGAGTAAGGGGTCACAAATTTCTGCAAGCGGATATGGCAGAGAGGGGCTACACCATTGAGCTCAGGCGGAGTCGTCGCGCCAAGCGCACCTCGCTGCGCATCACGCGCGAGGGCCAGGTGAGGCTCACGATTCCCTGGTGGGGCTCCAAGAGGGCAGCTCTCGCGTGGGCCGAGGAGCGCCACGAGTGGATAGTGGCCGCCCTCGAGAGAATCAAAAGGCGCAGTGAAGGAGACCCACCCCTCACCGATGAGCAGGTGGAGGCCCTACGCAAAGTGGCCAAGGAGCTTCTACCCCGCATACTTGAGATGGCCTCAGAGAAGACGGGACTCAGGTATGGCCGCCTTACAATCCGCAAAACCCACTCGCGCTGGGGCAGTTGCACAAGAGAGGGCAACATCTCACTCTCGCTCTTTCTGGCTGCTCTACCCGAGGAGTTGATTGAGTTTGTCTGCATCCACGAACTCTGCCACACGGTGCACCCCAACCACTCGGCCGAGTTCCACGCACTGGTGAATCTCCACACCGCAGGCAGGGAGAAAGAGCTCCAAAAGAGGCTTAAAAATTTTGTGCCGAGGTAGATTTTTTTGATTTGGCGAAAAAAATTACTACCTTTGGGAAATGCGAAAGCGACTAAAACCTTATATACTATGATAATCCTAATGCACGAGCCCACCGATGAGCTTTTCCTCGGTGTAATGCACCCCGATGCAGCTCTCTTCTCGGACTACTTCGACATTGAGCTTGCAGCCAAAGAACACGCCGCCTACCGCGCCGCACTCGAGCGCTTCGGCGCAAAGGTACTCACCGTCCGCCAGATTCTCCTGGAGGGCACTCTCGACAAGGAGGGCCGCCCCATTGAGGGCAAGGAGCTAAACGAGCTGAGGGCCTTCGCATCGCGTTTTCTGACCTACAACACCTCCAACATCCCCGATGAGGCCAAGGCCCAAGAGAGGTATAAGAAGATGATTATCGACCGAGCCAACCCCAAGGACCTCGTGAAGATGATTATGCTCCAGCCCGAGATTGTCCTCTCCTACACCGAGAGCAACACAGGCTTTGCGGCCACCTACATCCAGCGCCCCATTATGAACATCTTTTTTATGCGCGACCAGATGATTTCCACCGCCAAGGGTATCGTCATCGGCCGTATGAACTCCGCACAGCGACAACTCGAGTGCGAGATTGCAGAGTTCTGCCTGAATAAGATTGGCTTCCCTCCCATCTACCACATCGAGGGCGAGAACGCCTATCTCGAGGGTGGCGACTTCCTCCCCTTCGGCGACTACGCCTTCATAGGTCAGGGTCTGCGCACCACACAGGAGGCTATCGACCAACTGATGGAGCACGACCTGCTGGGCGCAAACAAGGTGGTTGTTGTGAAGGATATCTGGGATGAGCAGGAGCAGATGCACCTGGATACCTATTTTAATATTATAGACCGCGACTTGTGCACCCTCTCGGAGGCACGCTATCTGGCAGCCAAGGGCGATTCGCAGTACCTGAAGATTGACCTCTGGGAGCGCGAGGCTCCGGGCGAGCCCTACCACAAGGCCTTCTGCGACATCTCCTTTGTGGACTTCATTGAGGATGAGCTGAAGATGAAGGTTATCCCCATCCAGCGCAGCGACGAGCTCACCTATGCAAACAACTTCCTCACCCTCGCTCCTCGCAAGATTATGGCCGTTGCGGGTCAGTCGGTGGAGCTTCAGGAGGCCTTCAAGGCCAACTTCGTGGATGTCACCTGGGTGCCCCTCACAAACCTCACCAAGGGTTACGGTGCGGCCCACTGTATGACACAGATTCTCGACGACGGCGATGTGCTGTTCTAAATAACAAAAAAGCTCCCGAGGTTTCGGGAGCTTTTTTTGTTATGCTATTAGCTGTTAGCTTTTTTTAACCTAATTTTCGCGAAACTCAACAGGTTGAAATTCCGAAACATCCGCTTTTCAAAGAGCCTTCTCAAAGGCTCTTTTCGCGAAACTCAAGTTATTTCAGGAGTGCTCGTGCCTGCTCGAGTGCGGCCTCGGTGACATCCGCGCCCGAGAGCATTGCGGCCACCTCCGAAATGCGCTCCTCGGGGCTCAGGTGTTTTATGTGGGTGCGCCCATCGCCAGAGTCCTTGTAGACCTTGAAGTGGGTGTCGCCCTTGGAGGCCACCTGCGGCAGGTGGGTGATGTTGATAACCTGACGGCCGGCCGAGAGTTCGGCAATAATCTGGCCCGTCACATCGGCTATGCGGCCCGAGATGCCCGTATCAATCTCATCGAAAACGACCGTAGGCATCTCCATCTTGTCGGCCACCAAAGCCTTCAGGCAGAGCATCACGCGCGAAATCTCACCGCCCGAAGCCACCCTCTCGAGTGGTTGGGGCTGGAACTTGGTAGACGAGGAGAAGAGGAACGCGAGGCTATCGCCACCCGAGGCTGTGAGCCCATCGGCGGGCCTAATATCACAAAGGAAACTGCTGTGCTCCATACCGAGCCTCGAGAGCATAGCCACAACCTTGCGGGAGAGCTCCTCGCCCGCCCTCTTGCGCGAGGCGGTAATCTTCGCGGCGCACTCCTCGGCCCTCCTACGGGCCGTCTGCATCTCTCGCTCAAGCGACTCGAGCGCCTGGTCGGCATCAACAATCATCCCCAGTCGCTGGGCGTAATCTTTCTCAATGGCGATGAGCTCCTCGACCCTCTGCACACCGTGTTTGCGGAACAGGGTGTAGATGGCATCAATCCTATCCACAACCTCGTGGGCCCTGGCGGGGTTGCCCTCCACCCTCTCGCGCTGCTCGCCGAGCTGTGCGGAGATATCCTTGAGCTCCACAAGCGTGCCCCTAAGCCTCTCGGCAATCTCCTCGGCAGGGGCATATACATCCCTCACCTTCTGGAAGTAGCCCTCAATGCGTTTGAGCCTTGCCAGAACACCATTCTCATCCTCATCCAAGAGGTTGCCGCCCTCGCCTAAAGCCTCAGTTATGCGCTCCACATTATCCAGCAGGCGCTGCTCGCTCTCGAGCTCTTCGAGTTCGCCTGCACGCAGTCCCAGAGCGGCAAGTTGGCTGTGCTGAAACTCAATATACTCTCTATCTTTCTGGGCCTCCTCGACCTTTCGGCGAAGGGATGCAAGATTGCTCTCGGCCTCACGCAGAGCCGCAAATGAGAGTCTATACTCCTCACGCAGGGCACCATTTCCGGCCAACGCATCCACAATGCTCATACGGAAGCGCTCGTCGGCCACCATCAGTGAGTGGTGTTGGGAGTGGATGTCTATAAGGCGCGCGCCCAACTCCTTGAGCACCGAGAGTTGCACGGGAAGGTCGTTCACATAGGCCCTCGACTTGCCCGCAGGGGTTATGACCCTACGGATGATGCACTCCTCGGCCCACTCCAGGTCGTTCTCCTCGAAGAACTCCTCCAGGTGGTAGGCACCAATCTCAAAGCACCCCTCGACCACACAGCCACGACCACTCTCCTTCAGGGTGGCAATATCGGCCCTGTCGCCCAGCACCAAGCCCAGAGCACCCAGAAGGATACTCTTACCCGCACCCGTCTCACCGGTGATGATGTTCAGGTTGGGCGAGAGTGTCATATCCAGGCGCTCGATAAGAGCGTAGTTCTCAACTGTAAGGTGGCGTAACATTTCTCTGCGGCTGTTGTCTATGTATGGTGATGTGTGGGCCCAATTAAGCGCGGCCCTCGCTGTGGGGTGTATGGCTTCTATTGGCTATCGCACCCCCCTTAAAAAAAGCGTGCGGGTCTTATCAAAGAGGCGGGCGCGAGGTTTGTATCACTCTCCCCTGCCCGCCTAAAATCTCTTTGGGCACCTCTCGGGAGTATTCCCCACCCCCTAAGGCAAGCGCCCATCCCCCCCAAAAAGGGGCATCTCTATTTCTCCTTGAACACAACCTCGCCCTCGAGGAACTCCTCGGTAGCAATGAGGGTGGGCTTAGGAATACGCTCGTAGTACTTCGAAATCTCAATCTGCTCACGGTTCTCGAAGGTCTCCTCGAGTGCGTCGGTCGAGCTGGAGAAGTCGGCCAGCTTGCGGTTGAGCTCCTGTTTGAGCTCGGTGGCGATCTGATTTGCGCGTTTAGCAATGATGGTCACCGACTCATAGACATTGCCGGTAGGGCCGTCGATGTCGGTAAGTTTACGAGTTACAGTGTTGTTGGGAACATTCTTTTTGATTTCCATAATTTATTCCTCTCTATTTTGGTGTTTTTCTTGTTTTTGTCGTCTGATTGTCTTTCTCTCCCCCACAGTCATCGTCATCTGCGAGTGGTCCTACTCTTCGGCCTCATCGTCTACATACTCGCGGCCCTCGACCACCGCATTGTGGCGAGCCAGGAACTTCTTGGCCGCCCTCTGCATACGCTCGGCAGCCTTACGATGCTTGGAGTCGGGGAACTCCGATACGAAGTTGTAGTATGCGTCCATTGCATCAAGGTACCTATCCACCTGCAACGACTGGATGGAGTTCTCGGCCAGCTTGTAGCTCGAATCCAACATCAAAAAGAGCATCTCCTCGCGGTGGGGCGTATCGGGGAACTCTCCCAGTGCGTTACGGAAGGCGATGATGGCTGCCTTGTAGCGCTTGGTCTTGTAGTAGGTGCGAGCGTTGATGAACGACTTGTCGTAGAGTTTGCCCTTGAGCTCCTCGAGCCTCTGCTCACAGATGGCCATCTTGGGCGAGTCGGGGTAGTGCTCCATATACTCCTCGATGGACCTGATGGCCTGAAGGGTGGTCGTCTGGTCACGCGAAGGCTCGGGCGAGGAGAAGTAGTAGCCCATAGCGTGCATATACTCCACATCCTCCAACAGAGGGCTACGACCATAGGTGCGCCTATACTCGTCGAAGATGGTGGCACTGGTCGCAAAACTTCCCTGCTTGTAGAAGCAGCAACCCGTGTAGTACATAATCGTGTCGGCACGCATCGTGGAGGCGTAGCGGGGAGCGAGCTCCTGGAAGAGCTGCAAGGCGTGTTGCAGGTCGCCCTCCTCATAGTATTTGATAGCCGCGTGATACATCTGGTCGGAGTCGTTGGCCTTGAGCAGTTTATTGTAGGAACCGCAGCTCGCCATAAGACCCAGAGTGGCCAGAATCATAAGTTTTATTATGCCTATTCTCTTCATATCAACCATTTGTGCCCGCATCATACCACTTACAACAAGGGCATTTAGCGTGCAAAGTTATACATTTTTAACGACTAACGAAAAAATATATTATATTTTTCATTTCCAAGTGTGGAGTTTTTTTGTTATCTTTGGAGAGTTGAAGCCGAAAAAAACTATGTCAAATCTACTCACACTCTTCGAGAACTACCTCAGGGCCGAGAAACGCTACTCCCCGGGCACCGTCACCAACTACTTGCGTGACTGTCGGGAGTTCATTGACCACTGCGGCTCCACACCCGAGGCGTTCCGCCCCGAGTTGGTCACCTCGGAAGACTTTAGCGAGTGGATTATGAAACTCTCCGATGGCGACAAAAAGGCCCACATCAAACCCCTCAGGCAGGCCTCCGTAAACACCAAAATATCCTCCGTCAAGGCCCTCTTCAAGTGGCTCCACGACACCGAGAAAATAGAGCACAACCCGCTCGCCGAGAGTCACCGCCTAAAGGCCCCCAAACGACTGCCCAACTACATCCCCGAGGAGAAGATGGCACTCATCTTGGATGCCCTCTTTGAGGCACAGAACTCCACCGACTACTGCGAGCGCCGTGACGCAATGTTGGTGCTGCTGCTCTACTGCACAGGGCTGCGTCTTGCGGAGGTCACAACCCTCACGCGCGACAACTTCTCCGCCTCGTGGGCAGAGGTGAAGATTGTGGGTAAGGGACGCAAGGAGCGCATAGTTCCTATTGTGAGCGCGTTACGCCCGTTGCTCGAAAATTTCGCTCAATTTACACACCAAAATATTTGCACAAGTGGTGAAAAATTGTTATTTTTAACATCGAAAGGTTCCCCTATGAGCCGCTACCAGATAGAGCGCGCGGTGCAAAAGGTGCTCGCAGCGGGCGGCATAGAGGGGAAACACAGCCCCCATGTACTACGACACACATTTGCGTCGTTATTACTTGGAAGGGGTGCCGACATCAGGGAGATACAGGAGCTGCTGGGCCACTCGTCGTTGCGCACGACGCAGGTGTACACCCACACCAACATCGCCCGCCTCAAAGAGGTCTACCACGCAGCACACCCGAGGGAGAATTGAAAATGGAAAATTGACAGTTGACAATTGAGATAAGGTCATTAAAGTCCTTAAGGTCATTAGGGTCCTTAGAGTCCTTAGGGTCCTTAAGGTCCTTAAGGTCCTTTTCCTCCCCTAAGTTAGGGGAGGGTGCCCGTAGGGCGGGAGAGGTCTGCCATAGATAGAGATTTGTCGGGAGCGGCAAGACAAACAAAGAACTAACGCCTTCAATGGAAGGTACAATATAAATTAACCAAAGTCGCGCAACACCGACCCGAGTGAAAAACCTTATCAAAGGGCACTTGATAAGGCCCTTTGACTAAGTCCCCCTTTGTCAAAGGGGGATTTAGGGGGAATGTAAAGGTTCCTTACAATCCTCCGTGGTCGGGAAGCGGCAAAACAAACAAAGAACTAACGCCTTCAATGGAAGGTACAACATACATTAACCAAAGTAAGGAGGATTTTTTTATGAATGTAAAGATTCAGTCCGTAAAGTTCGATGCAGACAAGAAGCTCATCGATTTCATTGAGAGTAAGATGGACAAACTCGATCGTTTTGTTGAGCGTGCGACCGCAGCAGAGGTAATCCTCAAACTTGACAAGGACCCCGAGCAGGGCAACAAGGTGGCCACCATCAAGATTGAGGTTCCCACAGACACCCTCATCGCCGAGCACCAGAGCAAATCGTTTGAGGAGTCGGTGGATGGCGCAATTGACGCAATCAAGAAACAGCTCGAAAAGCACAAAGACAAGTTCGCAAAATAGTGGCACAATGACGCCAAACAACAAAAGGCAGACCTCAATGGTCTGCCTTTTATTGTATTGTTCCACAAGCTATTACACCACCAGGAAGGCGATGTAGCAGGCGATGACTACAAGGGAGGCAAGGGCACGGCTCCAGCGTTTCTTGGAGAGGAGCGAGAGGAGGGTTGCGACAAGGGCCGTGCCGCCAAAGAGGAGCATCTCGCCCACATTGCCATCCGAGAAGTCGTAGATGGAGCCCTTAAACCACAGAAGGTCGGCAACCGCAAGGATAATCATATTGAACAGGCAGCTGCCCACGATGTTTCCAACGGCGATGTCGTAGTTGCGCATACGGAAGAGGCTGATGGTGCTCGAGAGTTCGGGCAGCGAGGTGGCCACACCAAGGAAGAGTGCGCCCGCCAATCCTGCACCCATACCGAGTTGGGTGGCAAGGTCGTCCGAGAGGTAGGTGAGCCATACGCTCAGAGCCACAAGGCCCACGCTACAGAGCACAAAGCGCACAATAATGCCGCGCATCGTAAGGTTTGAGTCATCGTCCCCCTTGCTCTGCTCGCCTCCCTCGCCGGCCAGGTACTTAACACCCAAGGCATAGAAGATGACTATCGCAATGGAGCTAACGCTGAGCGTGAGGATATGGTGGTCGAAGACATTGGGCAGGAACATATTGAGTGCCAAGACCACATAGGTCGCAAGGCAGAAGAGTATCACAAAGTTGTGGCCACGCGACAGGGGGGCCTTATAGCTCTTGGAGAGGAACAGCAGGAACATCACGGCCAGCACCGCCACATTGAAGATGTTGCTACCTAAAATATTGCCCAGGCAGAGGCCCGGCTTCTCGAGCAGCATTGTAGCCGAAATGCTTGTGAACAGCTCGGGCAGCGAGGTCACCGCCGAGAGCAGCACACCGCCCAAAAATGCACCCGAGAGGGAGCTCTTCTTATCAATAAGGTCTATATAGACCGAGGCCTTCACGGAGAGCAATACCACCGCACAAGCCACCAACAAGTATGTAATATAAAGCATATTCTATCTTAGTTTCAAATAAACGCGCAAAGGTAACTAATCCTCACCTCTCCGCGCTATTCCTATATGCCACCATTATGTCCTATTCGTCAGAACCTATAGGTCGCCCCTATGGAGCTATTCTGCGAGTCGAGCCTTACGGCAATGAAGAACAGTATGGTGAACGAGAGGAGTGACGAGCCACCATAGGAGAACATCGGCAGCGGGATGCCAATCACAGGCATAAGGCCGATGGTCATACCGATGTTGATGAGTGTGTGGAAGAGGAAAATTCCCGCCACACCGTAGCAGTAGACCCTCCTGAAGGGCTCCTGCTGGCGTTCTCCCATCCTCATAAGTCTTACAATCAGCGCACCAAACAGAGCAATCACCACAGCCGAGCCCACAAAACCCCACTCCTCGCCCACGGTGCAGAAGATGAAGTCGGTGCTCTGCTCGGGGATGAAGTCATATTTGGTCTGCGTGCCCTGCAGGAAGCCCTTGCCAAAGAGGCCGCCCGAGCCGATTGCAATCTTTGACTGGTGGACATTATAGCCCCACCCCCTAAGGTCGCTCTCGATGCCCAGCAGGTCGAGGATTCGTTTCTGCTGGTGGAGTTGGAGGATGTCGTTAAAGACGAAGTCCACAGCCCCCAGGAAGAGCAACGAGCCCACGAACATTATGGCAAAGAGGTATATGGTGGAGAGTTTATTGCGGTAGGCGTAAATCAGGGCGGGTACCAACATCACAAGTGACGAGATAAGCAGTGCCGAATAGTACCTCAGGCCCCACCCGAAGGCCCACGCAAGGCCATAAATCACAAGGCTCAGCAGCATCACACTCGCCACAAACCAGACGCTCTCCCTCGGGTTCCTATTGGAGAGGAACTGGCTCACCACAAAGAGCAACAACAGCACAATAAGCAGTGCCGTATCGGAGAGCAGGAAGGAGCCCACAAACAACCCGACGACCAGGAAAATGGCATAGTAGACCCAACTATTCAGTCCCTCACGATAGAAGACCACAAAGAATGAGCAGTAGACCAGAGCCGAGCCCATATCGTTCTGTAGCAGAATGATAGCAATGGGCACCAAAAGCAGTAGTCCCACCGACACGAGGTCTTTGGTGCGTGAGAAAGAGAAGCTGTAGTCGCTCATAAATCGCGCAATAGCAAGTGCCGTTGCCACCTTCATAAACTCGGCCGGCTGCACCGACACCGGGCCCAGCACAAACCACGACTTGGCACCATTTATCTCCTTGCCTATGAAGAGCGTGAGGAAGAGCACCAGGAGCATCAGCGCATAGGCCGGATAGGCCATAAGGTGGTAGTAGATGTCGTCAATGAGAAGTATGATGATGGCCACCACAGCGGAGATACCTATCCAAATCAGCTGCATACCATACTTGGCCGAGAAGTCGAAGCCCAGCATTGAGGTCTCATTGTAGACCGCAGCGTAGATGTTGAGCCAGCCCATAAAGACCAGCACAACAAAGATGAGGATTGTCTTCCAGTCAACCCTCGACCACCCTACTCTATCATTAGCGCTTCTCATAGTTGGGATAGGCAATTTTCATCTGTTTGATATATTCGACAAGTTCGGGGCGTGCGACCTCGCCATTGAGGTACTTCTCAATGAGCAGCGAGGCGATAGGAGCGGCCACCGAGGAGCCAAAGCCGCCATTCTCCACATATACGGAGATGGCAATCTTGGGGTTATGGCGCGGAGCAAAGGCGAGGAATGTCGAGTGGTCCTTGCCGTGGGGGTTCTGGGCCGTACCTGTCTTGCCGCAGATGTTGAGTCCCTCCACATAGGCCACGCCTGCCGAGCCAATCTCCCTATGCACCGTGCCCCACATACCGTCGATAATGGGCTCGAAGTAGCGTTTGTCGACCTTGGTATAGTGTGGCTCATAGAATCGCGCATCAATCGAGTCGCGCCCGTCGATATGTTTGACCACGTGGGGTATATAGTAGTAGCCCCTATTGGCCATAATGGCCGCCAGGTTGGCCATCTGCAAGGGCGAACAGCCGAGCTCTCCCTGACCGATAGCCATCGAGATGACCGTCAGTGAGTTCCACTTGGGATAGTAGTTGTCGTAGAACTCCGCCGAGGGGACAAAGCCCGCCCTCTCGGAGGCGAAGTCGGAGCCCAACTTTTTGCCGAAACCGAAGCTCCTCACATACTCCTCCCAGTTGTCATAGCCCCCTTCGCCTATACCTCCCCTCTTAGGGTTATCCAGAATATTGCGGAACACGTGGCAGAAGTAGGCATTACAGGAGTTGCTGACTGCCTCTCTCAGGTCCAGCGGCGAGCGGTGGTTGTGGCACTTCACACCGCGACCCACGTGGTAGCCCTCATTGCAGGCATACTCCATCGAGGGGGTCACAACACCCTCCTGAAGGCCAATAAGTCCGTTGACGAGCTTAAAGGTCGAGCCCGGGGGATAACTCGACATCACCGCGCGGTTGAAGAGCGGCTGTCGGGGGTTATTGAGCATCTCCACATAGTTGCTACCCCTATCGCGGCCCATCAGTTGGTCGGGGTCGTAGGTGGGGCTGCTGACCATCACCAGAATCTCACCCGTCGACGGCTCAATGGCAATCACACTGCCCACCTTCCCCTTCATAAGTTCCTCGGCAAACTCCTGCAACGAGGCATCAATGGTGGTCGTAATGGGCGTTCCCGCCACAGCCATACGGTCGTAGTGGCCCTCCTGATAGGGGCCCTTGACCGCTCCGCTCACATCCACAACGCTAATCTTCTCGCCCTTCTCGCCACGCAGCAGCTCCTCATAGGCGCTCTCGATGCCCGAGTAGCCTATGTAGTCACCACGCGAGTAGTATGGGTTACGCTGTATGATGTCGTCATTCACCTGACCGATGTAGCCGAGCAGGTTGCCCGCAATCTTACGAGGATAGGAGCGTTGGGTGTGGAAGAGGGTATAGAAGCCATCGAAGCCGCCCTCGTCGAAGAGCAATTTGGCCTCGGTGCTCATCTGGCGCACCACAACCGAAGCCCTCGTCGAGGAGAAACTCTTGGCCGACTGGATAGCCTTGCGGAGTTGCTCCACGCTCACATCGGCAATCTTCGCCAGCGCCACCGTATCAAACCCGCTCTCGGGAATGTTGCGGGGCACAACCATAAGGTCATAGGAGGCCACACTCTGGGCCAGGAACTCGCCATTGCGGTCGTAAATCTCTCCTCGGGGCGGGTACTGCACCTCATAGCGCAGCACATTGTTCTCCGCCGCACGACGGTAGCTCCTGTCGACTATCTGGATATGGAAAAGTCGCAACCCCACCACAAGGAAGAGTGCGACCACAAACCACTGGAGTATTTCGGAACGCGAACGAGCCATAGTAACCTAACGCCTAAAATCCTGCTACTCAACGATTCGCCTAAAGAGGCGAGCTGTGAGTACCACCAAAATGGTGGTGGCCAAGGAGCTCAAAACAATCTTTCCAACCGTATATAGGAAGTGGCTGCCCAGCGACTCGAAGCCATAGAAGAGCGCGTGGTGTACGAAGACCAGCATCGCGGCAAAGAGTATGAACGAGCGAGGGTCTATAGCGCCACCATAGGGGATATTCTCGTGGGCCACATCCTTGCCCATCAGAAGGTTCATTGTCATAGGGCGGATGAAGGCAACGGCCGCCGTGGCAATCGTGTTAAGACCCGCGGTGCCCATCGACACATCCATAGTCACACCGAGCAGTGTGCCCAGCACGAGCAACCAGAAGTGGCTCATCTTCACGGGCAGCAGCACCACAAAAACAACATAGTAGAGGGGCATAATCAGGCTCGAGAAGAGCAGATTATCAAACAGCAGCGCCTGCAACAACACCACCGCCACAAAGAAAATCACATATTCTACAACCCTATACATTGTCTTCTTGTCCTCCTTTTTCCGCTTTATACATCATTGTTTTCGCCCCTACGCTACTTCTCCTCCTCGGGCTCATAGGTGCTATGGAGCTCCTTGAACTCCTCGCCGCCGAGGAACTTGACGAGCAACACCCTATCGAGCCTCGAGAGGTCGGCTGCAAGTCTAACCGTCAGGTGGCTGTTCATCTTATCCTCCGAGCTCTCGAACTCCTCCACGATGCCTATTATGCGGTCGGGGGGGAATCTATAGGAGATGGTCGAGATGATTGTGTCACCCTTAGCAAAGGGGGCATAGTGGGGAATATTCTCGAGGTTCACCCTGCGGTAGTTGTCGCCATTCCAGGCAATAGAGCCCATAAACTCGTTATTCTTGCCCTTGCCGCCCATTGTGAAGTCACGGTTGGCTACCGACATACAGACCGAGTAGCGTTCCGAGCAGTCCAAAACATAGCCCGCAACAAAGCCATCGGGGGTGAGCACAGCCATATTGGGCTCCACATCGTCCATTCGGCCCTTGTTGATTGTGAAGTAGTTATATTGCGCAAAGACGCTATTCTTGATAACCCTCGCCTGAGAGAAGAGATAGGGAACATTGCCTGCCTCCACCTCGCCTCTCTCGGCAACCTCCTGCCGGGTGGCCAACTGGGCCTCGAGTTCCAGAATCCTCTGGGTGAGCACATCGTTCTCGCTACGGAGCGAGAAGTAGGCTCCCACACTGCCGAAACTCTCGTTCACAGCCCCCGTCACACCATTGGAAATGGCCAGCAGACGGGCCCTTGTGAAGCTCGTCGCCGAGGAGTACTTACTAATAGCCAGAATCTCCACCACAATAAAGAGCAGAGGTACGGCTATGCGTTTGAGTATGAGAGTCAGTCTATACACTTTTTCGGTTTTGGGGTTTCAAATTGTAAGGTCGCCCCCCAAGGAGAAGCAACCTTACAAAAAACGCAATCTATTGAGAGTGGGCAGAGTAGGCCTCACGGGTCATCCCTCTCGGGGATGGTATCCTCGCTAAGAAAACACCTAAACTGTTTTTCAGTCCTCCCCCCTCACTCTCACATATTGTTTCACTTTTTCTCCCGGGGGCCTTCTGTTATTTCATGAGGAAGGAGAACTTGTCGATATTCTTCAGAGCGATGCCCGTACCGCGCACGATGGCACGCAGAGGATCCTCGGCAATCACAAAGTGGATACCGGTCTTCTCATACAGACGGCGATCCAGACCCTTGATGAGTGCGCCACCACCTGCCAGGTAGATACCGTTCTTGACGATATCGGTGTAGAGTTCGGGGGGCACATTCTCCAGCACCTTCATAATGGCAGCATCGACCTTCAGGAGCGATTTCTCCAACGCATAGGCCACCTCGCTGTAGGAGATGTTGATGGTCGTGGGAAGAGCTGTGAGCATATTGGGACCGGTCACCACGAAGTCTTCGGGTGGGTTCTCAATCTCGCGGAGCGCTGCACCTACCGACATCTTGATATTCTCGGCCGTGCGCTCACCAATCTTCACATTATACTGCTGTTTGATATACTTCTGGATATCGTCGGTGAAGACATCGCCTGCAACATCGATACTCTCGCTGCACACGATACCGCCCAGAGAGATACAGGCAATCTCGGTAGTACCGCCACCGATGTCCACAATCATATTACCCTCGGGAGCCTCCACATCCAAGCCTGCACCGAGAGCGGCAGCCATAGGCTCGAAAATCATATAGACATCCCTACCGCCGGCGTGCTCTGCACTCTCCCTGACGGTACGAATCTCCACATTGGTGGAGCCGGAGGGGATACAGATGACCATCTTGAGCGAGGGGCTGAAGAGGTAACCGTTAGTCTTGACTTTTTTAATCATACCCTTGAGCATCTGCTCGGCAGCCGTAAAGTCGGCAATCACACCATCCTTCAGGGGGCGGATTGTCTTGATGTTGGGGTGAGTCTTACCCTGCATCTTACGGGCCTCATTACCGATGGCCACAACCTTGCCGGAGTGGATATCCACAGCAATGATAGAGGGTTCATCCACAACAACTTTTCCATTGTAGATGACGAGCGTGTTGGCAGTACCCAAATCGACTGCAAGCTCCTGTGTTAAAGAGAATAAACCCATTGTGTGTCTATTGTTTTGTCAGCCCCTTGCGGGACCTTGTGATAATTACATAGTTCTAACAAGGTACAAAAGTAAAAAATAATTATTAATTTTGCGAACAAAACTTAAGACAATAGTACAAATTTTTATAACACAATGATTAGGTTAGATTACAAGCACACTTCGTGTGGCATCAGTGAGAGTGAGATTACCGCTCTCGCCCCCGCCGCAGAGAAAGCCAACGCACTCCTGCACAATGGCCAGGGCGCTGGCAACGATTTTATTGGATGGGTAAACCTCCCCTCGAGCATCACGGCCGAGGAGATTGCCGCCATCCGCACCACCGCAGGCCGTCTGGCCACCAAAGCTGAGGTTGTCATCGTCATCGGTATCGGTGGCTCCTACCTCGGAGCCAAGGCCGTACTTGACGCAATGAGCAGCTCGTTCCACTTCCTCCACAGGGAGCGCAAGAACCCCTATATTCTCTTTGCAGGCAACAACCTGAGCGAGACCTACACCGCCGAACTGCTTGAGGCTGTGAAGGATTACTCCATTGCCGCCATTGTCATCAGCAAGAGCGGCACCACCACCGAGCCCGCCGTTGCCTTCCGCCTTATCAAGGCCGAGATTGAGGCACGCTACGGCAAGGAGGAGGCCAAGGAGCGCATCGCCAGCGTCACCGACGCCGAGCGTGGCGCACTGAAGACCCTCTCTACTGCCGAGGGCTACGACACCTTCGTGATTCCCGACAATGTGGGTGGCCGTTTCTCGGTGCTCACCCCCGTAGGTCTGCTGCCCCTGGCTGCCGCCGGTATCAACATCGACGAGTTGGTGCGCGGTGCCAAAGATATGGAGGCCGCAACCGCCCAGGGCGTACCCTTCGAGAAGAACATCGCCGCACAGTATGCAGCCGTTCGCAACGCTCTCTATGCCAAAGGTTTCAAGATTGAGATTCTGGCCTCCTATGAGCCCCGCCTTCAGTATATCGCCGAGTGGTGGAAACAGCTCTACGGCGAGAGCGAGGGCAAGGAGGGCAAGGGCATCTTCCCCGCAAGCGTGACCCTCACCGCCGACCTCCACTCTATGGGTCAGTACATCCAGGAGGGCGAGCGCACCCTCTTCGAGACCGTCATCAGCGTAGCCAAACCCGAGGGCAATGTGACCATCGAGGCCGATAAGGACAACCTCGACGGCCTCAACTTCCTCGCCGGCAAACGCCTCGATGAGGTGAACAAGATGGCCGAGCTGGGCGTTGTTTTGGCCCACGTGGACGGTGGCGTGCCCAACATCCGCATCGAGATTCCCACCATCAACGAGTACTACATCGGTGGCCTTCTGTACTTCTTCGAAAAGGCTTGTGGTATAAGCGGTTACATCCTCGGCGTCAACCCCTTCAACCAGCCCGGCGTGGAGGCGTACAAAAAGAATATGTTTGCACTTTTGGACAAGCCCGGCTACGAGGAGGCCTCGGCCACAATCAAAGCAAGGCTCAAATAGATTCCGTCCGATAGAGGCATAAAAGCAAGAGGTGTGAGGAACAAGTCCTCACACCTCTTTTCCTTTTTTTGGCTCCCCAAAAAGAGATGGCGAGTGGCTAAAGCGGATGAAGTTCAAGAGTCCGGGCGGCCGAGGATGCGGAGTTTGCCGAGTGCAAATGAGCAATCCGAAGCCGAGGGAAACGCAGAAATTCGCCACTTTTGACACTCGGCCTACTTTTTGGTGCCACAGCCACACCCACCCTTCTTCTCCTCGTGGGGCTTGGAGGTGGAGCAGCCGCTGCCGTTTTTCTTCTCATCGTGGGTGTCACAACCCGCGGTCTTGGTACCGCATTTTTCGTCTTTCATAATTGTAATATAATAAATAGGTAAAACTTCACCCTCCTCCACTACAACTTCCGCGCCAAGAACAGAGAACGGAGAACAGAGAACAGAGAACAGAGAACAGAGAACAAAGGATAGAGGATAGAGAACTGAAGACTGAAGACTGAAAACTGAAGACTGAAGACAGAAGACTGAAGACAGACCTCTCCCGCCCTTCGGGCACCCTCCCTGTGCGCGAGGACGCGCACGCAATTTCGAGCACCCCTCCCGACCTCCCCTTTAATCCGCCTTTGGCGGCTTTTCCTCCTTCTTGCGAGGCATAGTCTGCAAGCAGCCTCTGCTCTCGCTTCGGGCGTCGGTTCGTAGGGGAGGAGCCAAAAGGGCCTAAAGGACCTTG
>JAGBFH010000020.1 GCA_017936605.1 Tidjanibacter sp.
ATGGGAGAGATGGGAGAGATGGGAGAGATGGGAGAGATGGGAGAGATGGGAGAGATGGGAGAGATGGGAGAGATGGGAGAGATGGGAGAGATGGGAGAGATGGGAGAGATGGGAGAGATGGGCCTTCCCCTAATTCCCCAAAGGTCCTTAAGGCCTTTAATGTCCTATAAGACTTATAAGTTACATAAGCCCCATAAGACCTATAGGGCCTATGAGTCCTATAAGTCCTAAAGGCCTCATTAGCACCATACGGTTAATTAACCGTAAGCCTTTAGGCAAGAATTAATTCGCGGGTATTAAAATTAATACCCGTGTTTTTGTGGTTGGTGATGTGGTTGGTGGTGTGTTTGTGAGGACACTCAAGCGCCTATTGTTGTGTGTTTATATGTTACTGTGTATCAATGATTTACCTCCCTACAATTCCTTTGAAAATTGTTGATTATATCGATTATTTTTGCCTAACTTTGTGTAAGTTATGATGCATTTGTGGCGGTTTTTGTTGCGAGGTTCGGACTGCTGCGGTGTTGAATGGAATTATTGGAACCTCCCCACATAGTCTATAAACCAACATTTTATGAAAAGAGTTTTTGCAACTTTATTTGTGGCTGCGCTCTCTCTCCTGAGTGGCTGCGAGCGGGCCGACGATTACCCCGCCGACAAATATCTTGCGAGCGATCAACTTAAGGAAATAACCCTCGAAAACACCCAAATATACACCACCTCGCTCGACAGTAATAACGCGGGAGTGGTTATTCTCCAAGACTACAATTATCGCTACAATCTGCGAATTTACAAGGGTAGCATCTCTTTGGTTCCCTACTATCGCAGGGGTGGCGCTTACAGCAACGAGGCCTACGCAGAGGAGAAAGAGTTTTTTGCCGGCATTGAGAATAGGGGCGTTTGTGATAATATGGACAACCTGTCGGTTGAAGCGCCTGGCGGTAGCGGATTCAACAAACTAGGCAACAATATGTGTCAATATTTAGTTTCATTCCAGCCCAACCACGGCTATATGGCTACTATGACACTCGAGAATCAGTCCAAGAGTATTGTTTTCTACGCTAAGGACTACACGCTCGATAGCCAGGGAACGCTCCTTACTGCAACATTGGAGTATAAAATACGCTAAAAAAAATCACAACCCGATGCAACATTTTGGGCCCCTTGTGCATCTATACATTAGAAGCCCCAAAATGAACACCAATTTTTACTGCAAAAAAGAGTATGAAAAAACTTGCCAAACTCCTATCGGCAACCATCGGCCTATCGCTGATGATGTGGAGCTGTGAGAGCGACCCTGTCTACGAGTGGGACGAAGAGTCGCGCATAAATGAGTATGTAACCTGGATTGACAACAACATCTGCTGCCAGATGGTCGACCAGCTCGACTTTCTGTTTCAGGCCTCGGCCTACCGCGACTCGCTCCTTGTGGGCGGCGATACGGATGTGGTCCTCCGTCGACAGTTCTCCAACCCCCACTTCAAGCCCGTAACTTTCAACGCGCAGGGCGAAATAGCCACCTATCAGTGTGTTATGGATGAGGTGGAGATTGTCCACAACGGCATATCGCTCGATCAGGATGGTGCCGTGTGGAAGGCCTACGGCAGGATGGACCGTTTCTGGACAGAGGTACACCAACAGCCCGCAACGGAGTACTGCCAGTTCACAGTCAGCCGCGAGAATGGCCGCTACACCCTCTCGGGTGGTATGATTCACAACGGTTCCTTTCAGGAGTTCTTCACGATGAGCAACTTCAATAATCTGCACTTTACCACCTCCATAGCCGAGGTGCAGATATGCACCGACTTCGACAACAATATTCACGAGATCAAACAGACACTTCGCTACTGCTTCGATGGCGAGATGATGGCCGTGTGTGCGGGCCGCATAGACTATGACAGCCAGCCCCGCCCCGATGTGTACCTCGACCTCGATGGCCTCACGGGCCACAACAGCAAGGAGTATATCGATGGGATACCAGTCTTCGGCGCGCCCTACTTCAATGCGGGCCGCACAGTCGCCACGCTCACCAATGGAGTGAACGACATCATCTGGAAAATCGCCATCGACTACAGCCAGGGCGGCTTCAACTACGAAAAAATCGAGGAATAGAGCCAGAAAATCAGGCCACAAAGGCCTGATGGGCTTATAACATTATTATTGCAATGTTCACGGGTATTAAAATTAATACCCGTGAACTTTTTTGTCGGTCGTCTACCGTTTGGAAACCAATCTCTCCTTAACGATAGGATTGGCGTTAAAGCCCTTCACTACCGCCTTGAGGTTAAAACAAAGAGCCACCGACGCCTAAAGGTGTGTCGGTGGCTCTATCTCTTCTAAGTTTTGAAAAAAGTTCTAATAACCAATCCTCTCGAAGAAATCCAGCAGCAGGTCGCCCACGCGGGTGGAGTGATAGATGTAGGAGCCGTGGTCGGCATCGGGCACGATGACAACCTCTCCCCTGGGGATATTGTCGCCGATGAGCCTTGTGTGCTCCTCGCGTATAAGGTCGCCGTCGCCTGCCATAATGAGCGCAGGGCAGCTGATAGTCTGCATATCGCTGGGCATCATTGTGGGCTCATTCATCATCATAATATTGAGCGGGTTGGGATTCTCCTGGGCGAAAAACTGGGCCTCAAATTCGGGCACCAAAGCGCCCCCAACGAAGATGTTGGCACCGCCAGTGGCAATTGCACCCAGCGTGCCCGGGTGGAGCACCTCGAGCTGGAGGGCGATGATTCCGCCGTCGCTAAAGCCAAATATCGCAGGCTTCTTAAGCTCTTTGGCCTCGATGAATTGGCACACATCCTCGGCCATATCCTTGTAGTGATACTCCTCCAGCGGGGCGTTGGAGCCCTGACCACGCGAGTCGAGCGCATAGACCAGGTAGCCCGCCTGGGCGAGCTGTCGGGTTGTGGTCTCCAGGTCGTTGTGGCTGCCGCCGTTGCCGTGGAGCAGGATTACTGGTTTGCCCCTGCCCTCGGCCGCATAGAATAGCTCCACGCCATTGAGGGCGATGGTATCCGTGTAGCTCACATACCTCTGGCAGCCCAGAAGACTGCCCATCATAGCCACCAGTGCGAGGAGGCAAAGGTTTCTCATTTTCATAACTTATAGCGCGATTTTCACAAAGATAGTGAAAAGAGTTGAAAGTTGAAAATTGACAATGGACAATTAAGGAAGGTGGGCCTTAGGGAGTTTAGGGAGTTTAGGGAGTTTAGGGAGTTTAGGGAGTTTAGGGACTGCTCGTTAGATTCCCTAATTTCCCTAACTTCACTAATCTTCCATCTCTCCATCAAAACCTCCCCTTGAGAGGGGGGCTTCGGAGGTCGCGAGTTCGACCTCATAGCCTACAACAAAAAAAGAACAGAAACCAAAAGGTTTCTGTTCTTTTTTGCGGTATGGACGAGACTCGAGCCCGCCTTGCGGCGGGCCGCAAATATAGACAACCCCTCCAAACCTCCCCTTGAGAGGGGAGGCTTCGGAGGTCGCGAGGTCGATGGCCGCTGTATAATATAATAGGTATGGTATGGACGAGACTCGAGCCCGCGCTACGCGCGGACATTTTCTCGCGTACTTTTTTTACATTCCTCCCCAAACCCCTCCTTTGGAAAAGGAGGGGCTTAGTCGGTCGCGAGTTCGACCTCATAGCCTACAACAAAAAAAGAACAGAAACCAAAAGGTTTCTGTTCTTTTTTGCGGTATGGACGAGACTCGAACTCGCGACCTCCTGCGTGACAGGCAGGCATTCTAACCAGCTGAACTACCACACCGTGTTTCTGATTGCGGTACAAAAGTAGTACAAATTTTTGTTTCTGCAAACTTCTGGACCACTTTTTTTGAATTTTTTTATGCTTTTTTGAAGAACGAAAACTGCACGCTCCCGTAACTTCTTGATTGCCAAAAATTAGGGTGTTCGTCGAACTTTTTGTCTTTGGAGTGCTCGAAGATTAAAATTCCATCCTCTCGCAACAAATCGCGCTCCAAGACCAGAGAGATGACCTCCTCGCTGCCCTCCAAATCGTAGGGAGCGTCGGAGAAAATCACATCAAACTGTTTGCCGCAGCTCTTCAGGTAGAGGAAAACATTAGCGTGGGTGGCGTAGAGCGTTGTAAAGCCGAGCTCCTTGGCGGTCTTGCGGATGAAGGCGTTGTGCACCGCATTGACCTCCACGCTTGTCACACTCTTGGCACTCCTCGAGGCGAACTCGTAGCTGATGGAGCCGGTGCCCGAGAAGAGGTCCAGGACATCCACATCCTCGAAATCCACAAGGTTGCCGAGCACATTGAAGAGGTTTTCCTTGGCAAAGTCCGTCGTGGGGCGGGCCCTGAGATTGCGGGGTGGTGTGATGGTCCTTCCGCGATATTTTCCACTAATGATTCTCATCTTCTGGATGGGTGTTTATTTTGCGATTTCCACTCGGCTGAAATAGCTCTTGAGGGTCTTGTGATACTTTTGCGCCTCGCTGCCAGAGAGCGTGAACTGAGCCTTTTTCAGTTCGAAGTCCCTATTGAGCAGCGCGAGCAGATTGACCAACTCCTTGGCATTCTGGGTGGGCACTGCCTCTGCAAACCTTAGGCGCATATCCTCTGCCACAGCCACATAGCACATCTCTTCCTCGAGGTGAAGGACCACATTTTTGCTCCTACGGTTGGCAACGATAGCCTTGCCCACGCACATCTCGAGGGGCGAGGTGACGGTCACCTCCTTGCCCTTTGCTCTCTCGGCGTTGATGCGGTCGGCCACAGAGCGGCTCACTCGTGCGGCGTAGCCCACGCTACGACCACTGCCAAAGTGCACAATCGCTGAGTCCTCTCCCACGGGGATGCCGTGGGTGGTGAGCATAGCCTCGAAATCGAGCTCCTCGGCCAGTTCCTTGGGGTAGGTGGCTACCACAGGGCCACAGAGAGTTAGCTCAACACGCTTGGCAGTAGCCATCTGGTCGAGTTCTTCACTATGCAAAGATTGTCCACTCGGGATGCGAATGGACAATCTTGAAGTGCTTGTTGTGCTATTTTTACTCCCAGTTACCTGCATCGTTGGTTGCCTGATTCAGATCACCACACTTGATGCCGGGGAACCTATGAAGAGTGTTCTCCTGCTCGTCAACGAGGTTTACGAGAAGCTGAATATTCTGGTCGGCGAGGAAGGTGTTGTAGTGAGCCTTAGCCTCAAATACGGGAACATTCACATTACCAACCTCTACCTTGTTTGCGCCCATCGAGAACTCAACTTTCTGGCCGTTCTCAGCTTTGTCCGAGAAGGGGATGTAGCGGAGCTCCTGAACCTGTGCGGGGGTGAGTTTCTTTGCACCAAAGAGGGTATCGATAGCCTTAACGGTGAATTTCTCAACATTTTTCTTCTTTGCTTTCTTGAGCTGTGCAAGACCTACCGAGTCATCAGACGAAACGAGCTGACGCTCAAACTGCATCTCAGCGGTGAGAATGAAGTTGATGAGGGTGTCGAACGAGCCGGTGTACTCACCGTGTACCTGTTTGTAGCCACGCTGAGCTGCACGGATGTCGATAACGCGCTCGATAACGGCTTTCTCGCGAGCCATACGAGTGTCGTCAAAGCGTACGGGGGCCATAATGCTGTCGTAGAGATAGTAAGCAGCACCAACCATTACAATTGCGAGAACGATTTTGATAATAGTGTTTTTCATTTCTATTTTTAATATTAAGTTTGTAGCGTAAAAAATGATATACAAAAATGCTTAAGGAGCACATTGCGACCCAAATTTACGCCAAATTTGCGTTTACTCCAACTTTTGGGCAAAAAAAAATTATAGAATCTTTGTCGGAGTGGATTTCCGACGAGGATTATGAGCGTATTTTCATCCTCAATGGCTACGCCGGAACGGGCAAAACGACGCTCATAGCCGCCTTTGTGGAGGTGCTCAAGGATATGCGCCTTAGGCCCATACTGCTCGCCCCCACTGGGCGTGCTGCCAAGGTTATGACGCAGTTGGCCAACGACTCCTCGGCTCACACTATCCACAAGCGCATCTATCGTGAGCGCACCTCGGGGGGCTTCGACTCCAAGTTTGACATCAATTTCAACCGCGAGAAAGATGCGGTATTCATCATTGATGAGGCCTCAATGATTGCCGACTTCTCGGACGAGGGGTCACTCTTCGGCTCGGGCTCGCTGCTCGACGACCTGTTTGAGTATGTGCGCTCGGGTCAGCGTTGCAGGATTATGTTTGTGGGCGACTCGGCGCAGTTGCCGCCCGTGGGCCACGAACTCTCGCCCGCACTCGACCCGCGCAAGATGTCGTTCTATGGCTCGGTGAGTTACAACACCCTCGATGAGGTTGTGCGTCAGGAGGAGGAGAGCGGCATTCTCTACAATGCCACGATGATAAGGTGTATGATTGAGAATCGCATCTACGAAACACCCCTCTTGGATATGAGTTTCCCCGACTTTAGGGCCATCAGTGGTGCCGACTTTCTGGAGAAGGTGGAGGAGTGCTACTCGCGCTACGGCAAGGACGATGTGATTGTCATCACGCGCAGCAACAAGCGAGCCGTACATTTCAACCAAGGCATACGCACGCGTGTGCTCTACGCCGAGGATGAGATTGACTCGGGCGATATGCTGATGGTGGTCAAGAACAACTACCACTACACCGAGCGTGACGAGGAGGCCAAGGCGAGCTTCATTGCCAATGGCGATGTGGCCCAGCTGCGCAGGATTCGCCGCTTCAAGGAGCTCTACGGCTTCCGTTTTGCCGAGGCGACACTCCGCTTCCCCGACTACGACGACTACGAGATTGAGTGCAACATCCTGCTCGATGCTCTCAATTCATTCTCTCCCTCGCTCACGCGCGAGCAGATGAAGGAGCTCTTCTATGCTGTGGAGGCCGACTACCCCGAGATTACCTGCAAGGCCAAGAGAATGAAGGAGGTGAGGGAGAACGAGTACTACAACGCTATGCAGGTGAAGTTTGCCTATGCCGTCACCTGCCATAAGGCCCAGGGCGGCCAGTGGAGTGCGGTCTTCATTGATAGGCTGCTCTTTGGCGAGGAGCGTATGACCAAGGAGTTCCTAAGGTGGCTCTATACGGCCATCTCGCGTGCCACCCGCGAGGTCTATCTGGTCAATTTCGACGAGAGTTTCTTCGACCCGACTACATACGAGAAGGAGGAGTAACACCCGAGCGCATCTCGCGGGTGAATTTTGCACCAAATTTCAAAGGTGGCTTCCTCATTGGCGCCAAGCAAACTGCGGAGCCACCTTCTTATTTCGCACAAAATTCCCCTCGCGATATGCACTCAGGTGCAACGGTACTAATGAATTATGGTGGGTATCAATAGAACCACCCTCACTTGTTGTGCTCGTTAGCGCCGCGATATGCACTCGGGTGCAACGGTACCAGCGAATTATGGTGGTTCTCACGAACGCTTTGCCGTCTACCGACTACCGTTTAACGACAACCAATAACCAAGAAAAAACCTCACGGGTATTAATTTTAATACCCGTGAGGTTTTTGGTAGGCTGAAAGCTAATGGCTAACGGCTAAAAGCAAAAAGCGAATGGTTTTCTAAGGTACCACTACCACTTTGTGGGAGCCGTCGGGGCCGATGACAATCTTATGCGTCCCGTGGTCTGCAACCACAGCCGAAGTGCCATCAGAGCGGTGTATCACTTTGTGCGCTCCGTGGTCTACAATCGTCGAGGTATTTCCCTCGGAGCCCATCACAATCTTATGTGCCCCGTGGTCTACAACCACAGCCGAGGTGCCATCGGAGCTATGTAGAACTTTGTGCGCCCCGTGGTCTACAACCGTCGAGGTGTTTCCCTCGGAGTCCATCACAATCTTATGCGCCCCGTGGTCTGCTATTGTTGTGATATTGCCCTCCGAGTCGGTAATAACTTTGTGCGAGCCGTTGTCGTTCACCACAACGGTTCTCCCCTCGGGGGTTACTATCACCTGCTCAGGAGTTGTGTCTGCTTCCTCGGCATTACTTATAATATAGTAGGCACTACCCACGGCTGCGGCACTTACCAAAGCAGTCGGAAGGATAACTTCGCAAGAAGCTGCCCCAACGGATAAACAAATGATTAGCAGTATTTTGGCAAGTCGCCTCATAAATTTTCAATTGTCAATTTTCAATTGTCAATTTTCAATTCCTCTCACATTCTTCTCCCAGGCCCAAGCGGCGGCGAGGGTTTCGTCGAGGGTGCGGGTGGCCTTCCAGCCGAGCTCCTCGTTGGCGAGGGTGGTGTTGGCCCACACCTCTATGGTGTCGCCCTCCCTACGGCCCGCGATGCGGTAGTTGAGCTTGAGGTTATTGACCCTCTCGAAGGCCCTGACAAGCTCCATAACCGACACACCACGACCTGTGCCCACATTGAAAATCTCATACTTAGCCTTGTTCTTGCCCTCAATCAGGCGGCCAATAGCAGCTACGTGTGCGCCCGCAAGGTCCACAACATCAATGTAGTCGCGGATGCAGGTGCCGTCGGGGGTGGGGTAGTCGTCGCCGAAGATGGAGAGGCACTCCCTAACGCCCGCAGCGGTCTGGGTGATGAAGGGCACAAGATTGTTGGGCACGCCGCGGGGCAGCTCGCCGATGAGTGCCGAGGGGTGTGCGCCCATAGGGTTGAAGTACCTCAGAGCTATACCCTTGAGGCCCTCGTAAGCCGAGGTAGCGTCCCTCAGTATATCCTCACACATCTGCTTGGTGTTGCCGTAGGGCGAGGTCGAGGGTTTGCGGGGCGAGGACTCCGTAACGGGGAGCGAGTCGGGCTCGCCATAGACGGTGGCCGACGATGAGAAGAGGATGTTCTCACGGCCCTCCTCCTTCATAAGCTCCAGAATGTTGATGAACGAGGTGAGGTTGTTGGAGTAGTATTTCAGGGGCTCCGAAACACTCTCACCCACAGCCTTATAGGCGGCAAAGTGAATGGCCGAACGGAACGGATACTTCTTGAAAATAGCCCTCAGGGCCTCTTTGTCGCAGCAGTCTACCTTCTCGAAGGGCACATCTACGCCCGTAATCTTTCTCACACCCTCCACGGCTCCCATATCGGAGTTGGAGAGGTTGTCGATAATCACCACATCGTAACCTGCCTCGATGAGTGCAACGGCGGTATGTGAGCCAATGTAGCCCGCGCCACCCGAAACCAAAACCTGTTCTTTTGCCATACCTTTATATTATTGTTATCTACTTGCTTTTTTCAAGCATACGGCACACCCTCCTCGGGTATGCCGTATGCCACTATCGGATTAAATGTTTGTCCTATTCAACGATGAACATTGCCTGACCCTCCTGGAGAGTGTCGCCCTCGGCAACGAGAATCTGACGAACAACACCGCTATATTCGCTGGGGATGTCGTTCTCCATCTTCATAGCCTCGAGTACGGCAACTTTCTGGCCCGATTTAACCTCGTCACCTACCTTCACGCAGATTTCGAGCACTTTGCCGGGCAGGGGAGCAGCCACCTTCTTGCCTGCTACGGGAGCGGCAGCAGCGGCGGGAGCCTCCACCTTGGCATCCTCAATCACGAGGATAGCCTGACCCTCCTGCAGGGTGTCACCCTCGGCAACGAGAATCTGTTTTACTACGCCGGTGTGCTCCGAAGGGATGTCGTTCTCCATCTTCATAGCCTCCAGCACAGCCACCTTCTGACCTGCCTTCACCGAGTCGCCAACCTTCACGCAGAGCTCTACAACCTTACCGGGCAGGGGAGCAGCCACAACTTTACCGCTCACCTTCTCGGCGGGTTTAGCAGCCTCCTCTACCTTCTTCTCCTCGGCTTTGGGAGCAGCCTCCTCGGCAGGTTTGGTAGCTGCCCAGCGCTCCTTCTTAACCTTGGTGAGGTACTCTTTGGCTACTGCGGGGAAGAGCTCGAGCAGGAGTTCCTCTTTCTCATTCTCTGCCAGACGAACACCACCTGCATCCTCCAGTACGGGGTTGGGCTGGTGCTGGTTCTTCGAGGTGTCATAGGGGATGGGCTCTCGGGTGCCGGCAATCTTCAGACGGAACTCGGGATTAATCTCCACGGGAGTGCGACCATACTCGCCCTTGACGAGGTTCACGAACTGGGTCGAGGTGGTAGCATATTTATCTTTGCCCTTCTCCAGAGCGATAGCGCAGCTAACAGCCTGCGAACCAACAATCTGGCTGGTGGGGGTTACAAGGGGAGGAAGACCTGCATCCAGACGAACCGAGGGGATGAGCTTCATTGCGGGCTCCAGGAGGTGCTCACTCTTGAGCGCCTTGAGCTGTGCAACCATATTGGTGTACATACCGCCGGGAATCTCGGCCTTCTGTACGAGCTCGTTGGGTTTGGGGAATCCGAAGTAGTCCTCAATCTTGTGGCAAGCGTCGATGAGGGTCTCCTCATCAACAGCGTATGCAGCCTTCACTGCGCGGTCGAACTGAGCCTCAATCTCTGCGGGGATGGTGTCGGTGAGGGGGTTGAAGGGTTTGGGGAACTGCTTAACAGCGTCGTAAGCCTCGAGCTCCTTGCGGATGCCCAGAAGCTCGGCGTTGATTTTTGCCACAGCCTCCATATTCACATTCAGCTTCACATCCATCTTGCCTGCGAAGATGTAGACGAGCTCCAGAGCGGGAGCTGCGGGACCACCTGCGAAGTTCCAGATGTTGGTATCTACGATATCCACGCCTGCGGCGATAGCTGCCACAACCGATGCCAGACCGTAGCCGGGGGTGCAGTGGGTGTGGAAATCTACGGGAATCGACACATTAGCCTTGATGGCTTTGATGAGGTTGTAGACCCTCTTGGGAGGAATCAGACCACTCATATCCTTGATGGTGATCATATCTGCACCCAGAGCGGCCAACTCTTTGGCCTTGCCCACGAAGTAGTCGTCAGTGAAGACGGGCGCGGGATTCTTTTTGCCTTTGAGCTTGTCGATGAAGGAGAGTTTGGGGTACTTGGGGTCTACGGTGTAGCACACAGCGCAGTCTGCAATACCGCCATACTTCTTGATGTATTTGATGGTCGATTTAACATTGTCCACATCATTCAGAGCGTCGAAGATACGCATAATACCCAGACCGCTCTCGATAGCGTTGCGCGAGAAGCCCTCGATTACATCGTCGCCATAGGGGGCATAACCAAAGAGGTTACGACCACGCGAGAGTGCGGTGAGGTAGGAAACATCGCCCACAGCTTTCTTGATGCTCTCAAGACGGTTCCAGGGGTTCTCACCCAAAAAGCGCATTACCGAGTCGGGCACTGCACCGCCCCACACCTCCATTGCATAGAAGCCTGCGTCTTTGTAGAAGGGGAGTACGCGCTCTACTTGGTTCTGATTCAGACGGGTTGCGAATGCCGACTGCTGGCCGTCGCGAAGAGTCAAATCTCTAATTTTAAGTTCTCTTGCCATAGTTTTTGTAGTGTTTTAAGGTAGTTTTATATTTTTTGTTTAAGCCTTCTATTGTTATTTGATTCACAAATATAACATTTTTTTCTTACATTATATCACTTTTTGCCCTCAAAGTTGCCTCCCGACTCACCTTTTTCGCATTTTATACCTATAAATTAAAAGAAAAAGGGTAGCCTCCATCGTTGGTACTACCCTTTTTGTAAGTTGTTTTCTATTTGACCTCTCCCGTGACAAGCAGCGTTATGCGTCTGCCCGCGATGTTGGCATAGACCTCTATCGCCTTGTTGAAGACCCCTTTGTCTTTGGGGTCAAAGGTAACGGTTATCACCCCCGAGCCCCCTGGCTTGATGGGCCTTTTGGGTGCAGTGACGCTTATGCAGCGGCAGGAGTTCTCGGTGCGGGTGATGATTAGCGGTCCCTCTCCATCATTCGTGAAATAGAACTCATAACTCACCTTTGCTGACCCCTGCTCCATAGTGCCGAAGTTGTGGCTCAGCTCCTGGAAGGCTATGGCCGTCAGTCCCGAGCCCTTGTTGCTCTGGGCCCTAAGGCTCTGGGGCAGCAGGAGTAGCATCAGAGTGGCTATGGTAAGGAGGTGTTTCATTCGGGGTGTTTTTAGTGTTTGAGAACATACTTGAAAGTGATGGTGCCGTAGGCGAAGTCATCCTCCGAGGTGTTGAATCGAGCCGTTCGGGCCGACTTTTTGGCCTCGGTGACAAGTGGCGACGAGGGACCTACGGTTGAGCCCTTGGCCCTGAACTCGGCGCTGGTCACAAAGCCCTCGGCATTGACGCAGATGTCAATCACCACAATGCCGCTCTCCTTGCCCTTATAGGTGGGGCGCTTGAGTTTGTTGATGAGCTTGCGGCCATCGAGGCTCCAGTCGGGCACATAGCCATCCACATTTCCTGTGCCGAGGTGCATAGAGGACTCCGCACCGCCCTCATAGCCCTGATTACCAACCGTTTCTTCCACCTCACCCTCGCCAGTGCTCTCGCTATCAACGCTACCTCCCGGGAAGAGTGCGAGCTGATTGACCGTAGGTTTCTCCTGCTCCTCGGCAGGCTCCTTCTCCACGGGTTTCTGCTCCTTCTGGAGGGCGGTGATGTCGCTCTCAGTGTTGGCCTCCTCCTGTTCGGGGGCCTCCTCGAAGTCCTGGGTTTGGGCGGGTTGATTCTCGGGTGTCTGGTTGGGCTCGGGGTAGGTGACATTGTCGGCCACCTGGGGGTCCTGCTCGCCAAAACCGCTCTCCTCGCTCACTCCAAAGTCGACAATCATACCCTGCAAAACATCGCTCCTCTGGATGGTGAAGCTACCCCAAACGATTAACGCAATGATCACAAGGGCGTAGATGGCAACGCCAACTACACCGCCGACTTGTCCTTTTGTGTTCTCTCTCTGCATTACTCTGTTGTGGGTTTAGTATAACGAAACGAAGTTTCTCCTGCTACTCGGGTTGAGTTGCAAGAATCAGTCTATACTGGTTGCGGTTTGCAATGTTCATCACTTTCACCACCTCGCCGATGGGCACGCCCTCGTCGGAGTGGAGCGAGATGACCTTGTCCTCCCTCTCGGCAAGAGTTGTGGTGATGGCACCCTCGAGCTGGTCGAAGGGGATGGCCACGCCGTCAATGTAGTACTGAAGGTGGGCGTCGATGCTCACAGTAGTGTAGGGCCTCTCCTTGAGCTGGTTGGAGCTCTTGGGGAGGGTGAGTTTCAGAGCGTTGGGGTTGATGAGCGTCGTAGCCATCAGCATAAACATCAGCAGCAGGAACATAAGGTCCGTCTGTGCCGATGAGCCAACCTCTTTTATCAGTTTCGATTTGCGTCTGATAGCCATAGCTGTTACTCTTTATTTGCGTCTGCGGGTTTGTTGAGGATGTCCATAAAGGCAATCGAGTTGGCCTCCATCTTGAAGATGAGCCTCTCGATGCGTGCCACCAGATAGTTGTAGCCGAAGTGTGCGGGGATACCCACGATAAGACCTGCAACGGTGGTAATCATTGCCACATACATACCGCCCGACAGAGCGCTCATATCCACAACGCCACCTGCCAAGCTCATCTGCATAAAGGCCTTCACCATACCGAGTACGGTACCCAAGAAACCGAGCATAGGAGCGCCGCTGGCGATGGTCGAGAGGATGGGAAGACCGTTCTCGAGTTTGGCAACCTCGAGGTTGGCCTCATTCTCGATGGTGGTCTGGATGTCACCCATAGGACGGCCCAGGCGCGAGATACCCTTCTCCATCATTCGTGCGATGGGGGTGTTGCTATTCTTGCAGAGCTTCATTGCCACATCGATTCTGCCGTCACAGATGCAGTCGCGGAGTTTGTTCATAAAGTTGGGGTCGATTCGGCTTGCCTTGTTGATGGCGATGAGCCTCTCGATGAAGATGAAGATTACGACTCCGCCGAGCAGCAGCAGAGGCCACATAAGCCAACCACCGGCCATAAAGAGTTCACCAAATCCCATTGTTTTGTCTGCGGTCTGTGCAGCGCCCTCGAGTGCGACGCCTGCCTGAAGTAGTTTAATCATAGCTATTTAAGGTTTTTTTGTATTATTATTTTTCTCTCTTCATTTCTGTTTCCTCTTCCGAGATGTTCTCTTCTGGGACAAAAGTACCACTTTTTTCACTCTCCTCCTCGCCATTTTTCTGCTTTTTTTTGCTCCAAAGTTCATTAATCGCGTTGAAGCTACGCTGGAAGTAGAGTCCCAGACCCGTCTCTTGCAGACCTTGGTTCTCATCGAAGCGGTCAATGGTGCGCGAGAATCCCTTGAGGTAGACGGAGCCCGAGGGGTCGAGTCGTACGGTCACCGAACCGCCGGCTGATATCTGGTTGTTGTTGCCAAGAGCCTGATAGTAGTCACCTGTGTCGATGTTGGCCTCCAGCTCGAGAGTGAGTCGGTCGTCTATGATTTCGGTTTGGAAATCAACACTATAGCTCGACGAGGTGTCGTCAATGGCCTTATACTTGAGGTTCAGTTTGTAGGCATCGTTAGACACCAGACGGCTCACCTGGTTGGCAAGGAAGTCCAGACCGATGGCTGTGCCTGCCGTACCTGCCGTAGTGGTCTGGCCCGACGAGGAGTCGGAGTAGAAGTTGCCCAGCGCCAGGAGGTAGACGAACTGTGTGGCCATCATCTCCTGCGAGGAGAAGTAGCTCGAAAGAATAGTCTGGTACTCGGTGTTGGCGGTGGGGACATTAATATCGAAGCTCACATCCACCTTGGCCAGACTGCCCGTCAGCTTCACTATACACTCCACGGGTGTCGAGGCCCTCGAGGCAGTACTCTCGGTGCCGAGCAGGGGTGCGAGTGAGGTCTTGAGTTTGTAGGTGGCGGCCACATCAATGTTCGCATCGAGCGGGCTGCCGTTCCAACGGATGTAGCTGCCGGGGTTGATGTCGAAGGTCTTGGTGATGATGTTCTGGAAGTTGAAGTCGTAGACTCCCTCGGCGATTTGGTAGTCACCGCGGATGGCAAAGTCGTTCTTGCGCGCATCGAGCGTGATGCCCAGATTGGCGTTGCCTCGTGCCTCGATAATATTGTCAGTTTCGGGGTCGATGATAAGTCGCAGCAGGGTGTTGGTGTCCACGCCGAGCATCATATCCACCGTAAGGTTCGAAACTCTCTTCTCGTCACTCTGTTTCTGCGCAGAGGAGCCCTGAGTGCCGGCGGCCTCCTCCTCGGCGATATTGCTGCTATCCACAAAGGTCACAAAGTCGGCACCCGCAAAGTCGCTATTACCCTTCAGGGGGATGCTGAAAACCGAACCGCTACCGGTGTTGATAGCGCCACTGATGATGGTCGAGTTAGACTTGTTGGAGAGCCTTATGCCACCGTCGGCCACATAGACCTTGCCGTAGAAGGCGTTGCCACTATCCTCGGGCAGGTTGATGGCCACAAGGTTGTGGGGCTCCACGGAGGCCTCATAGGTGATGGCCCCGAGGTCCTTAAGACCTATGGTCGCCTCGGCACTGGCCCAGCCGCCCTCGCCATCTTCGATGCGGATGGGGGCAAGTCTTCCCTTCTTGTCGCGGAAGGCGAGTCGCAGCGAGGGTATGGTGTAGTGGGCACCCGTAAAGTCAATGGTCGCACCCAGCTCCGAGGCTGTCACCTCGCCGTCAATGTCAAGGCCCGCATTGCCTCCGCCCATAAGCGAGAGGTGGATGTTGCCGAGGCCGTCGATGTCGTGGGCGGCACCCTTCAGGAGTGGCTCCAGAAGTGAGAATTGGAACTCGTTTATGGTGAGCTTGGCGTCGTAGGTGTTGCGCGAGTAGTCATACTTGCCTCGTGCGAGGGTGTTGTTGCTTATGGTGTTCTGCAACGAAACGATTGCTGTGGTGCTCTTGCGGGGAATTGCCACGCTGAGAAGCATAGGGTCTACCTCCATTTCGCCCATTGCGAGTGATGCAAGGCGGAGCTCTCCCTGACCGTAGGGTTGCTTGAGGGCCGAGTGGAGTTCCACCTCGCCGCTCAGGTTGCCGTGCACCTCCTCGAGGGGAGTGAGCAGTGCCACCCACTCACCGATGTCCACATTTCGGAGTGAGAGCTCCAGGGGGCGTTCCTCGCGCGTGCTGATGGCGCCGTTGATGGCAAGGGCACTTGCGCCCGATTGGGCCGAGAAGTTGTTGATAGTAACCCCCTCCGAAGAGTAGTCTATGCCGTCGGATAGGATTGTCCAGCGCTGCTCGGGCGAGATGATGTAGGAGTCGTGGAGATTGGCCGAGGCCGTAAGGTCGCCTTTGGCATCGTGGCCGAAGGTGGCATAGAAGCCCAGCTGACCGCTCACGGCCGTATCGGTGCTGCTGAAATAGAGGTTTGCATCCACCTCGTGATTCTCGTTGGAGTTCACCTGAAGCGTGAGGTCGGGCACAAGAATGTTTGCCACCTCGAGCGACGAGCTCTCGGCCCTGAGGTTCATACTCTGACCGTGGCCCGAAACATCCACATTGACATCCGAGATGACCACACCCGAGGTCTCGATGCGGCTGCTCTCAACCTCCATTGTAAACTCTTGTGCTGCGGGCGAGAGCTCCAGAGTGACGGAGCTACCCGAGGAGATATTGCCACCCGGCAGGAGCACCGAGGCCAAATTCTCGCCATCGAAGAGTTTGATGTTTATGCTCGTGTAGTCCTCAGCCATATAGAGGCGGTCCGAAAGTGGTGCGATGGCCTTTGTCTGCTCCTCCTCGGCTCTGGTCTTGGCCCAGGGCAACGAGGCGGGCAGGGTCTTGGTTATGTAGTCGATGACCGCACCATAGGAGGCGGTGCTGCGGTACTCCACATCGGCGATGTTGGAGCGCAGGGAGAAACTCTTGTCGTTCTCGTCGCCCCTCAGTGAGATGTTCATAAGCTCTGTAGAGAGGGTGTCGGCGGCTGTGGCGTAGGTGAGGTTGTTAATCATTGCCCTGCCGACCATATCGTCGAGCCTACGGCCCGAAAGCGTCGCCTCCATATTGCAGGTGAGCCACGCGCGACTCTCGCTGTCGGCTAGTCCGAGGGCACTGAAGTCGGCCCTGTCCAGGGAGAGTATCATATTGTACTCGGGGCGGCTCTTGGCAAGCGAGCCGTCGCCTTCGAGCCAGAAGAGTATGTTGGGGTCTGTAGAGGTGGCCGTTGTTCGGAAGTTGCCATCCTGCAGGGTGCCCTGAAGCGAGATGTTGTTGTAGTCGTAGCCGCCGTAGCCAATGCGCGAAACCTCGGCTTTGAGGTCGCCACAGGGGGTGCCGTCTATCAGCTGTGCCACACCACTGACAGTGAGGTCTGCCTTGCCGAGCTGCTCCACCTTGAGAATCTTGCCCGCCTCGAGTCCGTCGCCCGCGATGGCGCCCTCAAAGAGGGTGTTCGAGGGGGAGTAGTGGAGAGTGCCGTCAATATCCACATTTCCGAGATTGGTGGCAACAACCGCGTCGGCCACAATCTTATTGGGGCTGAGGGCTGTGGTGCCCTCCACCTCGAGAGTGGTGAAACGGCCGAGCCAATCGCCCACTTCGGCGGGGAGCTCCTTGCCCACAATGTGGCCATATATCTCGCTGACTGTCTGGCTGGTAGTGCCGAGGTCTACTTCGGCCGAGAGTGTGAGCGAGTCGAAACGGGTGATGTTCTCCACCTCGCCTTTGACCATCACCTCGGAGTCATAGAGGTTGGCCGAAATATCTGCACTAAAGTCGTTTACGGTGCCATCAAAGGTGCCGGTAATCTGCTCGCCACGAATCTCGATGTCGCCCAGAACGGGCACAAAACGACCTGCCGAGGTGGGCTCCAGTGAGGACTCTGTGGTCTGGAGTGTGAGCGTCACTTTGTCGCAGAACTCCTTGTAGTCTTCCCAGTAGTCGCTGTGGATGATAAGGTAGGGGAGAGAGAGGTGGGTGCCATAGGAGGTGAAATCTACACCCTTGAAGTCGAGCGTGCCCTCCGAAATCTTCAGCCACCCAAACGAACTATTCTGCAACGAGGCCCCCGACTTATCCACCGTGTTGAGCCTCTTTGCACCATAGAGTGCCACGGTGCTGCCCTCAATGGCGAGCCCCTCGAGGTCCAAAGAGCCGATAGCAAGGTCCATATCGGAGTAGTCAATGGAGGTGTCGGGCACCCTGCCGGCAATGTCTTGGTCGTAGAGTCGGAATCTGAAATCCCTCACCTTTATGCCGTCAATGGAGAAACTGCTCTCACCCTTGGGCTCCTTTGCGGGGAACTTCGAGGCTATGTGGTCGATGAGCAGCGTGAGGTTGTCTTTCTCGCCTGCTTGTGAGCGGAGGTTCATAACGCCCCTCTGGGCCTCCACATCGGAGGGCATAAATTTTCCCTCGCCAAAGAGCATATCGCGGTCAATGGTGCCGCGTACCTTGCTGAAATAGAGTAGGGTATCGCCCCTGAGGTCCTCGATGTAGAGCCCCTCGACGCAGAGTTTCGAGAGGTTTTCGATGGATATGGCGTCAATGGAGAACTTGGCGTCGGTCTTATCGGAGAGAATCCCCACCGCTTTGGAGGCCACAAGGCTCTGCACGCGAGGCAGCGAGAGCGCGATGGCTACACCCAAAATGAGCAAAATAGCCACTAAAACCACACCCGAAAGAGAGTGGAGTAGTATCTTTCCTATTTTTTTTATAACTTTGCTCATTATTAGTGTAATTAACCTACAATTTTACGAAAATAATCATCGAAAAACAAATATGGAAGCAATTATTTTAGGTATTGAGTCTTCGTGCGACGACACCTCGGCGGCAGTCTTGCGCGGCACAACGATGCTGTCCAATGTGATTGCCTCGCAGGCAGTGCATATGAAGTATGGTGGTGTCATCCCCGAACTCGCCTCTCGTGCCCATCAGCAAAATATTGTGCCTGTGATAGATACGGCTCTCAAGGAGGCTGGCGTTACGGCCGACCAGTTGGATGCCATAGCCTTCACTCGTGGCCCTGGTTTGCTCGGCTCGCTGCTCGTTGGCGTGTCGTTTACTAAAGGTCTTTCGCTTGCAAAAAATATACCTATGGTGGAGGTCAATCACCTTCAAGGACACATTCTCTCCCACCTTATTGACCTGCCCGACCAGAGGCTTCCTCACCCCAAATTTCCCTTCCTCTGTCTGCTCGTTTCGGGTGGCCACACACAACTCGTGAAGGTGACCTCACCGCTTGAGTTTGAGATAGTTGGCACCACCATTGACGATGCCGCAGGCGAGGCTTTCGACAAGTGCGCTAAGGTTATGGGCCTGCCCTATCCGGGTGGCCCCGTCATTGACCGCCTGGCCCACGAGGGTGACCCCGAGAAGTTTCGTTTTGCCAAGCCTCAGGTGGATGACTTCGACTATAGTTTCAGCGGTCTGAAGACCTCGTTCCTCTACTTCCTCAGGGACCGCGTAGAGGAGAATCC
Organism: Tidjanibacter sp.; assembly: GCA_017936605.1. Taxonomy (GTDB): domain Bacteria; phylum Bacteroidota; class Bacteroidia; order Bacteroidales; family Rikenellaceae; genus Tidjanibacter. The sequence continues at coordinate 19,243 of JAGBFH010000020.1, forward strand.
CAACTTCATTGAGGAAAACAAAGCGGACCTCTGTGCTTCGCTCCAGAAGACCATCATCGACATACTTCTGAAGAAACTCATAAAGGCTGCTAAAGCGTTGGATATTAAGGAGATTGCCATAGCTGGCGGTGTGTCTGCCAACTCTGGCCTGAGGGAGGCGATTGAGGCCGAGGGTCGTCGTCGCCATTGGAACACCTATCTTCCTCCTCTGAAGTTCACGACCGACAATGCGGCGATGATTGCCGTTGCGGGCTACTATCGCTACCTCAATGGAGAGGAGAGCACGCTGGATGTGGCCCCCGTAGCTCGCCTCGAAGACCTTTAACGAGCACATCTCGCGGGTGAATTTTGCACCAACCTTCTGATAGCGGACTTCCTCATTTGCACTTGGCAAACTGCGGAGTCCGCTACTTTGTTTGGCAAAAAATTCCCTCCGCGATATGCGCTCTTGTGTCTATGGGTCTTATAGGGCTTATAGGGCTTATAGGTCCCATTCCTCCCATTTCTCCCATTTCTCCCATCTCTCCCATTGTCGCCAGTCGGCCACCGCTCGCCCCCCCCCAAAAAAAAAGAGAGGCTCCCAAACGGAAACCTCTCTTTCTTATATATCCTAAAATCGGATTAGTCGCAAAGCGATACGCGGTGGAAAGCGACAACTTTAGCCTCAGCGTCAGCGGCTTTGAGGACATCCTTAACGGAAGTCTTGCCATCGCCCATCTGGTAAGCCTGCTCCTCAAGGGTCTGCTCCTTGAAGAATTTCTGCAAGCGGCCTTTAGCGATGTTCTCAACCATCTGTGCGGGGAGGTTTGCAGCCTTCTCAGCCGATACGGTCTTGATGATCTCGCGAGCCTGCTCTGCCTGCTCAGCGGTGATCCAACCTTTGGCCTGATTGGACTCGATGTGGTCCTCGCTATCAACGTGTGCGGGGTTGATACCTGCTTTCGAAAGAGCAGCATCAACAGCCTTCTGTACCAACTCGTCTTTGGTCTTCTGGGTAGCTGCTTTGAGCTCATCGTCAACAACATCCTGGGGAACGAGGTCAGCCGAGATAGCAACGGGGTTCATCGATACAACCTGCATTGCGATACCCTTAGCAACCTGCTCATCTACCTCTTTGTTGAAGCCTACGATAGCACCAAGTTTCTTGTTGAAGTGAACATACTGGGTGCAGAAGGGAGCCTCTACGCGGTTGTAGAAGGGAACCTCCACCTTCTCACCAGTCTGACCGGTCTTCTCGGTAACGAGGTCAGCTACGGTGCGGCCATCGGCGGTAGCGCAAGCGAGCAGCGACTCGAGGTCGGCAGCGTCGTTGGCAACAGCGATGTCAAGGATGGTCTGTGCGGTAGCACCGAAGGTGTCTACCTGAGCCACGAAGTCGGTCTCGCAGGCGAGGCACACGATGTATGCTTTGCCGTTAGCTGTAGCAGCAACTACGATACCCTCCGAAGCGGTACGGTCCGAGCGCTTTGCAGCTACGAGTTTACCTTTCTCGCGAATGATCTCGATTGCGCGCTGCATATCGCCACCGGCCTCCTCAAGCGCTTTTTTGCAATCCATCATACCCGCCTGGGTTTTGTCGCGGAGTTTTTTGATGTCTGTAAGTGTAACAGCCATAGTCTTTTTCTCTTATTAGAAGGTTTGACTTTGTGTTCTTTTGTGCCTACTCAGCGGCAGCCTCCTGGGCGGGAGCCTCAGTAGCCTCCTCGGCAGCCTCAACCTCAACCTTTACGGTCTTGCGGGTGCGGGTTTTCTTCTCAGCTACTGCCTCTTTAGCTGCCATCTCCTCAGCCTCTTTCTCTTTCTCGATGCGGCGCTCCTCGAGACCCTCGTTGATTGCACCACACATTGCGTCGAGAATGACTGCGATACTCTGTGCGCGGTCGTCGTTTGCAGGAATTACATAGTCGATGTCGGTGGGGTCACAGCAAGTATCAACCATTGCAAAGACGGGGATGTTGAGGCGGCGAGCCTCGCGCACTGCGTTCACCTCTTTCTGCACATCAACAACGAAGAGTGCAGCGGGGAGGCGAGTAAGGTCGGCGATAGAGCCAAGGTTTTTCTCCAGTTTAGCCCTCTGACGAGCGATCTGGAGTTTCTCGCGTTTGGAGAATTTGTCGTAAGTGCCGTCGGCGTTCATCTTGTCGATGGTAGCCATCTTCTTAACGGCCTTGCGTATAGTGGGGAAGTTGGTAAGCATACCACCGGGCCAGCGCTCGGTAACATAGGGCATGCCTACTGCTTGCACCTTCTCGGCAACAATCTCTTTAGCCTGTTTCTTGGTTGCAACGAAGAGGATCCTGCGACCGCTCTTTGCAATCTGTTTCATAGCTGCTGCCGCCTCATCGATTTTTACCACAGTTTTGTGGAGGTCGATGATATGAATCCCGCCTTTCTCCATAAAGATATAGGGAGCCATTTTGGGATTCCATTTTCTTTTGAGGTGGCCAAAGTGTACGCCAGCCTCCAATAATTGATTAAAATCTGTACGTGGCATTTCTAATCGTGTATTTTTCTTTTTAATCTCTCTTTTTTTCAACCGAGCGGGTAGCATCACCTTGTGATGGTCCCTTCGGTTTTCCGCGAAAGGGCAACTTCTCAGTAGCACTCCCTATGCTGCCATAGGACTCTCTACACTCCACTTCATCATATCTATGCGGCCGACAGTTCTGTTGTTAGGCGGCAGGGTGGGTGGTCTGTGAAGTTTGTGAACCTCTTTCGTGCAGTTTCTTTGGTGCGAACGCTTCTTGAAGGATTAACGCTTGCTGAACTGGAATTTACGGCGAGCACCGGGCTGACCGGGTTTCTTACGCTCAACCTCGCGTGCGTCACGAGTGAGGAAACCGTTCTTCTTCAGAATCGAACGATTCTCAGCGTCGATCTCGCAGAGTGCGCGAGCGATACCCATACGGGCTGCTTCTGCCTGGCCGTGAATGCCACCACCATCGAGGTTGATGTTGATGTCATAGCTCTCCATCTGGTTGAGAACCAGCAGGGGCTGTTTCACAACGAACTGGAAAATGTCCAAGGGGAAGTAAACCTCCAGGGGTTTCTTGTTGATGGTAATAGTACCGTTACCGGGCTTAACGTAAACGCGAGCAACAGCTGCTTTCCTGCGTCCTACGGTGTTTACAACTTCCATAGTTTTCGTGTTTACTTAATCTCGTTGAGTTTGATTGCTTTAGGGTTCTGTGCAACATGGGGATGCTCCGCACCTGCATAGACCTTCAGATTTTTAAGAATAGCAACGCCGAGGCGAGTTTTGGGCAACATACCTTTAACAGCGTTCTGAACAAGGAATTCAGGCTTGTTGGTCAGGCGCTCAGCAGGGGTGTTGAAACGCTGACCACCGGGGTAGCCTGTGTGGTGTACATAGACCTTATCGGTCATCTTCTTACCCGTCAGTTTCACCTTGTCTGCGTTGATAACGATAACATAGTCACCGCAATCTACATGAGGAGTGAAATCGGGTTTGTTTTTGCCTCGTAAGATTTTCGCAACCTGTGAGGCAAGTCGTCCGAGTACCTCGCCCTCTGCGTCGATAACATACCACTGTTTTTTAACAGTAGCAGCATTGGCCGAGATAGTTTTGTAACTCAAAGAATCCACTTCTTCTGACTTTTAATTGGTTAATACTTTGTGTGTTAATTATGTAATTCCATTACCCGTATATTTCGGGCGTGCAAAGATAAGGAAAAAAATCAAAACTACAAACTCTTTGCAATTTTTGACTCTTTTCTTTTGGTTTGTGACTTGGTTGTGTGGTGGGGGTATCGGGGCGGTTATCGCTTCTGCCCGAGGATGGATTTGTACTTTGTGGGGTTGAGCAGCAGGTTCAGGGCGGCCTCAAACTCCTGGTCGCCGTGGGTGTTGACCACGCGGAAGAAGGCGGTCGTGCCCCAGAGTTTGCGTGCAATGGAGGCCTTGATGTTGGTGCCAAGTAGCTCTCGGCTCTCCTCCATACCCTTCTCGGTGGGCTCTATGCCCTTGCTGCGCATCTGCTCAATAAGCGCGTCTATCACCTCGGGGGCTACGGAGTAGTCGCTGTTGAACTGCTCGAAGGTGGGGTAGAGGGTGAGCCAACCCTCCAAGTTGTCTATGAAGATGGTGTTCACAAAGTCGCTATAGGCCATCGACTGGATGACCTTGTTGGCGTAGGTGTAGTCTTTCTCCAGGTCGTAGTCGATGTAGATGTCGGGGGTGATGCCGCCGCCACCCGTCACTGTGCGACCATTGACGAGGGTTTTGTACTTGGGGGCCACAGCCAGCAGCGAGTCGCGGTACTCGGCCTTGAGCATACGCTCGGCGTGGTCGAAGTAGTACTCGGTGCTTTTGCCCTTCTCGAAGGGGCGCTGTATGCAACGGCCGCTGGGGGTGTAGTAGTGGCTTGTGGTGATTCTCACAGCCGACCCGTCATCCAGGAATATCTGCTTCTGCACCAGCCCTTTGCCAAAGGTCTGACGGCCCACGATGACGGCACGGTCGTAGTCCTGAAGTGCGCCCGAGACGAGCTCACTTGCCGAGGCAGAGGAGCCATCGACGAGTATGACCAGGGGCCCCGAGGTGTAGGTGCCCTTCCCCTTGGAGTAGTGGTTGTAGGGTGCTTCGGTGCGGCCCGAGGTGGTGGTTATGAGTGATTTCTTGGGCAGGAAGAAGCCCGCCATTTCGATAGCCTCCGTCAGCAGGCCGCCGCCATTGCCGCGCAAATCGAGGATGAGTCCATTTATGGGCCCGAGACTCTCATAGCCCTTGCGGAGCTCGTCCATAGTGTGCTCGGCAAAACGGTTTACCTTCAGGTAGCCTATATTATAAAAGGTATAGGCCGCGTCGAGTGTCTCGATGGGGATGGCCGCACGCTTGAGGGTAACCTCCTCCACACTCTTCGCCCCGCGCCTCAAGATACCGAGTCGGAGGCGTGAGCCAACCTCGCCCCTTACCAGTTCGCTCACCCGTTCGTGGGTGATGCCCACCACGCTCTCGCCCTCGATGCTCACTATGCGGTCGCCCGCCTTGAGCGAGGCCTTTTGTGCGGGGGAGTCTTTGTAGGTGGAGATGACGGTGACGGTATCTCTGACGATACCGAACTCCACACCGATGCCTCCAAAGGAGCCTTCGGTCATCTCCATCTCGGCCTTTATCTGCTCGGCGGTCACATAGGTGGAGTGGGGGTCGAGGCTCGCCAGAACGGCCTTTATGGCCTCCTCGACGGCTGCGTCGCCATCAATCTCGTCGACATAGAGCGAGCGCAGATAGTAGTAGAACGAGGAGAACTTGCCGAGGTCTTTCGCGGGGTCTTGGGCACGCAGTGGAGCAGTGATGGCCCCAATTGCCAACACCACCATCACCACTATTTTCCCAATCCGCGTCATTTTTAAGCCGTTAGCCGTTTGATATTAATTGTCAATTGTCAATTTTCAATTTTCAATTGTCAATTAACTGAAGTAATTTGCCAGCTGGTCAAATGCGACCTTCTCCTGTGTGCCCTCGAGCATATTCTTGACGGTGGCAACGCCCTCTGCGGCTTCGCTCTCGCCCACGATAATAACGAAAGGAATGGCCCTTTTATTGGCATACTCCATCTGTTTTTTCATCTTGGCGCTGTCGGGGTAGATTTCGCTTGCCACACCCGCCTTGCGCAGAGCCTTCAGCAGCGCGAGCGACACCTTGCGCTCCTGGCCTCCGAAGTTGATGAAGATAACCTTGGTGGTGAGCTGAGCCTCCTCGGGGAAGAGGCCGAGGCCCAACATTACATCGTAGATGCGGTCGGCGCCAAAGGAGATACCCACACCGCTGGTGTCGGGCAGACCGAAGATGCCGGTCAGGTCGTCATACCTACCGCCACCGCAGATGCTGCCAATCTGGAAATCTTTGGCTTTCACCTCGAAGATGGCGCCAGTGTAGTAGTTCAAACCGCGTGCCAACGAGAGGTCGAGTTCCACCTCGAGCGAGGTGCCCTGGTCGGCGATGAGGCCGAAGAGTTCCTCCATCTCCTCCACGCCCTTGAGGCCTGTGGGGCTCTCGGCGAGGATTGTGCGGAGGGTTGCGAGCTTCTCGAGAGTGGTGCCCTCGAGCACGAGGATGGGCTTCAGACGCTCTATGGCCTCCTGCTCGATGCCCCTTTCGAGGAGCTCTTTCTCGACATTCTCAAGACCTATCTTGTCCAGCTTGTCGATAGCTACGGTGATGTCTATCATCTTGTCGGCGTGACCGATAGCCTCGGCAATGCCGAAGAGGATTTTTCGGTTGTTGAGTTTCAGTACCACATTGATGCCGAGCTTGGAGAATACCGCCTCGACAATCTCCACCAACTCGGCCTCATAGAGCAACGAGCGGCTGCCGATAGCGTCTACATCACACTGGTAGAACTCTCTGTAGCGGCCCTTTTGTGGACGGTCGGCCCTCCATACGGGCTGCACCTGGTAGCGCTTGAAGGGGAAGGCAATCTCGCTCTGGTGCTGCACCACAAACCTTGCGAAGGGGACCGTCAGGTCATAACGAAGACCCTTCTCGCAAATCTTGGTGGCGAGTGCTGCCGATGAACCCTCGAGCTGCTCGGGGGTTACTTTGTCCATAAAGTCGCCCGAGTTGAGAATCTTGAAGAGGAGTTTGTCGCCCTCCTCGCCATACTTACCCATCAGCGTCGAGAGGTTCTCCATTGCGGGGGTCTCGAGTGGTGCGTAGCCGTAGGTGCGGAATACGCTCTTGATGGTGTCGAACATATAGTTACGCCTTGTCATCTCCACGGGGGAGAAATCGCGTGTTCCCTTTGGAATAGATGGTTTCTGTGCCATTATTATTATTCTATTGTTTTTTGTACTTCTATAACAGTTTCGGCTGTGCCTTGTGGGTGTTTTTTTTGTTACGATTTAGTTTCGGTTTCCTCATTTACAGCGAGTAAACTGCGGAGCCAAAACAAAACCAAGCCTTGAAAACCCCTCACAAATCACACCCGAATTTCTTTATCTGTGCCTTGTGTTTTTTTTTGTTACGCTTTTGTTTTGTCTTCCTCATTTACCTCAAGTAAACTGCGGAGCCAAAACAAAACCAAGCCTTGAAAACCCCTCACAAATCACACCCGAATTTCAATTTTGAATTTTGAATTTTGCATTTTGCATTGAAGATTAGTTCTCGACTAATTTTCTGTATTTCACGCGGTGGGGAGTGGTGTCGATGCCCTGAGCCTTCTTGTGCTCCTCGTACTCCGAGTAGGTGCCCTCGAAGAAGACAACCTTGCCCTCGTCCTCAAACGAGAGAATGTGGGTGGCCACACGGTCGAGGAACCACCTATCGTGGGAGATGACCACCGCACAGCCCGCGAAGTTCTCCAGACCCTCCTCGAGCGCACGCAGGGTGTTCACATCAATATCGTTGGTGGGCTCATCCAGCAGCAGTACATTGCCCTCCTCCTTGAGTGCGAGTGCCAGGTGGAGGCGGTTGCGCTCACCACCCGAGAGGATGCCGCACTTCTTCTCCTGGTCGGCACCGCTGAAGTTGAAGCGGCCCACATAGGCGCGAGCGTTAATCTGACGGTTGCCGAGGGTTATGAGCTCACTATTCTGCGAGATGACCTCAAAGACGGTCTTCTCGGGGTCGATGCTCTTGTGCTGCTGGTCCACATAGGCGAGCTTCACCGTCTCGCCAATCTTGAACGAGCCGCTTGTGGGCTCCTCGAGGCCCATAATCATACGGAATAGAGTGGTCTTACCCGTACCGTTGGGGCCGATGACACCCACGATGCCCGCAGGGGGCAGGATGAAGTTGAGGCCCTCATAGAGCACTCTGTCGCCAAAGGCCTTCGAAACATCGTGGGCCTCGATGACCACATTGCCCAGACGGGGACCGTTGGGGATGTATATCTCGAGCTTCTCCTCCTTCTGCTTGGCGTCCTCGTTGAGCATCTTGTCGTAGGCACCCAGACGGGCTTTGCTCTTGGCGTGACGGGCCTTGGGGCTCATCCTCACCCACTCGAGCTCCCTCTCGAGAGCCTTGCGACGCTTGCTCTCCTGCTTCTCCTCCATAGCCAGTCGGGTGGTCTTCTGGTCGAGCCAGCTGGAGTAGTTGCCCTTCCAGGGGATACCCTCACCGCGGTCGAGCTCGAGAATCCAGCCTGCCACATTATCGAGGAAGTAACGGTCGTGGGTTACGGCAATGACCGTACCCTTGTACTGGTTCAGGTGCTGCTCGAGCCAGTCGATACTCTCGGCGTCGAGGTGGTTGGTGGGCTCATCCAGCAGAAGCACATCGGGCTCCTGAAGCAGCAGACGGCACAGAGCCACACGCCTGCGCTCACCACCCGAGAGGGTGCCCACAAGCCTATCCTGCTCGGGGCAGCGCAGCGCGTCCATAGCCCTTTCGAGCATACTGTCAATCTCCCAGCCGTTCACCTGGTCGATGGCCTCGGTGAGCTCGCCCTGACGCTCGATGAGCTTTGCCATCTCGTCGTCGCCCATAGGCTCGCAGAACTTCAGATTTATCTCCTCATACTCCTTCAGAAGAGCCACGGTGTGGGCGCAACCCTCCTCCACGATTTCGCGTACGGTCTTGGTGTCGTCGAGCTGGGGCTCCTGCTCCAGATAGCCCACCGAGTAGCCGGGTGAGAATACCACCTCGCCCTGGAAACTCTTGTCGATGCCTGCAATAATCTTCATAAGGGTCGATTTACCCGAGCCGTTCAGACCCACGATACCAATCTTTGCACCGTAGAAGAACGAGAGGTAGATGTTGTTGAGAATCTTGCGGTTGTTGGTGAGCACCTTGCTCACACCCACCATTGAGAAAATAATCTTTTCGTCTGCCATAGTATATTAGTCGTTTTCGTTTATTCGCATTTGGTGCAAAGATACCTATTAAAATGGAGAATTGAAAATTGACAATGGGCAATTATGCCCTCCCCTAAGTTAGGGGAGGGTGCCCGTAGGGCGGGAGAGGTCTGTTGTTGCGGTCGACCGCCGACCGACCTAATGCCAAAAGGACCAAAGGGGCCAAAAGGGCTAAAGGGGCAAAAAGGGCAAAAAGGGCAAAAAAGGTCTTATAGGGCTTATAAGTCTTATAGGTCTTATAGGTCCCATAAAAATCCCTCCCCTAAGTTAGGGGAGGGTCCGCGAAGCGGGGGAGAGGTCTGTTGTATCGGTCGACCGATGACCGACTGCCGACAAAAGGAGAGATGGGAGGAATGGGAGGAATGGGGTTTCCCTCTAATTTCACAAAAGGTCCTTAAGGTCTTTAAGGTCCTTAATGACCCTTTTGGCCCTTTTGGCCCTTTGTGGATTAACTGTCAACTGTCAACTCACAAAAAACTCCCGCCTCTAAAAGGCGAGAGTTTTTTGTGATTAAAAGTACTGCGCAGCAGCCACAGTCGTATTGGCCTTTGGCGGCAAAACAAAACGACAGCCCCGAAATGGGCTGTCGTTTGTCTGCTTTGCGACCTTAAGAACTAAAAGTTGTCCTTCAAAGGCTCGAAGTACGACCCTCTTGGACTGAAGGTCCAAGTAAGCCCTCCTTCTCAAAGGAGGGTTTGGGAGGATTGTATATACTCTGCGTAGCAGCCACAGTCGTACAGGTATTTAGCTCCACGACTGCGCGTTACGCAAGACGGCCCTATTAGAAGTTGTCCTTCAAAGGCTCGAAATACGACTGTGGATGCAGGCACGCGGGGCAGGCTTTGGGGGCCTCTTTGCCCACATAGATGAAGCCACAGTTGCGGCACTGCCAGGTGATTTCGTCTTTGCGGAGGAAGACCTCGCCGTCGGCTACGCGGGCGTAGAGTGCGCGGTAGCGTTTCTCGTGATAGGCCTCCACTTTGGCGACATTGCGGAAGGCGGCAGCCACTGCGGGGAAGCCCTCCTCGTCGGCCACAGCTGCGAACTCGGGGTAGAGGTCTGCCCACTCCTCGTGCTCGCCGTTGGCGGCAGCCTCGAGGTTGGCGGCGGTGTCACCAATCACGCCTGCGGGATAGCTGGCGGTAATCTCCACCATACCACCCTCCAGGAATTTGAAGAATCGTTTTGCGTGCTCTTTCTCCTGCTCGGCGGTCTCCATAAAGATTGCTGCGATTTGTTCGAAGCCCTCTTTTTTTGCCTGCGAAGCGAAGAAGGTGTAACGACTGCGAGCTTGACTTTCGCCCGCAAATGCTTTGAGCAGATTCTGCTCGGTAAGAGTACCTTTGATACTTGCCATATTTCTATTCTTAATTAGTGAATTATGAATTATGAATTATGAATTTTGCATTTTGAATTTCCCCCTCTACCCGCGCATGCCGCCGCAGCAGGGGATGGTCTGACCGGTGACATAGGCCGAGAGTGAGCTACCCAAAAAGAGTGCCACACCTGCCACATCCTCGGGGGTTCCTGCCCTGCGCAGGGCGATATTCTCCACGAAGGAGGCGCGAATCTCCTCGGAGAGTACGGCGGTCATATCGGTCTGGATGAAACCCGGGGCGATGCAGTTGGCCCTCACTCCACGCGCGCCAAACTCCTTGGCCACGGATTTGGAGAGTGCTATGAGGCCCGCCTTGGAGGCTGCATAGTTGGCCTGTCCGGCGTTGCCACCGATGCCCACTACGGAGCTCATATAGACAATCGAGCCGCCACGCTGACGAGCCATAATGGGTGCTACGGCGTGGGTGATGTTGAATGCCGACTTGAGGTTGGTGTTGATGACCGTGTCCCACATCTCCTCGGTCATACGCATAAGGAGCGTATCGCGTGTGATGCCGGCGTTGTGTACGAGTATATCTATGCGGCCGAAGCTCTTTTGAACCTCGGTGGCCAGCGAGTGAGCCTCCTCATAAGAGCCCGCATCGGAGCGGTAGCCTGCGGCCCTGACGCCAAGGGCCTCAAGCTCTTTGACGAGCTCGTCGGCTGCCGAGGCCGAGGAGAGATAGGTGAAGGCCACATCTGCCCCCTCGGAGGCATATTTGAGTGCTATGGCGCGACCGATGCCGCGTGTTGCTCCGGTTATGAGCGCTACTTTACCTGCTAAAAGTCCCATAATAGTAGAATGGTTTAGGATTAAAATTTCCCAAAGATATGAAAATTATTTGGTCAAAAGAGAGCGAGAACGAAAAAAATCGTTAATTTTGTGGAATCCGTCACGAATATATTGACTTAAAACTATACCAAAAACTAAAGCTAAACAATGAAACACGACAACGAAATCTTTGAACTGATTGCCGAGGAGCGTGCACGCCAGACCAATGGTCTTGAGCTCATCGCATCGGAGAACTATGTGAGCGACCAGGTTATGCAGGCTATGGGCTCCATTCTCACCAATAAGTATGCCGAGGGTTATCCCGCAGCTCGTTACTATGGTGGTTGCGAGGTTGTGGACAAAGTGGAGCTTCTGGCTCAGGAGCGCCTGAAAAAACTCTACGGTGCCGAGTATGCCAATGTTCAGCCCCACAGCGGCGCACAGGCCAATATGGCTGTCTTCTTCGCTTGCCTGAAGGTGGGCGACACCTTTATGGGTCTTGACCTTGCACACGGTGGCCACCTCTCGCACGGTTCGCCCGTGAATATGTCGGGTGTTAATTACAAGGCAGTAGGCTACCAGCTCAACCCCGAGACCGGTACTGTTGACTACGACCAGATGGAGGCTCTGGCTCTCGAGCACCGCCCCAAACTCATCATCGGTGGCGCTTCGGCCTACTCGCGTGAGTGGGACTACAAGCGTATGAGGGAGATTGCCGACAAGGTAGGCGCAATCCTCTTGGTGGATATGGCCCACACCGCAGGTCTTATCGCGGCAGGTCTTCTGGATAATCCCGTGAAGTATGCCCACATCGTGACCTCTACCACCCACAAGACCCTCCGCGGTCCTCGTGGCGGTATCATCCTTATGGGTCAGGACTTCGATAACCCCTGGGGTCTGACTACCCCCAAAGGCGTTGTCAAGAAGATGTCGGCTGTGCTCAACTCGGCCGTCTTCCCCGGCATCCAGGGTGGTCCTCTGGAGCATGTGATTGCTGCCAAGGCTGTGGCCTTTGGTGAGGCTCTTGACCCCTCCTACATCGAGTACCAGAAACAGGTGCAGAAGAATGCTGCCGCTATGGCCGAGGCGTTCTCCAAGAGGGGCTACAAGGTTGTTTCGGGCAAGACCGAGAACCACCTGATGCTCATCGACTTGCGCACCAAGTTCCCCGAGCTCACCGGTAAGGTTGCCGAGAAGGTGCTGGTTGCTGCCGACATCACCACCAACAAGAATATGGTGCCCTTCGATAGCCGCTCGCCCTTCCAGACTTCGGGCTTGCGCTTCGGTACTCCCGCCATCACCACCCGTGGTCTTAAGGAGGACAAGATGGACTACATCGTGGAGCTTATCGACCGCGTACTTTCCGACCACGAGAACGAGGAGAACATTGCAGCCGTACGCCGCGATGTGAACGCCCTGATGGCAGACTACCCCCTGTTCGCTTGGTAGACGAGAGATAGATTATACAGTCTTTAATAATAATTAATAGGTGGGGATGTCTTACGAGCAGTAGACAATCCCCACCTATGTTTCAATATGGAGTTGCCGCCTATGAAAAAGTTGGCAAAAGAGTTGGCATTATTGGCCCTTGTGGTCGCTTGCTCGTGTGCCCCGAGTGGGGGAGAGGAGAGTGTGGCGGCCGAGGAGGTCGTGGCCACAGAGCCGAGGGAGGCCCACCTGCTGTTTGTGGGCGATGTGATGGCCCACTATCCACAGGTGGAGTCGGCACAGCTCGGTTATGAGAAGTACGATTTTGCGCCACAGTTCGATGGCGTGAGGGGGCTCTTTGCCGAGGCCGACTATGTGGTGGGCAATCTGGAGACGACCCTTTCGCCCCGCCCGCCCTATAGTGGCTACCCCGCATTTTGCACCCCCGAGAGCTTGGCTAAGGATATGCGCGAGGCGGGCTTCGATGCGGTGACGATGACCAATAACCACACGACCGACAAGGGAGTGGGTGGCGTGCTTGCCACTATCGCGGGGCTCGATAATTCCGGCATCAGACACCTTGGCGCTCGCGTGCCGAGGTACAATCAGGGCCGTACGGAGCCTCTCGTTGTTGAGGTTGAGGGCTACCGCTTGGCGCTACTGGCCTACACCTATGGGGCTAATGGGCCTGTGCCTAAGGGTGTGGAGCTGAGCGTGATAGATACTGCTGTGATGCGCCGACATATCGACTTGGTGCGCGATAAGGTGGACTATGTTTTTGCCCTGGTCCACTGGGGCGTGGAGTATCAGCGAAGGCCCAATGCCGCGCAACGACGACTCGCCGAGTGGATGCGCCAGGCGGGTGTGGACTTTGTTATGGGCAGTCACCCCCATGTTGTGCAACCCTACGAGGAGTGGCGCGATTCGGAGGGCAGGGTAGAGGGCGGAGTCTTCTACTCGATGGGTAACTTCATCTCCAATCAGAACTACAAGTTCACCGACTTTGGCCTTGTGGCCCACATCCACCTCAAGGAGGTGGCTCCCGAGCAAGACGAGATTACCATCTGGGCCGATACGGTCCACCGCTTGCGCTACGCGGAGCGAGGCCGCACCGTCTATCGTACAAAACTCGGCAATAAGTAGAGAGAAAAAAAGTTAGCCCCGACCACTTTGAAGCGGTCGGGGCTATTTTTTTGTGCTCTTGAGCGAGCTGGGGGAGATTACTCTACCTTACCTGCGCTACCGAGAACATTGATGTTCTTGTTCATATAGAGCTCCTTGAGAGCGTCGCGAGCGGGACCCAGGTACTTGCGGGGGTCGAACTCTGCGGGGTTCTTTGCGAAGACCTCACGAACAGCAGCGGTCATAGCCAGACGACCGTCGGAGTCGATGTTGATTTTGCAAACTGCGCTCTTGGCAGCCTCACGAAGCTGCTCCTCGGGAATACCTACTGCATCCTTGAGTGCGCCACCATAGGTGTTGATGATAGCAACCTTGTCCTGGGGAACGCTGCTCGAGCCGTGGAGAACGATGGGGAAGCCGGGGATGCGAGCCTCAATCTCTTTGAGGATGTCGAAGCGCAAGGGAGGAGGCAGAAGGATGCCCTGCTCGTTGCGCACGCACTGCTCGGGTTTGAACTTGTTGGCGCCGTGCGAGGTACCAATCGAGATAGCGAGCGAGTCAACGCCGGTCTTCTGTACGAAGTCAACAACATCGTTGGGGTCGGTGTAGGTGTGGTGCTCAGCAACAACCTCATCCTCGATACCTGCCAACACGCCGAGCTCACCCTCTACGGTTACATCGAACTGGTGTGCATAGTCAACAACCTTCTTGGTGAGGGCTACATTCTCCTCATAGGGGAGGTGGCTACCGTCGATCATAACGCTCGAGAAGCCCATATCGATACACGATTTGCAGATTTCGAAGCTGCTGCCGTGGTCGAGGTGGAGAGCGATAGGAATGTTTTTGCCGAGCTCTTTTGCATACTCAACAGCACCCTGTGCCATATAGCGCAGAAGGGTCTGGTTGGCATATTTGCGAGCACCTGCCGAAACCTGAAGGATTACGGGCGAGGAGGTCTCAACGCAAGCTGCGATGATGGCCTGGAGCTGCTCCATATTGTTGAAGTTGTAGGCGGGGATTGCGTAGCCGCCCTCGATTGCCTTGGCAAACATCTCGCGGGTGTTCACAAGGCCCAAGTCTTTGTAAGATACCATTTTACTCTTGTTTTTTATTTGTGTTTGTAAACCTGTTTTCCTAACCTTTTATCTGCTTTTGGGCTCCGCCAGGGGAGCGGTCGAGCAAATAATTATTAAAATTTTTTACAAATATAAGGGCTTTTTTTGGAATAAGAGGTATGTTTTATGTTAATTTTTTCTAAAACAATGCCACATTTGGAAAAAACAATGCCTCGCAACACTCGAGCAGGAGTTGTTGCGAGGCATTGATAATGCTCTGTTTTATTTGTTGTTCTCTTGTTCTTGCCATTCGGCAAATTTCATCAGTTTGACTTTTCCACCCATTGCAGGTAAGTTGTCATCCATTGCGTCAGGCTCGGATATTAGTATATAATCTTCTGTTCTATACCATTTGCACTCCCTGAAATTATAGAAACAAACACTTACCGGTATGTGGCTGACTGGAGTGTATGGCGTATCTATTCGACTATCGAATGGATGGATGACAGGTAGCTCAAAGGCGTACTTGTATCCTGCACTATTTGTGGAGTCGTCGTGGTTCACTATCGGACGATGCAGCATCTGAACACCCATACCAGGCCAAGTATCGTTAGAATATTCTGGAGCAAGCCTCGGACTCGAACTCACTATATGATAATCGTAAATAAAATTAGGGTGAGTGTCCTCATTTACGGGGAGCAGAAGGTTTACCAGCATATATGTTTGTGTCTCGAAACGAGGTGACTCGGTGTAGTTGTTGTTCTCTTTCGTGTAGTTGTAATACTGCCAACAAACTTCTCCGTTATCGTTAGCGACAAGGGGGTTGAGTGTGAGTGGGAGATCAAGGATTTCGTCATCCTCTTGATTGTGTTGAGAAACAATGTCAAAAATTTCGTAGTAATCCCAAGTGGGTTGCTGAAATTCAAATTCTTCTTCTTGGGGTGAACACGATATTCCCCACAATGCAGTACTGCATACTATCAATGTGATGAATCTTTTCATAAAATTTGTTTTATGCTAAACAAAACCGTATATCTGTCGTTGTGTGTATTGTTTGAGTCGCCACATTCAATGTCTAATCCGCAATTGTCTATGTCATCCCAAGCATATATGCCAGACTCAATAAGTACATTGCAGGATTTTCCGAGTTTGGAGTCTATTTTTTATAATATAACTTATGTTTTTGGAGTGTGAGTTTAGAAGTTGTGGCCCACGATGCTCTCTGCGTACTCTTTCCAGCCGTCGGCCTCTTTGTAGCGCTCTGTGCTGCTGTTGGGTACATAAATTTTGCGCCCTGCGCTGTTGTTGCCAAAGGCCAAGAATGGGTCGCTCTCGTTGATTCTCATTACCGAGGGTGGAGTGGTGGGGCGGCAATATACGCTCGAGAGCGAGGAGCAGTCGTAGAAAGCCGATTCGCCTATGCGGGTCACTGACGAGGGGATAGTGACGCTCGAGAGCGAGGAGCAGTATGCGAAAGCCTGTATGCCGATACTAACGACGCTGTTGGGGATGGTCACCTTCTGCAAAGATTTGCTCTCCACAAAGGCTGCCATCGCAATGGCGGTGATGTTGGAGGGAATTGTATATTCGGTAACCCCCGAGGCAGGAGCGAAGGCAATCAATACATCCCCTGCAATCAGACTGAGGCCATCTTTCGAGGCGAATTTGCCGTCGAAACTGGAGAGGTTTGTGCAGTAGGGGAAGCAACCTGCCGCCAGAGTTGTGATGCTCTCGGGCAGGGTGACAGAGGCGAGAGTTCTGCATCCCAAGAAGGCATTTTTGCCGATGGTGGTAATATCCTTGTCAAATACCATACGGCCCTTGCCGTCCTCGTAGGTGTTCGATACGAGCGTTGCGTCGATTGCCTCGAGCGAGTGGGGAGTGACAATCTCGCCATCGGTGGAGGTGTAGAAGATTGTATAGTTGTTCACAACCGAGCCTTGGGGTCTGTTGTGGTCGTCATCGAGGCCGCCCTTCTTCTGGCAACCGACCAATGCGAGAGAGAGTAGCAGGGTCAGAAATTTGAGAGTGTTTTTCATAGTAATAAAAGGTTAAAAAATTATGTCTTTGTGCAAAAGTATGATTCTGCCGTCAATAATCCAAATTTTTGCTTTAGAGGCTTGATTTTTAGGCGTAATCTCGAAAAAAAGCCTTATCTTTGCGTAATTAAGCGAAGACAAAATTTAAGTATTACAATAAAACATCTTTTTGACTTATGAGCGAATTTAAGTATCAGCCTATGTTCGAGCACGGTGTGGATAACACCGAGTATGAGCTCGTTTCGAAAGATTATGTGAAGACCATCGAGTGCGACGGCAGAAAGATTCTCAAGGTAGACCCCGAGGGTCTGGCAGTGCTGGCCAAGAGGGCCTATGAGGATGTGTCGTTCTATCTGCGCGCTTCCCATCTCGAGAAACTCGCCAACATCCTCGCCGACCCCGAGGCAACCGACAACGACAAGTTTGTGGCTCACACTATGCTTGCCAACCAGGTAGTTGCAGCCGAGGGTCAGCTTCCCACCTGTCAGGATACCGGTACGGCTATTGCCATCGGTAAGAAGGGCGAGAATGTTTGGACCGGCGTGGACGATGCAGAGTACATCTCGCGTGGTGTGTACGAAACATACGCCGAGCGCAACCTTCGCTACTCGCAGGTGGTGCCCATCACTATGACCGATGAGCACAACAGCGGCAACAACCTCCCCGCACAGATTGACATCTACGCCGAGCCCGGCAACGAGTATAAGTTCCTATTCATCACCAAGGGTGGCGGCTCGGCCAATAAGACCTTCCTCTATCAGCAGACCAAGGCACTTCTCAACGAGAAGTCGCTCACCGCTTTTGTGACCGAGCATATTAAGGACCTCGGCACCTCGGCTTGTCCTCCCTACCACCTGGCATTTGTGGTTGGTGGTACCTCGGCAGAGGCCAACCTTACGGCCGTGAAGAAGGCTTCGGCCGGCTACTTCGACAACCTGCCCACCAGCGGCAACGATGGCGGTCGTGCTTTCCGCGATTTGGAGTGGGAGGAGAAGGTCCTCAAAATATGCCGCGAGAGTGGCATTGGCGCACAGTTTGGTGGCAAGTATTTCGTTCACGATGTGAGGGTTATCCGTATGCCTCGCCACGCCGCTTCGTGCCCCGTGGGTATCGGTGTGAGCTGCTCGGCAGACCGCAACATCAAGGCCAAAATCAACGAGGAGGGCCTCTGGATTGAGAAACTCGAGAAGAACCCCGCACGCTTTATGCCCGCAACGGCTCCCTCGATGGCTCCCGCCGTTGAGATCGACCTCGACGAGGGTATGGACAAGGTGCGCGAGACCCTCTCGAAATACCCCGTTAAGACCCGTCTGAATCTGAAGGGTACTCTCATTGTGGCTCGTGATATCGCCCACGCCCGCATCAAACAGATGCTCGACGAGGGTAAACCTATGCCCGAGTACTTCAAGAATCACCCCGTCTACTACGCAGGTCCCGCCAAGACCCCCACAGGTATGGCTTCAGGTAGCTTCGGCCCCACCACCGCAGGTCGTATGGACTCCTATGTAGACCTCTTCCAGAGTGTGGGTGGCTCGATGGTTATGGTGGCCAAGGGCAACCGCTCACAGGAGGTGACCGACGCTTGCCAGAAGCACGGCGGCTTCTACCTCGGCTCCATTGGTGGCCCTGCTGCAATCCTTGCAAAGCAGAGCATCAAGAGCGTTGAGGTCGTAGACTTCCCCGAGCTGGGTATGGAGGCTGTGAGGAAGATCTATGTTGAGAACTTCCCCGCGTTCATCATCGTTGACGACAAGGGCAACGACTTTTTCGCAGAGTTTAAGCACTAAAACTACTTTGTAGTTCGTTCTTGTAGCGTGGCTGCCCCTTTGGTAGAAGCAGTTGGGGCAGCCTTGCTATGGTATAATTGGGGGTGTGCGACGGCACGCGCCTCGATTTTTTGTGGAAGAAAGATTTTTCGTGGTAATGAGACGATTACTTCTCTTTTTTGTGCTGATTGTTTCGACCTCTCTGGCGCTACTGGCCGAGGAGGTCAGCTTTGTGGTACACTATCCGAGGGTGGTGGCTGCCAAGCAGGTTTTCCAAATCGAATTTGAACTCAACGCCAAGAGCGATAGGGGGAGCTTCGTGGAGCCCTCTATGGGTGGTATGACGGTGGTGGCAGGCCCTGCAACCTCGACGAGTACCAATATGCAGATTCTGAACGGCAAGATGCAGAACCAGACCTCGCAGGGGTGGACCTATAACCTCTACTGCGAGAAGGAGGGCGAATTTGAGATTGGCGCCGCTACGGTGAAGGTCGATGGCAAGGAGTATAAGACCGAGCCTGTGAAGATTAAGGCTATTGTTGAGGCCACTTCGGGCGAGGGCTCATCGCAGGGTGGAGGCACCCAGACGCCAGGCACAAAACCCGGCACAAAACCCTCACAAGGGGGCTCGGAGGAGGTGAGTCTTAAGGACGACGACCTGCTGCTGGTGACCACGGTGGACCGCTCGGAGGTCTATGTGGGCCAACCCGTTGTGGTGAGGTATAAGATTTATGCCCGTGTGGACTTCTCGACCGAGAGTACCAAGATGCCCTCCTTCGCGGGCTTCTGGTCCCACCGCCTCAATACGGGTGCCAACCGCTGGGTCAATGATGAGTATAAGGGCAAGATTTACAGCTCGTGCGTGGTGGCCGAGTATCTGCTCTTCCCCCAGCAGGCGGGCCAGATAAAGATTGAGCCTATGGAGATTGCAGCCATCGCCAGCCTGCCTATTAATGACGGCTCGCGTCGCCGCGGCAACATTATGGACGAGTTCTTCCTCGGTCAGCAGACCAAGCAGGTGGCCCGCACGCTCCGCTCCAACACCCCGACGCTCACCGTCAAGGCTCTGCCCGAGGGCGCTCCCGCGGGCTATTCGGGTGCTGTGGGTGACTTCCAGATGAGCGTGACCCCTCCCGCCGACCAGATTGAGGCCAATAGTGCAATGAACTATACGGTGAAGATTTCGGGCTCGGGTAACTTCTCAATGATTCGCACTCCCGAACTGAAACTGCCCGGCACCTTTGAGCAGTACACTGCCAAGGTGTCGGAGAGCATACAGACCACCTCGCGTGGTGTGAGCGGCTACCGCCAGTTTGAGTACCCGATTATTGCGCGTGCCGAGGGCGACTATGTGATTCCCGCAATGGAGTTCTCCTACTTTAGCCCCAAGCTCTCCAAGTATGTTACCCTCACTTCGCAGGAATACTCTGTGAGCGTCACACCCGACTCGACGGCTATGACCAGCTCTGGCGCGGGTGTTCTTGTGGGCGGTATGGGCCGTGAGGACTTGCGCATTTTGGGCAAGGACATAAGGTTCATCTCGCTCGAGGGACCGGATGTGCGCCCCAAGGGTAAACTTTTCCTCTTCAGTGGCGGCTACTTCGCCATACTCGTTGTGGAATTGCTGCTCTTTGTGGTATTGGTAGTGTGGCTCTCGCGCTATCTGAGGCAGATGCGCAATCAGGCTACGCTCAAGGGCAAGAGGGCCAATAAGGTTGCTCTGGCTCGCTTCCGCGCTGCCGAGGCTTACCTCAAGCAGAGCAATGTGAGGGGATTTTATGAGGAGATGTTGCGTGGCCTGTGGGGCTATCTGAGCGACAAACTCAACATCCCCGCCGCCGACCTCACGAAGGAGAATGTGCGCGAGCGCTTGGCCAACAAGGGTGTGCCTGCGGAGGATGTCGATAGGTATATTGCCATCATCACCGACTGCGAGTATGCCCAGTATGCACCCTCGGGTAGCGGCTCGATGGAGGAGACCTACATAGCGGGTGTGGCTATCATCTCGCGCCTCGAGGCGGTGATTAATAAGTAGTGACACCGGCGGAAAAAAGAAGAAGTTATGAAAAAGACGATTATACTTTTGATGGTGGCGCTTTGGATGCCCCAGATAGTGGGCGCAAGCGTGGATGTGGAAGCAGTGTGGGAGAGGGGCAATAGACTCTACTCGGCAGGCGACTACAACGGCGCGATTATGGCCTACGACTCGATTGCAAGCGAGGGTCTCCAGAGTGCGGCACTCTACTACAACCTGGGCGGTGCCTGCTTCAAGGCGGGCCGCAACGGTTTGGCAATTCTGAACTACCATAGGGCCCTGCGCTTGGACCCCTCGAATGAGGATGCGGCCCACAATTTGGCCTATGCCGAGAGCTTCGTGAGGGATAATATAGATGTCATCCCCACAGGCTTTGTGGAGCGCTCGATGACCTCGCTGCGAAGGGGTATGAGTGTGGACGCTTGGGGCGTGTGGTCGCTTGTGACCTTTGGTGTGATGCTCCTCTCGCTCGGATTCTACATCCTCTCCCAGAGCCGCCAGCTGCGCAAGACGGGCTTCGTCGTGGCGGCCGTTATGCTGGTGGGCTTTGTTGTGACCCTTAGCTTTGGTGCCTCGGCCCGTAGTGAGGTCCTCTCGGAGGATGAGGCTGTGGTGCTGGTGTCGGCCTCGAGTGTGAAGGCCTCTCCCGAGGCCAGCAGCAAAGACCTCTTTGTGCTCCACGAGGGCACAAAGGTGGAGGTGCTCGATAGCTACGGCCAGTGGAGCGAAATCCGCATTGCCGACGGCAACGAGGGGTGGATTCTCTCCTCGGCCATTGAGATTATTTGAGTCAGGCGTATAAAGTTATTTAATAAAGAGGTATGTCGAAACTACTATCGGATGCTGTTGGCGAGCTCTCCAAACTCCCCTCCGTGGGTCGCCGTACGGCCCTGAGGCTCGCGCTCCATCTGCTGCACGAGGAGCAGGAGGAGGTCGAGGCGTTGGCCGAGGCGCTCGTAAGGTTCCGCCGCGATGTGAGGTTCTGTGCACGCTGCAACAACCTCACCGACGATGAGATATGCCCCATCTGTGCCGACCCCACAAGGGACCGCACGACTGTCTGCGTGGTGGAGCAGGTGGGCGATGTGATGTCCATCGAGAACACGCGCCAGTATCGCGGCCTCTACCACGTCTTGGGCGGCATCATCTCGCCTATGCAGGGCATTGGCCCGAGCGACCTGAAGATTGACCTTCTGGTGGAGAACATCGCTCGGGGGGAGATTAAGGAGGTGATCCTGGCCATTGGTGCCACTGTTGAGGGCGAAACCACACTCTTCTATATTATGCGTCGCCTGTCGCAGTTCGAGGGACTGAAGATAACCAAGATTGCACGCGGCATTGGCGTTGGCGACGAGATTGAGTACGCCAACGAACTCACCATTGCCCACGCCCTCCATAACCGAATAGAGGTCAAGCAGTAATAAAACGAGCAGCGAGCGCATCGGCGCTCGCTGCTCGTTTTTGTCTATCGTCTACCATCTACCATCGGCAGACCTCTCCCGCCCTAAAGGGCACCCTCCCCTAACTTAGGGGAGGGAAAGGGCCAAAAGGGCCGAAAGGGCCGAAATGTTTTTTCCTCAATTCTACCTCCCCACTAAGTTAGAGGGAAGCCATATATGGCAGGGCCGGTGAGATAGAGGTTAAGCAGTAATAAAACGAGCAGCGAGCCCATCGGCGCTCGCTGCTCGTTTGATGTCTAAAGTCTATAGACCTAAGTCCTTTTGGCCCTTTTGGCCCTTTTAGCCCTTTCGACTTTCAACTTACTCCTCTCCGGTCATATTCTTCCAGTACTTCACGGAGTTGTGGATGGTCTTTTCGGTGGCCTCGTTGCCGTAGTTGTCCACATCGGCGACATTCCTGGGGCCGTGGTTGATACACAGAGGACCATTCAGACAGCCGCCCTCGCAAATCATACCCTCGAAGAAGTTGAAGTCGCTCTTGCCCACCTTCAGCTTGGCAAGGTTGAGCCTACACTCGTCGATGCCGCTCATATAGACGGGCTTGAGGCCCTCATAGCCGCTCTCGAGCGCCAAATCCAGAAGGCCCTGAACGATACCGCCGGCCTTGGCGAAGATGCGACCATAGAACGAGGCGTTGTTCAGAGGGGTATCCTCCTGCTCGGTGGTCTCGATGTCGCGTGCGTCGAGGAAGGCCTGAAGCTCCTCAAACGACATCACCGAGTCGATGGCACCACCGGTCTTCTCCAGCGTGTACTCCATCTTCTTGGCGGCGCAGGGGCCGATGAAGACAACCTTCGCATTGGGCTCGCTCTTCTTGATAAGGCGTGCAATCTCAATCATAGGCGAGGGGGTGTGGGAGATGTGCTGCTTGAGGGTGGGGAAGTTAATCTCAATGAAGCGCACAAACGAGGGGCAGCACGAGGTGGTCAGGAGTTTCTTCTCGTTCCACTCGCGGGCCTCCTTGTAGAGGGTGATGTCGGCACCCATAGCCACCTCCACAACATCGTGGAAGCCGAGCTTCTTGATGGCTGTCACAACCTGCTCAATGCGGCCATAGCGACACTGGCTGATGATTGCGGGAGCCAATACTGCATATACTTTGTAGTTCTCCTTCTCGGCATTCTGGAGCATCTTGATGATGTCCAGCAGCAGCGACTTGTCGGTCATTGCACCGAAGGGGCAGGCGATGACGCACTGACCACACATAATACACTTGTCGTTGTCGATTTTGGCCTTCTGACCATCGTCGATGCTGATGGCCTTCACCTTGCACGACTGCATACAGGGGCGCGAGAGTTTGATGATTGCGCCATAGGGGCAGGCCTGAGTACACTTGCCACACTCGATACACTTGTCGTGGTCGATGACCGAACGCTTGCCAACGATGCTGATGGCATCCTTGGGGCATACATCCTTACAAGCGTGACTGATACAGCCACGGCAGGCGGGTGTTACGAGAATACCCTTGGCGGGGCACTCGTCGCAGGCGATGTCGATAACCTCCACAACATTGGGGTTGCTCTTGTCGCCACCGCAAGCCATACGCACCCTCTCCTGGAGGATTGCTCGCTCTTTGTAGATGCAGCAGCGGAGTTCGGCTTTGGGTCCGGGTGAGATTTTCTTGGGGATGTCGATGTAGGCTCTGTCGAGCGTGCCTTCGTAGGCGCTTCGTACCACCTCTTTGAGTACATTGTACTTGAGGAGCTGTACGCTGGTATCGAATACTTTGTCTTGCTTCATAATTCTTATGGAGTTGTGCAAAGATGTGAATGGGTTTCTTCTTGATGAAATATGCCACAAAGGTAATCTTTTTTCCCGTTACGCAAAAAAACAACTCCCGAAAAGTGTTTTATTTGGGATGAGAGTTGCGATTTCGGTGAAGAATTACTATTTTTGTCTTGAAAACATAACCACTCGAGCAAAAATGAACATCTTGACCGATAACTCCTTTGTTTTTGCCGCCGCTTTTAGTGGTGGTATGCGTGTGGTTATGGATATGCGAATGTGCCGTTAGGCACATCTTCTACCTCTGTGGGCTACGCGCCCACCTCAGCCACGCCCTGTGGCCCTGACCTAAACCAAATACCTAAACGAGTTTTTAAGAATTTTTAATAATTCGCACCCTCTCGGCTCGCGTGTCCCTTTTTGTGTGGCGCTGGGTGAGGGGTGTGGGTTGAATTATGAATGGTTAAACGAAAAGAAAACAATACTACTATGGAGAAGAAATTGCAGTTTGAGACCCTACAGATTCACGCCGGTCGCCACCGCGACGCCACCTGCTCGCGTGGTGCAGCCATATACCCAACGGCGGCATACGAGTTCCCCACTTGTGACTACGCAGCCGACCTTTTCAACCTCAAGGAGATAGGCAACATCTACACCCGCCTTCAGAATCCCACCTCAAATGCCTACGAGGAGCGCGTGGCGGCACTCGAGGGTGGTGTGGGCGCACTGGCCGTCTCGTCGGGTATGTCGGCCCAGCTGGTCGTTGTGACCTCGCTTTGCAAGGCGGGTGACAACATCGTGGCGGCTCCGCTGCTCTATGGTGGCACCTTCAATCAGTTCAAGATTACCTTCCGCAAGATGGGTATCGACTGCCGTCGTGCCGAGAACGACTCGGTGGAGGCTTTCGAGAAGCTCATCGATGAGAATACCAAGGCCATCTATGTGGAGTCGATGAGTAACCCTGCCTGCTCGGTGCCCGACCTGGAGGCTCTGGCCGCATTGGCCCACAAGTGGGATATCCCCTTTGTGGTGGACAATACCTTTGGTGCGTGCGGCTACCTCTGCCGCCCCATTGACCACGGTGCTGACATCGTTGTGGAGAGCGCCACAAAGTGGATTAACGGCCACGGTACAGCTATGGGCGGTGTGATTGTCGACGCAGGCACCTACAACTGGAAAAACGGCAAGTTCCCCGAACTCTCGGGCCCCTCGGAGGGCTACCACGGACTGGTGCTGGCCGAGGCGTTTGGACCTATGGCCTTCATCGTAAAGTGCCGCGTGGATGCCTTGAGGGACTTGGGCTGCTCGCCCTCGTCATTCGATAGCTACCTGATGCAGCTCGGACTCCAGACCCTCTCTCTGCGCACCCGCCACGAGGTGGAGAGCACCGCACGCCTTGCGGAGTATTTCCGCGCCCACCCCAGAGTCAGGGAGGTGCAGTGGGTAGGCTTCAGCGAGCACCCCTCCTACGCCAACGCCCAGAAGTATTTTCGCTTTGGCTCGTCGGGCGTGCTGTCGGTAGTGCTTGAGGGCGACCTCCAGACTACTGTGAAGTTCGTTGAGGCGCTCAAACTCGTGACTCATATGACTATGATAGGCGACTCCATAAGCGTGGTTACACACCCCGCCTCGACCACCCACAAGCAGCTCTCCGAGGAGGAGCAGCGTTCGGCAGGCGTTACGCCCACTCTGTTGCGCATCTCGGCAGGTCTGGAGGCTGTGGAGGATATTATCGATGATTTTGAGCAGGCGTTTGAAGTAGCGTTCCAGTAGCGAGCGTGCCTTGTGGGCGATTTTTGCACCAAATTCCAGATAGCGAGTGTGCCTTGTGGGCGATTTCCGCGTTACGCTTTTGATTTTGCTTCCTCATTTACCTCTCGTAAACTCCGGAGCAAAATCAAAACCAAGCCTTGAAATCGCCTCACAAAACCCACTCGCAGGGGACAGGAAAATTAAACCCACTCACGAGAAAACCCACTCGCGGGAAAACCCGCTTGCGAGGGTGAGGCGCACAAAACCCACTCGCGAGGATATTATAAGGATAGAAAAACAGTCGTTAGACCTTAGACTTTAGTCGTTAGACAAAAAGAAAGAGATGAAAGAGTATTTCAAAGAGCCGTTCAGGCTTGAGTGTGGCGCGGTGCTGCCCGAGCTGGAGATTGAGTATACCACCTATGGTACGCTCTCGCCCGCGAGGGATAATGTCATCTGGGTATGCCACGCGCTGACGGCCGACAGTAGGGTCGCCGAGTGGTGGCCCCATACGGTGGAGAAGGGGCGCTTCCTGGACCCCGAGAGGTGGTTTGTGGTATGTGCCAACTTCCTCTCCTCGCCCTATGGCACAACTTCGCCCGTGAGCCATAACCCCTTGACGGGCAGGCGCTATGGCGCCGACTTCCCGATGATTACCGTGAGGGATATGGTGGCGGCCCATAGGCTGCTGGCTGGGCGCCTGGGCATCGAGAGGGTGGAGCTCTTGATTGGTAGTTCCATAGGTGGTTTTCAGGCTATGGAGTGGGCCGTCATCGACCCCGACTTTGCGCGTCGTGTGGCACTCATCGCCACCTGCACCCGCTCATCGGCGTGGGCCATTGCCTTCAATGAGTCACAGAGGATGGCCATCGAGGCCGACCCCACATTCTACTCTGCGGCCGAGGATGGCGGTGCGGCAGGTATGGCCGCAGCCCGAAGCATTGCCCTGCTGAGCTACCGCGGCCCCGAGGCCTACAATGCCACCCAGACCGACCCCGACGGCGAGAGGCTCGAGGGCTTCCGTGCGACCACCTATCAGCAACACCAGGGCGAGAAGTTGCGCCGCAGGTTCGATGCCCACTGCTACTATCGTCTCACGGAGGCTGTGGACTCCCACAACCTTGCGCGCGGCAGGGGCAGCGTGGCAGAGGTCTTGCAGGGCATAAAGGCCAAGGCTCTGGTGGTGGCCATCACGAGCGACATACTTTTTCCCCCCTCGGACCACGATGTGATGGTCGAGAACATCCCCTCGGTGGAGTATAGGCTCATCGACTCGCCCTTTGGCCACGACGGCTTCCTGGTGGAGTACGAGCAGTTGGATAGGATTATCAAAGAGTTCGTTTCGTAAACCAGCGGCAACGGCCGCAGCGAGTGCTGGTGGCTCCGAAATAGGGTAGAGCAAATACAACGATACGAAGTATCGTCTAAAAATTTTTGGGGCGCCTTTTTATAAAAAGGCGCGGAAAAAGAAAAACATATAAAATATGAAAAAAGAGATAAACATAGGATTGTTTGGATTTGGTAGTGTGGGCCGAGGGCTCTACGATGTGCTTGGTGCTGTGGAGAGCAAGGACATCAGAATCAAGCGTATATGCGTCAGGGACAAGTCGAAAGATAGGGGAGTGGTGGCCGACTTCACCGACTCGGCCGATGACATCTTCTCGGACCCAGAAATTAATATGATTGTGGAGCTCATTGACGATGCCGAGGCTGCATACGGCATTGTGCGCCGCTCGTTGGAGTTGGGCCTGCCGGTGGTGAGTGGCAATAAGAAGATGCTCGCCTACCACCTGCCCGAACTTATCGAGCTCGGTCGTAATACTGGCACTCCGTTCCTCTACGATGCTTCGGCGTGTGGCAGTATCCCCGTTATCCGCAACCTCGAGGAGTACTACGACAACGACCTGCTGGTGTCGGTGAAGGGTATTCTGAATGGCTCCTCCAACTTCGTGCTCTCCAAGATTTTCAACGAGAATATGGACTACGGCTCGGCCCTGAGGCTGGCGCAGGAGTTGGGCTTTGCCGAGAGCGACCCCTCGCTCGACTTCGACGGCTGGGACTCGCTCTTCAAACTGGTGATTCTCACCATCCACGCCTTTGGCCTCTATGTTGCGCCCGAGCAAATATTCCGCTATGGTATCTCCACGATGAACGAGGCCGACATACGCTTTGCGGCCGAGAAGCAGCGCCGCATTAAGCTCGTGGGCCACGTGGAGAAACTCGAGGGTGGCGGTGTCTACCTGTGGGTTGTGCCCCAGCTTATCTCGCGCAATAAGTACATCTATAGTGTTGAGGATGAGTTTAATGGCGTGGTTATCAAGGGCCGCTACTACTACAAGCAGTTTATGTTTGGCCGCGGTGCGGGTGGTCACCCTACGGGGGCGGCTGTGCTGAGCGACATCACCGCTTGCCGCTATGACTACCGCTATGAGTATAAGCGTATGCAGAGCTCCTCGCCGGTGCACTATACCGACGATGTGACCCACCGCATATACTACCGCTACCGCACCGAGGAGGACTCCACGCTCATACACTTCTCGAAGGTTAGGGAGCGCTACACCTCGCCCGAGTGGAGCTACATTGTGGGCGATGTGAAACTCTCGGACCTTGTGAGGGTTAAGGACAAACTCGAGGGCCGCGAGATATTCCTCGCCGCCTACCCGTGGGATTAGATGTTTTTGGGTCGACCGTCAACTGAAAACTAAGAACAGACCTCTCCCGCCCTACGGGCACCCTCCCCTAACTTAGGGGAGGGAAAGGGCCAAAAGGGCTTTAAGGACCTTAAAGACCTTAGGGACCTTAAGGAAACTCTCAACTCTCAACTCAAAAAAATGCTGACCTCCGAAAAGGTCAGCATTTTTTTTGTTGTGTTACTTTGTGACTCTCACCCAGTCGACATCCATCCAGCCGCCGTCGTTGGTCCTGCCGCTTGTGACGGCAAAGAGCCCGAACTTGGCGCCTATCCATTTGCCCTCCTTGGCCTTGAATGGCTTGCCTATGGGCTGGAAATTGCGGCCATACTCGGCCCAGTAGAACTGACACATAGCACCCTCGCTGACCACAACGCGCAGCAGCAACTGCTTCTCCTCGTTCCAGATGAGCTCCTCGTTCACGACCTCCTCGGCACCCTTTTCGGCCTTGTAGCACTCGGTCTGGCGGAGCACAACGGAGCCGTTCTCCAGAGCCTCAAACGAGAGTGTCGCCAGGTCGCGGCCGTGGATTACTATGCCCGCACGGTCGCCTGCCACACCCGCGCGGAAGTCCACCTTTGCTGTGAATGTTTCAGCGGGGGCTGTGAGCTTCTGCGAGAGTATATTTTTGGCCTCCCAGAGGTTGTCGTAGGGCTGACAGTAGAGCCTCAGGTAGCCCTCGGGGGAGTGCATAGCCCAATCTCTTGAGGGGTTGCCGAACCACTGCCACCACGCGCCAAGCGTGGAGCGGTTGAACTCGTCGCCCTCGGTGGGGGTTGTGATGGCCATAGGCTTGGAGGTGTGGGGCTTACGGTAGCTCGCCACAGGCTCGCCTATGCCGTCGCCGTTGCTATCCACACCCATCGTACACCAGCCATCCTCGGTCCAAGTCATAGGCTGAAGGTGTACGACCCTGCCGTAGGCGTAGCGGTCCTCGAAGTGTAGGAACCAACTATCGCCCGCTGTGTCGGTCACCCAGCCGCCCTGATGGGGGCCGTGGATCTCTGTGTCACCCTGATGGAGCACCTTGCGCCACTCATACTCTCCCAGAGGCTCACGCGAGCGCATAACCAGCTGCCAACCCTCCTTCACGCCTCCTGCGGGCGCGAAGATGTAGTACCACCCGTCGCGCTTGTAGAACTTGGGTCCCTCGATGGTGGGGTTCTCGGCGTGGCCGTCGTGGATGAGCACCTCGGGGCCTATGAGCCTTTTGCCATCGGGCGACATCTCGCTTGCCGAGAGTATGCTCTTGAAGCCGGCCCTCGAGCCCGCCCAGGAGTGTACGAGGTAGGCCCTGCCGTCGTCGTCCCAGAGCGGACAGGGGTCAATCATACCCACTCCTGCCTCCACTAAATGGGGCTCACTCCAAGGGCCGCGAGGGTCCTTGCTCTCGACCATAAAGATGCCCACATCGGGGTCGCCCCAGTAGATGTAGTAGGTGTCGTTGTGGTGACGAATGGAGGGTGCCCACACGCCGTTGCCGTGCTGCTCCTGTATCCCCTCGGGGCGGTAGGAGTCCACCGCACCCACAATCTCCCAGTTCACAAGGTCTGTGGAGTGGAGGATTTGCAGTGCGGGCAGACAGTCAAACGACGAGGAGGTCATCCAGTAGTCCTCGCCCACGCGAATCACATCGGGGTCGGAGTAGTCGGCGTGGAGTATGGGGTTGCGGTAGGTGCCGTCCCCCTGGTCTGCCACCCACACAAGGCTCCTGCCCTGCGCCATAATCGTCACGGCGCAGAGCATCGCAAACATATTAGTTATAAGTAATTTAATTTTCAATTTTCAATTTTAATTTTCAACTCCCAACAGACCTCTCCCCCGCTTTGCGGACCCTCCCCTAACTTAGGGGAGGGAAAGGGCCAAAAGGGCCAAAAGGGCCTATAATCCCTTAAGGACTTTAAGGACCTTAAGGACCTTAATTTTCAATTTTCAATTTTCAATTGTCAATTTTATAAGGTTACTCCCGTCTTGAAGATAGCAACCTCCTTGAAGCCCGTCTGCTCGTGTTTGAGCAGCTGGCCATTTGCGGTGGCGAGAATCTTATCCACAAACCTCTTCAGGAGTGCTTCGGGCTCCTCGTCCTCCACGAGAGTGCCGGCATTGAAGTCTATCCAGCCATTCTTGAACTCATAGAGGCGCGTGTTGGTCGAAATCTTCATTGTGGGCACAAAACTGCCAAAGGGGGTGCCACGACCAGTGGTGAAGAGCACCATCTGACAGCCGCTCAGAGCCAGTGCCGACGAGGCAACAAGGTCATTGCCGGGGGCTTGCAGCAGATTGAGGCCGCGCTTAACTACGGGGTCGGTGTAGGAGAGCACATCCACAACCGTGCCTGCGCCGCCCTTCTGCACACAACCGAGCGATTTCTCCTCGAGGGTGGTGATGCCGCCCTTCTTGTTGCCGGGCGAGGGATTCTCGTATATGGGCTGGTTGTAACTCTTGAAGTAGCCCTTGAAGTCGTTTATGAGGCATACGGTCTGGTCGAAAACATCCCTGCTCTCGGCCCTGTCCATAAGTATTGTCTCGGCACCGAACATCTCGGGCACCTCGGTGAGGATGGTAGTGCCGCCCTGCGAGATGAGCCAGTCGGATAAGAGGCCCACCAGAGGGTTGGCCGTAATGCCCGAAAAGCCGTCGCTGCCGCCACACTTAAGACCTATTTTGAGCTTCGACAGAGGCTGTGGGGTGCGCTTGTCGCTGCGGGTGAGCTCCACAAGCTCGCCACACACCTTCACGCCCTCCTCAATCTCGTCGTCGACCTCCTGTGCCACGATGAATCTTACCCTCTCGTGGTCCCAGGAGCCAATCTCCTTCTGGAACTCGCTCACCTGGTTGTTCTCACAACCCAGACCCAACACGAGGATGGCACCTGCGTTGGGGTGGTGGACCATAGCGGCCAGTGCGCGGCGCGTATTGCGGTGGTCGTCACCCAGTTGCGAGCAACCGTAGGGGTGGCTGTAGACCCTCACATCGTCCAGATGGGAGCAGTCCATCTCCTCCCTCACGCGTCTGGCAATGGCCTCGGCCTGACCGTTCACGCAGCCCACCGTGGGGATAATCCACAACTCGTTGCGGATGCCCATATCGCCATTTTTCCTCTCGTAGCCCATCACCATACGGCTGTCGGCGGGGTACTCTTTGGGGGCAATCTTGGGTGTGTAGGTATACTCAATCTCGTCCGAGAGGTTGGTCTTGATGTTGTGGGAGTGTATCCACTCGCCCTTATGAATTGGGCGTGTGGCGTGACCTATGGGGTAGCCATACTTGATGACATCCTCGCCCTCGGCAATATCCCTGAGAGCCACCTTGTGACCCTTGGCGATGGGCTCCGCGAGGGTGACCTTTTGGCCTCCTACCTCAATCACTTCGCCCTCGGCAAGGTCGTCCAGAGCGATAGCAACATCGTCGGCCTCGTTAATCTTTAGGTATCGTTTCATAGACGAAAGGGGCTTTTGATTACAACATTTTCTTCAGTGCCGCAGCCATACCCTCCGCGAGGATGCTCTTCACATAGCCGGCAGCCTTCTCAACAAAGGGGGTAACCTCGGTGAAATCCACAGTCCAGATGTCGCGGTTCTCAACGATGGCCGCTACGGTAGCGTCAATATCGTCGTTGTTCCACACCTTGCGGATGAAGGCGATGTGCTCGGGGGTGTCGTCGGGCTCAAATGCCACGGTGCCGCTATAGAGGGTAAGAAGGGCAGCGAAGGTGAACATCTCCTTCTCGGCCACCTTGCCCGCCTTCTTCCAGTTGTCCAGAACGGTGGGGAAGTTGCGGGTCTCCCATTTGGAGAGCGAGTTGAGCGAGATGGTCTTGAGCATATGGCGGATGTAGGGGTTGTAGAAACGCTCCAGAATACCTGCCGCAAACTCCTTCAGCTCGGCCTGATCCTCCTCAATCATAGGGATAACCTCCTCCTCGACCATTGTGTTGATGAACTTCTCCAGGTCGGGGGTGTTGAATGCGTCCATAACGGTCTCGCAACCCATCTGCAAACCGATGGGCACCATACCTGTGTGGGAGCCGTTGAGGATGCGTACTTTCTTGTCGCGGAACTGCTTGATGGTGGGCATAAAGATTACGTGGAGGCCGGCCTTGTCGAGGGGCAGACGGCGCTGCACCTCCTTGTAGCCGGGGCCGCCGATAGCCCAGAGGTGGTAGAACTCGGCCTTCACCACGAGGTTGTCGTTGAAGCCAATCTCCTCCTTAATCTCGTTGATATTTTCGCGGGGGAAGCCGGGAACGATGCGGTCTACGAGGGTGTCGCAGAAGTGGCAGTGATTCTCCACCCAGTGGATGAAATCCTCGCCCAGCTTGTTGTACTCGGCGTGACGGAGCACATACTCCCTCAGGGTCGAGCCGTTGTTCTCGATGAGCTCACAGCAGATGATGCAGAGGCCCTTTGTGGGGTCGCCCTCGAAGTGTTTGAAACGCTTGTACAGCAGGGCGGTCATCTTTGCGGGATAGCTCTTTGGGGGGAGTGCCCAGAGGTCGTCGCCCTCCTCGTAGCGGATACCCGCCTCGGTGGTGTTGGAAACGGTAGCCTCCAACTCGGGCGAGAGGAAGATGCGCTCGTAGGCCGCGTAGTCGGTATAGGGGTTGATGGCGCACTGCACGCTCCTGACGAGGCGGATGTCCTTGACGGGCTGTTTCTCCTTCACACCCTCGAGATAGACATGGTAGAGGCAATCCTGACCCTCCAACATCTCGGCCATACCTTTGTCAATAGGCTGCACGATAGCCACGCCGTGGTTCATAACGCCTGCCTCGTTGGCCTTGTCGATTTGCCAATCCACAAAGGCGCGTAAGAAGTTACCCTCGCCAAACTGAAGAATCTTAATGGGAAGTGCGGGTTTCTCTACATTCTGTTTATTTAGTTCTTTGATAGCCATAGTATTTGTAGTATTTAGGGGTTAAAACTTAAAGAAATTCTTTGCATTGTTGTAGCTGATATCCTCGACCATCTTGCCGATGAAGTCGAGTTCGCTTGCGGGCAGCAGCCCCTGCTCCACATCGTTGCCCAGCAGGTTGCAGAGCGTGCGACGGAAGTACTCGTGACGGGGGTAGGAGAGGAAGCTGCGGCTGTCGGTGAGCATACCCACAAAGCGGCTCAGCAGGCCCAGCAGCGAGAGGGCGTTCATCTGCTTCTCCATACCGTCTTTCTGGTCGAGGAACCACCAGCCGCTGCCGAACTGAATCTTGCCGGGGCCGTAGCGACCGTCCTGGAAGTTGCCGAGCATTGTGGCAATCATCTCGTTGTCGCGGGGGTTGAGGTTGTAGATGATGGTCTTGGTGAGCTTGTCCTCGCGGTCCAGCAGGTCGAAGAACTTGGACATATTCTTTGCCACGGTGAAGTCACCAATGGAGTCGAAACCGGTGTCGGGGCCGAGCTGACGGAACATACGGCTGTTGTTGTCGCGGATTGCGCCATAGTGGAACTGCTGTGTCCAGCCGCTCTTGTGGTCCATAATCGCTTCCTCCACCATCATTGCGGTCTTGTACTTGCGAATCTCCTCGGGCGAGAGCTGCTCGCCGCCATATACCCTCTGGAAGAGGCGCTCAATCTCGGCGTGGGTGTAGTCCTCGGCATAGAACTCCTCGATGCCGTGGTCCGACAGACGGCAACCTACGCTCTCGAAGAAGTCGTGGCGCACCTGAAGGGCCTGGAGTACATCGTCAAACGACTTGATTTCCACACCGCTCACCTCCGCCAGGCGGTCGATGTAGGCGCGGAAGCCCGCGGGGTTGTCCACAGCCATAGCCTTGTCGGGGCGCCAGGTGGGGAGCATCTTCACGCCAAAGTTGTCCTTGGCGGTCTTGATGTGGTGCTCGAGCGAATCTACGGGGTCGTCGGTGGTGCAGACGGTCTCCACATTGTAGTGGAGCATCAGACCGCGTGCGGTCCTCTCGGGGGTCTGCAACATTGCGGTGCAGTGGTCATAAATCTCACGCGCTGTGGAGGGGTTCAGGAGCTTGTCCACACCAAAGGCGGTCTTGAGCTCCAGGTGGGTCCAGTGGTAGAGGGGGTTGCGCATAGTGTAGGGCACCGTCTCTGCCCACTTCTCGAACTTCTCCCAGTCGGAGGTCTCTTTGCCTGTACAGTAGCGCTCATCGACACCATTGGTGCGCATTGCACGCCACTTGTAGTGGTCGCCCTCGAGCCAGATGCGCGAGAGGTTTTCGAACTTGTGGTCGGAGGCCACATACTCGGGGATGAGGTGGCAGTGGTAGTCGATGATGGGCATCTTTGCTGCGTGCTCGTGGTAGAGCCTCTGGGCCGTTTCGGTCTGCAACAGGAAGTTTTCGTCGTTAAACTGTTTCATAGTTTTTGGCTTTTTATGTTGTTAGTTTTTGTTGTCCAAACTTTCGCACCATAAAAATACAAAACTTTCCACTATCCGCAATGTGAATTTTCGCCAGTTTGGTAGGAATTTTTGCCACCCCCAGTCTGGAGCGACAAAAAACCTACTGATGAGCGTAGACCGTAGACCGACTACCGTCGACCGACAATAAGGTCTTTAAGGTCACTAAGGTCTTTAAGGTCCTTAATGCCCTTTTGCCCTCACCCTCCCCTAAGTTAGGGGAGGGTCCGCGGAGCGGGGGAGAGGTCTGTTGGGAGTAGAGAAAGGGCCAAAAGGGCTAAAAGGGCCAAAAGGGCCAAAAGGGCCAAAAGGGCTTATTGGGCCTATAAGTCCTATAAGTCCCATAAGTCCCATAAGTCCCATAGGCCCCATAAGTCTTATAAGCCCCATAAGCCCTATAGGCCCCATTTTATCTTTAGGGCTGCCCCCCCATTCCTCCCAACTCTCTCATCACACTCCCTCCCCAAAAACAACCAGAGGGCTGCTCCGAAGAGCGGCCCTCTGGTTGTATATTAAGGAATCTCGATAGATAGCGAGTTGTCGTCTGGGCGTGGAAGAGGGGTGCCAATGGGTATCTGATCTTCGGCGGTATGTTCTTCTACTTCAAAAGCACAACCCAAGAAAATATAGTCCAACGCTGCGCCAATCGCGGTGGGCTCAAATGCCAACTCTCTTTTTATCCTTAGCTCTATTGCCCTGAATTGTTCTATAGGTATTTTAGCAATGGGGTTGTCTGGACTTGGCAGGTAGCTAAAGTAAACATCTGTTATAATTCCACTTTGGGAAGATATGTTGAGGGTGATATAGATGGTTTCGCCTTGCAACATATTTACATACTCCCCAAGCTCGTTAGTGATAATTTCATCGAGCAGTAATTTTTTGCTGTAGGAATTATACACAACACTCCTGTTTTCAATGTCGGCAACGGCCCCGTCGTTCGCCCAGACTGGAAAATCGCGTCCAGGATGATTGTCGACATTGTAAATATTGACTTGAAAATCGAGTAGTCTATCCACTATGTAGGTGCAGTCGCTGAGCTGAACGGTGTCAGCTGTAAAGTCCTCGGTATTCTCAAATGGATAGCGTTGAGCCTCAAGCAATGTTGTTGAACACAAAATACAACAAATGGTAAGTAGCGCTTTTCTCATACCCATATATAGAGTTTTATTCTCCGTAAAGTTAGTAAAAAAACCTACATCCCGTATCATTGCTCCCCAAAAACAACCAGAGGGCCGCTCCGAAGAGCAGCCCTCTGGGGTTTGGGAATCTCAAATTAGTCGGTGGCCTACTTGGTGTAGGTGTAGCTAATCGAGAAGAGGTTGATACCGCTATTGCCACTATAGATGTAGATCTTCGAGCCTGCAACTGCGGTGGTGCAGTCTACCTCGAATACCTCGGGAGTTGCGGTCTTATCGGGGGTGGGGATGGATGCAATCTCGGTGCCATCAACAGCTACGCAGATGGGGCGAGCCTTCGTGGTGGTGTCACCCGAAGCGATAACATCCAACTTGAGGGTACCTGCTGCGGGAGCCTCGAAGATGAGAACTGCCTTGCCGGTGTTACCCGTGCCACCAAACTGTACGCGGGTCTGAAGTTCACCTGCCGAGTTGTTGTTCTGGCCGAATTTGAACTTACCACCACCAAGCACGAACTGCAAGCCGTCGTAGGTGAAGCCGTCGGCATCAACCGAGAGTTTGCCACCTGCGGTCATCTTGGTAGTAACGAAAGTAGCGTCGATATTGCCGGTGTCGCTTGCGCAACCGTTCACCCAGATATCGTCGAAGGCTGCGTGGCCCCACTCGATAGTCTGCTCCTGGGGAGCGGAGATGTAGGTGTACTCGATTGCGTAGAAGCGCAGACCACCCGAAGGATAGATGTAGACGGTCTGGTTGTTGGCCTCGATGTCATACTCAACCCAAGTGGGAGTTGCGTGGCCACCGGGCTGCTCCTGAACGGCGCCCTCCTCGCCAACCTGAACTTTCACCATACGGGTGAGGTCCTCCGAACCGGTAGCACCAACCTTAACCCTCAGAGTACCATTAGCAGGTGCGGTGAAGGAGAAGCAACGCTGGCTGATAGAACCACCACCATTGGGCTGGAGGTAGTTACCAACGTCCTCATTGAGGTAGCCACGGATGTTCTTGCCACCTGCAACAACCCTCAGGCCATCAACGGTCACATCCATATCGGTCGAACCGGTGCTACCCAGAGGTGCGAGCCAATCGAATACCTCGGTCTCCCAGATGGTGTCCGAGAAGTTCCACGAGAGGGTCACCTCGCCACCAACTACCACCTTGTTGATCTGGAGGGTAGCAACGCCAGCCTCCGAGGGGAGCCACTTGCTGGAGGTAGCTACGGGGATAGCCACAACCTTCAGGTCGTACTCGCCAATGTAGAGAGCTGCAACCTCCTCTGCGGGGATGGTGAACGAAAGCTCGGTCTGCTCGGTGGTTGCGCCACGCCACGAAACCTCATAGTGGTCGGCGTTCTCAACGGCTTCCCACGAAGCGGTAACTGCCATTGCGGTACCCTCGTCAACCTTGCGGTTGTCGAACGATACGGCGGGAGCCTTCAGAGCTACGGCTACAGCGTCGGGAGTGAGGTCCTGAGTCCACTCGATGGACTTGAGGGTCACGCCACCTGCGGCCATAACATAGATATTATTCTCACCCTTGAGGTCGCCCAGCAGAACCTTGTGGGGCTCGCCGTCGGCCAGCAGGGTGTAGCGGTCGCCACCTGCCAATACCTGTACGCCCTCAACACCGTTGGCACCCTCGGCAGTAACAACTACTGCACCGTAGCCACTGGTGAGCACGCCTACAGCACCATAGAGAGGCTCGCCTGCTGCATCAACCATACCTGCCTCAGCGAAGTAGATACCCTCGCCAAGAACAACCTCCGAGGGAGCCTCGGCCGAAGCGTAGATGCGTGCGTTGCCAATGATGGTGTTGGCCGTGAGAACCTCGCCGTCATAGATAGCCTTGGCGGTGAAATCCCAGGTGTAGGGCTCTGCCACAACCTCGAGCTCGGTAGCCCTCACGGGAGGCTCGGGAATAGCAGCGTTCCACCAACGGGGGTCACCTGCCTGTTTTGCGGAGATGTCGCTGGTCTCGTTGAGGTAGAGTTTGCCTGCGCCGGAGCTCTGGCAAGGATCAACCTCCAGGAGTACGCCACCCTCTGCCAATGCTGCAGCCTCATCGAAAGCAGCACCTGCAATGGTCTGAGCGGCCGATACGAACCAACCAGCACCTACATTGTAGAAGTAGTTGCCCGAGCATACGGGAGCGTTGGTGTCGGAGGAGTTGCGCACAAGGCGTACGAACTCGGCACCGGGAGCCTCACCGTCGCTATACTCGTTGAGGAATACATTCTTGGTACAGAGAATCGACTCGGGAGTGGTCTTGGTCCTCACACCGAAGATACCAGCGTTGTTGGAGCTGGTCTTGGTGGTGGTCACAAAGTTGAAGGTACAATTCTTCACCTCCACGAGGCCTGCATCTGCGCTATCGCTAACCCTCAGGAAGGTACGAGCAGCAGCGTAGAAGGTAGAGTTCTTCACCACAATCGAGGGGTGAACACCATTACGAACATCGATGAAGTCGCCACCAACAGTACCGTCGGCGTTCACATCGTGTACATAGCAACCGTCAATGAGGATGCTACCGCAATCGGCACCTGCTACATTGTTGTAGTAGAGGCCCTTGGTGTAGCCGTAAACCTCGCAATTGATGAGCTCGAAGGCCTCCATAGCAGCCTTTGCGGTGAGGATGTGGCCCTTGGTCTCGGCACCAGCAACAGCGTATACTGCGCCGTCGAGAACCAGGTCCTCAAGGTGGATGGTGGTAACAGCGCCGCTGGGCTGGATATCCAGACCGGTCACGATGGGTTTCTTGCCATCGGTAGTGGTCTCACCAACCAACCAGAGGTTACAACCGATAGTTGCGGTGCTGGGAAGGTCGTATGCTACGCCATCGTTGTACTCGAGTTTGAGCTTAACATCGCCAACGGTGCCGGTGATAGCGTTCACGATAGCCTCAACGGTGTTTACGGTGTTGAAGCCCGAGTCGCTGGGGCGGGTGAAGGCGGTGATGCTACCGCGGTTGCAAGCCTTACCGTAGATGAGGGTGAGCTTGTAGTCGGTGCAAGCCTCCAGACCGCTGGCGGTAGCGGTGCGAGCTGCAATCATCTCTGCCGAAAGGGCAACATCCACGCTCTTCTTGGAGCTGTCCGACACGGGAGTAGCGCGGAGGGTGGTGAGGTCTGCTGCGTCCTCGCCCTCGTTCCAGGTTACGGTGATGCTATTAACGGTGCGCTCCGAAACGGTCAGCTTGAACGACGAGCGAACAGCCGAAGTTGCGAAAGCCTCCTCGAGGTAGGTCCATTTGGAGTCCTCGACATTCTCGGCGTGACCTTTAACGCGCACGAAGTAGCTCTTGTCTACCTCGAGGCCGCTTACGATGTGGGGAATCTCGGTGATGTTGGTCTCCACCTTTGCGGGCTCCACAGCGTCGTAGTTGGGTGCCAAAGCAACCTCTTCGCCGGTCTCCTGGTCGATGCCGGTCTCGGTTGATTCGAATACCTCAACTGTGTAGTACTCAGTACCCTGCATTGCATCCCAAGTGAGCTCAACATCGGTACCCACGGATGCAACGATTTCTGCTTCGAGATTGGTAGGTGCAAGGCAACGATTCAGGGTGATGCCATCAACAACCTCTGCGGGGTCGTTGGCACAGCCCACCATCGCCATAGCCATCGAAGCAAACAGTGCTATATTCTTAATAAACTTTTTCATATCTTTCCTTTTACTTATTAGTTATAATAGGTAAGTCTTTGGTCTGCTTCTATTAGTAACCAAAATCGTTCACCAGCGAACCCTGCGAGTTGATAATGGTTGCCTGGAAGATGGGCCAGTACATATGCTGGTTGGGATCGGCGGTGTAGACGGTCGAAGCCCTCTCCTCGGTCTGACCATCGGTATCCTTGGTGAGATAACCACCCTTCTTGTTCCACTCCTCGCCCTCGGGAGCTACGCGCTCGCCATTAAGGCCGTAGAACTCGATACCCTCGGCAGTCTCGCGGTACCATACATCACCCTCGGGGTTGAGGAATGCGTAGTCGCCGCTGAGGCTCTTAAGGTCGCGGTAGTCGGCAATCGACTCGTCGAGTTTGTCCTTGAGCATATTCCAACGGATGAGGTCACCCTTGCGGAGAAACTCGCCCACGAACTCGAGCTTGCGCTCCTCAACGATGGCGTTGAACATAGCCTCTTTATTGCCAAGAGCTGCCACATAAGCCGCTGCGCTGCTGCCGGTAGCCCTCTCGCGCACCTCAAGGAGGTAATCTTTGGCCTTGTCGAGCTGACCGAGCTCATTGGCAACCTCGGCTGCCATCAGCAGAATGTCCGAATAGCGCATAACGATGGGTTTGATACCGTCGTCGTTGCCGCCGGTGTAGGGCTGTTTCTCCATCCACTGGAAACGATACTTGCCAAAGTACCAGTTCTCGATGCCCGAAGGCTCAATTACATCGTCTTTCTCATACTTGAAGTTCACGCACGAGAGGTCACGACGCTGGTCATCCTTGGTGTAGTCGAAATAGAGGGTGGGGGTGGGGCCTACAGAGCCACCACGGTTCGAACCGTTGATGTTGGTGCGGATGGCGAAGGTGTAGTTCCAACGGCCACGAGCGTCACCAAAGGGAATCACAAACAGAGTCTCCTTGCCTGCGGTGAGGTCGAAGTTGTTGAAATCTCTCCAGTACTGCTCGTAGTCCTCATAGAGGCTTGCCGAGCCACTCTGGATAACCTCCTCGAGTTTCTCGAGAACCTTGGGATAGAGCACCTCTTTGCTGAGCTCAGCATCGCTCGAGAGGCGGATGCTACCGGCGTCACCGGTACCTACCATACCATCCTCGGGACGGAGTGCATAGCCCGAAGCAGCCAGAGCGATACGAGCATACAGACCGTTGGCAAAGTTTTTGTTCACGCGGTCGGTGGTCATCGTAGCGGCGGTGGTGCCGGCCCAGGGCAGATAGCCTGCTGCCTCGTCCAAGTCGGCCAGAATCTGTTTGTAGATTACATCGCGGTCGCTCTTGGGCAGATAGATGGTCTCCGACGAGATGGGCTCAAAACGAGCGGGAACATCGCCAAAGGCCTTCAGCAGCTCATAGTAGAGGAAAGCACGCAGGGTGAGCGACTCGCCCAGAAGGTAGGCCATATCGGCTTTGTTCTCGATGTCGCCATATTTCCTCAGGCCACTGATACAGATATTTGCGCGCTCGATACCTGCGTAAATCTCATTGTAGGGACCGTTGTCGAGGTTGAGCTGTGCATTGTTTACGGTAATGGCATAGGTTGCAATCTCCGATTTGTTGTCGATAGTGGTCGCAACATACCACTCAGCATCGGTATTGAAGCCATACCAGGGAAGGAAACGACCTCGGTAGTTGTTGGTGTGACCGAAGGTCTCCGAGATTGAGAATACATTATACTCTGCCAAAGTATAGTTCGAGAAGACAACCGACTCGTCGAATGCCGACTTGGTCTCGCTCTCGAGAATGTCGCTACACGAGAAGAGTGTAGTCGAGAGGGCAATCAAAAGTATGTATGCAAATTTTTTCATTTCTTTCATCGTTTTTTAGAGGTTTAGAAAGTCAGATTCACACCTACTACAACGCCTCTGCTCTTGGGGTATGCCGAGTAGTCAACACCGGGAGTAAGAGGAGTAGCACGACGAGTATCTACCTCGGGGTCGAAGCCCGAATAGCTGGTCAGCAGGAAGAGGTTGGTGCCCGAAACATAAAGACGGAGGTTCTCAACACCAATCTTCTGGGTGAGCTCTTTGGGAATGGTGTAGCCCAAAGTTGCACTCGTCAGACGCAAGAACGAACCGTTCTCAACGGCTGCGTCGCTGAATACGGCGTTGCCGATGAAGGGCGAGCCTGCCTTACCCTCGTTGAGAGCTGCAAGAGCCTCGGGGTCGGTGATGAACTCACCGGTGTTCCAGTCGATGTTGGTCCAACGCTGGTCGGTGGACATCGACGAGAGCAGGTTGCGGTTCTGATACTTACGAGTCGAGGTGAACTCAATAAGGTTTGCATTATAAATCTGGTTGCCAATGACAGCATTGAAGTTGGCCGAGAAGTCGAAGTTACCCCAGTAACCCGAGATGATAAGACCACCGGTCCAGTCTGCCAGAGCGTTACCGATGACGGTCTTGTCGGCAACGGTCAGTTTGCCGTCACCCTCCATACCGATAACATTACCCTCCTCGTCGAGAACCTCAACGGTGGGCTGGTCTTTGTACTTGCGAGCACCAGGCATCAGGTAGGTCGAGCCGATGATGTCGGAGCAATCTACAACGCCCTCTTTCAGTACCCAAGCGCCATCTACATAGTTGAAATCGTCAACGGTGTAGTAGCCGTCGCTGATGTAGCCATACATATTGCCCAGAGGCTGGCCTACCTCAACAACATAGTCGGTACCAATCTCGGTCGAAGCCCACATACTCTGCGACTCGATGCGATCCAGACCACCGAGGGTCACAACTTTATTCTTGTTGTAGGATGCGTTGGCCGAGATGGTCAGACCTGCGTTCTTGGTCTGGAATACGGTGTAGTTGATGGTAGCCTCGAAACCGCTGTTCTGGGTCTCACCCATATTGCGGTACTGGTTTGCATAACCACTACCCGAGGTGGGGAACTGAATCAGCAGGTCCTTGGTGTTGTTCTTGTAGTACTCAACCGAACCGCTCAGCTTGCCACCAAACAGGGCGAAGTCCAAACCGAGGTTGTGCGAAATGGTGGTCTCCCATTTCAAATCGGGGTTGGGCATAGTGTTACCTGCCGACCAGTAGGTCACGCCCTGCGAAATCCAGGTAGTAGCGTTGGCCTTGAAGGTCTGGAGGGTCTGGCCCGAGGGGATGTTGTTGTTACCTGCGGTACCGTAGCTATAGCGCAGTTTCAGGTTGTCGAGAATGTCGATATCCTGGAGTACGGGGAGCTCCGAAAGACGCAGTGCCACTGCTGCCGAGGGGAAGTAGCCCCAACGGTTGGCGCCGAGGAACTTCGACGAACCGTCGGCACGCATAGTAGCCGAAGCCGAAACGATGCCTTTCCAGTCGTAGTTTACGCGACCGAAGAACGAAAGGAGTTTGTCGTCGGGATTGTAGTACTGGTTGGTCGAAACGGCGGTACCCGAAGCCATAAAGTTCCAAGCCATATCTGCATCGAAGAAGGTGGGAAGACCCTCAACCCAAGCAGTGAGCTTATTGGAGTTGGTGTAGAGGTACTCCTGACCGACAAGAACATCGAGTTTGCTATCCTCCCAATCCAGAGCCTCACCGATGTTGTAGTGCAGGGTGTTGGTATTGCGGAGTTTGGTGCGGTCGTAGTCGGTGTACTGTGTTGCGGGCTGACCCTTGAGGGTAGCGTTGTTGTTCACATAGTAGGTGGTAAGACCATAGAACCTGTTGTCGCCCTGCGAGTAGCTGTCCAAGCCACCGTCAATCTTCAGATTGAGGCCTTTGGCGAGTTTGAGGTTGATTGCACCGTTGATGTTCCAGTTCTGACGGTTACGCTTCGAGTCGTTGTCGGCTACCGACAGCATAGGGGGAGCGTTGTCGCCATAGTCCTCCTCGAGGTCGCTGTTCTCTACGGAGCTCTCCAGGGGGATGGGGGTGTAACCGATGGCGTGTTTCAGACGACCGTTACCCGAGGTCGAACCGCTATCGTTCACCGAGTTGGCGCCGCTACCACGAACATTGGTGTCCGAGAAACGAACCGAGAAGTCAAACGAAACCTTGTTGCTGGGTTTGAATTTGGTCTTCAGGTTGAGGTTGTCACGAGTGTAGCTCGAGCCCTTCATAATGGCGTTGTCGCCCATATGGGAGTAGCTTGCGGTCCAGCTGAACTCTTTGCTACCACCCGAGAGGGAGATGTTGTGGTTGTTGGTAGTGCCCTGATTGCCAAATACCTGTGCTACATAGTCATTCTTGGGCTGACCGGTATAGAGGTCGATGTCGCAGAACTGACCGAAGTAGGGCTCATAGGCGCTCTCCACATTGTTGCGAATCATTGCGAGCTCATACTGCAACTTCACGAACTCATCTGTATCGAGAGTGGTGAGGGCATCTTTGTTGGCGATGCTCTTCCAACCGGTGTAGCCGTTGTAGGTTACCGACAGGCGGCCTTCGCCACCGCTCTTGGTGGTAACGATGATTACACCATTTGCACCACGCGAACCGTAGATAGCGGTCGAGAAGGCGTCTTTGAGGACATCGATGCTCTGGATATCGCTCGAGGGGATGTCGTTGATGCTCTCAACGGGGAATCCGTCGACGATGTACAGAGGCGAGGAGTCCTGGGTAATCGAACCGCCACCACGAACGCGGATTTTGATGTCTGCGTCGGGGTCACCCTCGGTGGTGGTAACCTGCACACCTGCCATCTTACCGGAGAGGGCCTCCGATACGCTGGTCACGGGCTGTGAGGCAATAGTCTCGGCACCAACCGAGGCTACCGAACCGATAAGGTCTTTCCTCTGAACGGTAGCATAACCCACAACAACCACATCCTCCATAACCTCTGCGTCACTCTCGAGAGTGATTTCGAAGTAGGTGCGGTTGCCGATGGCTACCGTCTGGTCCTTCATACCGAGGTAG
Organism: Tidjanibacter sp.; assembly: GCA_017936605.1. Taxonomy (GTDB): domain Bacteria; phylum Bacteroidota; class Bacteroidia; order Bacteroidales; family Rikenellaceae; genus Tidjanibacter. The sequence goes on from JAGBFH010000020.1 coordinate 63,305, forward strand.
GAGAAGACCAGTTTCTGCTGCGGAGCGTTGGGGACATTGAGGCTCCAGTCGCCCGATACGCCGGTTGTCGTACCGTTGCTGGTGCCGTCAACAACAACAGACGCGCCAATGATTGGCTGGCCTGCTGTGTCCTTAACAATACCGCTAACCTTCTGAGCTTCGGCTGCGAGAGTCAAGCTCAAACCCAAAATAAGTAGGGTAAACTTTCGTGTAAAGTTTCTCATGGTTTTTTTGGTTAATTGTTAATGAAATTATTGGTTAATTGATGTGAATTTTCACGCTTTAGCACTCCTGGGGGTGCCTCTATCTAAGGTTAAAGAAATGAGTTTTGGTTGTTCGTTCGGTTATTCTGATGTAATCAGTATTGCAAATTTACAATAAATACTTCGTATTTCAATGGTAAAAATTGCCACTTTATGTGGATTTTTTGCCACCCTCAAAGGGGGTGTATTGGTCGCTTTACGGTGGCGCGGGGTGCGCTATTGTGCTAATCCTACACTATTTATCCCGCGGTGGGGTGTAATTTAGTGGTTGATTTGCGTGAGGTTTTCGTACTCCAATGAGGCCCAGATGAAGGGGCCTACGCCTTTGCAGTCGTTTTCGATGATGGGCTCGGAGAGGTAGTATTCAAAGTCGCCCATACGGTTCTGTTTGCCGCCCAGACCGCCCACAGCACAGCAGTCAGTCATTGAGATGGTGCCGTCCTCGTTCTCGCGCATAAAGCGCCTAACGAACTTCTCGTAGAGCTCCAGAGCCTCTGCCTGATAGTCGGCCGGGAGTAGGCCCAGACGGGTACCCTTGAGCATTGCGTAGATGAGCATAATGGAGCCTGTGGCCTCCTGATAGTTGCCCTCGCGAGTGGGGCAGTCCATCACCTGATACCACATGCCGCTCTTGGGGTCGGCGTAGGCGGGAATGGTCTTGTAGATGTGGTTCAGAATACCAACGAGTTTCTCCCTACCGGGGGTATCATTGGGCATAATGTCGAGGACCTCCACGATGGCCACCGTGTACCAACCCATAGCGCGGAGCCAGGCGTGCTGACTCTGGCCCGTGGTCTTGTCGCACCAGAACATCTCCTTCGAGGAGTCCCAGGCGTGGCGGAAGAGGCCCGTTGCGGGGTCGTAGGTCTTCTCGGCCACCAGTACGAACTGGTGGATGATATCCTGCCAGCCGTGCTCGGCCTCCTCTGGGGTGGCGTAGCGGGTGAGGTACTCGGCCTTGAAGGGCTCGGCCATATAGAGGCCGTCTAACCACATCTGGTTGGGGTAGGCCTTCTTGTGCCAATAGCCTCCCTCGGGGGTGCGGGGTTGCTCGAGGAGCTGCCTCCACATAAGCTTCTCTATGGCTGTGCGGTAGCGCTCCTGGCCGGTGAGGTCATAGGCACGATAGAGCAGTCTGCCGGGGCAGATATGGTCGAGGTTGTAGTTGGAGAGCTTGTAGGTCACGATGCTCTCGCCGTCCTCTCCCACCATCCTCTCGAGCCACGAGAGGGCATAGGTGGTGTAGTCCGCCTGCTCATACTTCTCGCCTGCGTCCATAATGGCCAGCAGTTCGAGTCCTGTGGTGTAGTTCCACTTGGGCTTGCTCACGCCGTCCATTGTGATGGCATCGGGTATTCGGGTCATTTCGCTCTCCACCATCCTCATCGAAAGGGGCTTCTCGCCACGAATCTTGGGTGCTTTGCGCTCTGTGCTGCACGCGGCAAGTAGTGACACGAGGGCGAGAGAGATAAGTGTTGTTGTTAGTCGTTTCATGGTTCTTATGCTCTTTAGGCGTTTTTAGTTGCTCTTGAGGCCGCGGCTGCGCAGGTACTCCACGGGGGAGGATTTATACTGCTCCTTGAAACAGCGGCTGAAGTATCCGGGGTCGGAGAAGCCCACCTTGTAGGCCACCTCCGAAACGGAGAACTGACCTGTGCGCAGGAGCATCTCGCTCTTGGTGAGGCGGTACTCCTTGATGAGCTCCACGGGTGATTTGCCCGTGAGGGACTTTATCTTGTTGTACATCGTGGTTCTGCCCAGGCGCAGGTGGCCTGCCAGCAGGTCGATGGTCAGCTCCGAGTTCTCGATGTTCTCCTCGAGCCACTCCATAAGCCTCTTGAGGAACTCCTCGTCGCGGTTGGTCACCACCACATCCTTGGGCGAAATCTCGGGCACAATGTGGCCTGCCACCGAGGAGGACATCTTCTCGAAGATGAGTTTGCGTTGAGTCAGGAGGTTGTCTATGCGTGCCAGCAGCAGCTCCATACTAAAGGGTTTTGTGATGTAGCCGTCGGCGCCATACTTCATCGCCATAATCCTATCTTCGGGTGTCTGCTTGGCGGTGAGCATAATGACGGGCAGGTGGCTGATTTCGAAGTCCTTGCGTATGCGCTCCACCAGTTCGATACCATCCATACGAGGCATCATAAGGTCCGTAATGACGATGTCGGGATGGCTCGCGTGAATCTTCTCGAGGGCCTCCTGACCATCGGTAGCCTCAATCACCTCGTAGTTCTCGGCGAGCTGATTGAAGAGGAAGTTACGCATCTGACTATTATCCTCGGCCAAGACAATCTTATAGGCCCCTTCGGGTGGGGTTATGTCGGTACGCTTGGAGGTGTCGGCCTGTGCGGGGGTGGTGTCGCCAAAGACAATCTGCTCCATTGTGAAGTGGGAGTTGCCCGTCTTGAGGCTCACGGTGAAGGTTGTGCCCACGCCCACCTTGCTCTCAACCTCTATCTCGCCGTGGTGGAGTTCGACAATCTCTTTGCAGAGTGCCAAGCCTATGCCCGAGCCGCTCACCTCACCGCGCACGGCCGAGGCGTAGGTAGTGAAGCGGTCGAAGATGCTCTCTTGGCGCTCTTTGGGGATGCCAATGCCTGTGTCGCTCACGCTGATTCTTACGCACTCCTCATCTTCGCGCTTGCTCACGGTCACAACCACACGCCCACGATTCTTGGTGAACTTGATGGCGTTGGAGAGCAGGTTATAAAGGAGGCTCTCAATGCGCTCGGGGTCACACCAGATGTAGATGTCCTCGAGAGAGAATGAGAAGATTAGCTCTATGTGTTTCTCATCGGCGCTTTCGCGGAAGTTGTCCGTTACCTCCTTGGCGAGCCTTACGATGTTGAGCCTTTCGACCCTCAGGTCCATCTTGTTCTTGACCACTTTGCGGAAGTCGAGCAGCTGGTTTATGAGGGTGAGCATACGCTTGGCGTTCTTGTGGGAGAGTGTGAGGCTGTCCTCGCCCTTCTCGGAGAGGCTCTCGCGCCTCTTGACATCCTCAATGCCACCGATGATGAGTGTCAGAGGGGTGCGCAACTCGTGGGAGATGTTGGTGAAGAACTTGAGCTTCATCTCGGCCATATCCTGCTCCATACGGGCCGAGTTACGCAGGCGCACGAAGCGCAAATAGAGGAATGTTATCAGCCACAGAAGCCCCAGAGCAGAAATTATATAGAGCACCCAAGCCCACCACGAAGCCCAGGGAGGGGTGGTTATGTGGATGGGGAGTGTTACCTCGGGGCTTGCCAAGTGCGGTGTGCCGGCATAGGCCTTCACGCGGAATGTGTAGCGACCGTGGGGCACCTTGGTGTAGTAGACGCTGTTGAAGTCGTTTGTGTAGTTCCAATCCTCGTCGTAGCCCTCGAGTTTGTACATATATGTAACCTGCTCTTGGAGTCGGAAGTTGAGGGCCGAGAAGGTGATGCGGAAAAGGCGGTAGTTGTGCTCCACGCTGACGGGCTCTCCGCGGTAGGCTGCATAGTTGTGAGAGTGGCGCTCCTGATTCTCCGTATCGCCGCTTTCGACCTCAAAGGAGCTTATCTGGAGGCGGTAGTTGTAACTCTCGTCGGCCTTGTGGTTGGGGTCGAAGAGTTGCAGACGGTTGTCGGCACAGCCAACAACTACCCTGCCCGAAGAGTCGGTAATGGCGGTCGTTTCGCTGTACTTGACGGGCTCATAGCCGTCGTAGTGGGTGTAGCTGGTGAAAATCTCCTTTGCGGAGTCAAAACGGGTTATGCCGTTCTCGGTCGAGAGCCACAGCGAGCCATCGTCGGTCTGGGTGGCTGCCAAGACGATGTTGCTGGGCAGTCCGTCGCTTGTGGAGTAGGTCCTAAAGTGGGGTGTACCACTCTCGTCGTAGCTCTCAATCCTGCTCAGGCCGCCGCCGTAGGTCGAGAGCCAAATATCGCCCCGCGCATCCTTGAGTATGTGAATCACATCGTTGGCTTGGAGCGTATGGGGGGTGTTGATACCTCGCTGTGCAATGCCGAAGGCCATCTTCTCGGGCGCAAGCGTGGGGTCAAACCAGATGAGCCCCTCGGAACTTCCGAGGAGCATCCTATGCTCATCATCCAGAAGCAGATAGCGTGTCCTCTCGCCCGACTCTGTGGGGTAGAGGGGGAAGCTGTTGAGGGTGTTCACCACGCGCTCCGAGTCCCAACTGGGGAGCATATTGATGGCACCTCCGTAGGTGGCAATCCATATCTTGCCCTCGCCGTCCTCTTCGATGCTGTAGACCATATCGTTGGAGAGCGAATAGGGGTTCTCGGCGCTGTGACGATACTCCCTGACGGAGTAACCAGCGCTCTCTGCCTTGGGGGTGAGGCGATAGACACCGTCGCCCTTTGTGCCCACCCACAGGTTGCCGTGGGAGTCCTCCTTAATGGTATAGATGGCACCGAGTGCTCGACCCGAGGGCAGGCGAGAGATGTGGTGCAGCAGTTCCATAGTGGGGGAGTAGCAGTAGAGGTGGCCCTCCTTGGTGCCCACCCACAGACGGCCTCGGCGGTCGCGGCTCAGGGCCCTCACCTCATCGAGGAACGAGGTCTGGTGCGTGGCACCGCTCTCGAGCCTAAAGAGGTTGTTCTCCCTGCGTTGGAGCACCACGCGATGAAGTCCGCGTTCGTAGTAGGTCGAGAGCCACAACACATTGTCTTGGTCTACCTCGAAGATAGCCACACCGTTGGAGAGTTTGAAGTCGGGCTTCGAGGGGTCGTTGTAGAAGGGCTCGACGCTATCCTTCTCGCGGTCGTAGTAGCCGAAGCCCACACCGCTCATCTTAATCCAAACCACATCATCGCGCTCAATGATGACCGAGTTTTCGCCCGCATAGAACTGTACGGTGTTCTGCTTCTGTGAGAAGTGCTTGTAGTTGCCCTTTGTGGGGTCCAGACGGGTGATGCCATCCTTGTCGCAGGTAATCCACACAGTGCCGTGGGAGTCGATGACCATATCCCTCACGCGACTCGGCATCGTGCCCGCCGTGAAGTGCCTAAGGCCACCATCCTCGCCCATAGCGTAGACGCCCTTTTGGGCAGTGCCGATGAAGATGTCGTCGCCATTTGGGCTCACAGCCAGTGAGGTTATGGTATCGTGGTGGAATGGTGTCGTGGCGGAGATCTTTTCGCTCTTAATGTCTATCTGCCAGAGTGTCTGCCCCGAGGCCACAACTATCTGGTTCTCGCTGATGCTCATAGCCACAACCTTGCCAAGTCCCGAGGCTATCTCCTTGGGCTCGTTGCAGTTGTGTGCCAACATCGAGAGGGTGCCATTCTCTAAGGCCACCCACAGTTGCCCTTTGTGGTCGGTGCACATCTGGGCGATGTCGCCTCCTATGAGCGGCGAGCCGATGTGGGCCTTGTGGTGGAGGGCGTTCTTTTCGTCGGAGAAGAACTCCACAATGCCATAGCCCTGATACTCAATCCACACCTGATTGCTCTCTCGGGAGCAGATTATGCGACCCGCACGATGGCTCTTGCCGTGGAGCTGAGGTATGAGGGCACAGAGCTCCTCGAAGGCCTCCTCCTGGGGCGTGAAGCGGTAGATGTGGTCGTCGTAGGTGCGGAACCAAAGGTTGCCTCGTGAGTCCTCCTCCACATTGCGGAAGCGGTTGTGTCTGACGGGCATACTCTTCGGGTCGGTGCAGTAGTTCTTGAAGTTGTAGCCATCGAAACGGCTTACACCGCTCCAAGTGCAGAGCCACACAAAGCCCCTCGAGTCGATGTGGATGTCGTGGATGTTGTTGTGGGCCATACCGTCCATCGAGGAGTAATCGGTGAAGATGCCGGTCATTGGCGTGACGGCACGCAGAGGGGTGGCAACCATCATTGCCAACACCGCCATCATCGCTATTTTGCCCACTCGGCCCATCCTACGACTCTCTTTTTACATTAGTGTACGGGGGTGAACTCAAGGCCGGGAGCACCCGTCTTGAGGCTCCACTCTTGAGCCTTCTTGTCGGAGAGTTTGTCGGCCCACTTAACCCTCGCTTTGGGGTTTGCACCCTCGCCTTCGGAGCCATACTCAGCGTAGCGCACCGTCTTCTCGGCCTCGGGCTTATTCCAGTTGTGCCAACCCTCGGGGCGGATGTGGGGGCCCAGAGTGCAGCCGATGAAGTAGGTCTGTGCATAGACTCTCCAGGGCCTTCCGAGGTAACACTTCGTAACGCCCTCGGCGGCGGTGAGATTGCAGTAGAGGAATGTGAAACCGCGCTCCTGGCCCTTGCAGGTGGAGGCAGCGGTGATGTAGGAGTCCTTCTTGGAGTGGATAGTGCAGGCTATGAAGTCCGCACGGCCCGAGCCGAAGATGAAGTCGGTGGTGCCCTCAATGTAGCAGTTGTCGAAGTAGCACTCGATGTTCTCTTCGACCTCCTCGCCGTCGCGGTTGCCCATACCATATATATAAAGGGTATCCTGATTGCCCAACAGGCGGCAGTTGCGGTAGACCTGTGTACCAGTGCCGACGGTCTGGAGTGCTACGGCCTGACCAACCTCACCTGCCGAGTTCTCGATGGTGATGTTCTCCATAAGGATGTGGCGGCCGCAGTTGTAGAGCGTTGCGGTGCCCGAGGTGCCGAGTTCGACACCATTGGGCCCGAGGTCGCGTGCGCCATCGCCCCAGGTGATAACAACCTTTCCCTCGCCAATCAGCTCAACACTCTGCTTGGTGTAGGGGATTACCACCTTCTCCTCATAGCGGCCCTCGCGGATGAGTACCCTCAGGGGGCGCTCCTTGCCCTTGTAGAAGTTGGGCAGGGCATTGATGGCCTCGCCCACGGTGAAGAAGTCGCCGCTACCATCTTTGGCAACCACGAAGTCCCAGTAGCGGATGTGCTTGCCGAGAGTGGGGATTACGCGCTCAATCTCCTGGCATATCATCCTTGCCACAATGCGTGCACCGGGCACGGTGAAGTGGGTGTTGTCGTTCTTACCCTCGGGATGACTCGGATACTTGCCTGCGGGCAAGTTCATAAAGTATTTCTGAGAGCCCTCGTCGCCAAGTGGGGTGAGCCAGTCGCGGGTAAGTTTCTCTGCATCAATGAAGAGCACACCGCTCTCCTTGGCCACGCGGTGGCACTCCTTGAGGTACTCGCCGTGGGAGTCGGCCAGCTCTCCCTGCTTCCACCAACGGCGGCAGACCTGTGTGAGCAGAACGGGCGTTGCCCCCTTGCTCCTGATGATTTCTATGTAGCGAAGAAGGTTCTTGCCATACTGCTCGGGGGTAGTAAAGCGTGTGGTGTCGCTCTCCTTGGTGTCGTTGTGACCAAACTCAATGAAGACATAGTCGCCCGGTTTCATCCTCTCCTCCACCTTCTGCCAGTGGCCGAGGGTGACGAACGACTTTGTGCTGCGACCATTTACGGCGTGGTTCTCAACAACCACCTCCGCGGGGTCGAAGAAGGGCTGCAACATATGGCCCCAGCCCCTCTCGGGCGAGCCTTTGGTGATGTCCTTGGTGGCGGCCGTCGAGTCGCCACACACAAAGAGGGTTATCTGTGCGCTTGCCACAAGGGTCACGAGTAGGGCGGCAAGCAGAGTGAGTGTTCGTTTCATATTGTCGTGTAGTTCGTTAGTTAGCTCTTACTGAAGTTTCTTGTAGACACCGCCTACGGTCTGCTGGGCAGTGATATCTTTCACCAGATAGTGGAGGTAGACCTCGAGGTTGGTGTAGCGGCCATCCACATCGAGAGTGTAGCTCGCGCCGTCGCCGGCATTGCCTGCATTGAGGCCAAACTCGCGCTCCCAGCTGTCGGGAATACCGTCACCATCGCTATCCTTCCTGTCGGCAATCTCGCTCTCACTGGCCGAGAGGGTAGGCCAACCGCCTACATCGGTGTGGGAGTCGATGATTCCGTTCTTGGAGCCGTTGGAGCCCTTTGAGGAGGAGGTTCCTTTGCGTGCATCCTCCACAACCCTTGTGTCCACTGCATCCCTGCGGAGCGAGGGACCTGCATTTTCGAGCACTCGCTCAAAGGCCACCGAGGCCGAGTGGGTGGTTGTGTAGCAGGGGGTTGTATCGTCCTTCTTGATTGCCTGGAGGGTGTAGCTCTGCCACGAGGAGGCGTTGCTGATGCCGGTGCCGTTGTGGAGGTAGACTCCGCTCCAGTTGTCGGCGTTGATGTCGGTGGCGTAGTCACCCTCGTGGTAGTTGCCCGAGAGGTACATAGTGCCGTAGCCTACATCCTTGCCGTCGTACTTGCCGTAGGCGTCAACAAAGTAGTTCTTCTTGCTCGAGGCGGGGCCGGGCTTGTAGTAGTTGCCCACGATGTTCCACCAGCCGCCCTCGCCACCGTATGTGGAGTTGCCGCCCCAGTTGTAGATGACATTGTTGCGGTAGTCCACATTGCCACGATGGGTCGAAAGATAATCTCCATAGACATTGGGATGGTCGATGCGTGCGTTGCGTGAGTCGTTGTGTGCCAAGAGATTGTGGTGGAACGAGGCGTTCTTTCCGCCCCAGATGCCGCCGTAGCCGTGGGCACCCTTGGAGTGACCTGCGTTCTTGAGTGCCTCGCTCACGATGCACCATTGCATCGTGAAGTTCTGATTGGCATAGAACGACGAGCACTCGTCAATGGACCAACTCATTGTGCAGTGGTCGAGGATGATATTCTTGTGGTAGCGGCCCCAGATGGCGTCCTCCTGCGACTTGTCCTCATTGCCCAGACGGAAGCGGACATAGCGGATGATGATGTTGTCGGCATCCACCTGCACAGTGCGGCCCGCAATGCAGATACCCTCACCAGGGGCGGTCTGACCTGCAATCGTCAGGTTGCCATTCTTGATACGGAGTGAACTCTTGAGGTGGATGGTGCCCGCCACATCGAAGACGATGGTACGCGCACCGCTCTTGTTGATAGCCTCGCGCAGAGAGCCAGCGCCGCTGTCGTTGAGGTTGGTCACGTGGTAGACCGCACCGCCTCGACCGCCAGTGGTGTACATACCGCCACCCTCGGCACCTGGGAAGGCCCTCACTACGCCATCTTCCTCACTCTCGGGAAAGCCCCAACGCGAGTTGTCGGCAGGGGGAGTGGTGGTGCCACCGCTATCGCCGCCGCCATCGTCGCCACCACCGTCACCATTGCCACCACCGTCACCATTGCCTCCACCGCCATTCTCAATGGCCGAGGTGTAGGCCGACAGCCACTCGGTGTAGGTGCCCTTGGTGTCGCCGTTGTTGGCCCTGACGGCAAACTTATACTCCTTGCCGGCCGAAAGGCCCGAGATGGTCACAGCGGTGAGCTCTGTATCCTCAGTTATATAGAGTTTTCCATCGGTATCTTTGTACTTGTATGTGTAGCCCGTGGCGCTCTCCACCTTCTGCCACTCGAAGGTGAGTGAGGTGGTGGTTGCCTCGGTGAGGGTCAGCCCCTCGGGAGCGGTGAGCTCGGTGGGTTTGGCCTGCTCCTGGTCGTCCTCATCGGGCGTACAGGTTGTGGCAAGAAGGCCGCAGAGTGCGACCAGTGCCCATATCTTCATCTGTTTCATCTTTTTTTTAATTATCTATTTGAAGATTACCTTCTCTTGTGCTTTGGGGGTGAAAGTGGAGTTCTCGGCTGTGATGTAGTCCGAGGAGATGGTTATGTTCTCGTTGCGACTGCCCGTAACCTCAAGGCCTTTGGTGCCCTCGGGGCATACGAACTTCTCCACAACCACATTCTTGGCGTTGTTAATCTTGAGGGCGGCTCCCTTGCGAGGAACGATGGTCACACCCTCGAGGCATACATTGGTCGACTCGTTAATCTCGGCACCGACCTCGGCCTCAATGATGGAGTTGGTCACAACCACATTCTCCACATTCATCTCGGGCAGGCCGTTGAACAACATAGCTCTGCGAGCCGAACGGCACACCACATTGTCGATGGTGATGTTGCGGAACTGGGGAGTGGTTTCGTCTACGGGCCTGAAGGGCATATCGGTCGAGGCGTTGCCGTCGCCATCCTCGAGTGCTTCGAGTGCCGACTTGCCGCCATAGAAGAGGTCAAACAGGAGAGCCTCGGTGGCGATGTCGTTCATAGTGATGTTCTCAATCCAGATGTTCTCCACTACGCCGCCACGACCTCGGGTGCTCTTGAAGCGCAAGCCCACATCGGTGCCTGCGAAACGGCAGTTGCGAACCAGAACATTCTTCACACCTCCCGACATCTCGCTGCCCACAACGAAGCCGCCGTGGCCGTGGTAGCAGGTGCAGTTCTCCACGATGACATTCTGGGTGGGGATGCCGCGCTTGCGACCGTCCTCATCCTTGCCACTCTTGATGCAGATTGCGTCGTCGCCCGCATCAATCCAGCTGTTGGTGAGCACCACATTCTTGCACGACTCGATGTCGATGCCGTCGCCATTCTGGGCGTACCAGGGGCAGCGAATTGCAATGTCGTTGACAATGAGGTCTGTACAGATGGCAGTGTGGATGTTCCAGCAGGGTGAGTTCTGAAATACGGGGCCCTCGAGCAGTACGCGCTCGCAATCCTTGAAGTTGACCATCACGGGCCTCAGGAAGTCACGAATACTCTCGAAATCCTCCTTCGTTTTGGCCCAACGGGCAATGTTCTGGTCGGCATCGCCCGCACCCTTCTTGAAATTCTCGGTGGGGTACCAGGTGTCGCCGTCGCTGCTCAGCACGCCGCCACTCTTGACTATCTGATTCCACGACGAGGGGGCAATTTTGCTCTTCTTGACCGCACGCCAAGGGTCACCGTTGCCGTCGATGATACCCTTGCCCGTAACGGCCACATCGTGCTTGCCGAAGGCTGACAGCAGGGGCTGACAGCGATAAGTGTCGCGACCCTCAAAGATGGTTGCCACAACGGGGTAGAGGTCCCTGTCGGCACTAAAGACGATGATTGCGTTCTCGGAGAGGTGGAGCTCGGTGTTGTTCTCAAGCACAATGGGGCCCGTCAGCCACACGCCGGCGGGTACCTCCACGCGGCCACCACCCTTCGAGGCGAGGTGGGCAAAGGCCTCAGCGAAGGCCTCGGTGTTGAGAGTCACACCGTCACCCTTGCCGCCAAAATCCTCCACCGACACACTGCGGTTGGGGATGTTGGGGCGCTCTACGCGGGGCATCTCGAATGGAATGTTGTCGTAGAGGGCTGCATCGGATTGTCCAGAGAAGATGCGAAACAGAATGGCAAGTGCCGCAACTGCAACAATCGTTACAACGAGGGAAGGTAGTAGTCGTTTCATAGTCGTATGTGTTTTGTTGTTAATATTTCTCTGCTACGCAAATTTACCACTAATCGTTCGGGCCGATATGGATTTTTTGACACTTTTCTTTAAGGAATCGTCTACTGCGGTGCAAAATTATTCCAAAATACAAAGATAATACTTTCTATTTGAAAGTATATAGGCTTTTTGGTTTGGGCTTTTGAGTTTTAGTTGTATCTTTGTATTTTTCCGAAGGGAAGAATGAAAATGCAGAAGAGTATGAAGAGAGTGGTTGTCTTTACGGGAGCGGGTGTGAGTGCCGATAGCGGCATTGCCACCTTCCGCGATAGCGACGGTCTGTGGGCCTCCTACCGCATCGAGGATGTATGTACCCCCGAGGCGCTCGCACGCAATCGCGCACAGGTGGTTGAGTTCTACAACATCCGTCGCCGCGAACTCTTTGAGAAAGAGCCCAATGCGGGCCACAAAGCGCTGGTGGAGCTGGAGAGGTATTTTGATGTGAAAATCGTGACCCAGAATGTGGACAACCTCCACGAAAGGGCGGGCTCGAGTAGTGTGCTCCACCTCCACGGCGAACTGACCAAACTGCGTAGTCCCAAGAATCCCGACCTGATTGTTCCCCTCGAGGGGTGGGAGCAGCGGTTGGACCAGCGAGGTCCCGATGGGGAGTTGTTGCGACCCCATATTGTATTTTTTGGCGAGTCGGTGCCCAATTTCGACGAGGCCACTCGCATTGCCGCTTCGGCAGATGTGATGGTGGTTATCGGCAGCTCGCTGGCGGTCTATCCCGCCGCCTCGCTCGTAAGGTATGCAAGACCCGAGGTGCCCGTCTATCTGGTGGACCCCCACCTGCCTGCGGGCCACGGCATTCGCAACCTCAAGGAGTATATCCCTATGCGCTCGGCAGAGGGTACTCCGCTACTGGTAGAAAAATTAATTAATGAGTATAGCAAATAGAACTAAACTATGGAAAAACTTGTAGTAATAGCCTTTGGTGGCAACGCACTTCTCCGCAAGGGTGGTGGCGTAGATTTTGAGGCTCAGAAAGAGAATGTTGCACAGATTTGCTCCACCCTCAAGGGGATGGCTGCAAGCGGTCAGCGTATGATTATAGGCCACGGCAACGGCCCCCAGGTGGGCAATGTGCTCCTTCAGCACGAGGCCGGTCGTCAGATGTTCGATGTGGAGGCTATGCCTCTGGACTTCTGCGTGGCCGAAACACAGGGCTCGCTCGGCTATATGATTGAGTGCGGTATGCGCAATATGATGGCTGCCGAGGGCATTGAGCGTGGCGTAGTGACGCTTCTTTCGCAGGTGGTCGTTGACGAGAACGACGCAGCCTTCAAGAACCCCACCAAGCCCATCGGCCCCTACTATACCGAGGAGCAGGCTCGCGAGCTCGCCGAGAAGAAGGGCGAGACATACCATCGTGACCCCAAGGGTCGCGGCTGGCGTAAGGTTGTAGCCTCGCCCAAACCTCTGGCTATCCATAATGTCGAGATGGTCAAGATGTTGGCCGATGCCGGCAATGTGGTTGTGGCAGTCGGTGGCGGCGGTGTGGCTGTGGTCAATCGTGACGGTCAGTGGGTGGGCCTCGAGGCAGTGATTGATAAGGACCTCGCACTGGCAACAACCGCTGTGGCTGTGGGTGCCGATGAGTTCTACATCCTCACCGATGTGGCCAAGGTGTGCCTCCACTTCAACACCCCCGAGGAGCGTCAGCTCGACCGCATCACCACCAGCGAGGCCAAGCAGTTCCTTGCCGAGGGTCACTTCGCCGAGGGCTCGATGGCTCCCAAGATTCGTGCGGCTGTTCACTTTGTGGAGCAGTGCGGTGGCGAGTGCATCATCACCGACGCTGCCGAGCTGGGCAACCCCTCGTGCGGTACCCGCATCGTAAGGGGTTAATTGATAGCTACATAGGATACTCCTAACCAAACTTGTGATAGATGGGAAAGACGAAAACCAAATTCAGCAAGGCCTTCTGGGTGGCCAATATGGCCGAGCTGTTCGAGAGGGCGGCCTACTATGGCGTTTTTGTGGTTATCACGCTCTACTTGAGCAACATCCTCGGATTCTCGGATATCGAGGCGGGTATCATCAGTGGTCTTTATGCCTCGTTCCTCTACTTCCTTCCCCCATTTACGGGTGCCTATGCCGATAGAATCGGCTTCCGCAAGGCTATGCTCCTGGCCTTCACGCTGCTAACGATTGGTTATGCGGGCCTTGCGCTGTTGCCTACTGGCCTGGAGGCAGCGGGGCTGGTGGAGTATGGCGATAGGACCGTCTTTACGGGCCTTCAGACAAGTGGCTACCGCTATCTGATTGTACCTGTGCTTGTTATCCTTGTGGTGGGTGGCTCGTTCATCAAAGGTATCATCAGCGGTAGTGTGGCCAAGGAGACCGACGAGAAGAACCGCGCACAGGGTTTTGCTATCTTCTATGCGATGATTAACATAGGCTCCTTCTCGGGCAAGTTCATTGTGGACCCCCTGAGGCAGTCGATGGGCGATAGCGGCCTCATCTATCTCAACTGGTTCTCGGTTGTGATGACGCTGGCGGCCCTGGTGGCAATCTATATCTTCTACCGCAGCGACAACGCCCAGCCCGATAGGAGTAAGACTATGGGCGGTATTTTCCGCTCCTTCGGTAAACTCTGCAAGAATGGCAGGTTGGTGGCTCTCATCCTGATTGCCAGCGGTTTCTGGACCGTCTACTATCAGCTCTATGCCACTATGCCCAAGTATGTCATCCGCTTGGCAGGCGAGGCGAGCACCATCGGTTGGTACACGATGCTCAACCCCCTGATTGTCATCCTCACGGTCAATGCTCTGACCCGTCTGCTGAGCAAGCGTACGGCGCTCTTCTCGATGATGTGCGGTATGTGCATCATCCCCATCTCGGCCCTCATTATGTCCTCGGGTCACCTCTTCTCGGCCCCCATTTTGGGCCTCCATCCTGTGGTCTTTATGATGCTTTGCGGCATCTGTGTTCAGGCTCTCGCCGAGGCTCTCATCTCGCCCCGCTATCTGGAGTATTTCTCGCTTCAGGCACCCAAGGGTGAGGAGGGTATGTATCTGGGTTTCGCACAGTTGGAGTCGTTCGTTTCGACCCTTATAGGCTTTGCGATGTCGGGTTGGCTGCTGGATAAGTATTGCCCCGACCCCGCGAAGTTCGCCACCCACGAGGAGTGGCTTGCGGCCTCGGCCAATGCCCACTACATCTGGTACTACTTCGCGGCCATTGCGGCTGTGGCAGCCATTGCGCTGGTCATCTACCAGAGGGTGGTCAAGCGCCTCGACGCAAAGAAGATGCAAAATAATTAATACAGTGAAGTTGCAACGCGCTCATAATCAGCCCGAGCAAAAAGAGTTGCGACGCAAGTTGAGAGCAAAATCAACCCCGGCAGAGAGCGCTTTGTGGAATGTGTTGAGAGCAAAGCAACTTTGCGGAACTCATTGGTATCGGCAGTATTCGATAGGGGAGTATGTGTTGGATTTCTACTGCCCTGCTGCTCGAATGTGTGTTGAGTTGGATGGTTTGCAACATCAACAAGAGGAAGAACTCGTCAGAGATGGTAGGCGTACTGCTTTCCTTGAGAGTAGGGGAGTGTTGGTGTTGAGAGTGCCTAATGATATTGTTCTGACGCAGAGTGATGTGGTGGTGTCGGCCATAATGCAGGCTTTGTATGATAGGTTGGGGAGATAGACAGACCTCTCCCCTGCTTCGCAGACCCTCCCCTAACTTAGGGGAGGGATAGTAAATTAGCGCAGACTTCCAATAATAAGCCTTCTCCTAAGTTAGAGGAGGGATAGTAAATTGGCATAGACTTCTAATAATAAACCCTCCCCTAAGTTAGGGGAGGGTGCCCGAAGGGCGGGAGAGGTCTGTTATAAAAATAGGAATATAGGTCGTTGGACTTTCGACCTTAGACATTTGACCAAAAAATATGCAGAAACTTACGCAGCAGCAGATGGGACGCCTTACGGTGGAGGAGTTCCGCGCGATGACCAAACGGCCCGTTGTGGCAGTGCTCGACAATGTGCGCTCGGCAGGCAATGTGGGTGCCTTTTTCCGCACCGCCGATGCCTTCGGTATGGAGGCTGTGGTGCTCTGTGGCATCACCGCCCGTCCGCCCCAAAAGGAGATTCACAAGACCGCACTCGGAGCCGAACTGACGGTCGCCTGGCGCGGTTTCGATAGCACACTCGAGGCTGTGGCCGCACTCCGAGAGGAGGGCTACAAGATTGTGGCCGTTGAGCAGGTCGAGGGCTCAGTTAAACTTAGCGACTTCGAGCCCGCGGGGAACGAAAAATACGCACTCGTCTTTGGCAACGAGGTGGAGGGTGTGGCCCAGGAGGTGGTGGATGCGTGTGACCTTGCGATAGAGATTCCCCAGGTGGGCACCAAACACTCACTTAATGTGGCCGTTACGGGCGGAGTGGTCCTCTGGGAATTTTTCCGACGACTCCGATAAAGCAATAGTAAAGGAGCAACCCCTTGGGAGGGTTGCTCCTTCTTTTTTGAGTATTTATGAGTGAGGGGGTTACTGCTTGTGAATCAGTTTCACGCTGCGACGGATGAAGGCTGTGAGGCTCTCGCCCTTGAGCATGCCGTTTGAGAGCAGAGCAAGGTCGATGAGCTGTTTGACGAGTACATTCTTCTTGCCCTCCTCTTTCAGAAGGTCGGTGCGCTGAGCCTTCAGGTCCGAGGTCTTGCGCTGCAAGTCGTCGCGCTGTGTGCGCTCCTCGGGAGTGAGTTCCTCCTCTTTCTTGTCCTTGATGAGTGCTTCGAGCGAGGAGAGCTGATTCTCAAGGCTCTGAATCTTCTTGTCGGTCGAGGCTACCTTGTCGCCGCACTCCTTCTCAATGTCGCCCAGAATCTCGGCCACGAGGGGGTGGTTGCCGTTTACGGCGATGGTGTAGCTGTCGGGCATCTGTGCATAGAACTGGCTCATACCGCCACCGCTCACCTGTGCCATCTCCTTCATACGGCGCATAAACTCATCGCGGGTGATGGTGATGGGGTCCTCCTCGGGGGCCATAGCCTCAAAGGCGATGGAGTAGTGAATCTTCTCCTCGTTGGGCAGCTGGCTCTCAAATACGGGTCTGAGCAAATCCTGCTGCTCGGAGGTGAGCGCGAGTGAGAGCTGGTGCTCTTTCTCGATGAGCTTGTCAATAACATTTGAGTCTACCCTCACGAAGCGGGTCTTCTCGTTCTTGTTCTCGAAGTAGCCTATGAAGTGACCATCCAAGGGGCCATCCATCACGAGGATGTCGTAACCCTTGGCCTTGGCGGCCTCCACGAAGGAGTACTTGTCCTCCACCGAGTCGGTGTAGAGCCAGATGAGGTTGCCGTGCTTGTCGGTCTGGTTGTCGGCTGTGAGGGTCTTGTACTCCTCGGGGGTGAAGTATTTGCCCTCGCTGTTTTTCAGAAGGGTGAAGCCCTGTGCCTTCTCGGCAAACTTCTCGTCGGTGACGATGCCATACTCGATGAAAATCTTTAGGTCATCCCACTTGCTCTCAAACTCGGGCCTCATAGTGTTGAAGAGCTCCTGCAATCTGTCGCCCACCTTGCGGGTGATGTAGGAGGAGATTTTCTTCACATTGCTGTCGCTCTGGAGGTAGCTGCGCGACACATTCAGAGGAATGTCGGGCGAGTCTATAACACCGTGCAGCAGAGTGAGATACTCGGGTACGATACCCTCCACCGAGTCGGTCACATAGACCTGATTGCAGTAGAGCTGAATACGGTTCTTCTGCACCTCGAAGTTGTTGCGAATCTTGGGGAAATAGAGAATACCCGTGAGGTTGAAGGGGTAGTCGATGTTCAGATGGATGCTGAAGAGGGGCTCCTCGGCGGTGGGGTAGAGCTCCGAGTAGAACTCCTTGTACTGCTCCTCGGTGATGTCGGTGGGCTTGCGGGTCCACAGAGGGTCGGTGTCGTTGATGACATAGTCGCGCTCGGTGTCCTCATACTTGCCGTTCTTCCACTCCTGCTGCTTGCCACAGACGATCTCGATGGGCAAGAAACGGCAGTACTTCTTGAGCATCTCGCGGATGCGGTTCTGGTCGGCAAACTCTGTGCAGTCGTCGGCAAGATACATAATGATGTCGGTGCCGCGCTCGCGCTTGGTGTCGCTCTCGGTGAGGGTGTACTCGGGCGAACCGTCGCAGCTCCAGAGCATTGTGGGCTCCTCGGCGTGGTAGCTCTGGGTGCGAATCTCCACCCTGCGGCTCACCATAAACGAGGAGTAGAAACCCAGACCGAAGTGGCCGATGATAGCCTGGTCTTTGTACTTCTCCATAAACTCCTCGGCCGACGAGAAGGCAATCTGGTTGATGTAGCGGTCCACCTCCTCGGCTGTCATACCCACGCCGTTGTCCGAGACGGTGAGGGTCTTGTTCTCGGTGTCTACCTTGACGCTCACCTTCAGCTCGCCAAGCTCACCGTCATAGGCACCGCTGGCAGCAATGGTGCGCATCTTCTGCGAAGCATCCACAGCATTGGCGACAATCTCCCTGAGGAAGATTTCGTGGTCCGAATAGAGGAATTTCTTGATTACGGGAAAAATGTTTTCCGTTGTTACTCCGATAGTTCCGTTTTTCATAGTAATATATTTTTTTGGTTTTTGTATCAAACTTACGGCCTTCTTTGGAGCAAATGGTGTGCCAAGCAGTAGGGACTGACATTTTGTCAGTCCATACTGCAAGAGTGTCCTGTGGAGTGGAGTGAGAAGGGCCGAAAGGGCCAAAGGGGCCATAAGGGCCTTTAGGTGGGTCGTTAGACCTTAGACTTTAGAAAAAAATAGCGTGGGAATTATGTTTCCCACGCTATTTTTTATTAGCGCTATCGCGTTTTTAGAAGCCTTTGCCGATGGCGATGAAGTCCTCGGCTTTGAGGGCAGCGCCACCAATAAGACCACCGTCTACATTCTCCTTGGCGAAGATCTCCTCGGCGTTGCTGGGCTTGCAGCTGCCACCATAGAGGATGGCGGTCTCGTCGGCTGCTGCGCCAAACTTCTCGGCCAGAACTTTGCGGATGTAGGCGTGAATCTCCTCTGCCTGCTCGGCGGTAGCGGTCTTACCAGTGCCGATTGCCCATACGGGCTCGTAGGCGATAACGAGCTTAGCGAACTGCTCGGGGGTGAGGTTGAAAACTACCTCCTCAATCTGAGCCTTCACAACCTCGAAGTGGCGCTCTGCTTCACGCTCCTCCAGGCGCTCACCCACGCAGTAGATGGGCTTCAGACCATTGGCGTATGCCTGCTCCATCTTCTTGTTGAGGGTGGCGCTGGTCTCGCCGTAGTACTCGCGGCGCTCGCTGTGGCCGAGGATTACATACTCAATGCCCAGCGAAGCAATCATTGCGGCGCTCACCTCACCGGTGTAGGCACCCTTGGCCTCGGCTGCACAGTTCTGTGCGCCCACAGCCACGCGGCTACCCTTGGCAGCCTCTGCCACCATTGCCAGGTGGGTGAAGGGAGGGCAAACGATGAAGTTTACATCCTCGGCTACCTCTGCGCTCTGCGCGATTACATTCTTAACTAACTCTAAACCTTCTGCGGGGGTGGTGTTCATCTTCCAGTTACCCGCTACAATCTGTTTTCTCATAATTATATATCCAATTTTGAATTTTGAATTTTGCATTTTGAATTACTCGCTCACCCAACGCTTAACATCATCCATAGTGGGATTCTTCAGGCCCAGTTTGTTCTTCTTGTTGAAGCCGCAGAGGTCGTTGAAGAGTTTGCCGGCGGAGAGTTTCTGGAGCATCTCGACCTTCACGAAGCTCATCTTCTGAAGTACGGGAATCCACTCGGCGGGGATGCCTTTCTCAATATATTTCTCGTCCGAATCCTTCTGGCTTCCCTTCTCGGGTTTCATCTGGGGGAAGAGGAGCACATCCTGAATGGTCTGCTGGCCGGTCATAAACATAGTGAGGCGGTCGATGCCGATACCCATACCCGAGCAGGTGGGCATACCGTACTCCAGAGCCCTCACGAAGTCCATATCGATGAACATAGCCTCGTCGTCGCCCTTCTCCGAAAGACGCAGCTGCTCCTGGAAGCGCTCATACTGGTCGATGGGGTCGTTGAGCTCCGAGTAGGCGTTGCAGAGCTCCTTGCCGTTCACGAAGAGCTCGAAGCGCTCGGTGAGGTCGGAGTTGGAGCGGTGACGCTTACACAGGGGCGACATCTCGATGGGGTAGTCTGTGATGAAGGTTGGCTGAATGAGGTGCTCCTCGCAGTAGGTGCCGAAGATGGCGTCGATGAGCTTACCCTTGCCCATAGTGTCGTCAATCTCCACCTTGAGCCTCTGGCAAGCCTCGCGGAGCTGCTCCTCGCTCTGGCCGGTGATGTCGTAGCCGGTCTTCTCCTTGATGGCCTCGGTCATCGAAAGACGGCGGAAGGGGGCCTTAAAGGAGATCTGGTTGCCGGCGATGTTTACCTCATTGGTGCCATTGACAGCCACGCACACCTTCTCCAACATCTGCTCGGTGAACTCCATCATCCAGAAGTAGTCCTTGTAGGGAACATAGATCTCCATACAGGTGAACTCGGGGTTGTGGGTGCGGTCCATACCCTCGTTGCGGAAGTTGCGCGAGAACTCATATACGCCGTTGAAACCGCCCACGATAAGACGCTTCAGGTAGAGCTCATTGGCAATACGCAGATAGAGGTCTGTGTCGAGCGAGTTGTGGTGGGTGATGAAGGGGCGAGCAGCAGCACCACCGGGGATGGGCTGCAATACGGGGGTGTCGACCTCCAGACAGCCGGCCTCGTTGAAGTACTCCCTCATTGTGTTCATAATCTTGGCCCTCTTGACGAAAACCTCCTTCACGTGGGGGTTCACGATGAGGTCCACATACCTCTGACGATACCTCTGCTCGGGGTCGGTGAAGGCGTCGAATACCTGGCCGTCTTTCTCCTTGACGATGGGCAGAGGACGGATGCTCTTGGAGAGGATGGTGAACTCCTTGCAGTGGATGGAGAGCTCGCCGGTCTGGGTTATGAATGCGAAGCCGCGCACACCGATGATGTCACCGATGTCGAGCAGCTTTTTGAATACGGTGTTGTAGAGCGTGGTGTCGCCCTCAGGGCAAACATCATCACGACGGATGTAGACCTGAATACGGCCCGTGTGGTCCTGGAGTTCGAAGAACGAGGCGCTGCCCATAATGCGTCGGCTCATCAGACGGCCAGCGATTGTGATGTCGGCGAAGTTGCCGAGCTCGGGTTTGTACTCTGCTGCAATCTGTGCGGCCGTTGCGGTTACATCATATCGTGCTGCGGGATAGGGGTCGATGCCCAAGTCGCGGAGAGCCTGAAGCGAGGCCCTGCGCTGAATCTCCTGTTCGGAAAGATTGAGGTTACTCATAATAACTGTATATTTTTCTTTTTGTTCGATATTTTCCCAATTAACCCACAAAGATACAATGGATAATTGAAAATTGAAAATGGACGGTTGACAAAATGGAATTTTGGGGTGCTGACGACCATCTACCGTCTACTGATGACCTGATTAATGGGTCCTATGGGGCCTATGGGGCTTATAGGGCTTATGGGTCCTATAGGTCTTATAGGTCTTATAGGTCTTATGGGTCTTATGGGTCTTATAGGGCTTATAGGTCTTATGAGGCTTATAGGTCTTATAGGTCTTATAGGTCTTATAGGTCTTATAGGTCTTATTGGCCCTTTATGGAGTTCAGAGAGTTCAGGGAAACTCTCCATTGTCCATTTTCAATTGTCCATTTTCAATTTTAACACAAACGGCGACCGAGGTGGTCGCCGTTTTGTTGTTAGATTTTCAGTTTGCCAAGTCCGCCCTCGGAGGTCTCCTTGTAGAGAGAGGGGATGTCGTGGCCGGTATGTTTCATCACATTCACTACGCCGTCGAAGGGTACGCGGTGGCTACCGTCGGTGTAGCAGGCGTAGATTTGGGAGTCGATGGCTCGGGCGGCAGCTATGGCGTTGCGCTCGATGCAGGGAATCTGCACAAGGCCACACATAGGGTCGCAAGTCATACCGAGGTGGTGTTCGAGGGCCATCTCGGCGGCATACTCAATCTGCGAGGGGGAGCCGCCCATAAGCTGTGTGGCGGCCGCGGCGGCCATAGCGCACGCTACGCCCACCTCGCCCTGACAGCCCACCTCGGCACCCGAGATGGAGGCGTTGGCCTTCACGATGGTGCCCACCAGACCTGCGGTAGCCAGAGCCCTGACGATTTGCATATCGCTGAACTCATACTCCTCCTGGAGGTGGTAGAGCACTGCGGGAATCACACCGCTCGAGCCACAAGTGGGGGCCGTCACAACGATGCCACCCGAGGCGTTCTCCTCGCTCACGGCCAGCGCGTAGGCAAACAGCAGACCTCGTGTGCGGAGGTTGTCCTTGTAGCCGCGTGAGCGCACAAAGTAGCTTGCGGCCTTGCGGCGGAGGTTCAGGGGACCCGGGAGTACGCCCTCGTTGCGCAGGCCGTTGCGCACGGCGTTGCGCATATGGTTCCAGGCATCCAGCAGATACTCCTTCACATCCTCCTCCTCATACTGGAACACATACTCCCAGTAGCTGCGGCCCGTCTGGTTGCACCACTCCATAATGTCGCTCATAGTGGTCAGAGGGTAGATGTCCTCGTGGGCGCTGTCCTCCTGACCATCGATGACGATGCTGCCGCCACCGACACTATATATTATCTGACTGTCAGTTACCTCGCCCACCGCGTCGAGCGACTCGAAGAGCATAGCGTTGGGGTGGAAGGGGAGAAACTCCTGGGGGCGCCACACGATTTCCAGAGGGGCTACATCCTCGAATACCTCCTCGATGGCCACATCGGTAAGGTGGCCTTTGCCTGTGGCGGCGAGTGAGCCGTAGAGTGTCACTCGGAAAGCTGCTGCCTCGGGATGTGAGTCGAGGAAGAGCACAGAGGCCTTGCGGGGACCCATAGTGTGACTGCTCGAGGGTCCCTTGCCTGTTACGAATATATCTTTGATTGTTTTCATAAATGACCTAACCTTTTTGTTTTTTCCTAACCGCCCGCAAAGATAGCGCCTAAAAACGAAACAAGGAAATATTTTCCCGCCATTATGTTCTATTTTGCCACTCCCCGAGAGTTGTGTGATATACTTTGCGGTGGGCATTGTGGCAAAACAAAGGAGAGCCCTTTGGTGGGGCCCTCCTTTTGTGTGATTAGAAGCCTGGAGAGGATTAGAGGCCGAGTTTGGTGCGGATGGCCTCGGGGATGGCGTCTTTGTGAACGATGATGTTCATAGTTTTGTAGCGAACAAATGCCTTCGAAGCGTACCAGATACCCTTGTAGGCACCGCTCTCACCCCACGAGTTCTTCACCATATAGTACTCGGTGCCCTCCTGGTCTACAGCCTTACCGTAGATGAGCATACCGTGGTCGTCGGTGGTCTCCCAGTTGTCGTAGGCCTGCTGACGCTCCTCCTGGGTGCACCATTTCTGGGGCTGGGGTTTGGTGGTGAGCTGCTTCTCGGCGGGCGAGAGGCGCAACCAGCGAGCCATATCCGAGCCGCTGAGCTCCTGAACTTTCTCCACATCGGGCATAACGGCAATACCATCGCGGGTAAAGCCGTTCTCGCTTACATCGCTACCCCAAGCAATGGTGTAGCCATTCTCGATGGCGTAGTCGAACACCTCCAGAAGCTCGTCGATGGGCAGGTTGTAGGACTGAGCCCAGCGCCAGTTGTCCTGAATCTCCAGAACGAACGACGAGTAGAAGGGGTGGTGGGTGTAGCTGGTGAGCGAAACATAGTCGCTGGCCTTCAGACCGGTCGACTCATAGAACGACATAGGAGTGTACTCCTTGCCCTCATAAACGAAGGTCTCGGGGCACTCGCCCAGGTAGATGTCGTGAACGGCCTTGATGGCTTTCTTCCAGAGGGGCTGACCGTTGGGGTCGAGCTGGAGGCTGCGGTGGTTGCCCTTGGCGATGGCTGCAACAACTGCATCGCTAACGGCCGAAAGCTCGTTGTGGTTGCTGAGGGTCTCGCCATACATAACACCGGGGCGCATCTCCTCCTCGGGAACGAGGCCGTAGTGCTCCATACCGTAGATTACATCGTAGAACGAACCGCCCTGTGCGAAAGAGACATCGCCGTGGGTGCGAACAGCCTTGTCGGCCCTGTCGAGATAGGTGTGGTGTACGAGATACATCTCCGAGAAGTCATACTCGCCCTTGCCCATACGCAGAAGCTCCGACTCGATGAACGAGAGTGCCGAGTAGCACCAGCAGGTGCCCGCGCGGTTCTGGTTCTTGATGCTTGTGATGGGGTTCTCCTTTACGGTAGTAAACTGAAAACCGCTCTCTTGTGCGCTCATCGACAGAGCCATCAGAAGGGTGCCGAGAGTGATGATAAATTTTTTCATAATTTTTAGTAATGGATAGGTTGTTAATTAATAATTTTAGTAATAGATTGTCTTATTTTGAAATTTTTTCACACTCAAAACCGATGTTCATACCCTCATAGGCCTTCACTACGGCTGCAATGGCGGTGAGGGTGGTGTTGCTCGACTTGGAGCTCACGGTCTTCACGAGGTCGAGGAGTTTGTCGGCCTCGAAGAGGATGTTGATATTGTCGCCGCTGACGGTCATCCTCAGTTTATACTCCTTCTTGCCCAGTCCGAGGGTCACAACCTCGCCCTCCTTGTCGTAGCTCCAGGTGCCCTTGACGCTCTTTTTGCCCACGGTGGTGGTGGCGGTGCCGTCCTCATTGAAGGTGAAAGTGAAGGCGCCGGGCTTAATGCCGAACTTGGTGAGCATAGGGGCTATTTTATCCTCGACGGTCTCGGCTGCAAGTGCGCCACCCGCCTGGGTGAGTGCGTCGCTGCTCTCGAACTCCACAGCCACATCCAGATACTGCCAGGTGCCGGGAATCTCCGTCTCGGGCAGCAGTGCGCCCAGAAGTGCGTCGAGGCCCGAGGCAATCTCGCTGCTGCCTGTCTCCTCCTCGACCTTATCCACAAGGTCGCTGGCCGCATCTTTGAGTTTGCTTGCAAGGCTACCGAGGTCGAACTGTGCATTTGCCGAGCCAAGGCCCAACATCATAAGTGCAAGGGTTATAACGAGTTTCTTCATAGTCTTCTGTTGTTAAAGTGTAAGGTTTAGGTTTATTCGGCCCAGAGTTTCACGAGGTTGAGAATGGTGTGTACTTCGCGGTACATACTGTCGAGCGACACATACTCATACTTGCCGTGGAAGTTCATACCGCCCGTGAAGAGGTTGGGGCAGGGCAGACCCATATAGGAGAGCCTGCTGCCGTCGGTGCCGCCACGGATGGGTTTCACGATGGGCGTTACGCCCGCCTGCTCCATAGCCTGCATAGCCTTCTGGATAATCTCGGGGTGGGGCTCCACCATCTCGCGCATATTATAATACTGGTCCTTAAGCAGCAGGGTCACATACTCGCCGCCGTGACGAGCATTGACAAACTCCACAGCCTTGCTTATGAGCTCCTTCTTTTGCTCGAATTTCTCCCTGTCGTGGTCGCGGATGATGTAGGACATCTCGGCAAACTCAACCTCGCCCTTGATGCCCACCAGGTGGAAGAATCCCTCGTAACCCTCGGTGTGCTCGGGGCGCATAGGCACGGGCAGAAGGCTGTTGACCTCCATTGCCAGCTGTATGGCGTTAATCATCTTATCCTTGGCCGAGCCGGGGTGGATGTTGCGGCCGTTGATGGTCAGCTTGGCGCTTGCGGCGTTGAAGTTCTCATACTCCAACTCGCCCTCCATACCGCCATCCACGGTGTAGGCAAACTTGGCTCCGAAGGCCTCCACATTGAAGTAGTCCACGCCGCGACCAATCTCCTCGTCGGGGGTGAAACCGATGCGAATCTTGCCGTGCTTAACCTCGGGGTTGTTCAGCAGATACTCGGCGGCGGTCATAATCTCCGCAACGCCTGCCTTGTCGTCGGCACCCAGCAGGGTAGTTCCGTCGGTGGTGATGAGGGTGTGACCCTCGAAGAACTTGAGCTCGGGGAAGTCGCTCACCTTCATCGTAACCTCCTCACTTAGTGCGATATCCTCACCGTTGTAGTTCTGGATAATCTGGGGCTTTATGGCCGCACCGCTCATATCGGGCGATGTGTCCACGTGGGAGAGGAAACCTATTACGGGGCAGTTCTCGTAGCCCTCGGAGGCCTCGATGGAGCCCATCACATAGCCGTGCTCGTCCATCGTTACCTCGGTCATACCCATAGCCTCCATCTCCTCCTTGAGGGCCGTGAGCAGCAGAAGCTGTTTGTCGGTCGAGGGGAAGGTGATGCTATTCTCATCGCTCTGAGTATCAAAGCCTACATATTTCAGAAATCTATCCTTTAGTTCCATTTTTCTTTAGTTATCAGTTGTCAGTATTCGGTATTCAGTATTCAGTTATTAGTACTTAGGCCTCCTTTTTGGCGCGGAGTGTATCCCAGATGAAGTAGCCGATGATTGCCACATAGGCGGCAACGGCTGCCCAGTGGGCACCGCTCGAGGCGTTCCACTCCGAGAGGAACCAATCGGCACCTGCAAACTTCAGAATTGCGCTAACTACACCCATCAGAGCACCACCTGCAATGAAGCCCGAGGCGATGAGGGTACCGCGGCTGTTGCGAGCCTTGTTGAGCTCGGCATCCTTCGAGCGGCTTGTTACGAACCAGCTGATAAGACCACCAACCAACAGAGGAGTGTTGAGCTGCAAGGGGATGAACATACCCAGCGCAAAGGGGAGTGCAGGCACACCAATCATAGTGAGAATCAGTGCCAAAGCAGCACCTGTGAAGTAGAGAACCCAGGGGGTTACACCACCCGTCATCAGAGGTTTGATGACGGCAGCCATTGCGTTGGCCTGAGGAGCAACGAGTGCGCCCTCACCGGTGAAGCCGTAGGTTTTATTGAGGATAATCATTACGCCTGCAACAGTGGCGGCCGACACAAAGGTGCCGAGGAACTTCCACGCCTCCTGACGCTTGGGAGTGGTGCCAATCCAGTAGCCAATCTTCAGGTCGGTGATGAAACCACCGGCCATCGAGAGCGCCGTACAAACCACACCACCGATAATCATTGCGGCGGTCATACCGCTGTTGCCCTCCAAACCTACACTTACGAGCACAAGCGAGGAGAGAATCAGTGTCATGAGGGTCATACCGCTCACGGGGTTGCTACCTACAATGGCGATGGCGTTGGCAGCGACGGTTGTGAAGAGGAAGGTGATTACGAATACCACCAGCAGAGCCACAATCGACAACCACCAGTTGCCCAGAACACCAAAGCGGAAGAATACCAGCACGCACACCAGAGCGGCGATGAGCACCGAGAGGATGGTCTTCATAGGAAGGTCCTTATCGGTACGCTTGGTGTCGCCTGCGCCCTTCTTGCCCTTGAGCTCGCTCACGGCCATACCGAGCGACTGTTTGATGATGCCTGCCTGACGGAGAATGCCGATGATACCTGCCATAGCGATGCCACCAATGCCGAGGGGTTTGCCTATGTAGGCAAAGAGGTTCTCGGGGGTGAATACGAGGCTGGGGTTAGCAAGGATGCTTGCGTCGGTGATGCCCAGCAGCTGCACGAGCGAGGCAGCGTCAATGCTGCTCTCAAAGGAGCCTACCATAGGCACGATGAGGAACCACACGAGGAACGAGCCGGCGCAGATGAAGGCGGCATACTTCAGACCCACGATGTAGCCCAGACCAAGAACGGCAGCCGAGGTGTTGATGCTGAAGACGGCCTTGAATTTGTCGGCCATATGTACACCCCACGATGCGATGCGGGTCGAGATGGTCTCGGTCCACAGGCCGAAGGTGCTCACTACGAAGTCGTAAAGACCACCCACAAGACCGCTGATGGCCAGCAGTTTGGCCTGACCCTTCTGGCCCTCGCCACTAACGAGCACCTCGGTAGTAGCTGTGGCCTCGGGGAAGGGATACTTGCCGTGCATATCCTTGACAAAATATTTCCTAAAGGGGATGAGCAGTACGATACCAAGCAGACCGCCCAACAGCGAGGAGAGGAATACCTGATAGAACTGTGCCTCGAGGCCCAGGATGTAGAGCGCGGGGAGGGTGAAGATGGCACCTGCCACAATCACGCCCGACGATGCGCCGATGCTCTGGATGATGACATTCTGACCGAGCATATTCTTCTTGCCCCTCATTGTACCAACGCCCACAGCGATGATGGCGATAGGAATGGCGGCCTCGAATACCTGACCCACCTTGAGTCCGAGGTAGGCTGCGGCGGCCGAGAAGATGATGGCCATCAGCACACCCATACCCACCGAGTAGGGAGTGACCTCCTTGGGTTTCTCGGAGGCTTTCATTACGGGCTCATACTCTTCGCCTTCCTCCAGAGGACGATAGGCATTGTCGGCCAGTTTCTTGATTTCGTTGTTCTGTGACATAAATAGAGATATTTTAGGTTAATTAATCAATCAAAAATATTCCAACCTACAAATATACCTATTTATATTTTGAATACCAAATTTGAGATGTTTAGTTTTGCGGGCGGGTGTTATTTTTTCGCTGACGGAATTTATTGCAGAAAGGGCAGAAAGGGCGAAAAGGGCGAAAATGATTCCCTCCCCTACGAAAGGGGAGGTTGGGAGGGGTGCTCGATAATTGCGTGCGCGTCCTCGCGCACAGGGAGGGTCCGCGGAGCAGGGGAGAGGTCTGTTGTGTTTTGGTAGAAGGATGGGAGAGATGGGAGAGATGGGAGAGATGGGAGAGATGGGAGAAATGGGAGAAATGGGAGAGATGGGAGAAATGGGAGAAATGGGAGAAATGGGAGAAATGGGAGAAATGGGGCCAATAAGACTTATGTGACCTATAAGCCCTATAAGCCCCATAAGTCCCATAAGCCCCATAAGCCCCATAATCCCTTTCTGCCCTTTTAGCCCTTTTGGCCCTTTGGCCCTTTTAGCCCTATAAGCCCCATAAGCCTGTTGTCGCCCGACCGTCTACGCTCACCGCCCGACAAAAAGAAAAGCGCCATCCGCAGTGGATGGCGCTTTTGCTTCTATTTGGCGAAGGATTACTCCTGTTTGAGAGCAGCCTGTGCAGCAGCCAGACGAGCGATGGGCACGCGGAAGGGCGAGCAGCTCACATAGTCCAGACCTGCCGAGTGGCAGAACTCAACGCTCGAAGGCTCACCACCGTGCTCACCGCAGATACCACACTTGAGGTTATCGCGGGTGGTGCGACCCTTCATAACGCCCTCGCGTACGAGGCGACCTACGCCGTTGCGATCCAGAATCTTGAAGGGGTCAGCCTTCAGGATGTTCTTCTCGAGGTAGATGGGCAGGAACTTGCCGATATCATCACGCGAGAAGCCCAGGGTCATCTGGGTGAGGTCGTTGGTACCGAACGAGAAGAACTCGGCAACCTCTGCAATCTGGTCTGCAGTAACAGCGGCACGAGGAATCTCAATCATAGTACCTACCATATAGTCGATCTTATCGTTGCGCTCTGCGAAGATCTCACCAGCCACGCGGTCGATGATGTTCTTCTGGTAGCGGAGCTCTTTGTGGTTGCCAACAAGGGGAACCATAATCTCCACCTTCACGGGCACGCCTTTAGCCCTTACATTCATAGCAGCCTCGAGGATAGCGCGGGTCTGCATCTCGGTAATCTCGGGATAGGTGTTACCCAGACGGCAACCACGGTGGCCGAGCATGGGGTTAACCTCTGCCAGAGCCTCTACCTTGGCTGCAATCTTCTCAACGCTCACGCCGATAACATTAGCCAACTCCTGCTGCTCTTTCTCGGTGTGGGGAGCGAACTCGTGCAAGGGGGGATCCAAAAGACGAACGGTCACGGGCAGACCCTGCATAGCCTCGAAGATACCCTCGAAGTCCTCACGCTGCATAGGCAGCAGTTTGGCAAGTGCTACGCGGCGACCAGCCTCGTCGTCGGCCAGAATCATCTCGCGAACGGCCAAGATACGGTCGCCCTCGAAGAACATATGCTCGGTACGGCAAAGACCGATACCCTGTGCGCCGAAGCTAACAGCCTGTTTTGCGTCGCGGGGCGAGTCGGCGTTGGTGCGTACTTTCAGGCGGGCATACTTGGTGGTCAGATCCATCAGCTTGCCGAAGTCGCCGCTGAGCTCAGCCTCACGGGTAGCAACCTGACCGAGGTAAACCTCACCGGTCGAGCCGTTGAGCGAAATCCAGTCGTGCTCGTTGATAACCAAGCCGTCGATCTCGATAGTGCGGGTCTTGTAGTCAATCTTCAGCTCACCAGCACCCGAAACGCAGCATTTACCCATACCACGAGCCACAACGGCTGCGTGCGAGGTCATACCACCGCGTGCGGTCAGGATACCGGCAGCGTCCAACATACCCTTCAGGTCCTCGGGCGAGGTCTCGATACGAACCAAGATAGCCTTCACACCGTGCTCGTTGAGGTACTTCTCTGCATCCTCTGCGAAGAATACAACGGGACCGGTAGCAGCACCGGGGCTGGCGGGCAGACCCTTGGTGATAACCTTGGCAGTCTTGATGGCCTGTTTGTCAAATACGGGGTGGAGAAGCTCGTCGAGTTTCTCGGGCTCCTGACGGAGAACGGCGGTCTGCTCGTCGATAAGACCCTCCTCCAACATATCCATAGCGATCTTCACCATAGCGGCACCGGTACGCTTACCGTTACGGGTCTGGAGCATCCAGAGTTTGCCGTCCTGGATGGTGAACTCCATATCCTGCATATCGGTAAAGTATTTCTCCAGGTGGTCTTTGATGTCGCAAAGCTCCTTGTAAACCTCGGGCATAACCTCCTCGAGCGAAGGATACTGCTCGGCGCGGGTAGCCTCGTCGATGTTCTGAGCCTTAGCCCACCTGCGCGAACCCTCGAGGGTAATCTGCTGGGGAGTGCGGATACCTGCAACCACATCCTCGCCCTGTGCATTCACGAGGTACTCACCGTTGAAGATGTTCTCGCCGGTGGCAGCGTCACGCGAGAAGCAAACACCGGTAGCCGAGTTGTCACCCATATTACCGAATACCATTGCCATAACGCTCACTGCGGTACCCCACTCCTGAGGGATGTTGTTGAGTTTGCGGTAGAGGATAGCCCTCTCGTTCATCCAGCTGCGGAACACGGCGCAGATAGCACCCCAGAGCTGCTCCCAGGGATCAACGGGGAAGTCCTTACCGGTCTGCTCCTTAACGGCCTTCTTGAAGCGTACAACCAGCTCCTTGAAGTCCTCGGCGGTCAGCTCGGCGTCGTTCTTCACGCCTTTCTCCTCTTTCACCTGCTCGATGATGGCCTCGAAGGGGTCGATGTCCTGTTTCGAAGCGGGCTTCATCTCGAGAACTACATCGCCGTACATCTGTACGAAGCGGCGGTAGGAGTCCCAAGCGAAGCGGTCGTTGCCCGAGCGAGCAGCAACAGCCTCAACAGCCTTGTCGTTCATACCGAGGTTAAGGATGGTATCCATCATACCGGGCATCGAAGCGCGTGCACCCGAACGAACGGAGAGCAAGAGGGGCGAAACCTCGCCACCGAACTTCATACCGGTCGACTCTTCAATCATCTTGATAGCTGCCTCTACCTCTGCTTTCACAAGCTCGATAACCTTAGCCTCACCCTCTTTGTAGTACTCGGTACATACCTCGGTGGTGATGGTAAATCCGGGAGGCACGGGCATACCCAGCAGGTTCATCTCTGCAAGGTTGGCACCTTTACCGCCAAGCAACTCTCTCATTTTACCGTTACCCTCGGCTTTCCTGTCACCGAAGGTGTAAACTCTTTTTACGTTTGCCATAAGTAAATGTAAATTGTGTTAAAAATGTTATGTGTGATTAAGAATAAATTTCTTCTCTTTGTTTGCCCTCTCGCGCGGAGAGTGCGCGCATTAAGCCTACAAATATATGATTTTTTCCTCAAATGCCAAAAAATACCTGCCCAATTGATGTTTTTTTGTCTTTTCTCTCCCCTTGAGGCGGGTGGGTGGCGGAGTGGCTCAGAGCGTAAAGTAGGTTGTTTAAGTCACAAAAAATGTTGTAATTGTCATATTGATGCAATAACTTTGCGTAGTTTTGAGTTAAAGGAGAACATTATTTGCAACAATTATACCCGGAATAAGCGAAAAAACAAATATAAATGATAGAATCCTATGAAACAATTGAGAATCCCAGTGGTCTCCACAGAGTCGCTCGACAACTCGCTCTTTGATTCCATAACATTTGATGCCAAAGCCACCAAAAAGGAGGCTGGCGAGGCAGGGCCAAAGCTCGTGAACATTGGCCTCATCTGTCTTTGTCTTCGCGGCAGCGGCACCTTTGTCATCAACGACACCTCCTATAATGTCCAAAAAGGAAGCCTCATAACCCTGCTTCCCAATACGCTCATTCAGGCCACCTCGTCGTCGGATGATTTTCTGGGCTATGCCATAGCTGCCAGCACGCAGTTTATGATGAATCTCCAGATGTCGAACGCTATGCGCAGCTATCTCTATGTGTCGGCCAACCCCGTTTTGCAGATTACCGAGGAGCAGATGGAGTCCATCCTGGAGGTTGCCGAGATGCTCAAGCGCAAGCGCGACGAGCGCGACCATCCATTCTCCAAGGAGATTTCGCGCAACCTTATGAAGGTGCTCTGCTATGAGGTACACGCCCTCTATCGTGCTCGGATTTCCGAGGGCCGCGAGGTTGTTGAGGGGCGTACGCGCCAGAGCGCGATATGTCAGGAGTTTTTGATGCTGGTGGAGAAATATGCGAGTGAGCATAGGGAGATGGGCTTCTATGCCGACACTCTCTGCATCACCCCCAAGTACCTCTCGGTGGTAGTCAAGAAGGTGTCGGGGCGCTCGCCTGTGGAGTGGATAGATAGCACCGTTATGCGCTATGCCCGCACCCTGCTGACCTCCTCGGATATGACCGTACAGCAGATATCTGCCGAGCTGAATTTCCCCAACCCATCCTTCTTTGGTCAGTACTTCAAGCGCCACGAAGGCATAACGCCGAAGCAGTTTAGGAAGTTGAGGGTTGAGAGTTGAGAGTTGAAAGATAAGGTCATTAAGGTCATTAAGGTCATTAAGGTCATTAAGGTCCTTAAAGTCCTTAAAGTCCTTAAGGTCCCTAATTTCCCATCTCTCCCATCTCTCCCATTTCTCCCATCTATTCCCTTCGCTTGTCTGCCACCGCCAACAAAAAACCTCGCAAAATCTGCGAGGTTTTTTGTTGGGTGTGTTAGGCTTTTAGCATCTCAAGGCGCAACATATTGATTGCGGCGGCTGCGGCTCGTTCGATATTCTGGGCTCGCAGCTTGCCGTGCTGCACGACCTTGGCAGTGGTGCCATTGGGCCCTGCCACAGCCATCCACACCGTACCTACGGGTTTGTCGGGGGTGCCACCCGTGGGGCCTGCAATGCCTGTGGTCGACACGCCGTATGTGGTGCCACAAGCTCGCTTTACGCCCTCGGCCATCTGGCGTGCCACCTGCTCGCTGACGGCTCCATACTGCTCCAGATTCTCGCGGCTCACGCCCAGCAGATTCTCCTTTACGCTGTTGTCATAGCTCACCACGCCGCCCCAGAAATACTCCGAAGCACCGCTCATCGCGGTGAACTTGGCACTTAGAGCGCCACCCGTACAACTCTCTGCTGCCGAGAGGGTTTCGCCCCTTTGGATGAGCATCTCGGCAACGGCGCTCTGCACCGTCGTGTCGCCCCAGCCGACAAAGAGGTCGCCCAGCGTGGGCAGGAGCCTTTCGAAGGCCTCATCAATATCGCGCGAAGCCACCTCTTGGTCCATATCGTAGGCCGAGAGCCTCAGTCGCAACTGAGAGGGGGAGGGGAGGTAGGCAAGGTGGAGGTGCGAGGGGAGCGAGTCCTCCCAGGGTGCAATCTTCTCCGCAAGCATACTCTCTGCCATACCAAAGGTAATGGCGGTTTTGTGAACAACGGCCGCCAGGGCAAAGTGCTCTTTGATTTTGGGCAGTACGCTCTCCACCATAAGCGCCTCCATCTCGAAGGGAACGCCCGGGAGTGAGATGACCACCCTGCCGTCACGCTCAAACCACATACCCGGAGCGGTACCTTTGTGGTTGGCCAGAGGGGTGCAACACTCGGGCACAAGTGCCTGACTCTTATTGAGTTCATTGAAGGCTATGCCGCGTGCCTTCATCATCCTCTCCACGCGCTCGTAGGTCTCTTGGTGGAGCACAAGTTCGGAGTCGAAGACCTCGGCCAGCACACGCTTTGTGATGTCGTCTTTGGTGGGACCGAGGCCGCCAGTGATGATGGTGACCTCGCACTTTGAGAGCGACTCCTCCACGGCGCTCACAATCTCCTCGCGGTTGTCGCCGATGGAGTATTTGCGCCTTACAGAGAGGCCTATTTCGCCCAGGCGGGCTGCTATCCACGCCGAGTTGGTATCAATAATCTGGCCGATGAGAATCTCATCGCCAATGGTGATAATGTCTGCTTTCATATTTTTGGGGATTGTTTCTTGTCGGTTATTGAGCCCTTCTCTGACTCTTCTCTTTGGCCATTGCGGGGGCGGCCATCTGGCGGCATACGCGGCCGGGGAAGGCGGGGCCCTCATAAATCATCGCCGAGTAGCACTGCACAAGGCTTGCGCCAGCATCCAGCAGACGCTGTGCATCCTTGGCGCTCATAACGCCACCCACACCGATTACGGGGTAGCTGTAGTCCATCTTGCTGCACACATAGCGCACCAGTTCGATGGTCCTCTCGAGCAGAGGAGCGCCCGAGAGTACTCCGCCCGCCATACGACTCTGCTGCTTGGGCGAGAGGATGTTGCCGGGGTTGGCCGTTGAGTCGCTAACCACCAGACCGTCAAGGGGCGTGTCGATGAGTATGCCCACCATATCGTCAATCTGCTTGTAGCTCCAGTCGGGCGAGATTTTCAGCAGTATGGGGCGGTAGTCGTTCTGTCCGCGCCTGAAGTCGAAGAGCGCCTCGAGCATCGTTTCGATGGTGGCGCGGTGCTCCTCGCCATACTCCTCCGAAGAGGGCATAATGTCGAGTACATTCACCGTGAAATACTCCACATACTGATAGAGGTTGCGGAATGTGCGGAGATACTCGCGGGTGATGTTCTCTTGTGTGAAGTGGGCATTGGGAGCGATGTTGGCGCCAACGACGACCTTGCGGCCGTGGGCTCGGCGACGGATGTGCTCAATGGCCTTTTCGATGCCGCAGTTGGGCTCGCCCATATGGTGAACAAGTGCATTTTTGCGTGGAACTCTAAACAGGCGAGGGCGTATGTTGCCCTGCTGGGGCTTGGGGGTTATCGAGCCAATCTCCACAAAACCGAAACCGAGAGCACCGAGCTGGCGGTAGATGCGTGCGTCGCGGTCAAGACCTGCGGCAGCGCCTATCGGGTTGCGGAACCTCACGCCGAAGACCTCGCGCTCCAGAGAGGGGTGACGGAAGGTGTAAATCTTGCCCAGGAGCCATTCGCCAATGATAGTGCTGCCCACAACGCGGAGCAGGGTGAGCATAAGGTTGTGGACCCTCTCGATGGGGAAGAGGAACAGTATGGGGCGAACGATACTTTTGTAGAACGACATCTCTTTCGTGCTGTTGTAATTCTAAACTGCCCGTGGCTCTTTGTCTGCCAGTGGGCCCACAAAGGTAACAAAACATTTGAAAGATTGCGCCTCTGGAAAATATTTTCCGCCAAAAGCGCCCCTGAGTGGCTGAAATCCGAGGATAAATTCTTACCTTTGTAAATTATGAAAATACTCATTGACCAATTTGTTCCCTACGCTGTCGAAACTCTTGCGCCCTATGCCGAGGCGGTGAGTGTCGATGGCCGCACCCTCCAAAAAGAGGATGTGGCGGATGCCGATGCGCTCATTGTCCGCACCCGCACCCGATGCGATGCGGCCCTGCTGGATGGGGCCCAAAATATGAAGTTTGTGGGCACCGCAACAATCGGCTACGACCACATAGACCAACCCTACTTGGCCTCGCGCGGCATACGCTTTACGAGTGCCGCAGGGTGCAACCGCAGGGCTGTGTTGCAGTGGGTGTCGGCCGTGCTGGCCCACCTTGCCGCAGTGCAGGGCTGGAGGCCCGAGCAGAAGACTCTGGGCGTTGTGGGTGTGGGTAATGTGGGCTCACTTGTCGTGGAGTATGCCCGCAGTTGGGGCTTCCGCGTGCTTTGCAGCGACCCACCGAGGGAACGAGTCGAGGGGCTCGGCAAAAAGGATGGATTTGTACCTCTGGAACAACTCCTCAGGGAGTCCGATATAGTGACTCTCCACACCCCGCTGCTAAGAGGTGGCGAGAATCCCACATTTCACCTAATCAGTGACCAAACGCTGGCATTGCTAAAGGATGGAGCAACACTTCTCAACGCCTCGCGCGGAGAGGTGGCCGACACGCGGGCTCTGCTCCGTCATAGCGACCGACTGACACTCTGCATAGATGTGTGGGAGGGTGAGCCCGACGATATTAACCGCGAGTTGTTGCGTGTGGCCGAGATTTCCACGCCCCACATTGCGGGCTACTCGGCACAAGGCAAGGCCAACGCCTCGGCCATTGTGATTGAGGCTCTGGCCGAAAGGCTCGGCATTGAGCCCCTCAGAGGGTGGTATCCCGAGGGAGTTAGGCGCAGTGCCCCACGCCCCATATCGTGGGAAGAGATGTGTAGAGAGATAGACGGCTATTGCCACCTCGAGGAGGAGAGCCAGAGGATGAAACGCGAGCCCGAGGATTTCGAGCATCGCCGCAATACCTACCCCTTGAGGGAGGAGTTTTTCTAACGGAAGAGAGTTGAGGCTGTGGCAGAAGTGGAGCAGAACATACTTGAGGTGCTTAAGAGGTGGTGGGGCTACGACTCCTTCCGCCCGGGGCAGCGTGAGGTCATCGAGAGGGTGATGGAGGGTAAAGATACTCTCGCTCTGATGCCCACAGGTGCGGGTAAGTCGCTCATCTATCAGGTCCCCACAATGGCCCGCCTGGGTATCTGTATTGTTGTTACACCTCTGGTGGCACTGATGAAAGACCAGGTGGACAACCTCCACCGCCGCGGTATCAGCGCTGTGGCCCTGCACGGAGGTATGACCTACCGCAGCATAGACATCGCGCTGGATAACTGCGTCTATGGCGATGTGAAGTTCCTCTATATTGCCCCCGAGAGAATCGGCAGCGAGATATTTCAGGCCCGCGTGAGAAAGATGAATGTGAGCCTGATAGCAGTCGACGAGGCCCACTGCATCTCCCAGTGGGGCTACGACTTCCGCCCCAGTTACCTGGAGATTAACCGCCTGCGCCGCCTGCTTCCCGAGGTGCCCGTTTTGGCCCTTACGGCCTCGGCTACCGACCGTGTGGCCAAGGATGTTATGAGGGTGCTGGAGTTTAAGCAGGGGAGGGTTATGCGTAGCAGCTACGCCCGACCCAATGTGTCGTTTGTGGTGCGTAGGTGCGACGACAAGAACGAACAACTCTCGCGTGTGCTCTCCAATGTGGACGGCCCCTCGATTGTCTATGTCCGCTCGCGTGAGCGCAGTGCCAAGGTGTGTGAGTGGCTAACAGAGCAGGGTTTCTCGGCCCAGTTCTACCACGCAGGCCTGCCCCACGAAGAGAGGACCCTCCGTCAGGACGAGTGGCAGAGGGGCGAAAAGAGGGTGATGGTGGCAACCAACGCCTTCGGTATGGGTATCGACAAGCGCGATGTGAGGGCCGTCATCCACTACGATATGTGTACCTCGCTCGAGGCATACTATCAGGAGGCCGGCAGGGCAGGTAGGGATGGACTTCGCAGCTTTGCCGTACTGCTCATCGAGGGCGACGAGGAGAGCTACGCCACACGCCGTGTGGAGGGTGACTTCCCACCACTGGAGTTGATAAAGAGAGTCTACGACACCATCTGCGCCCGAATGATGATTGCCTATGGCGAGGGTGGGGGCATTGGTCGTGAGTTCAATGTATATGAGTTTGCCAATGCCGAACATATCACCGTCGAACAGGTCAAAAACAGCATAAAGATTCTGGCCCAGAATGGCTATATGACCCTCTCCGAGGAGCGCGAAAATAGCGCCCGACTGATGTTCTGCGTGAGCCGTGAGGAGCTCTACGACTACCGCATACGCCGTGGCGAGATGGAGGGCGTGCTGCTGGCCGTAATGAGATTATATGAGGGGGTATTTACGGAGTTCCGTCCCATTGATGTTCAGGAGATTGCCCTGCATAGCGGCTACACGGTGGAGAGTGTGCGCGAAGAGCTGAAACACCTCTGGCGACAGCACATCATACGCTATGTGCCGAGCAGCTATTCGCCCATCCTCACTCTGCTCTGTGACCGCGTGCCCAAGCAGGACCTCTACATCGCCCCCGATAGCTACATCCACCGTAGGGCTTCGGCCGAGGAGCGTATGGAGGCGATGATGAACTACGCACTCCTCGAGGAGGGGTGTCGCAGTCGCTACATACAGGAGTATTTTGGCGAGCAGGAGGCCGAAGATTGCGGTTCGTGTGACCTCTGCATAGCCCGCCGTAAAGGTGTCCGCACAACTTCGGAGGTTACACCCGAGAGGGTCTTGGAGATTGTCCGCACCAAGGGGGCTATCTCTCCTCGCGATTTGGTGAGGGAGTTCAGGTGTGATAGCAGCGCGGTGGTCAGAGTCGTCGAACAGCTCCTTGAGGAGGAGAAAATTTATACCGATAAGGGTGGAAATCTCAAGATAAAGAGATAATTTTGTGCCGAAAATGAAAACAGAGTTTCAACATAGCATAGATGCCGACTCAATCAAGGACCTGCCAGTGGCCGGCTTTGAGGGCAGAATTGTCATCGTGACCAACCGCGAGGGGCTGACGGCAGCTTGTGAGCATCTTATGGGCGAGAGCATCATCGGTTTCGACACCGAAACAAGGCCTTCGTTCAAGGCGGGTGTGAGCTACAATGTGTCGCTCATACAGCTCTCCACAGCCGATACCTGCTACCTCATAAGGCTTGGCTCGGTGCCTATGGAGAGGTGCCTTATGAAGGTGCTCGAGAGCCGCAAGGTGCTCAAGGTGGGTGTGGATGTGCAGGGCGACATACGCAATCTGAACAAGATACGCCACTTCCGCGCGGGGGGCTTCGTAGAGCTCCAGAAGGAGGTGGAGGCCTTCGGTATTGAGGATAAGAGCCTGAGGAAGATGGCGGCCATAATTTTGGGCGTGGGTGTGTCTAAGGCTCAGCGCCTGAGCAACTGGGAGGCCCGAGAACTCACCGCCGCACAACTGCGCTATGCCGCAACCGATGCGTGGGTCTGCCTGGAGATGTATAGAAAACTGCAACAATCAAGATAAGAGTTAGTTAGAACTATGAGCGAGAACAAAAAAATATACCTCAAAAAGGGCAAAGAGGAGTCCCTTATGCGCCGCCATCCCTGGGTCTTTTCGGGTGCTATTGCACGCGTGAGTGCCGAGATTGAGGAGGGCGAGATTGTGGATGTCTTCACCTCCACGGGCGACTTCATAGCACGCGGTCACTCCCAGGTGGGCTCGATAGCCGTCAGGGTGCTCACCTTTGAGCAGGAGCCCATCGACCAGCAGTGGTGGAACGAGCGTGTGGCCTCGGCACTGGAGGTTAGGCGCGCACTGGGCGTTGTGGGTTGCGAGAAGACCACCTGCTACCGCCTTGTGCACGGCGAGGGCGACAACCTGCCCGGTCTGGTGATTGACATATACGGCTCGACGGCCGTTGTGCAGTGCCACAGCGTGGGTATGTATCTGTCGCTCGAGAGTGTCGTTGAGGCGCTCAAGGCCAACTACGGCGAGGCGCTCCGAGCCATATATAATAAGAGTAGTCAGACCCTGCCCTTCAAGGCCGAGGTGGATGCCGAGGATGGTTACCTCTGGGGCCACGGCGAGGGCGAAGAGGTGGTGCTCGAGGGCGGCCACAAGTTTGCCGTGAACTGGGCCAAGGGCCAGAAGACCGGCTTCTTCATTGACCAGAGGGCCAACAGAGAACTTGTGGCACACTACGCCAAGGGGCGCAACCTGCTCAACACCTTCTGCTACACGGGCGGCTTCTCCATCTACGCTCTTGCAGGTGGTGCCAAGAGTGTGACGAGTGTGGATAGTAGCGGTCTGGCCATCGAACTGGTGGATAGGAATGTGGCTCTCAACTTCCCCGAGGGGGCACCCCACAAGAGTGCCGCAATGGATACCTTCGACTTCCTCCGCACGGTGGAGGATGGTGAGTACGATATGATGATTCTCGACCCTCCCGCCTTTGCCAAACACCACAAGGTGCTCGGTAATGCGCTTCAGGGCTACAAGAGGCTCAATGCAAGGGCTATGGAGAAGATTGCCAAAGGCGGCATCCTCTTCACATTCAGCTGTTCGCAGGCTGTGAGCAAGGAGCAGTTCCGCCTGGCGGTATTCTCCGCGGCTGCCATTGCGGGTCGCAAGGTGAGGATTCTCCACCAGCTCACCCAGCCCACCGACCATCCCATCAACATCTATCATCCCGAGGGAGAGTATCTCAAAGGACTTGTCCTCTACATCGAGTAAAAACACATCTCTCTGGTGAATTTTGCACCAAATCTCAAAAGCGGCATCCTCATTTGCGTTAAGCAAACTGCGGGCCCGCTACTTTGCTTGGCACAAAATTCCCTTAGAGATATGCGTTTTTGTCTAAAGTCTAACAGCCCTAAGGCTTATGTATGGGTCTTATGGGGCTTATGGGGCCTATAAGCCCTTAAGGACTTTAAGGACCTTAAGGACCTTAATTTTCAATTTTCAATTTTCAATTGTCCATTGTCCATTTCCTTTTGGCCTTTTTGGCCTTTTTGGCCCTTTTAGCCCTTTTGGCCATTTCCCTCCCCCTAACTTTCTTAAATCACTCTCAACTCAAAACAACAAGAGCCTCCAAAACTGAAGGCTCTTGTTTTTTCTCGGTTACTCCATCGGTGCTACCACAACCTCAATATCCCTCTCGCCGGCGAGAAGTTTGGGGATGCGGGCAAGCTCCTCGGGTGGAGTGCCCACCGTGTGGAAGGGGTAGAATACCTTGGGGCGGATAGCACGAGCGGCCTCCACAGCCATCTCCACCGTCATAGTGTAGGGGAGGTTTACGGGCAGGAAGAGGTAGTCGATATCCTCGGCGGCCCTCATCTCGGGGGTGAGCTCGCTATCGCCACCTACATAGATGCGACGGCCTGCAACCTCCACGATGTAGCCGTTGTCGCCGCGCTCCTTGGGGTGGTATTGTGTGCGCTCTATGTTGTAGGCGGGCACAGCCTCCACCGCCATCCACGAGTTCACAAAGGTGCGGTTCTTCTCGCCGAGAATCTCGGCACCCTCAATCTGGCGACCCACAACCTCATTGGCGATGATGAGCGTGTCGCTCTGGCGGAGCATCTCAACAGCCTTGGGGTCGAAGTGGTCATCGTGGTGGTGGGTTATGAGTATCGCATCGGCCTTGGGCAGGTGCGAAAAATCTGCCTCCTCGGTGCAAGGGTCAAGGTAGATATGTTTGCCGTTCCATTCGATACCGATGGTGGCGTGGCCGAACAGAGCAAAGATGATATCACCTCTGTTGTCGCCCTCTCTGCGGTCTTGTACGAAGTAGGTTTTCATAAATCTTAGAGTCTAAAGTCAATGGTCTAAAGTCTAACGGCACAAAAGGGTATGAAATTGTGCGTCAGGACTATTTGAGATATTTGTTGAGCCAGCCGAAGAACTCGCGGTTCCACACGAGCGAGTTCTGAGGCTTGAATACCTGGTGGGCCTCATTCTCGAAGGCCACCAGGCGTGCGGGTACACCCTGCAATTTTGCTGCCGTAAAGGCCTCGAGGCTCTGGGTGAAGGGGATGCGGAAGTCCTGCTCACCGGTGAAGATGAGGATGGGGGTATCCCACTTCGCCACGGCCTTGTGGGGCGAGTTGGCATAGCTGCGCTGGGCTACTTTGTTCTTCTTGTCCCAGTATGCGCCGCCGTAGTCGTTGTTCACAAACCACATCTCCTCGGTGTGGCCATACATACTCTCGAAGTTGAAGATGCCGCAGTGGGAGATGAGGGCTTTGAAGCGACCCTCGTGGTGGCCTGCAAGGTAGTATACCGAGTAGCCGCCATAGCTTGCGCCCACAGCACCCAGACGATTCTCGTCGCTCCAGGGCTCCTTGGCAACATCATCAATGGCAGCCAGATAGTCGCGGATGTTCTGACCGCTGTAGTCGCCCGAAATTTGGTCGAGCCACTCCTGACCGAAGGAGGGCAGACCGCGGCGGTTGGGGGCCACTACGATGTAGCCCTCGGAGGCCATCAGCTGGAAGTTCCAGCGGTAGCTCCAGAACTGGCTAACGACACTCTGGGGACCGCCCTGACAGTAGAGCAGGGTGGGATATTTTTTGTTCTCGTCGAAGTCGGGAGGAAGGATTACCCACACGAGCATCTGCTTGCCGTCTGTGGTCTTCACCCAGCGTTTCTCGCACTTACCCATAGGTATGTTGTCATAGATCTGCTGGTTGATGAAGGTCAGCTGTGCGAGGGTGCCGTCGGCGGCTACGGAGTAGAGCTCGGGGGCCTTCATAATGGTGTTCATATGGGCTACAATCCTATCGCCTGCCTTGGTGAAGGAGTTGATGTCGTGGTCGCCCGAGGTAAGAATCTCCACATCATTTCCGGCGGTTGTCACGCGGCAAATCTGGTGGGTTGCGGTGATGGGGGCAACAAAGTAGAGAGTGTTGTTACCCTCCCATACAACATTGGTCGCATTGTAGTCGAAGTTGGCAGTAAGATCCCTCATTGAGCCATCCTCGGAGTTCCACAAGAACAGACGCTCCTTGTCGCTCTCGTTGCCGGCGCGACGCATACTGCGGAAGGCAATCTGTTTGTCGTCGGGGCTCCATACGGGGTATTTGTCATAGCCGGGCATCTGGCCCCACTCTTTGCAGATGTTGCGGGTCTTGCCGCTCTCCACATCGTAGATGAAGATGTCCGAGTCGGTCGAAACGGCATAGTCCGCACCCGTCAGATGTTTGCAGGTGTAGGCCAAGGCGGTACCTGCGTTGTTCCAGGCAATCTCCTCGCTGTCGAAGTAGGGCGCGAGGGGGGCATCCCAGGGCTCACCCTCCATAATGTCCTGTCCCTCCTTGACAAGGCCGCCAAGTTTGGCTACGAAGATGTGGGAGTAGTCACCCTCATCCCAGTAGTCCCAGTGGCGTACCATCAGGTCGTCGTAGATGCGTGCTTTGGACTTGTCGGCCTCGGCATAGACATCCGAGCCTTTGATGTCCACGATGTGTACCCTCTTTGTGAAGTACATAATGTCGCCCGAGGGGGCAATGCCGTAACTCTCAATGCCCTCAATGTCGGTCACCTGCTTCTTATTCTGGCCATCGGCGTCAATCGCCCACACCTGACCGCCCTCCATAAAGTAGAGGCGGCTACCAACCCATTGGGGCGAGGAGGCACCCTCCACCAGGCGCACCACATCGCCGCCCTCGGCAGGCATCAGATAGAGGTCCGTTGTGCCCTTGTTCTCCTCCATATTGTAGTATGTAATCGTGAAGGCTACAAGGGAGCCGTCGGGCGAGATTTTCTGACCACCCACGCGGCCCATTTTCCACATCACCTCGGGGGTGAACTTTCCGGCTGCAATCTCTTCGGGGGTGAGGTTGTTGGTAAACTCCATAACTTCCAGTGTTGCATTTTGGCTACATCCTACAAGGAGGATGGCAGCCACGGTTGATTTTAATAGGTTCCTTAGTTTCATATCAGATTAGCGATTTTTTTTGGTTATTATATTCGTTTTATATTTGTGTCTATCCTATTGACCCACTTTCACTTCGAGGTACTTTTCGAAGACCACTTTGATGGTCGAATAGCTCTCCTCGACAGCCTGCCACAGACGGCGGCCGCGCAGCCACTCGACTGTGGTTATGGACTCCCCCTGCTCGGGTGTGAGTTCGGGGTTCTCGCCCGGGGAGTACATCAGGTACCAGTCGGTCTGCTTTATCTCCCAACGGCCATAGGCTCTGTGGAAGTGGTAGGTGGGGCAGAGGGGGGCAACAATCTCAACCTCCTGAAGCCCGGTCTCCTCTTGCACCTCGCGCACAGCTGCCTGCTCGGGCGTTTCGCCCTCCTCGATGTGGCCTTTGGGCAGGTCGCGCCACCCCTTGCGGGTCATAAAGAGCACATCGCCGTTGCCATTCTCAACCACACCTCCCGCGGCCCTCACAATGGGCATCTGGCGGCAGAAACGCTCCAGGCACTCCTTGGGGTCGTCGGCCACCACGAAGAGCTTTTTTTCCGGGCCAACAGCCTCCAGCAACTCCTCGGGGGTGGGGGTATTTTGCCCCTCAATCTTTAGATTGGGGTACATCTTGCCCTCGGTGAGCGATTTGCTAACTTCCGCAAAATCAGCCACTCGGACAAAATCGAAAAATTTATTTTCAAAAAATATTCGCATAACTCTACAAAATAACTAATTTTATGGCAGAATTACAAATTTATAAGATGGAAAAATACGAAAGTAAACAACAACAGATACGCCGCTCGGCCGAGCAAATATACTCGGCGCTGAGCTCTTTCAATAACCTGACGCCTATGTTGCAGGATAGGGTAGAGGAGTGGCAGGCCGATGATGATGTGTGCTCCTTCAAGGTCAAGGGCATAACCGCCCGCCTGAGGATGGTGGAGCGCGAGCCCAACAAAACTATCAAGATTCAGGGCGACGAGTCGGGCCCTATGGACTTTACCTTCTGGCTGCAACTCAAGGAGGTTGCACCCTACGACACCCGTATGCGCATCGTGCTCCACGCCGAGCTGAATATGATGATGCGTATGATGATTGGCAAGAAGCTCCAGGGCGCGGTGGACCAGATGGCCGAGGCCATAGCCTCCGCAATGAACTAACGGCGAGCGTACCACCAAGGAGTCGGTCGACGGCAGACGGTCGTCGTTAGACATTTTTAATCTGAAACAATTACCTAAAATTTAACCTCAATATTTTTATGTTAGAACAATTCGTTAATCGCCACATTGGCCCTTCGGAGGGCGACCTGGAGCAGATGCTCAAAACCATCGGAGTCCAGAGCGTCGAGGAACTCATCTCGCAGGTGATGCCTCAGAGCATCCGTCTGCGTAAACCCCTTGCACTGGATGAGCCTATGACCGAGGCTCAGTTCTCGGCCCACATACGCTCTCTGGCCGAGAGAAACCAGACCCTGCGCTCCTTCATCGGTATGGGTTACTATCCCAACTCGATGCCCGCAGCCATCCTCCGCAATGTATTCGAGAACCCCTCGTGGTACACCTCCTACACCCCCTATCAGGCAGAGATTTCGCAGGGTAGGTTGGAGGCACTCCTGAA
The DNA here is from genome assembly GCA_017936605.1 of Tidjanibacter sp. Lineage (GTDB taxonomy): Bacteria > Bacteroidota > Bacteroidia > Bacteroidales > Rikenellaceae > Tidjanibacter. The sequence continues at coordinate 108,020 of JAGBFH010000020.1, forward strand.
CTTCCAGACGATGATTGTATCGCTCACAGGTATGGAGATTGCCAACTGCTCGCTCTTGGATGAGGCTACTGCCGCAGCCGAGGCTATGCTTATGATGTTTGCACTCCGTAGCCGCGACCAGCAGAAGAGTGGTGTGAATGTGCTCTTCGTGGATAGCAACATCTATCCCCAGACCCTCGATGTACTGCTCACCCGTAGTGAGCCCTTCGGCATCGAGATAGTGATTGACGACTACGCAACCTATGAGTTCTCGGGCAAGGAGTTCGGCGCTATGGTGCAGTATCCCGCCGCCGCAGGCCAGTTGCGCGACTATGCAGCCTTCACCGAGAAGGCCCACGCAGCAGGCGCAAAGGTGTCGGCCGTCTGTGACCTTATGAGCCTCGTGGTGCTGAAAGCTCCCGCAGAGTGGGGTGCCGATATCGCCGTTGGCTCGTCGCAGAGGTTCGGTCTGCCTATGGGCTTTGGCGGTCCCAGTGCCGGCTATATGGCAACCAAGGATGCCTACAAGCGTAATATGCCCGGCCGTATCATCGGCGTGTCGGTCGATAGGCTCGGCAACCGCGCACTCCGTATGGCGCTCCAGACCCGCGAGCAGCATATCAAACGCGAGAAGGCAACCTCGAATATCTGTACCGCATCGGCACTTATGGCCTCGATGTCGGGCTTCTATGCTGTCTACAATGGCCCCGAGGGCCTCAGGCGCATAGCCAAACATATCCACTCGCGCACCGTGGCCGTAGCAGAGGCTCTCAAGGCCCTCGGATATGAACTCCTCACCGAGGAGTATTTCGACACCCTCGAGGTGGAGGCCGAGGCTTCGGTTATCTCGGATATCGCCCTCTCGCACGGCATCAACTTCTTCTATCCCGCCGAGGGTAGGGTGAGGATGAGCTTCGATGAGGTGACCACCGACGAGGAGGTGGCCGAGGTTGTTGCAATCTTCGCCGAGGCCGCAGGCAAGAAGGCCCCCAAGAGTGTGAAGATTGACGAGGAGGCTATGGTTATCCCCGCTTCGCTCCGCCGCGAGAGCGCCATTCTGACCGAGCCCGTATTCCAGAAATACCACTCCGAAACGGAGCTTATGCGCTACATCAAACGCCTGGAGCATAGGGATATATCGTTGGCCGATAGTATGATTTCGCTCGGTTCGTGTACGATGAAGCTCAATCCCGCCGTAACGATGATGCCCCTCTCTCTGGCGGGCTTTGCAAATATGCACCCCTTCGCCCCCACCGCACAGGCCGAGGGCTACCTGGCAATGATTGCCGAGCTGGAGAAAGACCTCTCGATTATCACAGGCTTTGCGGGTTGCACCCTGCAACCCAACTCGGGTGCCGCAGGTGAGTATACGGGCCTTATGATTATCCGCGCCTACCACCAGAGCCGCTCGCAGGGCTACCGCAACATCATCCTCATCCCCTCGTCGGCACACGGCACCAACCCCGCATCGGCCGCTATGGCGGGTATGAAGATTGTGGGCGTAGGCTGTGATGACAAGGGTAATATTGATGTCGAGGACCTGAAGGCCAAGGCCGAGCAGTATGAGGGCGAGTTGGCAGGTCTTATGGTGACCTATCCTTCGACCCACGGCGTATTCGAGAGCCGCATCCGCGAGATTGTCGATGCCGTTCACGAGCACGGTGGTCAGGTCTATATGGACGGCGCAAATATGAACGCCCAGGTGGGCCTCACCAACCCCGGCTTCATCGGTGCAGATGTCTGCCACCTGAACCTCCACAAGAGCTTCGCAATGCCCCACGGCGGCGGTGGCCCCGGCGTAGGCCCCGTATGTGTGGCAGAACACCTTGTCGATTTCCTCCCCTCCCATTCGGTTGTTTCGACCGGTGGCGCAGACGGTATCACCGCAGTTTCGGCTTCGCCTTGGGGTAGTGCTCTGCTGCTCCCCATCACCTATGGCTATGTGAAGATGCTGGGTGCCGAGGGCCTCAGGAGGGTTACCGAGATGGCTATCGTCAATGCCAACTATATGTCCTGCAAACTCTCCGAGAGCTATCGCACCTACTACTCGGGTGAGAGCGGCCGCGTGGGCCACGAGATGATTCTCGACCTCACCAATTTCCGCAAAGACTACGGCGTAGAGGTGGGCGATGTGGCACACCGACTGATGGACTACGGCTTCCACGCCCCCACGCTCTCCTTCCCTGTGCACGACACACTTATGGTGGAGCCCACCGAGAGTGAGTCCAAAGAGGAGATGGATAGGTTCTGTGACGCACTCGTGAAGATTCTCCACGAAGCACAGACCACACCCCAGATTGTTGTGAATGCACCCTACACTGCTGCCGAGCTGGCAGGCGAGTGGAACCACGAGTTCTCGCGCGAGGAGGCAGTATTCCCACTGGAGTGGGTGAGGGTACAGAAGTTCTTCCCCTATGTGACCAAGATTGATAATGGTTATGGCGACAGGAATCTTGTAGCCATCAATACCGCGGAGTAGCGAGCACATCTCGCGGGTGAATTTTGCACCACCTACAATGGGCGAGTTCCTCACTTACCTCGAGTAAGCTGCGGACTCGCCCATCTTGTTGGCACAAAATTCCGCATTCGCGGAATGAGTATAGACAATCCCTCCAAACCTCCCTTTGAAAAGGGAGGCTTGGTCAAGGGCAAGCCCTTGATAATCACCTTGTGCAACGGTGCTGGCTAATTATGGTGGTCGCCCGACAACCGTCTACCGACCTAAGTCTTGATAGGGCTTATGTGGCTTATAGGTCTTATAGGTCCCATAAGTCTTATTGGCCCCATTCCTCTCATTCCTCCCTCTTTTCTAAAATTTTCAACTCTCAACTTTCAACTTTCAATTATAATAGGTATATTTGCCAGTTAATTTAGGCATAAACTATGCGGATGGCTATGAAAGTGACAAGAGTTGGTATATTTGCGTTGGCAGTTGTGAGTTTTGTGGTGGCCTCATTGGCGACCTCCTGCATCGCTACGGACGAGTTCGCGCCCAAGCAGAGAACGCAGATTGAGAGTTATCTCTCCGGCAAGGAGTATCGTGTGACCTCCGATAGCGCCTATGTCTATCTGGCTGGTAATAAGTATGATATTGCGCCCGAGAGCCGTTCACAAGGTGCGGCAATGGGCGATAGGGTGACTTTCAATGTGGAGGCCTACATTTTTAATGGCCGCCCTGCTGATGACCCCTATTATACAAACAAGCGATATGTGGCCGAATTGCTACCCGAGAATCTCAATAAGGAGTATTGGAACTTCGAGCCTATCGTGGCCACTCTCGGCAAGGGTGACATACTAAACCCCCTCGAGGAGGCGTTTGAAGGTAGCATTGGTGGCGACTCGCTCCTGGTGTTCCTCACCTCGTCGATTGCCTACGGCTCGACAGGTATGGGTGCGGTGCCCAAGGATACGCCCGTTATGATGATTCTCACCGTAGAGGAGATTGAAAAGTAAAAAAGTAGAAAAACGAAATAGAGAGATATGAGATTTCTGAAGAGTATATGGAGCATTGTAGCAGCCTCGTTGATGGCAATCACCTTGGCTGTTGGTTGTGCTACACCCGAGGGTGGCGACTACTCCGTGTTGGAGGATGAGTCGCTCAAGGCGTGGATGGATAAGAATTATAAGGGTTGGGAGAATAATCCGGATATTATGCGCACCAAAGATGGTGTCTATATCGTGTGGATGAAACGCTCCACCGAGCCTGCACCCGCCGATACCGTCATCAAGGAGGGTAACTGGGTGAGGATTGACTATACGGGCAAACGACTCGATGGCAACATCTTCTACACCCGCAACGCCGAGGTGGCCAAACGACAGGGCACCTACAGCCGTAGGACCCACTATGTTGATGACTTTGTCTACCTCTACTCCGAGAATACCTCGCTCTCCGCGGGTATGTTGCAGGCCCTGACCAATATGAAAGTTGGCGATATGACGCGCGTGATTATGCCCTCGGGTATGTATCGCGGCTCGAGCGGCTACGATGCTACCAATGTGGGCTACAACGGCCAGTGGGGCGTGGAGGGCAATGTGCCCGTCATCATCGACTCGCTCATCATCCGTGAGGTGTCGGAGGACCCCATCACGCTCGAAAATAAGGTTGTCAATGAGTACGCCTCCAGCAGGTGGCAACTCACCGAGGCCGACACCCTCTCGAAGGGCCTCTATGTGCAGCTGATGACCCCCTTCCCCGTAAAACGCGACTCGGTCATCAAGGCCGGCTCGGCCGATTCGGTGCTCACCTGCTACTACAAGGGCTACTTCCTCGACGGATTCGTTTTCGATAGCAACATCGACTCGGTGCAGATGCGCGCCTGGGGCGAGGTTGTGAATAAGGGTCCTATGGAGTGGGATATGACCGAGAACCAGATGATTGAGGGCTTCAAGGAGGCGTGTGTGAACGCCTGCTATGGCGACCGTATGAGGGTTGTATTCACCTCGGCCTATGGCTACGGCATCTCGGGTAGTGCGGCAAGGGCTATCACGGAGTCCTCGAGCGACTCGTCGAGCGACCTGGCGGACTACTACAACTACCTCAATTATTATAGCTATATGAATAGTATGTATGGCGGTGGTGGCTATGGCTACGGAGGCTACGGCAACTACTACAATAACTACTACAATTCATACTACAACCCCTACTACTACAACTACCTGAATAGTAGTAGCTCCTCATCGTCGTCGAGCTCCTCGATAGAGGATGAGGAAGAGGAGGCCAAGGTGACCATCTCGACCGAGATCCTGCCCTTCACTCCTCTGGTATTTGAGATTTGGGTGTGCGCGGATGATGGGTCGTCGGATGATTTGACTCACAGCCCCCTGTAAAAAACGCATATAGCGGGTGAATTTTTCACCAACTGCAACGGGCGAGACCCTCACTTACCTCGAGTAAGCTGCGGGCCTCGCCCATCTTGTTGTTAAAAAATTCCCCTCGCTCTATGCGTTTTTACTTTCAATGGAAAGC
>JAGBFH010000021.1 GCA_017936605.1 Tidjanibacter sp.
GAGTTGGGAGAGATGGGTGAGATGGGAGAGATGGGAGAGATGGGAGAGATGGGAGAGATGGGAGAGATGGGAGAGATGGGAGAGATGGGAGAGATGGGAGAGATGGGAGAGATGGGAGAGATGGGAGAGATGGGGTTTCCCCTAAAGTCCTTAAGGTCCTTAAGGTCCTTAAGGTCCTTTTGGCCCTTTTGGCCCTTTTGGCCCTTCTTGCCCTTCCTGCCCTTCCTGCCCTTCCTGCCCTTTCTGCCCTTTCGGCCCTTTTGGCCCTTTTGGCCCTTCCTGCCTTAGACCTTATACAAAAAAATCGCGGGTTACAACTTTGTAACCCGCGACTCTCTATTTCTGCTTCTTGGGGAACCACCCTTTGCGGACCCTTTCGCGCTGTTCGAAGAGCTCCTTGATGGACCAGAACGACGAGAAGGCGAAGACTCCCAGGAGGGTCGAAAGGAGCGTGCTCTGAATCATCAGCGACCCCACAACACCCGCAAGGCCAAACAGCAGGAACACCCACCACACCTTGGTGCCAAAGTGGTATTCGGTCTTGATGACTATCGGGTGGAAAAAGCCGATAATCAGGAATGTACACACGCCTATAATCAATCCTTCGTAGTTCATAACACTCTATTTTGGTCGCAAAGATAGTTTTTTTCCGTCAATATGCAACCCCCTTTAGCTGCGCAACAGCCAGAGTGTGTAGACCACATAGATGGCGAGGAATACCGCGCCCTCTATCCTTGTAATCTTTCGGCGGCCAAGCACGAAGGCCGCGAGGAGCACCATAACCACTGCCGACAACATCACAACCATATCCGTGGGGGTGATGCCGCCCAGACGGAGCGGGGTGAGTGTTGCACTTGTACCCAGAATCAGGAGGATGTTAGCAATATTTGAGCCAAGAATATTGCCAAGTGCAATCTCGCTCTTGCCCTTGAGTGCGGGCACGATGGAGGCGAAGAGTTCGGGCATAGAGGTGCCGGCAGCTACCAGCACAATGCCGATGACGGCCTCGCTCAGGCCCACCCTGCGTGCCAGGTCGATGGAGCCGTCGAGGAACAGATCGGAGCCCCAAATAAGACCGCCGAGGCCCACACCCACCATCACCACCGCGAGCCACATCGAAATGCTCTTCTCTTCGGTGGTCGGATTGGTTTGTGGTTCGGGTGCGGGCATAGCGGCCATCTCTTTGCGACCACCTCTGATGATATACCACAGGAAAAGGGCGTAGCCGACAAGCAGCACGATGCCGTCAACCCTGGATAGCTGGTTAGCCTCACCTGCCCACAGCGTGGCGTCGAGTGCCATAAGGCACAGGAGGATGGTCACGCCAAGGCAGATGGGGATGTCGCGGCGCTCATTCTGGCGCGTCAGGGGCAGCGGAGCAAGGATGGTTGTAAGACCCAGGATGGCGTAGATGTTGAAGATGTTGGAGCCCACGACATTGCCAATCGACACATCGGCCTGGCCTGCAATGGCACTCTGGAGGCTCACCACCAACTCGGGCGTGGAGGTGCCCACCGCCACAATCGTCACACCAATCAGAAACTCCGACACCTTGAGCCTCTTGGCTATGGCCGAGGCTCCGTCGGTAAGCCACGAAGCACCTACGCTCAGCAGCAAAATTCCTACGATAATCTTTACAATAAACATCTTTTGTTCTTTATGGTCGTAATACTAAAGACTGCTATTTTGTGAAAATGTACACTCTGGTCTTTGGGTGGTACTCATAGGGGATATACTGGAGTGTCTGACCTGCCAGCAGGCTTCCCGAGGGGGTCGTGTAGAGCACCGTCATCAGTGGGGCGCTCTCCTTGGTGGCGAGTGCTCGGAGCAGCTCCACATTGCCACTGCTCAGTGCGTGCTCCACCCTCTCTATTAGTTCGGCGGAGTGGTTGATGCTGCTGCGGCTCACCTTCTCGCCCGTGGGGGTGTAGACGAGCACCTTGCTGGGTGAGACGAGATTGATGACCGACACCACCAGCGCCACAATGCCCACGGTCAGCAGCACGGTGCTCAAATCCTCCATATCCTTGAGCATAAACGACAATACTACTACGGCCACCGATAGGAGCGTGGCCACTACGGGCATAAGGCGACTTTTATATCTCATCTCGACCTGTGGGCAGTGAGCACACAGACCCTCTTTGTGCATAATATTTTCCATCTCTATTTTTTCCTTTTTTTGGTTTGTCGGCTCTCTTAAATGAGTACTCTCGTTGTGGTGTGCGCCAAGAGAGCCAATGCCGCACGCTTTGCCACAATAATCACTCCACACGCGCCCAAACTCTTCGGGCTCTTCGTGCGGCGATAGTAATGATGATTTGTTTTGTAAGGGGAAAAATAGAGTAGGCTAAATAATGATGTGTCGCAGAGTGTAGATATAGTAGTCCACCGTGCGACCATTATGCAGCGCCTCCTGATGGAGTGTGCCCGAGGAGTGGACACAGCCCGAAGTTATACAGGAGGGATTGTTTGCCGGATGAGTGAGCGACAGACCGCCGGCAAAGCGGCTGCGCAGAAGGCTCGAAGAGCGCCCCGAAGAGGAGGCAATACTCTGATGCAGAGAGGGGGCAAGGGCGACACGAATGGTGCGCTCGCCGAGGTAGTCGCGGGTGGGGATATCGGCCGAGATGGTGCAACTCTCCGTTGCAATCTCCGCCAAGTCCACGCTATGCTCTCCGACAGAGGAGGAGTTGATGCCCACCGTGAGCAACAACGCCGCCAGAAGAGCGCCCCAAAGAGTTCGTCGTGTCAAAACCTTGTTATTAAAATTTTTTAATAATTCGTTTCGGAGCCAACCACCGAATTTCGGAGTACAAAGATACACTTTTCTCCAACATAACAACCCGCTCGCGCAGAAAAAAAGAGTGTTCCGAAGGGTGGGTGTCGTAGTCTAAAGGGATTTTATCTGGCCTGAGGTTGGGGGTTTTGGGAAAAAGTTACTACTTTTGGCTTCCGATTTTACACACAAAATAGAGAGAAGCTATGGTAGAGAAATTCCGAGCCGACTACATCATTCCCTGCTACGACGCAGACCTTAATATGCGCCTCAAACCCGCCGCGTTTCTTAATATGGCACAGGAGGCCGCCAACCACCACGCCAGCTATCTCGGCGTGGGCTACGACACCCTCAATGAAACCAAGCAAGCGTGGGTGATGTCGCGTATGAGGGTCATCTTCGACCGCCTGCCCTTGTGGCGCGAGAAGGTCACCTTGCAGAGCTGGCACAAGGGTGCCGCGGGTTTTATGTTCCTGCGTGACTTCCACCTGACAGACTCCGAGGGTTGCTCTCTCGTGAGGGCCACAACCTCGTGGCTGGTGATTGATATGACCACCCGCAGGCTCGCACGACGCGGTGCTTTTGCGGAATTCGCGGCCGACAGTTCCAAGTGCATCCCCGAGAATGTAATCGAGGAGCCCGCCGCCAAGGTTGTCATCCCCGAGGGCTTCGAGGTGGCCGGGACAGCGACCCACACCGCCTCCTACTCCGACCTCGATATGAACCACCACGTGAACAATGTTATGTACATTGTTTGGGCGATGGACATCGTAGCGTTGGAGCAGACTGAGAGTACCCCCCTGAAAGAGTTGGAGATTAACTTCAACACCGAGGTTAGACCTCTGGACCAGGTGGAGCTCACCCTCTACAGCTCGCCCGCCGAGCCCACCACCTACTTTGTCGAAGGCAAGGTCGAGGGCCACAACTCCTTCATCGTAAGGCTCGAGTTCTAAGACCTATTGAATATGGGAGAGCCGCCCTCGGAGTGAGTTCCGTGGGCGGCTCTTGTTTTGTGTGACTTGCGGGGGCTAAAGAGCCTTTGCGGAGGAGGTCGCCGACATCTCCTGAAGGGCCCTCTGGTAGCCCGCCTTGTAGCCGTTGTTGTGGGAGCAGGTGGAGAGCATCATCGCCGCCGCCCAGATGAGCAGCGCCAAGTAGATGCGCCTTCGCTTTGGGGGCATCGCACGCCACGCATAGCCCATACGCCCCATCCAACCTCGCAACTTGTAGCCTATGCGCTGGAAGAAACTCCTAATGGAGCCGCTACCTCCCTGGGGCCTTGCTCTGTAGGTTTTGGCCTTCACGCGCTTGATGTTCTTCACCTTTACGGCTATCTCTCGGCGCTCTATGCGGCCGCTCTGCGCCACTGTCAGACGGAGTGTTGTAGCGCCTTTGGAGCGCTGTATGGCCACCGTGCGGCTGCCGCTGTCGGGGAGTTGAATCTGGCTCTTGGTGAAGCCGTTGTCGATGGTGAGGGTCACTGCGTCGGGCAGCCCGCACTCCCACGACACGAGGACATTCTCTCCCTCCTCGGCACTCTTGCGGTCCACCACAAATTTTATCTCATTGTTCTTCATTCTGCTGGTTTTTAATCGTTTACTCCTTCCCAGAGCAAATACCGTTCCAGTCACCCCGCTCTGCCATTTTGTCAGTCGTGGGTAGTTGAGTGCCATAAAAAGGCTCCGAAATGAAAAAAAGTTTGCAAAGAGTTTGCAGAAAAAGATTTTTGCCTTATCTTTGCACCGCTTTTGGAATGAAAGCGCGATGATTCGCTAGCTCAGCTGGTAGAGCACAGCACTTTTAATGCTGGGGTCCTGGGTTCGAGCCCCAGGCGGATCACCGAAGAGGCGGAAGACAGAAATGTCTTCCGTTTTTTTGTGCCCTTTTGTGGGGCTCGAACCCAGGGAAGCCCTCCTTTCCAAAGGAGGGTTTGGGAGGATTGTAAAAATAACCCGTAGGGTGCGCGAGCACCCGAGCCCCAGGCGGATCACCGAAGAGGCGGAAGACAGAAATGTCTTCCGTTTTTTTGTGCCCTTTTGTGGGGCTCGAACTCGGTCGGTTTGCCCCCTTTGCGGAAAGGGGGCTTTATATTTCCTATTTTGTTCAGCTATTTTTTGTTCTTTATGCCGAAGATGCAATAATTTAGGATGGGGACTCTGCGCAGTAGTTCATAGACGGCAAAGGAGCCAACATAGGTCATCGCTATGGCCAAGAGGTAGATGGCCCAGACAGGCAGGCCGCTCGAGCGGAGCAGAAGGCACGAGCCCGTGCAGACGGCCATATGGACCACATAGAGGCCAAAACTGCTGCGCGTCATATAGCCCGCAAAGCGCGAGGTGCCGTTGGCCCAACGCCTGAAAGCACCCAGCACGGCAAGCACCGCCGACCAGCAGAAGAGGTTACACCAGAGGCCCTGCACAGCCTCGGGCGAGGTGTAGTCCTTGCCGTAGAACTCGCTGCAAAAGCCCACCGCGCTCACCGCTGCGGCCACAATAAGGGCCCCGGCTCGCTCGGCAAGATAGTCGTGCACGCGCTCCGATGAGAAGATAAAATACCCCGCCAGAAAAGCCACGAAGTAGAATACGGGGCGGTAGAGATTCAGAAGTCCTTGTGCCGCTGTGGGGTTGTCTATCTGGCTCTGCGAGGCCAGCCACAGCACCACGAGAAAGCCTATCATCAGCACACCAAGGCCCCATTTGGGGAGCCTTTGGAGCCACTCGTCGACCCTCTCCACATCGGCCACTTTGCTCACCAGCAGTAGCAGCAGCGAGAAGCCCAAAAGGTCCTGAAGGAACCACAGCGGCCCCGTACCGCTCGCAACGGCAATGAGCCACCTGAAAAAGAGTGGCACCTCCTCGGGGATGGTCGCGCCCGCAATGTGCATATTCATCAGTCCGAGCACTCCGCCGTAGGTGAGCAGTCCGAGGGTGGAGGGCACCAACAACTTGCGTGTGCGCTCCTTGCGGAACTCCTTGGGGGTGCGAGTGCGAAGAGCATAGCGGCTCGAGGCCCCCGCCACCACAAACAGCAGGGCCATAAACCACGGATTAAGTAGTGCGCAGATGGTATCCTGCCACTGGTGGTCGGCAAAACCGCCTATGCCACCAAAGACACCCACGGCGTTGAAGTTGTAGAAAACATGGTAGAAGAGCACCAGGAGTACCGTCACCCAGCGCACATTGTCCAAAAAATAGTAGCGATTCTTCATAGAGTTGAGAGTTAAGATAAGGTCATTAAGGACCTTAAAGTCATTAAAGTCATTAAAGTCCTTAAGGTCCTTAATTTTGAATTTTGAATTTTGAATTTTCTTTTTTTAGTTCCCCATTCGGCCTTTCTCTTCGGCGGCGCCGCTCTCTACGCTCTTGGCGCGGAACATCTTGCCGGCCTGGAAGTTATAGCGCACATAGAGGTTCACACTGCGGGTCCAGAGGTTGGGGGAGTAGAGTGTGCGACTGAAGCCCTCGCCCGAGGAGAAGACCCTCTGGTGGGAGGTGTCGAGGATGTGGTTGAAGCCCACACCGAAGGAGAGCTTGTCGCCCACCTGCTTCTTCACAGCCAGAGAGATGTTGCCCTGTCCCTGCTGTGTGAGGTTGCCAATCTTTGCATCGGTCACAAACTGACCCGTAAAGTCCACGCTCCACCCCTTGGGCAGCGAGAAGGTGTTGACCATATAGCCCTGAGTGGTGAAGGTGCGGTCGTTGGTGTCGCTCGAGGCGATGCGCTGGTCGAGCATCACGCTCAGCAGGTTGGCGTTCATAGTCCACCAGGGGGTAATCTGTGCGGGCACAGAGAGCTGGATGTAGTATTGGTAGAGGTTGTTGATGTTGGTGTGGATATACTTGAGTGTGCGGCCTGTGGGGTCGGCATCGTCTACCATCGAGAGCTGCGAGATGACACCATCCTGGAGGTAGCCGCCGAGGGTTATGGTGTAGCGATAGAAGAGGGTAGCCGAGAGGGTGAAATTATTGGAGTAGACGGGCCTTAGGTCGGGGTTGCCCACCTGGTATGAGAACTCCGAGAGCTGCTGACGCACGGGATTCATAGTCCAGAACGAGGGGCGTGTGATGGCACGCTTGTAGGAGCCCGAGAGTATGACGGTCTGCGTGGGATTCAGCGGGTAGGAGATGTTCAGATGGGGGAAGAGGCTCACATACTGCTGTTTCAGTTCGGGGATGTTGGTGTACTCCGCACGGAGGCCTGCCGAGAGTGCCGCGCCATTGGCAAAACGGGTGGAGTAGATGCCGTAGAGGGCACCGATGTGCTCGTTGTAGTCGGTCAGGGAGTTGTAGCTCTCCAGGGGTGTCCACTCCTCGCCCTTGAGGTAGGAGTAGTCGGTGGTGCTGTAGGAGTCGGTGAGGGTGTACTTGGCACCATAGGAGAGGGTTGTCGCGTCCGAGAGTTTCTGCTCAACGGCCGCCGTGAGGGTGTAGTAGGAGTAGTTGGCCACCGAGCTGTTGCGGTAGAGCGAATCTATGGGCGCACTCGCCACACCCCCTATGTTGCGGACCAACTTGTTGGAGTTGAGGTTGGTGCCGAGGGTGGCGTTGCCCGCCCAGTCGGCAATGACCTTCAGTCTGGAGCCGCGGTCGTCGAGGGCGAGTATGTAGTTGGCCGCCACAGATTGATTGGTGGTACTGCGCCTCTGCTCATAGAGGCTTGTGTGGTACTCCGAGTCGGCACCGAGGGTGTAGCTTAGGTCGCTGGCGGTTGTGGTGGGGGCGGCAGGCGAGTGCCAGAGGTTGTACTCGAAGCCTATGCTGCTGCGCTCCGAGAGGTCGTAGATTGCACCCACAATACCTCCGCCCTGATTGTTCTTGGCGTTGTTGGAGGTGTGGGAGAGCAGCTCGGCACCATTGGCATAGCTTGTGCGCTCCTCCAGTCGCATCTTGTCGTTGGTGGTGGTCGTGGAGTAGCTCGAGAGCGAGAATGAGCCGTAGAGGTTCCAGCGGCCGTTCTTATGGTTGATGTTTCCGTTGGGGCCTACGGTGTAGCTTTGTGAGAGGGTGGAGAGTGTACCACCGAGGGTTACCGAGCCGTTTGTGCCGCTCTCGCGCATACGACGGAGGGTTATCTTGATGATGCCGGCCGAGGAGTCGGCGTCGTAGTCGGCACCGCTCTCGGGGATGATTTCAATCTTCTGGAGGTTCTCGGCGGGCAGGGCTTTAAGATAGGCCATCAGTTGGTCGCCTGTCATACGCACCTCGCGCTCGTTGAGGAGCACCTTCACGCCCGACTTGCCGTTGATGGAGATGGAGCCGTTGTCGTCGGCCCACACGCCGGGTGCGAGCTTGAGGAGCTCATAGCTGTCGCGCCCCTTGGCCAGAGCACTCTCCGAGAGGTTGCTCATAACATAACGGTCGGCCTCGCGCCTTATGAGTCCACCGGTGATGGCCACCGACTCAATCAGTTGTGAGTCCTCCTCGAGGGTGATGGCTCCGAGGTCGGTGGGGGCTGTGAGGGATAACTCCTGAGTCCAGAGTTTGTAGCCGATGAAGGTTATGGTGAGGGTGTAGTTGCCTTCGGGTGCAGAGAACGAAAAACGGCCCTCGGTCGAGGCAGATGTGCCCTGATGATTCTCTTTTGCGGGGTCGTACTCCTCGCCTGCGGGGGCGAGCAGCACGGTGGCGTAGCCTACGGGCTCGCCATTGGGGCCTACGGCTTGGCCCTTGAGGGTGTGGGTTGGCTCTTGTGCGCCGAGCGACAGCAGAGCAAAGAGTGCTGCCAGAAGAAGTGTTGTGCGTTTCATAATAGTAATGGGTGTTGTTTTGTACTCTTATGACCCTAACGGCTGTCAAATATTACACAGCAAGCGGTTAAGGTCAGTTTTCGGCAACAAATATATATATAGATATATATATAATCGCAAACTTATGCAAACTTTTTTCAAAAAAATTGCTTCTGCCGAATCCTTTTTTTGTGGTCTTTCGGGCCTTTCTTCCCCGTCTTGCCACGACTGCCGTAAGGCAGGCGGTTGGCATCTACCACTCTTGCTATTAGGCGTGCCCCCTCTAACTTAGAGGGGGTGAAATAAGGTCCTTAAGGTCTTTAAGGTCTTTAAGGTCATTAAGGTCCTAAAATCCTTTTCGCCCTTTTGGCCCTTTTGGCACTTTCGGCCCTTTTGGCCCTTTCAGCCTTTGCCCCCCCTCTTCACGGGTATTAATTTTAATACCCGTGAAGAGGAAGAGGTGTAATCTGCTGTTAGCTAATGGCTAAACGGCTAACTGCTAACTGCTAACGGCTAATAGCTTACAACTTTCCGCTATCCGAAAATCTTGTCACGCGAGATGTAGCGGTCGTAGATGTAGAGTGCAGCGATGACCACCACAAGTGCGGCGAGTCCCGCCACGCCCGTAGCGCCCGTAATGAGGGGGTCGCCCGAGGGAATCATCAGCACACCGAGGCCCGCCAGGGCGTTGATGGTGCCGTGGAAGATAGTCGCCGCCCAGAGGGTGCCGCTCTTGCGTGTGAGGTAGAGCTCCACCACGCCCGCAAGGAGGCAGAAGAGTATCATCATCACCACGCCCAAAGCACGATTGGAGTAGCCGTTGTGGCCCATAAGAATCAGAGGAAGGTGCCAGAGGCCCCACACGAAGCCAATCACAAGGGCCGCTTTCCAGAACTTGGTGCTGCCGAGCGCCTCGGCCATATAGCCCCTCCAGCCATACTCCTCGCCGTAGGCAAACAGAGCGTTGATGGTAGCGCCCGCCAGGAGGCCCGACAGGAGCGTGATTGCAATGTAGGAGAAGTCAGTTAGTTTGTCGAGCTCGGCCATAGCTTCGGCGGGCACAGGTGTGGAGCCCATCATAGCTATCATACCCTCCTTGGGGCCCACAATATCCGCAAAGGGTGCCGAGAAGAGGATGGAGAGTGCCACCACAACGGGAGCCAACAGCGAGCCCGCAAGCCAACTCCAGTGGGGGCGGAACTTGCCGGTGGGCATATGCGCAGCAGTGATGCGGATGCGGAGAGCTCGGCGCTCCACCTTGATGTTACCCTCGATGGCCTGCAAGACTATGGCGGTCAGCAGTGGTAGGAACATATAGAGCGAGGCGAAAGTCCTAAAGGCCGAGGCCTGCTCTATGGTGGGGCTGATGCCCGTATAACCCGTTGCGAGGTGGAAGATGATGGCCGCGAGGAAGCTTATGCCACAGACGGCCGCTGAGAAGGTGAGTGCTCGTTTCATAGTGCAGAAGGTGTGTTTGTGGATGAGTTGACCACATCCCCGCCTCGGGTTGGGGCAGGGATGTGGCTACGATTAGTTATCTGTTGTGTTGGGGGTTTTGTTGCTCTTTTTGGGCTTGCGGCCGCTTTTGCGCAGAGCCTCGGCGATTATCCACTGCAACTGCCCATTGATGCTGCGAAACTCGTCGGCTGCCCACCTCTCGAGGGCATCCATAGTGTCGCTATCAACGCGGAGCACAAAACTCTTGGTATTTGCGGTATCTTTCGCCATTGTGTTTTTTTTGTCTAAAGTCCTAAGTCTTTAAGGTCTTTAAGGTCTTTAAGGTCTTTAAGGTCCTTAAGGAGCCTCTCTTAATTTTCAATTTTCAATTGTCCATTGTCCATTGTCCATTGTTAATTGTACAGCGAGCCTGTGTTCACTACGGGCTGGGCGCTCTCGTCGGCGCAGAGAACTACCAGAAGGTTGCTCACCATTGCGGCCTTGCGCTCCTCGTCGAGCTCCACAACGCCCTCGGCTTTGAGCTTGTCCAGAGCCATATGTACCATCGAAACGGCACCCTCGACAATCTTCTCCCTGGCGCTGATGATGGCGTCGGCCTGCTGGCGGCGCAACATCACGGCTGCAATCTCGGGGGCATAGGCGAGGTAGTTGATGCGTGCCTCCACAGCCTCGATGCCTGCAATCGAAAGACGCTCATTGATGGTCTTGCACAGCAGCTCGTTAATCTCGTCGGCACCGCTGCGGAGTGTGGGCTCACTCTCACCAGTGCCATTGTTGTCGTAGGCATACATACCTGCCACCTGACGCAGAGCGGCGTCGGACTGCACCCTCACGAAGTTCTCGAAGGCCATCATACGACCAGCCAGGGCACCTACGCCCTCCACTTCGCCCTTCTTGTCGATCTTTACGCTCGAAACCATCGTCTGCGAGTCAATCTCGAAGAGGGCCTTGTAGGTATCCTTGACTCTCCATACGACAACCAGACCAATCATAATGGGGTTGCCGGTCTTGTCGTTCACCTTGATGGCGTCGGCGTTGAGGTTGCGTGCGCGGAACGATACGGCCTTGGCTGTGTAGAAGGGGTTGGTCCACCAGAAACCCTCGTCGGTGAAGGTGCCTTTGTATTTGCCGAAGAAGACCATTGCGCGTGCCTGGTTGGGCTCAAGGGTGCGGAAACCTGCGGTCATAATGCAGGCCAAAGTGATGCCCACCGAGCCGAGAATGATGTTGAGGGGAGCTTCGGGGTCTGCGACGAACGACCAAATCGAAAGGCCGAGAATCGCAAAAATCATAATGAGGCCGGCAAAACCGCTCATTCGAAAACCGCTGAATTTGTACTCTTTGTTTTCCATAGTTGCTTTGTGTTTAGTTAGGGTTATTTGTTTGTTAGTCTTTTGTTGCTCAATTCAAAATGATATTATTTTGATATCACAAATGTAAGGCAAAATTTTGAATCTGCAAGGGTTAGTGTAAATTTTTTTGTAAATTTGTTTTCGAAAACGAGATGAACTATGAATGAAAAGGTAATGGAGAGGCGTTGGGCAGTGGTTACGGGCGCGAGTCGTGGCATAGGATTCCATCTGGCCGCAGGGCTTGTAGGTAGGGGTTATGGTGTGGTCATTGTGGCCCGAGATGAGCAGCGTCTGGAGCGTGCGCGTGAGGAACTAACGGGGCTCGGGGGCGAGGTTGTGGCTCTTCGGATGGACCTCTCGGAGCAGGGAGCGGCCCAAAGGCTCCACGCAGAGTGTCAGGAGCGCGGACTGGAGGTCGAGGTGCTGGCCAATAATGCAGGGATGTTCGCCTACCGCGACCTTGCGGATTGTACGGCGGAGAGGGTAGGGCAGATGGTGAGGCTCAATGTGGCCACCACTACGGAGCTGTGCCGACTCTTTGTTGGTGATATGCGTGCGCGCGGGCGCGGGTATATACTTAATATGTCGTCCTACGCTTCGTGGCTGCCGATGGCCGGCTTGGGGCTCTACGGTGCCTCGAAGAGTTATCTCAGGGAACTCTCCTATGCACTGAGGGACGACGAGGTCAGGGAGAGTGGTGTGAGCGTTACGGTGGCTCTGCCGGCGGGTGTGGCTACGGAGCTCTATGGCCTGGGCGAACGCTACCGCCGCTTGGGTGTGCGCCTTGGGGTGCTGGGGAGGCCCGAACGGGTGGCCGAAAGGGCCCTGAGGGGGCTGTTTGCGGGTCGCCGTAGGGTAGGACCGGGTGTGATGTATAGGATGATAGTGCCACTTTTGCGCCACCTGCCCAGATACATAAAAGTGGCGGTGAGGAAAAAAACATTAGGATTTCAAAAATAATGTTTATATTTGCACCATCAATTCGGGGCGTAGCGCAGTCCGGTTAGCGCACCTGCTTTGGGAGCAGGGGGTCGAGTGTTCGAATCACTTCACCCCGACAAATTCGGTGTAAATTGCACGATGTGAGCAATTTACACCGTTTTCCGTTAAAACAGCGGGACAATATCGGGACAAATTGATATTTGTTCCATACTTTACAGAAAATCAACATCATACATTTCATCGAATCCGAAGAAATGTATAAAAAAATGTTGTCATTTGTAAAAACCAAAAACACGGTCGATGAGCTGCGCTCATACACATATCCTCGTCTATCTGATGGGAAAGAGTGGTTCATCGAGTTCTATGCGTTCTGCCCGGCTTCGGGGCGACTAAAACGCAAGCGTATCAAAATAAATAGCATCAACCCTCTCTCCAAGCGACGCAAGTATGCCGCCGGCTTGATGGCGCGAATATCAACACAGTTAGAGCAGGGGTGGAACCCGTGGATAGACGCAGAGTCTAATAGAGGGTATGCGCTTTTCTCTACTGCTTGTGATGCATATTTCTCTTACTTAACCAAAATGTATAGCGATGGACAGTATCGCCAAGAAACCTTCAATGGCTACGCCTCGTATCTTCGGAACCTTCGCACCTGGAATGATGGGCGAAGAGTCCCCATCACATACATTTATCAGTTCGACAGAGCGTTTTGTATGGAGTTCTTGGATTACATCTATCTGGACCGCCAAAACTCCATACAAACTCGCAACAACTACCTTATCTTTCTCAAGGTATTCTCTTCTTTCTTGGTTCAGCGAGAGTACTTGAAGAGCAAGCCAGTCGAGGGTATCACGAAGATTGGTAAAGCTACATTACAGAAGAACCGCACCGTCATCGATGATGGCAGTATGGTTCGGCTCCACAATTATCTTTGGGAACGCAATCGATACTTTCTCCTAGCTTGCTACTTTCTGCACTATGTGCTCATTCGCCCGAAGGAGATTGCTCTCCTCAAAATAGGTGATGTGAATCTCGCCAAGCAAACGGTTTTTGTCGCCGACACGGTGAGTAAGAACAAACGCTCTGCGCTTGTTACACTGCCAGCAAAAGTCATCCGTCTGATGCTCGACCTCGATGTGTTCAGCGCACCTTCTTCTTATTATATATTTAGCGATAAGTTTATGCCTGGCGAGAAACATCGTGATGAGAAGCAATTCCGAGATTATTGGCATCACCACATTCGCAAAGACCTTCACTTCCCGCCGCAGTATAAATTCTACTCGCTCAAAGATACAGGTATTACCGAAATGCTACGAGCAGGATGTGATACACTATCGGTCAAAGAGCAAGCGAGGCACTCCTCGTTGCTGATGACCGACATCTACACCCCTCACGATATTCAGCAAGCGAACCCTCTTCTGCTCAACTACGAGGGCGTTTTGTAACTTTTTTGAGAAAAAGTAGTAAAAAAAGTACCAATTATTTTGCAAATGATAGTAAAATTACTACCTTTGTATTGTCAAACAATAACACAAACAAACAATGAAGAATTACAAAGTACGCGAAATCCTTGATTTCTTAAAGAGAGATGGATGGGTCTTAGTTAAGACGGTCGGCGACCATCGACAGTTTAAGCATCCAACAAAAAGTGGCAAGGTTACTGTAAGAGGTAAACCAAGCGAGAATTTAGACCAATTTTTATTAAACAGCATTTGGAAACAGGCAGGGTGGAAATAACACCCTGCCACAAAACAAATAGACTATGGAAACAGTAAAAATACTTATTGACTGGAATGGCAACTATGGAGCCTCCGTCGCCAACGAAGATGTCGCCGTGGTGGTTACTGGCGCAACTTTGGCCGAAACTAAATCTAATATGGAAGAGTCTTTGCGCTTGCATCTCGAATGGATGCAAGAGGAAGGCGACACAATCCCCTCTGAGTTTGTGGGCGAATACACCCTTGAATATGAGTTGTCGCCTCGTGCGTTAATGCACCACGCAGAATCATTTGTATCTCGTTCTGCCCTGTCCAAGGAATCAGGCATTAACGAACGACAGTTGGGGCATTATTATACGGGAGCAAAACAGCCTCGTCCACAGCAGGTGGAACGCATAAAAAACGGGCTGCGTTCTATTATTACACAGCTCTCCGCTCTCTCTTTGTAGTTATTGTTTGACACCTTTACTCAAAGAGTAGCCCCCAACCTTACGGTGGGGGCATTTTTTATTCATCGACCACCTCTATATATTCCAGCGAGGAGATTGTGGTGTATGGATTCTTTGAAATTACATCGTAGTCTACGATTTTACCCTTGCAAACCTTCCACCACAAGAAGTATCTGGGCTTGCGGTGGGCCACCAGCACGAGGCTGTCTACCACCTTTATATTACACTCTACTTTCCCCGCAAGAATACTCCCATCAACGCTCAGCCACGAGTCGGCATAGTGAAAGGATTGGGGTATCTTGTCTGCGAGGAGTTCCACCGTATCGGGTGGCACATAAGGCTCCACTGTGGCCTCGACAGTCGCACTCGTTTGTGTCGAAATGTGAGCGATGCTTTCGAGGTCTGATATGCGAAGTCGCAAAGCAGCCACCTCTTGCTCGTAAGCCGGGATGAGAGTTTCCAACTCGTCAGCTCGCAGAGTGATGCGCTGCACCGACGCTGTGAGTTGCTCTGCCTCGTTGGTGTAATACTTCACTTCGCCGAGCAGAGACTGTTGATTGAGTTCGAGTCGCACAATCTCTTCCTTCTGTTCGTTGTTTTTAGCAACAAGCCAATAGATGCTTGCTGCTCCGATGGCGATGGTGAGGAACAACCACAGCCACGGCGATTTTAGTAATTTGACCATTGCACTCTATTGTTTGTGATGTTGTATTTCGCGCCGCACTTCAAACTCGCACAACCCATCTCCGGTCTTATGGTTATCGTCCCCTCGGAGAGCAGAAGGCTCCATCCATCCTTGCCGAGTGGAGTAACAACCTTTCGGCCACAACCACAAGCGCAGAGGTGAGCTGCAGACATCTCCTTAATGGAAACATACAGCCTCCCCTCTTGCATCTCCCCTCCTGTGGGGATAGTGTCTACAAATGTCGGTTCAAGTGTCATTGCTGTTTGAGTTCAAAGTGAATAGCCGGCTCGTTCGGGTCGAAGGACACTTTATCCGCGCGAATGGAGCTTGACACGCTCTGAATCACTCGTGCGGTAGCCTCCTCTGCTGCCAAGGCTTTGATGAACGACTCTGCCATTCCAGCCGGCATACTGTCGGAAATGTCAACAACATTCGTTGAGGCATAAACCTCCTCCCCGACGCAATGCAGGCTGACTCTTTGCCTTTGCTCGGCCAAATCGTTGATGAGCGCAGACATCTTCTCAATTACCTCTGACTTTGGCTTTCCTTGTCGATGTAGCCTTTGGCACAATTCTGTAACCTTTCTACCAGGTTCTCGATAGCGGATGATGCGCTTTCTTTGTATGATATTGTTGTACATCGCTGCTGCCTGTTCAATAGGCAGTCGTCTGGCCGAGGTGATGAACACCCTCTCCAAACCGGCCTTGTCTGCGGCGTTTATGATTGTATCGCGCGTGAACTGCGACACTTCTGCCTTTCTGTCTTCGCCGAGGTTAATAAATACGAGCTGTGCCATCACTCCTCCTTTCCATTGTCGGGTTCCAAGGCATTATCCACCTTGTTTTTCATTATCTTTTTTAGAGCCCTAAACACCTTGTGGTTGGATATTTCTGCGGCGTTTTCGAGAAACGACCAGAACTCTACGCCACACGCAAAGCCAGTGAAGTATTTTGCCAACTGCATTTTGTGTCCATCGGGCATAATATCGCTGAGCAGCGCCGAGAGGTATATACCGATAAAGATAAACACCACCTTATAGATGGTTCTCCACGCTTTTATACTCTCGAAGGCGAATTTTTTATTCTTCCTTTTGGCGACAACAACGCTCTTCCATACACCTGTAACGAAGTCGATGACCTCGAAAATCAAGACAGCAACGAACAGCGGCATAAGGCTCTCGAAGAGGGTCGAGAGCATTGTAGCAATGGTGCCACTTAAAACTCTTTCGGGGGACATCGTTACCATAGCATACAACTTTTTACTTGGCAAACACAAAAAGCGAGAAGGCAACGAGTCCCACCAAAAGAAACCCGAGATAGCAAGGTGCTTTGATTTTGGGCTTAACGGCACCCACAATGATGAGCGCCGTTGCTATCACATACATCACGATGGCCGACCATGGCGAGAGTAGTGCTAGCAGGTCGTAAACTACCAAACCAATGCCGATGGCGAACACATCGGCGAGCAGGTCGCCGAGAGTATTACTCCAATCGACTTTACGAGCTACGATGATTTGATAGGCCTCGATGGTTACGGCTACCAGCATAGCAGCCAAAGCCACCTGAGCGTCAAGGGCGATTAGCGAACTAGTGAAGAACGCCAGAACTGCACACAGTATGAGGGTGAGCAGCGCAAGAAGTCGGATGTGTTCCGGGCGATTGCTCTCGTTGAAGAGCCAGTTGAAGAATTTTTTCATAGCTAAATCTGTTAATGTTTGACACAAACATACAACAGACAATAGCGCACGAAAAGGACAGCCCTTATAAGGGCTTGCGGGGCTCAATTTTGACGAGTTTTTTCTTGGAGGCAATAATTCCTCGCATTAGTTCTCGTCTGCGATATTTCTTGCGTATGACAACTCTTTCGTAATCACCTCCAATGTAGAGATACTCGTGAAGTCGTTCATCTATCTCTTCGAGGAAACGCTGGCGGATGTTGTATGCGTCGTGGTGGCGCATAAAACCCAGATATGCGTTGATTCTTCCTTGAAAGTTTTCCAACCACAATAGGTCCATCGGTTCAGGGATTTCTTCGTTGAGTGAACGGAGTGTATGGAAGGCATTATTGACAGTTCTATTTGATAGGTAGAACCTATCCTTCTTGATTACCGAGCCGACAAACTTCACACCCTTCGAGTAATGTTGGCAGTAAAACTTTCGAGGGTGGAGTATTAGCCCCCTCGATGCGAGTTTCTCTCGGATTTTTGGCACCATCGCCAACAAGCGACCTTTGTCCCGGCATACGACATAAAAGTCATCGACATATCTCCCGTATGCGTCTGGGCAGAGTTCGTCGAGAACATAGTGGTCGAAGTCATTCAGGATGTAGTTGGCCAACAACTGCGACAAGTTGTTGCCGATCGGCAGCCCCTTGTCTTCGCCACAAGTGAAGAGGCTCTTGTTGGGAGAGAGTCCTTCCCATCTACTTTGTGATGAGTTTCTTCGGCAATGCTTCTCTGGACAGTCTTCGAGCACCGTTCGTGTGAGCCACTTTATCAAATCTTTGTCAGGCTCGTGATAATGTTCATCCCATAGTTCATCGACGAGGTCGCAGAGGGTCGGCTTGTGGATAGACATAAAGAAGCCAGAGTGGTCAAGAACCGCCACATAGCAATCTTCGGTATAGTTGTTGGACACACGCTTGATGTCGGCGGCCAGTGTCTTCGCTCCGAAGAGGGTTCCCTTGCCTACACGATTATTGAAGGAGTTGGATATAAACACCGATTCGAGGATTGGAACGAGCCTCAGAGAGATGAGGTGTTGAACAACTCGGTCCCGGAACGAAGCAGCGAATACCTCTCTTTTGCAAGGAATCTCAACGATGAACGCAGTAGACTCTCCTGGGCGGTATGTTCGACTGATAATCTCACGCCACAGGTTTAGACATTCAAACTCGTAGTTCACCTCAAATTCGAGTTGGCTCTCGGTGTTGCGGATATTCTTCCGACAGTCGTAGTAGGCAAGCCAGACATCTTCACGACTGAGTGGAGTGTTATTATCGAATTCGGCCACTGCGCGCGTGCGGTTACTATTGTAACGGTTATTGTTATTCAGATTGCCGTTAGAATTGATAATCATAGAATTGCGAACAAACATCCTACCATTGAATAGTCATAGCTGTAAATGACAGCAGGTAGTCCTTTCGATAAATAGCTCCCCCGCATCAGTTCTCCTGTTGCGGTTCTCGCTTCGTACACCTACTGAGCGTGTAACTACGCCAACGCCCAACTTGTTCTCCGATGTCCTGCATCAGCGTGAAGATGTCTAGGAGCAAATTTTGCTTGCCTTTATTTGTTGTAGATTCCAGTTCGTTCATTGGGTGGAGTTGTCGGGTACCCATAAGGTTATTCTCCTCCACAAAACGCAAATATGCCATCAAGAGTTCAAACTCGGCAACAAACTCATCGAGATACTCAACTCTTCGGCTTTGGTCTTTATTCGCCAGTGCGATCCACCTCCATAGACTAAACGCAGACTTCACCATATCGATACCGATAGAGTATCTGTCCACTTTTGAAAAATACTGCGTTGCTCGCCGTATTTGCCCCGTGAGTTTGGAAGTAGCGCGATATATCGCCAAGTCTGTAAGACCAGACCTATTGATAGTGTAGGGTTGAATCTTGTTAGCCATATTTTTTGTGTTTGCCCCACAAATATAGCCAATTCTCGAATTTTCAAAAAATTTTTTCGGCGACTCCGTCGCCATTAAGAAGCGAGCCCCCGTATAACGGGGGACTCGCAAAGATTTAAGATTTTAATCGAAAGCGGCCACCGCGCGCGTGCGGTTACTACCGTAACGGTCATAGGTATGCAGACTGCCGTCAGAAGTGACAACCATAGACTTGCGAACACTGTACGAGGTTTCTGTCCATACAGACATATCTTGCGGGCGCCAAGTTGCGCCGACTTTTGCCAGCGTGAGATTGATGATATCGGAGCCATCAATTTTTCTGTCCGCCAAAAAAGCAGCACCCATATCCGCATCCATATTAAACCAATCACCAGCTCCGATACGGGTGCCAGACTCCACGCCAATCCCCATTGGATCGTAGTTTGTTGCCCAATGTGCAAATGGGAACGCCGGTTGCTGTTCTCCGTTGATATCAAGGTAGGTAATTGCCGCCAATTTGCGTGTATTCTCACCGAAGGTGTGCTGTTTCGGCTCTAACATTCCTTTGGAATATGGGCGTTTTGCCATTTGGTCGGCAATGTACGCCTCATAACTTCCATTGTAGTATTCATACACGAGTGGGTTATCTTCTGCTGTAAACACCGCCTCATTGAGTATTTCGCTATGTTTGACAGGCTGATTCGTGCTCGCAGAACCGTTAGTGCGGAACCTTGCCAACATCCTTTCGTAATTGATACCGGCATAGTATGTAGCTAACCCATTTTTCCTATACACAACATTGTCTTGCACAATGTCTACACCGATATCAACAAAGTTGCAATTTTGGTAATGAATGGGTGTGATTTGTCGAGAGTATTCACCCGCCGAGGCATTTACCACCTCCAAACTAGTGCATTGGAGATAGTAGTTCATAGTTAGAACTATTGCGCCTGCTTCTTCATTAACTGTTGCTGTCCAATAGTCTAATCCATACAAAGCGGTAGCACAAGTTGTTTTGATAGTATTAGCCACCTCTGAAAGAGTAGAGCCAGCAGAGTAAGCGATATCGATATTGGTGGTTGCATTATGCGCAATGGTGAACGAGCCACCATTTGTGGTGTCCACACCATAGATGGCGATCTGAAAACCAGCCGCCCATCGTTGATTGGGGCCCCACACAACATCAACACCAACGACTCTATCTTTGTAGCGGAACACAACGGCCACAGCCGTCACACCGAGAGCCGAGAGCAAAGCGGTGGTGAGAGCCTTTGTTGCAGGGAGGGTGTCGCCGTCGATGAAGCGCACACCGTGCGTGGCATCATACACTACAAGGTCGCCGTCCTTGGTAAACTCTTTCTCAACGAATACACCATAGCCGTCGAATTTAGCCTCACTGTCGGCCACGACCGACACGATGGTCTTCTTGGCCGAAGCTCGTGCAGATGCGTCGGCAACATACTCCGCCTCGCTACTATAATTCTTGAATTGTTCCATAGTTCTCCTCGATATTAGTCTGTTCTACTTCCAGCTGAACCTTCAGCTGCTCTGCTTCGATGCGCAAGCGGTTGATTGCATCCACCGCCTGTGCTCGTTTTTCAGCCACCTCCGAGGGCATTTCTCGCCCCCTCTCGTATTTGGCAATGACCTGCCAATCGGTATCGTTCAAATACTCCTGATGGCTGATAATGGCGGCCTCCGCCGCATTGAGTTTCTCCTGCGTCATAGTTGTAGATTATTTCCAGTCCGACACATATTTACTGCCCGTCGCTGTGTAGGACTTCTTGTTGGTGATGTCTATATACCTCTGGCCGACCTTGTCGGGCACCACGGTCGGAGCACCTTCGCCGATTAGGCAGTCGTTACTGTCGCCCCAATTCTCCAACGAAGTTCTCACAACGAGGCGGTCAGCGATGAGAGTGTCCCTCTCGCCAAGCCTCTGCTCAAGAGCCTTGAGACGAGCGTTAAGTTGCACTAAGGCCACGGCCGTCGCACTCTCCATCGGCGATACATCGGCGACGAACATTATCGCACCGGACCAAGTTTTACCATTGTCGCTACTCAACCTCATATAGCAGTCGCTCGAAGTCCAAGTCGTATGCCACGAGGAGGCATTGCTGCTGTACTGAATCGCTAAGTGAAGCGAGGCTAAGTACTCCTGTTCGGTGCCCTCGAAGCCATTACGCACTGCCAATTGATAGTTGGAATAGCCGTAGAGGAGAGTTTCGAGAATAGTATTCTGCTCCGTCAGCGCCGAGCCATTGTCGCTCGGCCCATTCCACAAGTACACGCCCGTGAACGACGGCTCCTGCGAGATTTTCAAAGAATTAAGGAAGTTCTGGTCAGAGGAGAGAAGTCTGACCATACAGAAGAGTTCCCCTTCAGGGATGTTGTAGCGAGAAAGCGACAGGTAGCAGAGCACTTGATTGGTGCCGCCACTCACCGGGCCACAGTTTTTCCACTCCCCACCTATTCGGCCACACACAATCTTGGACTGTGGCTGCTTGGGATTGAAGTAGACCAACTCGAAGTCGCACTCTGGAACAGAGCACTCCACCCTCTCGCCATCCACGATGGAGTAGAAGGTGTGGCAGACCGTCTTGTCAGACAGACGGTGCCATCTTTCTTTGATTTCAAAAGTAGTCGATGCCATATTATTTGATGTAAATGAATTGTTCGAGATCCTCGCGCTGCGGCACAATAAAATCTTGTTGTGCATCTGCTCGTCGATACTTGAACGAGTAACTGTTCAGAGCTCTGATGATGTGTTCTGCTTTGTCCACATCTACGACGATGGGCACCATCTCGCCACTGTTGTCAATCAACCAGCGATGATTTGAGCGCAAGAAGTCAAGCACCCACACTCTGTGAGCCTCATCTTTGATGTACCCAGTGTTGATGGTGTGCTCGATGACCGAGGTACCCTCCAACTCGTGTTCAACGCCCCACGCTGTATATCTCGCCGGTGTAGTGGTTGTCGCCACAACCTCTTCACCCGTAAAGCAGATGACATCGTAGCCTCCTCGCTGGTTCTGAAATAGGAAGAACTTGTCTTCGAGTTTGCTATCTCGGAGCACATATCTTCGAGGCTTAATGTCGTATTTATAGCCCCTGATGACATACTGGACATCGAACGCCACACAATCCTTCGAGCCAGCCCAAGATTGATAATTTGTGTCAATCTTGGCACGCAGAGCCGAATTGACTGTTTGGTAAGAGATGTCGAGCGTAATAACAGATATTTCTGCTTGGTATTGAGCGTTAATGCTGCACTGTACAGCCTGCCCATTGGCATAATATCCTGTGATGTTCAGATAGCAGGTCTCATCGCCATAAGCCTTGACCGAAAGACGGAGAGGTTGCTCGGTCGAGATGGTCTGAAGCTGCGGTGCCACAGTACGGATATATGTATCGAAGACATCTGAACCTTGGTCTGCACCCTCTGTTATATGGTAGAAGTGCTCTGCCCCGTCAATATAGATTGTGAGCCAAGGACATTCGATGTACTTTTCGTAGTCGTGGTCAAGCAGATTTCTCAGCATAGAGCGAAGAGGAATCACCACTCGTCCGTCAGAGTCGGCGGAGAAGTGCGTCGTGGGCAGAACCTCTATAATGGTTCCACTGTCCCATTCTAACAAGATGCCAACCTCGCAATCTCCGTCCACAATCAAATCTTTGAGTGTGCGAGCGAACTCGTTATCTGGTGCTTGAATGATTGTTGCCATAACTTTTTTGTTTCAAAAATATAGGTGTATTGTCCTCTTGGAAAGGACATCCTTAGCGTGTAATCACATCCGCCTCGACGCTAATTACGCCGTCTGGCGATATGGTGATAGAAGCTTTGTCGAGAAAACATT
This sequence comes from Tidjanibacter sp., assembly GCA_017936605.1. GTDB lineage: Bacteria > Bacteroidota > Bacteroidia > Bacteroidales > Rikenellaceae > Tidjanibacter. The sequence continues at coordinate 22,572 of JAGBFH010000021.1, forward strand.
TGCGGTGTCGAATCAGGAGAGGCTCGTATGGTTTAGCAATCAACCTCTGCAACTGCGCTGTGGAGAGCTGTGGCCGCACCGAGAACTTGGCCTTTGAGGTTTCCCAGAAGCCGTTGTAGGGAGAGTGATAGCGTGAGAAGAGGTTGTAGACCATTGCTGTGTTCATACTGAGCGAGTGAGACATTGCTATTGCTCCGCTCGGCAAATAACCCCTATCGAGCAGGGTGGTATACGAACCATTGCTCCCATAAGTGGTGACACCTTGCGCCAACAGGCCAATATATACTTTGGTTGGCTTCTCATCACCTTGAGCTGGGAACACGGTATCCAAGTCCGTTTGAAATCTCAAATCGTGATTTCCAAAGTTCCATCGCTGGCAAAGTCTGGGTGTTACGGGCACGAATTTACAACGAGCGTCAACCACCTCCTTGTCATCAGACTCCACTTCGTCTGGATTCATTCGCTCGATGCCTTTGAACGAATAAGAGAAGGAACCATCTATTTTATGCTTGATGTAGTAGTCCAAATAAGCACCATTGCTCACTTGGAATACGCAGTCATCAGAAGTCTGCGCATTATCGCCTAGCAACGCATTTATGCTCCCAACCGTGCGTATTTCTGGCCCATCTTCATCTTCCGCATAGTCCTTCCATTTAAGGTCGTTTTCAAACATCAGAGCCTCATATCCGCACTGATACCTCTTAGCGGGCACCACTTCCCCGGAGATGGAGTCATCGACCTCCCATTCAGCATAATTGGTAGATTGAATTATTGCCATATTTGAAAGAAGCCTTACATCTTTACCGCTTACGACAAGGGTAGCGCACAAGAGATTGCACAAGTCGTTGATAAAATCAGGAATCGCCACATTGGGAAAGCCATCAAGGAGATTTTTCACACCAGCACCTCCTTGTCCTCCATCTTCGGGGTCCTCGTACCAATAGTAGTCCTTGTCGCCATAAAGCATTATGGCCATAGCCAAACGCTCCAGCAGACCATCGTATACACTATCAATCGTTGCAGACGGCAGAATCCTATTCAAAATATCCTTAAATAGGATAGCCCAGCCTCTTGTTGCATAGTTGAGCGAATATAGGTTACAAGGGGCTTGGTATTGTAGGTCTACATTATTGAGCTCTGTGATGTCGCATAGCGATTTGTCTTGATAGGGCGACCATTCCAATGAGTTGCTGAAGGTAGCGGATATAGTTCTTGCCGACATATCGACAGCATCAATGGACAACTTGCCGTTCATCAGCGAGAGGCCGCACACCCTAATCTCAGCCTCCACCTCAGCAAAGGGCAGCACAAGAACACCCTCGACTACATTCAACAGTCGCTTGTTCTTCCCGGACATCGGGAAGTCCATAGTATAGGTGTGTGCAACGGGGATGTGGTCCACCGTCATAAACGGATTCTCCACCTCGATATTAAGGTGGAAGTCCGTTGTTAAGTCCAAGCGTTCTCCGCTTACAATGATTTCAACCATATATGTTTGCCTTTTGTTTCATAGATTCGTACTTCTTCATCTGCTCGACGAGGCCATTCTTGCCTACCATCACCACATACGCTTGAATACCTCCGCTCATCTTTTCATTCAGGTCGGCCAGCGTAGACACCAATTGTTTTGCCAATTCATCGTTCATTGGAATCCCTATCGATGAGGGTATTGCCGATGAATATGCAGCCGACTGTGTGGTGGTAAATCCACCGTGTACATATCCAGGCATTGACATAGTTGGATAGATTGCGGAGGCTTTGAGTGAGCGCAAAGTTCCATTTCTCCTTGCGACTTCTATTGTTGAGAGCAAAGGGCGCAATGCTGGGTTGTTCACGCCATCGGCGGGAATGACATATTCTGGCCCCTCTTCACCGACCAAGACAGTGGGAGAAGTTACCCACCCGCGCTGATCGGGAGAGAGTCGGGCCTTAAAGCGTCGGTCGTCGCCATTGCGATTGACGAAGATATCGCCACCAACAGCCGCACCATCGACATTTATAGGAGTTGCGGCGATAAGTGCGATTTGCGCTGCACCCATTGCGCTCATAATGCCCGCAGGTATGAGGCCTTGAGGTATGCCCCATTCGGCGAGTGTTTTTGTAACGCCAAGCGCAGTGTTGATAATCGCTTGCGTGATATTCATCGCTTTCTGTCGCCTCGCCTGTTTTAATTGGAGTTCTTCTTGATACGCATCATATTCTGCGTCCAGAGCCTCAATAGCAGAGTTGTATTGAGATTCGGTTATGATGCCCTTGTTGAGTCGTTGCTCAAGACTTTTTTTCTTCTGGTCGTTGTTCTTCTCATACAGCTTGAGCTGAGCCTCTTCCTTGGCCTCCATATAATCATTGACGCTTCCCCACAACTCCATTAGATCCTTGGAGGCGGATTCTACAATGTCGGTAACGGTCAAGCACCAATTCTCCCAACCAGCAATGTTCCCTGCGAAAAGGTCATCCCACTCTTTTTGCGACAGTCCCCAAAACTCACCAGAGGGTTTATCCTGCGTTCCTTCGGCCGTGTTTTGCAACTTTGCCAATTCGGCTTTAAGGTCCGCCAGCTGTTTGAGAAGGTTTGCCTTATCAGCGTCGGAAAGTTCCACGCCAATCTCAATATCACCGACATCGCCATTGTCGATTAGGTTGGTGAGTTGGGCTATCATCTCATTGAGGTACTTCTCGTCAAGGTCATTAAGTTCCTTCCACTGCTTTTTGCGCAAGTCGTTCAGTTCTCGCTTAGTTCCCTCGAATGACTCCAACTCTTGCTTGTGGTGGCTCTCCATCATCCGTCGCTCCACAAGGTAGGAGGCCTTCTCGTCCGCAGCCTTGTCATTGTGCATTTCGAGGGCAATCTTCCCAAGTCGAGCCTGGTGTGCTCGTTCCACAGCTTCGAGCGCATCCTTGTTGCCGGCATATCTCTTTTTTTGCGCTTCGTATAGGGCATTCTCCTCTGCGACCTTATCGCTTGCCATATACTTCATTAGTTCTTGGTCAGCCTTGGCTGCAACCTCCTTCTGCTCTTTGAGTTTCTCCTGGTACTGCGTATTGAGCGAGAGAAGTGTTTCTTCGCTATCGGCATTGAGTTCTATTCGCCTTGCGAGGTAGTCTATTTCGAGTTGAAGTAACTGCGCTTCATACTCTTCCTTCGAGGCAATCTCCCCGGTGTTGTATTTTTCGAGCAACGCCAATCTCTCCTCTTGGAACGCTTTGTCTTTTTCGAGACTCCACTCGCCTGCATCAATTCCCCCTACCGTTGTCGTGGTTGTAATAGGCTTTTGTGCCTTGTACTTGGCATCTGCCGCCACCCTCCTCGCCTCTGCAAGGTCATAATAAGCGTTTGCTTCTATACGAGCAGCTGCGGCTTCTGCATTAGCCTCATCTCTGCGCTTCTTTATTGCTACATAGTCAGCATTTTCCGTTTGTTTGCCCTGATAATTACCGGGTGCAGTACCCGTAGTTGATATAACGACATTTGACGAGGCTTCATATTTGGGGGTATTGTTGAGTTTTTGCTGTTCATCTTGGGCCCTCTTTTCTGCCTTCAACGCTCGTTCCATAGCCTCTCCTGCAAGTTTATCTGCCACGGTAGCCTCGGCACGAAGCTTCATTGCGGCGATAAAGTCCTCCGTCCTCTCAATAAAGAGAAGGTCGCCCTCATTCACCGTATTGATAGATATGCCCAAATCATCAAAGGCCTGCCTGTTATCTCGGATAAACTGTTCTTTGGCAGACATATTCTCACCAAGTTCTTTCCAAGACCTACTCAGTTTCTCAATTTTAAGGATATCATTACCAATCCCAAGGTCTTGTTCTTTCAGCGCATCATTGAGCCCTTTGGTTGCTCTTTCTGTTGCAGTCATCTCATTTTTTGCATCTTTCGCCCTATTCTTTAATAGCGAAAAGGCTCCCGCAAGAGCTCCAATGCCAATAGTTAACCAGCCAACGGGACCGAGTGATGCGAAGAACCCTTTCATTGCCACCGTTGCTGCTTTGAGGTTGCCCACCAAAAGGTTCTTTGCAGCGCACAACAGCTGGGTACCCGCAGTAGCAGTTCCGCAAGCAGCCGCCTCCTGCGCCAATGCAATACGGTTCTGGGCAGACCAGAACGCTTGCAATTTTGCCCAAGCGACAGAGGCTTTCTGCTGTACCCAATGTGCTGTTAGGACAGTAGTCAATGCAATGATGACACCGCCATATTTGGTTCCTACATCGATAAGACTACCCAACAACTTGATGAGATAGGTAAATCCAGAGAGAGAAACATTGATGGCGGGGACAAGTTTTTCTCCGAGAGCCACAGACTGTTCAACGATGGATTTCTTTGCCTTCTCCAACTTTGCTTGGGTGGTATTATTTTTCACGGCAAACTCGTTAAGGAGAGAGGTTCCTTCCTCAAAGGCTTTGTTAGAGAGTTCCTGTTGGCGGCGGAGTTCATCGGTATTATTAGCTAACGCACCAAGAACCATTGTACAACGCTGACCATCCAAACCAATAGCATTGAGCGACTGAACAACAGCATCCATACTACCACTATTGCCAATGCCTTCGAGGACTCGGACAAATGCCTCGTTCATATCCTCCTCCATCAGTTTCTTAAAGTCCTGCAACCTCATACCTGCCACACGAGCAAACACATCGGTCTTTTTGTACATACCGGTTATGACCATACCATAAGCGGTTCCCGACACCTCGGCAGTCTGTCCGAGGCTATCAAGCGTACCAGCAAGACCAAGAACATCTGTGATGGCAATATCGGCATTGGGAGCCACACCCGCCACTCTCTTGGCAAAATTCACAAGGTAGCCCTCGTTGGCTGTCGAAGCCATACCGAGTTCGTTAATGGCAGAACCAATTTTCAGCATCGATTGCTCGATGCCGAACTCCTCTTTCAGCCCAAATATATCGACCAGTTTACCGACTTGGTTGATTGCTTCTTCTGCATTGCCTCCGAGGTCGCGCGACAGAGCAACATTTATCTTGTCGGCGGAGCGAACAAACGCCTCCACATCCTCTTCGGCAGTGAATCCAAGTTTACCTGCTACATGCGCGAGGTCAAGCAACTTATTTTGTGCAGTTCGAGTATCATACTTCTTCAGTTCTTCGTTCATCTCCATCACCTCCTCTTTGGCGAGGCCCGTAGTTTTCATTACATCGGCCACCGCCTCATCGAGGTCTGCAAAGTCTTTGCGGGATCGGTCGATGCCCGATATAACGAAAGCCATAGACGCAAAGCCAGCCGTGATGATACCGATATAGCGGTTGATTTTATTGGCCATATTCTGCATTACGGTACCCGTAACTTTCGACTGCGCTTGCAGTTCGGCCAAGCGAGCCTTTGAGAGTTTGAGTTCGGCGTTCAGTTTCGTCCATTGTTCCGTGCCTGGCACAGCTTTATTGAGAGCAATGGTCGTAGTTGATATATGCTTTCGGAGCTCCGCCAAAGTCATTGTATTGACCGACTGTTGGCGGCGCAAAGTTTCAAGGCGGGTGCGGTACCCGTCTAATGCTTTGGTCGATTTGTTGATTTCGGATGTGAGTTTGCGATATTCGGCAGAATCTTTCTGCCCTTGCGCTTCCATCTGTTTGCGTTTGGCGACCAAGTCGTCTACCTTCGCACCTGTGTCGTGAATCTGCCTTTCGAGGGCAGCCATCTCTTTGCGACCAGCATCACCATTGATGATGATGTTTAGGCGCAAATCTTCATCTCTTAATCGTTTAGCCATACCTAACCTTCCAGTTCTTTGAATGTTTCGACAACATCATCGGTTAGGTCATACATCAACCTCGCTGCGATGGAGGAGTAGTGTCCGAACACGAAGCGGTTGTGAATACGCCTATTCCGGCGTACCACAACATTGCCCTGATGTAGGTTTTTGATATCAAGGAACCTCTGGTAGAGAATGTGCCCATATTCGAGAGTGCCATCCATCTCATCTCCGCCTTTGACCGCTACTTTGCGACTGTTGAATAAGAGATGAGTGTGGAAGGTAAGCTTCTGTTGGAGAGCCCTTGCCTGGTTCTCCATCAGTCGTCTACCCTCGTCCTCCAAGATGCTCCGAACAAACCTTTCTCTAACCGACATAACCTGATGATGTGATGTTCGGAAACAAAAGTAGCCCCCAAGTGGGGGCTACGAAAGGACAGCCAAGAGTAGCTATTTATTGGGAATTTCTTCGATGCGGACAGGCTCGATGCCGGCTACACTTCTCAACTCTTCTACGAGTTGCTGTTGCTCCTCTTCGGAGGACACAATCAGCTCATAAATGATTTTCTTTGCCATAGCCCTAGTTTGTTGAAGTCAATTGTCCTGCCATCTGGTTACCGAGGATGCCCATACTTATACCTACAATAGCATCCAATAGATGTTGGGAGGCGGTTTCAACATCCTCCCCGTTTTCTTCGTATGTTGCTCGGTCGGGGATTGCTTCGTACCAATTCAAGAGTCGATTTCTCGCATTGGTGAGTTGAAGTACAATTTCAGAGAGTTCTTTGTTGATTGGCAATTCTTGCCAATCGGTGCGTAACATCTTACGCTCGTGTGTTTTGGTAGACATAGTTATTTAGCATTTAGTGAGAAATAGAAAAACAGCGGCATTTCTCTAACCCGCTGCTAAATCAACTTGTCGGTGACGCTATGGCTATTACGACCATAGCACGGGGTGAAATACCGCTGTGTACGATATACATAGGTACAAAAAAAGCACCTCTTATGGTGCAACCTCTGCACCGACAAATTTGATTTAGCACTACAAAGATAGTGTGAAAACTTGAAAAAACAATAGGGAGCGGGTAAAATCCGCTCCCTATAAAAATTGCCACAATGTGGTTAATCGGCCTCGAAGGCATCCGTCAGCTCTGCTATCAACATATAAAAACTGTCCGAGGACATAATTTCTATATGTGCCTTCCCATCTTTATTGAGTTTCTCTGCCTTTGCGAGTTTGCCACTCTTGCCCGTCGTGAGTACCGTAGGATTATTGTAGTTGCCCACGACCAACATAGTTGTTTCTCGCGTCAAAGAGTCTGCAAAGTTACAGCCCAGAGCCACCACCACATCTCGCAAGTCTTTGCGAGGGCGGTCGAGGCTACCCGTAAACACGATTGTTTCGCCATACAGTGGACCTTCGGGATTGCCCTCCATACTCTCAATATGGCTATTCTCACGCAATCTCACACGAGGCCTATTAGCCAACTCTATCAACTCTTCGAGCGATGAGCCTGTGTGTTCAATGGCTCTCTGGATAATCTCATAGGTTGCCTCTGCGCTTGTGAGGTCGGCAGGAATATCGAGAGCAGCCCTCATACTGCCAAGTCCATATCCACTTTGCGAGTGTTCCGTCCAGACTCGGCGCACGATCCTCTCGCTGTTGATATAATTGGCATCAGGAAGCAACAACCCATATCGATTGCACACCGCTTGTAGGGCAAGTTTGTTGCTCGGCATATGATATAGTACCGTCTGACCTTGGAGCAGGGAGCAGATTTGCTCATAGACAGCAGGAAAGCTCGGTGCAGATTCCAGCTGATTGGCGGTAGCGCCAAATTCGTAGATTAGACCATAGTCAAAAATCTCCTCTTCGGGATTGACATAGGTACGGTAGAGGTTCTGCTGGGAGTCGGATACGGTTAGTATCTCCACAAGATACACCAATTCGGGATTGTAGTCGGTGTATCTCACATTCAAATAGGTGGTGTTTTTCATATAGTTAGGTCTTTCGGAATAGGTGTTTAGGAAAAAACTTTTCCCAAAGATAGTAAAAATAAACAAAAACGCACCGGCTGAAGCCAGTGCGCCCACAAACTAACCTAAAACTGAAATGAACCTATAAGCGGAAGTCTACCTCGATAGAGTAACCCAGCCAACCTCCGAAAACTGAGTACTCAGGATTTATTTGAGTGTTTGCGACATCAAAGCCACATAGCACTCCGTTAGATATATCGTTCTCTATACAACTGCATAACTCGTCAACAGTTTCGAGTATTCCCGAAAATTGGTCAGCCTCCGCAGCGTCTGTGCGTTGTTGAGCCAAAGTTTTTTCCAACACAAAGATAACAACCGAGGCCGTCCCAGAATAGACATCTGTATTCCCCCCATCGTTATACATAGGATAGGACACGAGCACTCGCCTTTTGATGGCCAATGGCCTATCAAGTACCGACACACAGTTGTCGGCCGACACAACCATCGCTACATTATTGGCCAATCCGCTATGTGTATACTTCATCGAGCGAAGATACTCAATGAGTCGTCTAATGGTTCTTCCTCTGTTCTTCATATCGCTTATTTTCCTTCCAATTATGCCACATTTCTCTCAGAACCGATGGCAACGGCTGGGCATCCACATTGTCCATCGTACCCATCGAACCCTCCTTTGCCAACTGCGATAGCACATCATTGAGGCCATAGGGGGTCTTACTTTCGCCAGTCCCCTCGTACAGCAGGTTCATATCAACCTCTTCGCCATCGACGATAATGACTGACGACTGAAGGTAGTTGACGCAAGCCGAGAAGAACAGCAGGGCAAGCTGTTTCTGCCAAGGCTTCATCTTGGCCACAGCTCGGCGTTCACGCACGCCGATAGTTGCATCAAGTGGCCGAACCTTGCGACCTGCAAGATTGACCGAGCGTGATGGGCGACGGAACAAGCAAAGCAATAGATTGTTCAGATCGTCGTCATCACCAGAGGACAAGAATATGTGCAGAGCATTGGATGCTGCTCTGTACTCGCCAAATGTTAAATCAAGACATAAATCACCGGGCCCCACGAGGGTAGTGAATAGTCCCACTCGCACCTTTGGAAGAGGAGATGTGATTGAGTCGTAAGACAGCGACGCCTTATCGCCCGCAAACATCCAAGCCAAACACTTGTCGCAAAGGTTGTAGACATTGATATTCCGTTCCTCCGCCAATTCGGGGTATAGACGCTCCCAACGAATACTCCTCGATGTGCGGCTGAGTTTCAAAAAATGGTAGAGCACCCTCACATTGAAATCGAGAGGCGAACGCTGTTGAGAGGTACTCTCATAATGAGTTCTGACCACGAATCGGAGGTCTGCTGGCGACAATTCACTCCACGACGACGGGATAGTGGCACAAATGCCTCTTTCTGGTATCTCGATAGTGTTCATAGGCCCATATTGAAGTGTTTCTGCATCGGGTTGTTCTCGGCAAACAACTCTGCAGCCGTGGTAGGTTTAACGAGATTCAATAGTCTTCGACAAACATTCCCTGCTGCGTTTTCCATCGAGTCGATAAACCACAGCATCTCTTCTTTGGTTGCAGCCGTGAGGCCACGACCTCCTTGGTAGGTAGAGCAGAAGGCGCGAGCCACAGAGAGTGGGAATACATCAAGCGACCAGCGGCGCACAGCCTCTGCGAGAGCCGAGAGAACTATATATCGACGAGCGAGCTGAGATGAAGTCCCTCCGTTGATGACAGACTCCCAGTATTCGCCACAGATAGGTCGTAGCTTCTCTTCCTGCACCTCCTGCATCAGCGGAAGCAGACGGAAGTATGTGTAGTAAGAGCCATCGACAGGGTAGACCTGCTCCAACATCACAAGGTCGCCAACGAGGCATTCTTGCAAACTTGCGTGAACTGGTGCGTCGCCCCACTCGTTGAAATAGCCACTATTCTGCTCCAAAAAGCCAAAGAGCGAATCGAGACTTCGATAATACCTCTCACGAGCAGCACTATCATCCCGCTCAATCATCCACTCCCACGCCATTGTCTCGGCTCCATCAGCCTTTACCTTGCGACCATTGTCGCCGTGCGACACAAGAGTCTGCTGATGATACCTCGATGTAGCAAGGCAAGCGATTGAACGCTGAATGTGTTGGACCAATTCTGCATCCAAGGAATTGTCGATTGAGTGAGCGAGATAGAAGGTTGATGCACGACGCATCACGCCTTCGCCCAACAACTTGGTTAATGCTTCGGTGGCAAAAAGCACCTCCGACTCAATATTTGAATAGGTGTTGCTTGCAGAGTAGGTACCTGTCAAACAAGCGAGTTCGTATGCTCCATTGTTGTCTTTGTTGAAGAATCTCATAGTGGCTGCTGGTTTTTGATTCGATTACTTGGCGACACATTTTCCTCCACCTCTACGGCTTGGTGGTAGAAAGCGAGTTCTACGCCTTTTTTGTGTGGGAAATTAAATGCGATTGCCTCGTTGATGTTGCGCAACAAAACCTCGCTCGGTATCTGAACATCCGACAGTTGGAATAGTTTGTGAGCATACATCAACTCGGAGCCAGAGGCGAGTTTACCCTGCACCATCACATTTGAGAGGGCTGGGTGCAATCCCATACCCGAAGTGATGGCCGACACCGAGGCATCCGATATTTTCAGCTGGCTCTCGACAAAGTCCTTCATCTTTTGGTCGATAGGCTCAACCTTCCAAGAAACAACTTCGTTCGAGTCCGCATCGTAACAATCCACGGTGTGAAGGAACTTGCCAGAGTTCTTGTCGCCCGACAACACCTCCGTCAAATGATTGAGTTGCTCTGTCATCGCTGCGTTGATAGCTACATCAAGGTCTTCACTGCTCCACTCAGGGTGGCTGTCTGCAAGCACGCTTCTTTTTTTCTCCCAGAAAACTTGTGGAGAGTGAACGTGGTAGGCTACATTTATACCATTTTCAGTAACATACTTGAAGATGGTGGGTATGTTGGAGCCTCGCAAAATCCAATTCAGTGAGCCAAAGTATTGAGGAACGGAATAAAAATCACGACCATAGGCCGCACTTCTATTGTAGGATGCCGACACTGGGTGCGCTGCGGGATTCGCTCGGTCAAACACTGGCAAGGTCGTAATACCTGTGGTGTAACAGCCACGCTCAAAATCACCAACAACAATATGTGAAACATCCGCCAAATTACGGCTATCTACCCACTCCAAGCGACAGTTGCTTGCGGGTAGGTGCTCAAGGTGGCTGATACGAGCGGGGCGACCAATTCGCCACCCCCTCTCCAAGAAATGAGCTGTGAAGAAGCACCTCAAATGGAGATAGTCGCTCATACATCCTTTGATGTAGCCTTTATAATCCCAGCCGTCGAGCCACGCCTGAATCTCGTCATCCTGCAACCACAACCTACGAGGCTTGCCATCATCGTAAACAATTTTCGACAGATATAGACCTTGGCCATATAACAATCCCATCTGGCGGTCTATGATGCCCGGAGCGAGGTTATTCGCCTCGACAATATCTCTTATCTGCGAAGGAAAGGTGTTGAAGGTACCCCAAGGCACGATGGAACGCCCACCTACACTAATCGGCAGAGCCTCCCAATTTCGAGACGAGAGAAGTTGCCAAGCGAGGCCACTATTGTCCTCTTTGGTACGAGTAGAGATAGCATACACTGCGGTATCGAGATGCAAAGCAACGCTATCCTTGTCAATTTGTTTGAGTTGTTTTTTCATTATTTCAATTCTAAATCTATGCCATTGAATGTCAACAATAGAGGCTGGTAGAACCTCTTCTGCTCGCCTGTGTCGAGGTCGATATATGACTCGACAATATCTGCGTGCTTATGATACTCACGACGCTCCCTTTTTCCGAGCCTTGCGTTGGCAACGGCTACAACCCCCTTGCTTGTTCCCTTAGTTGAATTGTAGGACACGAACGAGAACGAGAACGGTATCTTTTCAGAGGACAGACGCCTCATTTCAGCGAGTGCAGAGTATACTTCCATAGGTCAAAATTAGGCCTATGGAGGGCCAAAGAAAAGGACATCCGATAGAGAAGAATATAATCCCTTAAACGAGGCGTGAAAATCCGATTCCGAACGCCGAACCCCCGATTTTTCAATGAGTTTCCGAGTTGAAAAATCGAAATTTTTTTGAGTTTCAGCAGATTAAGTAACTGAATTGCGACAATTCAGTTACTTAATCACACAAAGAACCCCGCCCCGCCCTCTCGTACATTTGCGACCGCACCTCCCCGCAAAAATGGATATATGACAAAATCCCACCGTAAACATAGATGTCGCAGGGCGACACCGCACTAAAAAATCCCACCATAAACACAGATGTCGCAAGGCGACACCACTTTTCAAACCTCTTGGCAGTGAGAGCGTAAGGGCTCCCTTGCTCGATTGTCAAAGTAAACAATAGATATCGGAGCGGTTTTGTGCAGTGGTATATTTCTCCTTACCACAAGCCACAAAAAAAAGCCACGCCGAAGCGTGGCTTTTATGCGGAGATACCGCTTTGCCCGCCCGCCATTTTTTTGGCGGGGGCATCCAATCTGATTAGTCAAGTATGGAGCCATCTATCTCGATAGTGGCGCAAATGGTAGGCTCTGGAATATATGCCTCTTCCGTTTCCGTTCCTGCCTCGGTGCGTTGGTTAGGTCTTACTACATCGAGGTTTGAAAATAGAAACGCCAACGGGAAAAATTCATATTGGCGGGCGAGGCGTTCCGACTCGGTAAGGGTGGCGAGTTCTTCCTCGGTAATTGCGGGGGTCCCCTTGCGAGGTTGTCCCCATACCACCGTAGCCTTGGCACCCTTGCGGATAGTAGCGCCCTCTTCTTTCCACTCGTTGAAAGTCTTATACTCGGTTACTCCCTCTTTCTCGTACACAAAATTAAGGAGTATAAAGTTAATGGTGCGCCCTGCCCAATAAAGCTCGCCCTCTATGGTTGTGGCAGATTTTTTGAGGTTCTCCCTAATTTTGCGTGCCTCCTCGCTGGCGAGAATGAGGGCTGCTCTCTTGGGGTTCATCTTTTTAGTGGTGGGGGTGTTGTTCGTTTCCATTGTTTTTGTATTTTTGTAGTGCATTTCGTTATTTGTTCCGCTTGGGACTTTTAGCGCAGAGGGGGAGGCGGTCTCCCCCTCTATTTTTGTGTCTGCGCTTTCGTTGATTAGGCTGCAAGGTCTGCACTCAACTGCTCTTTCTTTGCCACCATTCGGTTTTTTAAGTCCTCCAAAATGGAGTTTATCAACTCCTTATTTGACACCGACAAAACGGTTTCATCTTTGTAGTTGTTGGGGGCAACGAGGCGGAGGCGGTAAACTTCTCGTGTGTCGGCAAAGTCTGCCACCTCTGCGTTTTCCTCCTCGACTTTCTCAATCAGCCCCTCGATGTGTGCAATCATCGAGTTGTAACTCTTGTATCGCTCGGCGAGTTCCTCTTTCCTGTGGTAATAAGCGATGCGCTCCTCAATCGTTTGAGGCTCTTGTCGGAGTTGCGATTTTAACTGCTTTATCTCCTCTTCGAGTTTGGCGAGTTTGGGGTCGGGAGTAACAATCTCGCCAGTGGCGGTGTCTACTTTCACACCCTCGGCTGTGATAGTTTCGGCGACTGCACCCTCTTTGGGAGCGGTTGCGGGTTTGTTGGTTTCGGGCTTTGCGACTGCACCCTCTTTGGGAGCGGTTGCGGGTTTGGTGTTGTTTTTCATAGTGTTGTATTGTTTTAGTTTGTCGGGTATGCCCCCGACGGGCTTGTGATATCATCGGACTGCCGAGTGAGTAACCTTTTTATTCAATGCTCGGCTTAGTGTGGAATGCCCTATTCGTAGGGCTTGTGTAACTCAATTCTCAACATTTCAAAGAACTCCTGAACATCATCGTTCAGCCTCGTTTCGTGAACCTTTTCGGTGCGGTAATTCAGTGCCGAATTTTCATAGAACAAATAGATGCGAAGCACCTCTAAGCCTCACCAAGGGTTGGCCATCTTTTTTTTGCGAAAATTTCTTCAGAGTGCCCACAGGGTAAATTTTCACATCAACGACTTGAAAAAAATATGGTCGTTCATTGGTAGGTGAAAATCGGTGGCTGTTACTTTGCGCCGTGAAAGGAGGAGAAAGGGGGCAGTACAATGATGAGGAGCTCGATGTCGAGAATGAACACAAAGAGCAGCGAGGGGATTCCATACAAGGAAGCAGAGCAAAAAAATAGGTGCCCAATGGAGCACCTATACCTTTATCCGACGAAAGTCGACGGCTTGTTGCCCGCAGAACGGGCAATCTCGCGCCACTCTGGGCGCATTACCAAATACTTGAATGCGTCGGTTGCATTCGTGGATTCTGTGGGCAAACGAGAGGCTTCAAGCCTCTCTCCGCTTTTGTCCTTCTTAATCAACCCATCCCTAACGAGTGTTCGGGCATTTTCCAGCGGTATCCTAAGATATTTGGCCGTGTAGTAGTCGATACGCACTTTCGGGAGCTGTGGTAAATCTTCCCCCAATAAATGAAGTTGAAAGTAATACTCTTCGGTTTGACCGATATTGCCTTGGCCAAGCGACATCAAGTCCACTCGCCAGCCGGTACGCTTGCCATCCTTATCTTTTTCAAGGGCCGACTTTAACTCTGTGGCTTTGTCTTGGTTTATCTTCTTGTTTTGGTTTCCCGAACGGTCATAGTACAACTTTATCACCTTCTGCTTGTGGTGAGCAAAGTAGCGGAGGAACTTGTCGGCTAACTCTCTCAAATGTGAAGGAGGTAGGGTGTAGAAGAACGCCAGCACCCTCAGAACTCTGTCAGTTGCCGTGCGAGATGATTGAGCCACAACCATTGAACACATATTACCGAAATCGACACCAAGTTCAATCGGAGCATCCTCTTTGAGGTAGCGCAGAACTCGACAATCAGGCTCTTCAACAAGGGCGAACTGCTCGGCCGCTCGTTCATCCACGCCATCGTAGTAGTAGTGGTGGTCTGCCAGACGAGTGTAGAAACGATTGCCTCCTTCTAAAGAAGGAAAACAGGAGAGAACCGCCGTATTAAAGTCGCCAAGTCGAGCAGCAATGCCGTCAGCGAACCAATCCTCCGTCAGAATGTCAGCATTGACATAGCTACTGCCACGAAGTAGCAAGACCTTCGCTTCATCTCGACATCGCACCTCCTCCCATCGAGCCTTCCAAAGACGAAGGCGAGCGTGAGCCTTCTTGACCAAGTCGGCATTGTCTGCGGTGGGGTCAGACAAATACGACACCTTAGCCGCAGCATACTCCGATTGTGCCTCGTTGTAGACGAGGCCAACCTTGGCCACCAACAATAAGGCTTCTTTGTCCATATTCCGGGCTTGCTTGACCATCCACCCACTTTCGGCAGGGTGTGATGGATCATACATATCCGAGGTGAATGAGCAACCACGATAGTATGGCGAGTTGCCGAACTGTGGGCGATAGCCACGAATAGCCTTCATAGCATTAGCGACTTCGGCTTCCTTGAAATACTTACCCTCGTCGCCAAGAAGATGCACGCAGGAAACACCGGCGACAGACGACGGTCTATCGAAGGAGCCAAAGTGCAAGTTCGCTCCGGTGTAGAATATCATTGTGCGCTTGTAAGTGTGCAGTTTGTTGACTGGATTCCAAAATCGAGGGCGAAGCCATCCGGGGAGGCACTCTTTCTCTCGCTCTGTGAATGTCGGAGGAGCCTTCTCTATCACAAAGTGAACACCTTCCCTCCACCCTTTGCGTTCCAAGCCTTCAAGGATGGCGGGAAGAACATTCGTAGACAGTGCAGCGAATGAATCTGCCACCCAAAGGAGCGGAGCTCCGGGCATCTCCTGCACGAGGTCTACCAACCTCTCGCACAAGATGTCGGTGGTCTTGGCAGAGCCTCGGCCGAGGATAGCATAGAGACAGCGAGGGCCAAGTAGCGAAACTATTTGAGCATACGCATTTTGGTATTGCACCATCTGCGATGCAGACTCTTCCTCCTTAATCTTTTTCCTGTACCCCATTGTTCAACACTTCTATAAAGTCAATATCTTCAATGTTCGCCTCCATACGCAAACGCTTCTTCACCCTATCGCTCACATCAAGGCTTTCGATTTGAGCAGCCAGCTTATCTCTATTTACCGACGGGAGACCGATGGTCTCAGGCGTAAGAGTGAGCACTCGTATTTGACGAGCGTAGAGCTCGGTTGGGAGCAAAGGTGGCTCATCGACATCCAGACGAAGGATGTGTGCTTGCTTTTCGAGTATCTTGGCGCACTCTGCATAGTCCTTGGGAGTGGTGGCTGCCTCACGAGCGAGGTGGTAGATAGAGTCAAGCTCATCTGCTATTTTGTTTCGCAAGGCCTCCTTGGTCGTTTTACGATTCGTGAAGAATAGCTCAGTTGCTTCGTGATAGACATCCGAGGCTCGCTCATACGACATCGAGAAGGGAGGAGCGACGAGGAATTTGACCGTTTTGGCTTTACCGTATTGCCCATCGAGCGACCACACCATCACCAGCAAGTCGATGTAGTGTTGCTCTTCATCAGACAGAGTACCGCGACTGCCATTGGCGATGTAGTCCTGAATCCTAGCAAAGGTAGCGGAGTCGAGCGGAGCTCCAAACACATCCGCTTTGGACAACTCAAACGAACGGGTTCGCTTAACTTTATAGAACTCCTGTATGGCCGAGAAATTACCCTTAGCAGCCTCTTTGTATGGTTTGTTCTCTATCTCAAATTGCGTTCTCAATTTAGCCTGGTGCAGTATGCCGGCAATATCACTCATCGGGTTCTGCAAGTCGGCCTCAAGGTCGCACCGATTCCACCCAAAGAAGGCGGCGATGTCGGCTGTGGTCCACTCCAATGCACCGAGAGCATAGAGTTGTTCGCGCGTTTGTTCATCGAGCGCAATGTTCGATGTGGTGGCGATAGAAGTTGTAGACTTGTTCATCATCTAAGAAGATATATTGTTCGTATAGAGCGTTCTCACTAAAATTGCCAGAGCCACACACCACAAAGAAGTGGTCATTGGTTCGCATCAGAATAATCTTTGAGTGATTCCACGCATAGGATATTGTTATGTTGCGACCATCGGCGAAGGCAACCATCTGGTCGTTCACCTTGGGCATACGGGAGCGAATAGAATCGGAGATTAAGATGTGAATGTGCTGGATTAAGCCGTCATCGTAACGACGACGCAGGGCAGCAAGTATTCGCTCGTTGATGGAGTATGTGGTGAACACCAAATCGGCGATGATACCGATATGCTTACACACATAGGCGATGAAGGTGAATGCATTAAAACTCTTCATCGTCCAGAGAAACAGAGCCTCTCCTTTGTTTGGAACTTTTCCCATCAGAGATTTAAGACTCACCACAGCTTCGGTGTGGAAATCTTCAAACTTTACCAAACGCTTTTCGCTTGGCGAAGGTACCGACTCCCTTGATGGTTCTGTTCCTGCGAATATGGCAGCAGCGTCAAAGAGCATAGTCGTCAATCATTCGTTGCACCTCTATCAATTCTCGCCACTTTGCGTCTTTGCGCTTCTGCCTCGAAGCGAGCAGGTGAGGCTTGTTGCCTTTGCGAATCTCATTTTCAATGCGCCATATGGCTTCTTTCAAATTTCCCTCCTTCCGGATAAGGTCTTTGATAGACAACTTTCTGAGTGCATCCATCGAACGAGCCTCGGAGAAGATGCGATGTTTACCAAGGATAGTTCCGTGCTGTTTGAAGTAGTCTAGCTCCTCAAAGATGGCTCGGTTCTCAAGGAAGTTCTCAATCACCTCATTGGCCACAGAGTAGAACTCCTCATTTGAGCCACAAGAAGGGAGGCGACGATGTGCTTCGGTATAGTTGTGGTATGCAGTGATTTTGTCGGCAGCCAAAGCCTTCAACTCGATTGGGCAGGTTCTGTCGGCGAGGAAGGGCCAGCTATCCCTGAACTTCTTTTGAGCGGGGGGCACGGGGGGAACGCCCTGAGGTGCTTGCTGGCGAGGAGTTGCGTGTTTTGCGAGGGCGGAGACAAGCAGGTGGCCCAGAGCTGGGTTTGCCACAACCATTCGCTCAACAATAGGGTTGGGCGCATATAGCGATAGGAGCCGAAGTCCTTCTTGAACCTCGGCTCCTTCATCTAACCAGTGGCGAATATCAGCACCTCTGTTGGCCATACTGCTACTTCAGAAGCCAGTCGCGAAATGCCGGCTCTACGCCAGCAAGCGCATCGGGCGTGCTACAAACAACATACTTTTTGCGGTGAATCGATTCGACGATGGTAGCGTGGCAGGGATTGCCCCTTGTGACGGGAGTCAGAACATTGCCCCACTGGAACGAAGCATCAACAGGGCGAATGCCAGCAGCCTTGTAGTAGGTGGCAAGAAACTCTTCGACATTTGATGGGTCGCCACCCTTCTCAATCACCTCTGCAAGGCGTTCAGCGTGCAATCGCATAGGGAGATGCGAATCGAGAACTTGCGAGTTGTCCTTCATCACACGACGGAAGTACACACACATCTCCTCATAGGTCAACGAGTGGCAAGGCAGAGTGCCAGCCGACACAATCACGAAGTCATCCGCAACTTCTCCTTTGGCGACAAGCTGCAAAGCTTCGTTGATTACACCAGATTCGCCACCCTCGACGAAGAGGATGTCGCCCGCATAGCAACGCCTCCACACCTCCTTGACAAACTCCTGCATCTTATCAAAGAGTAGTACCACCAGTTTGGCTGCAGAACCCATCGTTTCGGCCACAGTGGATACAGCTTCAGCTGTCTCCTCTATCAACTCAGCCGTTGTCTGCTCAGACTGCTCAACAGCAGCGACAACTTCGGCGGGGAACCCCTCCGCCGAAGCCGTCTTTTTTGCTTTGGTGTTACTCATACTTACGCACTTTCGTTAGTGTAAGTCTCGTTCTCGGCAATGGTAACCTCTTTGCCAGAGTAGTATGCAGGGCCGAACATATCAACCTGTTCCTGCTGGAATGTCAATGTTCGCTTGGTAGCCTCGCCGTTGAGAGTAGGCTCTACGGTCAAGAACAAAGGATTGCATACTCGGCCACAAACGGTCTGTTTTTTGCCTGCGCCATCACACTCGGTAACAATGGCCACAACACCTTTGTTAGCATACTTTTCAACGAAACCACGAATAGCGGCGGTGTCGCCAGGGTGGTCGAATTTGACACCATTCTTGAAACCTTTGCCATCGACCTCACCCTCCATTGCGGAGAGAACCTCAATGGTTTTCTGGGTGCCATAGACATTGATTGCCTTGCCATCAGCCGAAAGCGTATAGTCACCCGTCAAATTGGGGTCGCCCAGCTCACGAGTGGGTTCAGCGGTAATGATATCAACGGGGATGATAGTCACCATCGCCTGCTTGGCGATGGGTGCGCCGCACCCATCAGCCTTTTTAGGAATACTTTTTACAATGTAGCTCATAATACTATGCCTTTTTTAGTGAAACTTATGCGGACTCGCCAGCATCAGTGGATGCAGTACCACCTTTTACCCACTTACCACTATCAGCAAGGGGGTCGGTGATGTCTACTGTGGTTGCGGGGTCGTAACCGTCGGGCACGCTAGCGAAGACAGCCTCACCGATGGCAAAGCCAACGCCCAGCCAGAATTCACCAAAGAGTTTTACCTCATAGTCAACCTTCTGTACATCCTTGATGATGTTGGGAGCCTCGTTGAAGTTCACGGTCATAACAAGGTTTTCCTTGGGAGTGGTGAAGAGAATAGGCGAACCATGGAGCGCGGGGAGACCGACCAAAGTGAGGTTCGAGAAGTCAATCTGGCGAGTACCGAACTTGGGATCTGCGACACCAGAACCGGTAGCCCATTTTTTCTTGTAGCCACGCTCGTAGCGACGGAGAACACTCTGCGAGCAGAAGACATTCATCCTCTGCGCCTGATATACACCAGAGATGTTCGAGGCGAAGTCGTCGATGTAGTCAACAACAGCCTCGTCAGTCATATCTGCTGACAAGAGGTTCTTGGCATCAGGATAGAAGTTGATTTTGTAGTCGCCAGAGGTTTTATCCGACACAAGGATAGTCTCCAAGCCATCCATCGAGTTCAGAGCGTTGGAGTTCTGAGGGTCGGTGGTATGGTCCACGAACTTGCCCTTGCCGACCATAAACATCTCAATATCGTTCAGAATCGAGGGGAAGAGGATGGTGTCTACGATATACTTCGTGATAGGCATCTCGTCGATAGTCTTGCGCTCATCGTAGAGGTGCATTAGCCAGCCGCCCAAAACCTCTGCGGGGATAATCGAGAAGTTTACTTTGTGATGGCGGTTCTTGATGGTGATAGGGGTAAACTTCGAGTTACCCTGCTTCGACCACGAAGGAACGAACTGCTTAACAACCGAAGTGATGTGTGCCTGAACCGCACGGTACTCAGTTACACAAAGCTTCTTTGTCATATACTTGCTCGACTCGAACGAGTTGTAGAGGCTACGGAGGATGGGGATGTTGTTACCCTGCGAGAGGTAGGCGCCAAACTCACTGTTCAGCTCTGCGATGTCCATAGTGGCATCGGCTGCCGAGAGCATTGAATGGTCTTCCATCGCAGCGAGAACAACGGCGTTGTGGCGAGCGGTTCGGTTCGCCTTAAACGCAGGGGCGGGCGCAGAGGTTACCTGAGTGGCACCGGGCATCGACTCTGGGGACTTCTGCAATTTTTCGATGCGAGCCTCCAAAGTAGCTACTTTTTCCAAAGCATCAGTAGCAGTTTTCTTCAACTCGTCCCTATCGATGTCGATAGCACCGAGGATGACCTCCAAGGCCTCCTTATCTACTTCTTTTTCGGGCTCCTCGGCGAGCGTACTCTGGTATGCTGCAAGAACCTCCTCTCCGAGAGTTTCACGAATCTTGGCGCACTGCTCCTCGGAGAGAGCGAGCTTGCCATCAGCACCAGCTGTGGGTGCTCCGAACACCTTACCAATGAACGAGGTAATGTGTTTCACTTGAACTTTTTTCATAACCTTACCTGTTAATCTGAGTGAATGTATAAGCGATTTTAATCGTTTCGTCGAGCGAGCAGATGGAGTCGATGAGGCCGACGGCCTTAGCCTCCTCTGCATAGAATGTCTTACCAGTCATCACGCCAGGACTATCAGTTTTGAGATTTGGGCGACCAGCCTTTATGTCAGTGTGAAACTGTTTGACAATGGTGCTAAGTGTTGCCTGAATTGGTCCGTAGTCGCCATCAAGCATACTGCGATAGTCGGCATTTTTATCTGGCGACTCGACTGCATACACCGTATGCACCTTACCACCATCTTGCTCAAAGATGCCTCGGTCATCCCAACACTCACACATTGCACCGATAGAGCCAACCCGCGATAGGGTGTTGTCGGCGAACACCTTGTCGCATTGCGAGGCGATCCAATAAGCAGCCGAAGCACAGCAGTCGCAATGGGCCAAAATGGGCTTCTTTTGCGCCTTGAAGTTTCGCAAGGCAGCTACGAGTACCGGAACAGCATTGACGGCACCGCCATTGGAGTCGATGTCGATAATGAGTGCAGCCACTCGTTTGTCGAGGGCTAATTCGTTGATAATTGTTGCGAGCGGAGCGGTACCAGTCGTTGCCCACGAAGGGTATTTTGTGAGAGTGCCACCGAGGCGAATAAGAGCCACACAGCCTTGCTGAGGGGCTTTGCTGGATTTGGCCGCAAGGTGCTCGCTGTCAAGCGTGAGGTAGTTTGGGATAGGCTGTCGAATCGCCTCGATAGGTCCACCAGCACCAGACGAGAGACGAGCGATTGTTGGAAGGATGTGTTCTGCTCCGTCCAACAGCCACAAACCTTTGGCTACATCAAAGGCGAGCTGTACATTATTTGTCGAGTTCTCCATAACTTTTTCGCAAACTTACCTTGTGTGCGAGCACAAAAAAAGGACTCACAAACCGCTAAAAATGCGGTATGTGAGTCCTTTACTGCGGTTGGTGGCTCGCAAACTTAAAGCGCAAACAACTCCATCTGCTCCTATGGTGTAGAGTACTCAAGTTTTCCAACCACCCTGCCTTGATTAGAGAAGGAGAATCGAGCAGGGCGGTCATAGCACCCTAATTCGATAGCGCGGTGTGGTTCAAAGAACAACTTGACCACAAGATTTCCTTGCAGTTCGGCCGTTCGATTGAGGGGGATGACCGCCGAAAAGGTGTAATTGGTAACTTCCCCCGCTTTAGTCATTGACGACTCAATGGTTAAAGAAGCAGTGCCAGGAACAAAGGGGAGCTCCTGAAAATCGTTGATGGTAGAGTTGCCATCCAATGTGCGGAATACCGCACGAGAAACAATTAAGCGCATTTTTGTACTATATTTAACGAAATTAGTCCATTGTTTTTTCAGAGGGGAGACCGTCGGTAGACACGCACTCGTCGATGTAGTAAGCTTTACGAAGCAGATACTTCTTTTTGCTTGCCTGTTCAGCCACCGCCAGACGATATTCTCGCTTCTTCAAAGTATCGAAGACATTGGGGTCAACGAGGCGACGGGAGACGATATAGTTCTCGATAATGTCGTTCGTCTTCATCTCGCACTGCTTGCCTCGGCGGAGGTACTGACGGAAATCATCTTCAAACTCAGCCTTCAAGACCTTGTTGAGATAATTGATAGCATCCTCTGTATAATAGAGGAAATGATTGTCGAGCACACGGAGCTCTCGACTATCAGGAAGAGAGAGGAGAATGATAACACCACTTTTGCCGGTAGATGGCGGTGGCATCGGCACAAGGGACCTCGACACATAGGCCACGAGCTGACGGCCGATATTGTGTTGCTGGGTCACCTTCATAGCGCCAGATGGGAGTTCCTCAAACAAATAGCGCAGGAACTCAACCATTAGCTTGTTTTTTACCACAAATTTTATGTTCATAGAAATAGTCGATTGGTTTTACATAACTCCACGGATAAGCATCAGGGTTGATTATAGCTTCGGGAATGAGCCTCACATTAGTACCATTCAGCTCGATGAGCTGCACACCGTTGCGAGAGAGATACTCTCCTCCTTGTGCAAAGAGGTCAACAATGGCGATAAATCTATCCACATTGCAGGCGATTTTACTAATTGGCACCCAATAGTAGGCTGGGTATTTGGCCAAGGTTGGAAGCAAATCACGGAGGTATCGCACCCACTCTTCGTTTGTAATATCTGCCAATTTCAACTGCATATTCGATATTTTTTGAACTACAACAACTACAAACAACTACATCGCTATATTTCAAACACTTACCGTGTAGTTCAAAAATTACATTGTGTAGTTTTGTAGTTTTTGGCGGAGGTTTTCTCCGTTTTTGTAGTTTGGTGTAGTTTTGATTTTTCGGAAAACTACATACAAATATAGTCCGTTAATTATTGACTATCATTTTGTTATACTCTATTGTAGTTGTTGTAGTTGTTGTAGTTTGGTATTTTTCCGATTTTTCACAAAGCGCAGGGAGAATAACCGCAATTTGGGCAAATCCAACAGCCTTCGCTGGGGGTAAAGTCGTTGATAGGCGTGCGACAGATTGGACAAACTCCTTCAATAGCAGCCACACCGTTGTTCTCATTGACGCAGGCTATAACATCTGCGATGGTTACAAACTTTTCCATTTGTTCATCACTAATCTCACAGCGACACCTCTGTTCAACAGCCATAACAAATGCTATGGCATCCAGACTGTCGAAGATGTCAGTCAGTTTTGTTTTGTAATCGATTTTCACGCCGAAGGTGGCATAATCGCCAGCCACTTCGATAATTGTGTTAGCGTTGGTCATAATTTGCTTCTTGTTAAGATTTTGTAGTTTGTTAGAATGGTTTATCACTCTCATCTATATCCGCCACCTCTCCCGTCGCAATGTCGATGTGTATATCGTATTTCTCGACACAGGCATCGTAGTCGAATACCAGAGCGGTTGTTACACGACTTTTCTGAGATTCCTTTTGAGTCGATAGGTAGCCAGTCGGGGACTCGATTACTCGAAAGCGCTGACTCTTGGCTGTGCCAAGAAATTCTGGAATATTCATTAGATAGTGTTTGAGAGAGTCTTGTGGTAAGGTGTTGACTCCTGAACTGCGCCCTTCTTTGGCATAGAGAGAGGCTACGCGCGAGAAGAGTAGGAATAAGTACCGTTTCTGCGGATTCATTTCTAACTTCTCTTTGTCGCCTAGTATTGACACTGAACCACCACCTTGCTTTATAAAGAAATCCACCTTGTCAAACACTTGATTGGAGGCGACGAGGTTGTCAAGAGTTCGCCAGAAGATCTGCACCTCTGAGCCTCCATCCAGTTTGGAGTTCTGCGCTTGGGCATTGGCCACACATATCTTCATTACATCGTCATAGTTGAACGGAACATTGATGTAGGACTCTATGCTCTTGAACGCTGCGAGGATGATACACCAGTTCTTCATTACACGGTCGTCGAGAAGCCCTGTGCGTTTTTGGAACTCAGAGATTACCAATTCCCACGAAGAGCGGAAGTGATAGATGAACTTATCTCGCCACCCAAGTAACTCTCCCGTGAGGTGTGTGAGACCTTTGCTATACACGCTCTTGAACTCTTCAAAGTTGGCGATTTCTTGCTCTGTGTGCTCATACTTATTGAATGAGAGGAACAGCATACGAGAGAATATGGCGTTGTCGATATTGGGCATCTCCTGTCCGGATAGGATAATTCCGCAATCGACGGGAGTTTGCTCACGCTTCTTCTCGTCAATGTTCATCTTTGAGCGACCATATCCATCCCAGAGAGATTTGATAAACTCTCGTCGAGAACCGTCGATGGAGTTCTTATACTCGTCGAGGTGGATGACGGCATTGGACCTCTCGGCCACACTCTCAGCCATTGCTGGAACGGTCGAGTTCACGATGTTTTGAGTATTATTGTCGAAGAAGGCGGTGATTGCGTGGCCACACTCCGACTTACCTGTGCCTTTCTGTCCGAAGAGATTAAGGATGGGAAGTTTCGTGGCGTTGTTCACCACCACATCACGGAATAATGAGGCCACAAGAAAGCAGAATACTATCTTGGCATTGTCGCCAAATGAGCGTATGAAGAGACGCATAAATTCGTACAGCGAGATGTCGTTTGTTTTTCGGTACTGGAACATATCGCGCGACGAAAAGTTGAGCGAGTCGTTGTCAGACATCAGCGAACTTGCTCCGGGCAAGTAGTATTTATGCCCGTCAATGTCCACAATGCCATACTCGTCAAAGGGGATGAAGCGATTGTTGACAAGAGCTCCGTTCATCCACGCATAGAATCTATGCTTCTTCTGCCAGCCGAGCTGCTTAATCTCGTGGGCCAAAGGTGTGCCATCATACAGGTATTTTTTTACAATAGTAAGCTCGTTCTGCGAGGCCTCCCACACGAAGTTACCAAGCGACTCTGTCTTGGTCTTGAACTCGGTGAATGAGGTGAGCTCATTTTGCCTGAACTTCACGATGGCCGCTTGGCCCTTGATGTTCACGATTCGGTAAATACGCCAAGCGTTCTTTTCGTCCGGAACGTGGATGATTGGTTCGAGCACAAAGTTTGACCAGGGTCGATCCTTGGAGCGAGAGCCAATGCCGTAGTAGCAGTGATCCCGGATGTAGAAACCGTAATCTTCGAGGTCGAGCATTTCCTCGGCCGACTTCTTTTTGGTGGCTCTCTCTTTTGCATTTTTTGCAGCATAGAACTGTTCGTGCCACACCTTCGACATTTTGTAAGCTTTGGAAAACTCGTCGAGGTATGCGGTGGCGAGGTGCTCGTCACGGCAATCGGTGAGCAGCTTGCAGACATCAGTAATGATTTCGACCTTCTCGGATTGCGATGACACGCCCTTCATCCTGCGATTGCAGTACCAAGGGATATAGTCTTGCGTGTTGCGAGATAGGAGGTCGTTGAATGAGTTTGGATAACTGCCGAAGTGTTCGTCAGGGTCAATCTTCACCAATTCGCCAGCCTTCTTTATGGGTTCTCCTGCTTCATCGAGTTTAGGGGGAAGGCTCATTATGCGAACATTGAGTCCTGCTGCGAGCCATCGGGGGGCATTTTTCACAATAGCTGCTTGCCCGGCCTTGTCGCTATCACCAATGAGGATGACTGTGCGCGCGAGGTCTGCAATCAACTTTATCTGCTCGTCTGTCGTTGCTGTTCCCAGCGGGGCCACGGCGTTTGTTTGGCCTATCTGGTGAAGGCGCACCACATCGGGATTACCCTCTACAACAATGGCAGTCTGCGTGTCTTTGATTGTTGCTCGTGCTTGGAATAATCCGAACAGTGTATTTGACTTCGAGAATAGAATCGAGTCAGTCGAGTTGATATATTTGGGAACCTCGTGTTTGGTGCCGATGTATCGACCTGAGAATCCCTGCACGATACCGCCTACTTTGTATATTGGGAACACGAGCCTCTCTGTGTAGAAGTCATAATATGAACCATCCTCGTTGCGCCTTATCAAACCAGCTTTTGCGAGAATGTCAATGGAAAATCCGAGTTTCAGAAGGTGCTCGGACAACTTGTTTCTCCCCGGAGCATAGCCAACACCAAACTCCTTCAGGGTTGCTAAGTCCCAGTTGCGAGCTTTGATGTAGCGTTTGGCTCCCTCTGCTCCATCGAGCAGTCGGGCATAGAACTTCTGCGCCTCGGCGTTGGCCTTTGCGATAGTCTGTCGTTCGAACAGAGCTTCTCTCTCTTCGAGCGACATCTGCTCTTCCTCGTATTGAATGTGAAACTTTCTGGCGAGGTATTTCACCGCCTCGACAAAATCCATTCTTTTGAGCGACATAATGAATTGGATGGATGTTCCACCTTCATTACAGCCGAAGCAATGGTATCTATTCTTTGCCTTCCAAATGTGCATCGAAGGGGTGTCTTCTTTGTGGAATGGGCACGAAGCCCACAGTTTTCCACCTTTGCGAACAATCGAAACGCCCTCGCCCGCAATCACATCTTCGATGTCAATGTTTAGGATGTCAGCAATTACACTTTCAGGAATCATTTTTGTACGGTCTTTAAGAAGTTGTCGATACACGCGACTATACGAGTCGAGTGAGCATCCTGCTTCTCTTGTAGCCCAGTGCGAATGGTCGTGAGCTCCTCAATAGACATATCTACGAGGGATATACTGCCGAATAAATCTTGCTCTGCGTACATATTACCACGCTATTTGTCGGTTATACTCTCGTTTTATCGCTGTGGCGATGCGCTCTTGACGCATTGCGTTGGGTTTCCGAGCTCCGGTGCCATATTTGTCTACCGTACTGATGGAGCAGCAGGTTTCATTGGCAATGAGAAGTCGCACCTTGTTTTTTTCCGAGGTGTTCAGTTCACGCCAAAATGTGATAAATGTAATCTTCTTTGCCATATTGATATTGTTTGGATTCTTGAAAAACGGTGGTGGGCCTCACGGCAGACCACCAACAACTATATGAAAATTCAACACCTGTCCTGACCGAGGACATCTCGCATCAGTTCTGGGTAAGTTCTTTTGATTGGCTCAAATGCGAGCCATAGACTCTTATCTGTATTGTCTAGCCTTGCTGAAAAATATCCCTTTTGTAAATTGGTGTGGAGTGGTCTTGTACGCTCGTATCTTGTATTGAGTTCCTCCACTAGCTGTTTGAAGTATTTGCCAAATTCCCAATACTCTTCGGAGGTGAATTCAGTGCCAATAAACAAGTGGCAATAAGAAGAGAGAAGCTTTGTTTTGCCGTTTGGTGGCAGATTGGTATGCACCGTTGTTAGTAGGTATTTCATATTGCTGAATTAGTTTGGTAAGTACTTTATATAGGTTCAAAAGAGATAGTGAGTATCTCCTTTGTCCCGTTTATGTTGTAGATGCGTAGTTCGCTATAATCATCTGAATACTTCCTGCGAAGCACATCTCCTTTGGTCTTGGTATTTCGATTTAACACCAATTCGAGGTCCTCTATCATCGCATTGATAGCACTTAACGCCTCTGCCACTTGACTCCTCTCGATTGGGTCCGGCCAGAGCGTTCTCACTTGTGAGATAATCTCGCTCGTATATGAGGCGTGGTTTGCTGCAACCGCACGAACAATTTTAACTTTGTATTTCATCTTTATTATGAAGCTTGTCCTCGATATTTTGAATTTTGTCTTTTATTTGCACAATTTGAAGTAGGATGCCCAATGTGCTTCCTAGGCATAGGCATAAGATTAAGCCGAATAAATCATTCATTGTAGTTCACTTTTTTTGCATATTACCACATCACCAACGATGTAGTCCCAGAAGAATATCGCAGAGTTCTTCTCCGCAATCTCGTTAGCAGTATCGTTAATCTCCAAACCTATGAGCTTGCCCTCCTCGTTGATTACCATTGTTTCCTCCTCGGAAATCCCCACATATTCAACAAGCCCTCCCACATACTTTTGGAGTTCTTCGAGTTCAAAACACCTTCCATTCTTGGGCTGGATGTTTTCTCTTGTACCATCTATTTTTATCAGTGTTGCCATTGTTCGTTCTTTTTTAGTGGGAGGGGCTTCAAGGCCCCTCCCTGCATCCTTGTCTGTTTACTTTGGTCGGCTTCCTACGGTGCAGTATTACTTGTGAGTAGAGGCGAGGTTTGCCCATCGGCTTTCTTGTAGCACCACACCTCTCTCACTGAGAGGAGCCATTCCTAGCTTGGCTCCAATGCTTTTCTTTTTCCTTGCAATGAACTCGCAGATTGTTGCGAGTCGGCACACATTTCTCCACCCCTTGCCAATCGTTAGAGTTCCCGATGCAACCTTGTGTTCTCCTACGGTAAGAACATAAGTACTGGTGGCAAGGCTTGTGGTGATAACAGCATTGTTGTTGAAACGCTGTACCATAACTCTGTTTTCTCCGCACCCCTCGAAAGAGGTGTCGCAGTTAGGCACGAAATTCGAGCCTATAAACTGCACTAAATTCATTTTTTGCATTCCGTTTGAATTTTAGCGTTAAAAATTTATCTATCTTTGTTCCGCACTATGGCGGTCATTGTACGGAACGAGTACAAAGATAAAGTGATTTTATCAAACGAGCAAGTTTTTGATAAAATAATTTATCACTATTTTGTGTAATTAAAAGCAAACGATTGATTATGAGCATAAAAGAAAGAGTGAAAATTTTAATCCCTCGATTGATTGCTATTGGGGTTATTTCTTCAAAGCAAGACCTTGCGCACAAATTGGGATATAAATCTCAGAGCAACCTGTCGGCAATACTCGGAGATACAAGAGAAGTTCCGAGAGGTTTTGTTGAAAAGCTATGTACCATAGTTCCTACCTTGAATAAAGATTGGCTTGAATCTGGTGAAGGCCCTATGTTCAAAGGAGAGGAGCCAGTCCCTACGGATATGATTATGATGAGCAGAGAGGTGTTCGACCTCATTCGTAGCCAACAGGACACAATGGCGAGTCAGCAACGCACGATTGAGGTTTTAACAAAAGGGGGCGAGGGTGTCCACTTGGCAGAACCTGCAATATGTGCCGATGCAAAGTAAGTGCGGTTGGCTTAACACAAATAATAGTCCCATTGTACTGATTTACAGCCTTTTTACTTGCTTGTAACGGGACAAATACGGGACAAAATGCAGTGAAATTGCGATTTCGATAAAATGTAAGTTGTTGATTTTTAGCAGTAGAGCAAATAGAAAACCCACCATCGTCAATCACTTCACCCCGACAGGATAAAAATGTATGACCACCAGCACCTCTGCTGGTGGTTTTTTATGTATTAGAGGTGTGTCGTGAACTTGTTCACAAGACACCTCTGATACATAAAAAAGTACCTCGCTTTAAGCGAGGCATACATTTTTATCTTTCAGTCCCACTCACCCAGTGATCACGGAGCGTAGGGCCACCTCGAGTGGGTCGGAGCTCCGTAATCACCGAGGCTGTCTTGCTTTGCCAATCTCAACTCTCCACAGACCTTTTACCTTTCAACTCTCATAAAGTGCTCCGTGCGGGTGTCGCCCAGGAGGGTGGGCTTGTTATGCTCGGTGTGGTGGGGCTTGAAGCCGCACTTTTCCATCACCCTGCGTGAGCGCTCGTTGCCCTCGTAGTAGCCACACCAGAGGCGTCTATAGCCCAGAGTGCCGAATGCGCGTTCAATGATGGCACGCGCCGCCTCGGTCATAAGACCCCTGCCCCAATACTCCTCGGCCAACCAGTAGCCGAGCTCTGCATCCCCTGTGCCGCGCAGTGAGGGCGAGAGTCCCTCGCCGCTCTTGATAGCTATGGCCCCTATGGGAATCATCTCCTCGCGGAGGACTATGGCGTAGGTCTCGGGGGCGGAGAATACGGTGCGGATAATCTCGCGGCTCTCCTCGGGGCTGCGATGGGCGGGCCAGCCGGCTATGGGGCCGACAGCGGGGTTTTGGGCCCAACGAAAGAGTGTGTCGGCATCCTCCTCGCGCCAGGGGCGAAGCAGTAGTCGTGGAGTTGTGAGTGTGGCCATAGTAAGGGGGCTTATTTCGTTGTTTTGGTTTTGCGCTTTTTGGGCTTGGGCATAGGCTTGTGACGCTCCAGAAGGAGCAGAACTTGTCCGACGAGTTTCGTATCCTCCACATCGAGCACCACAAAGTCGCGTGCTCCGGGGAAGGGTGCAAGCTCATCTGCACCGGCCAGAAGCTCGCGCACGCACTCTATGCGCTTGACAAAGACGGTGTTGTCGCAGACGAACATCAGAGGTTTCTCGCCCGAGTAGATGCAGTATTCGCCAAACATAGGCCTATACCAAAGATGGAGGCCAGTGTGGGCGGCCTCCATCTGTTCGAGTACAAACTCTATATAATCTTGTGTTGTAGCCATTTGTGGATACTATTTATCTGCCTTGGGCAGTGTGCGGTTCAGCAGGAGTGCACCTGCGAGGGCCGAAACTATCGTACCGCAGAGGATACCGAGCTTGGCCAAGTCGAGCACCTGGCGACCGTCGGCGCCCAGGGGCGAGTAGGCCAAATCGGCGATGAACATCGACACCGTGAAGCCAATGCCGCAGAGCACGCAGACGCTCGCAAACGACCTCCACGAAGCACCCGTAGGCATCGAGGCAATCTTGGTCTTGATGGCCAGCCACGAGAAGGAGAATACGCCGAGGAACTTACCCAGTACCAGACCCAGCATAACGGCCAGACTTACGCCCGAGAAGAGGTCAGCAAAGTGAACGCCACCGAGGTCTACGCCCGCATTGGCAAATGCAAACAAGGGGAGGATGATGTAGTTGATGAACTCCCTCAGGTCGTCCTCCAGGTGCTGCAAGGGGCTGATAAGGTGGTCGGCAGCCGACTCCACACTCTTGAGGGTCTGAATCTCGTCGTTGCTGAAGACCACAACCTGATGTTTGTCGGTGACCTCCACAACGGGGAACTCGCCGATGTTGTTACGGATGCGCTCGATGTAGTAGCGTGTACCCTTGCCGATGCTGGCGGGGATGCAGAGGGCTGCAATCACACCCGAGATGGTGGCGTGGATGCCCGAGTTGAGCATCGAGAACCACATAATGGCACCGATGACCAGATAGTAGGTCTTGCTCTTGACATTGTAGTGGTTGGCGATAATCATAGCCACAACGCACAGCAGCGCGAAGAACATATAGCCCCAGACAATCTCCGAGGTGTAGCAGATGGCAATCACCAGAATACCGCCCAGGTCGTCGGCCACAGCAAGGGTGGTGAGGAACACCTTGAGTCCGATGGGCACCCTCTTGCCGAACATCGCCAACACGCCGAGCGAGAAGGCGATGTCGGTAGCCATAGGGATGGCTGCACCGCGGGTCATTGCTGCATCTGCGGGGCAGGCCAGAAGGAATACGAGAACGGGAATGAGCATACCGCCACACGCACCAATGATGGGCAGGATGGCCTTCTTTATGGAGGAGAGCTCGCCAACGAGAATCTCGCGTTTAATCTCCAGACCCACCGAAAGGAAGAAAATCGCCATCAGAAAGTCGTTGATGAGTACCTGGAATGTGAATGGCTCGCCGTGGTGGGAGAAGATGTTGAAGTCGCCGAACGAAACCGACACGGGGGTCTCGAGCAGACCGAAATACCACTCTTTAATGGGGGTATTGGCACAAATGAGGGCCAGAACGGTGGCTGCGATAAGCCAGAAACTCGCTGTGGAGTACTTCTTGAACAGACTGAGGAATGTGTAATTTTTCATCCTTACTCTTCTTTTTGTGTTAAAAAATGTTTGACCTAACTAACCTTATGCTCTCGCAGTTTTCGCGCCTTAAATAAAGGTGTGGCGGGGCAAATATTGACAGATTTATGTCGTAAAAATCTTTTCGGCCACAAAGGTAAACTTTTATTTCATAGGCTGTCCTCAAAAACCAAATTTATTTTCTCGGGGCCTTTGCGGTGCTAACCCCTACGGGGTTGTTGTAGGGGTTTTGTAGAGTTTTAGGGGTGTAGAGTTTTGGGGGCGAGGGTGGGAAAAAGCGAAAATGTTGGTCGGGAGGGTGGGGATTTCGCTACAGTTTTGTATCTTTGTGGCGCATTATGGGAAGGATTCTGGCTATAGACTATGGACTCAAGCGCACAGGCATTGCCGTGAGCGACCCGCTGAGGATTATCGCGGGCGGACTTGAGACCGTTCCTACCGCCCAACTGAGAGGGTGGCTGGGGCAATATATGGCCCGCGAGAGCGTTGATATCATAGTGGTGGGCCGACCTACCCAGATGAACGGTGCCCCCAGCCAATCGTGGACAGCCATCGAGCCCTTTGTGGAGTGGCTGAAGGTAAACTTCCCCGCCTGCAAGGTCTGCCTCCACGACGAACGCTTCACCTCCGTCATCGCCCACCGAGCGATGATAGACGGCGGTATGAAGAAGATGGCCCGCAGGGATAAGGCCGTGGTGGATAAAATCTCGGCGACCATCATCCTCCAGAGTTTTATGGACTCCCTGGAGTATAAGCAGATGTAGGTCCCCAAGGCTGCATAATTAGCCCCATAGGCTTGCCGATAATATTGAATTTTGCATTTAAGATATGATATACCCCATTTACATCTATGGTTCGGGCGTGCTGCGCAAGGAGTGCGTGGAGATAGACGAGAGCTATCCCGAACTGCCCAAGTTGATTGAAGATATGTTTGCCACGATGTATGCCACCAATGGCGTAGGTCTGGCAGCGCCTCAGATTGGTAAGGATATTAGACTTTTTGTGGTGGATGCGACCCCCTTTGCAGAGGATGACGCTACCGCCAAGGACTTCAAAAAGGTCTTCATTAACCCCGAGATTTATGAGGTGAGCGAGATGGAGGTGCTCCTGAATGAGGGCTGCCTCTCGGTGCCCGGCATCCACGAGGATGTCTACCGCCCCGAAACGATCCGCATCAACTACCTCGACGAGAACTTCGTGGAGCACGACGAGGAGCTCACCGGCTGGCCCGCGCGTGTGGTTCAGCACGAGTATGACCACCTCGACGGCATCGTCTTTACGGACCGCCTCTCGACCCTCCGCAAGACCCTCCTCCGCAACAAACTCAACGGAATGTCGAAGGGGAAATTCTCTTGTGACTATCGCACCAAACAAAAGTAAAAAACGCATATAGCGGGTGAATTTTTCACCAACTGCAACGGGCGAGACCCTCACCTACGAAAAGTAGGCTGCGGGCCTCGCCCATCTTGTTGGCAAAAATTCCCCTCGCTCTATGCGTTTTTCTTTCAAAGGAAAGCGGTTGGTCGCACCACCCTCACCCGCTGCGGCCGTTGCCGCAAAATTCCGCATTCGCGGAATGAGTATAGACAATCCCTCCAAACCTCCCTTTGAAAAGGGAGGCTTGGTCAAGGGCAAGCCCTTGATAAGCACCATTGTTCAACGGTGCTGGCAAATTGAGGCAGTTTCAAGGTGATGCGGTGGGCAGCACCACCATCACAAAAGGGTCGTTACGACCCCGCTCTATGCGTTTTTTTGTCTGCCGTCTACTGTCGACAGACCTCTCCCGGGCTTTGCCCACCCTCCCCTAACTTAGGGGAGGGTAGGGGCTAAAAAGGCTAAAAGGGCCAAAAGAGTTATGGGGCCTATAGGTCTTATAGGTCTTATAAGTCCCATAAGCCCCATAGGTCTTTAAAGTCCTTAAAGTCCTTAAAGCCCTTAAAGCCCTTTGGCCTTTTGCCCTTTTTAGCCCTTTCTCTAAAAACACACGAAGCAATCGACCCCAGGTCGATTGCTTCGTATTCTATCTCTCTGCGCCCCGAGGGGTTTACTTGGTGGGGAAGAGGTCTTTGATGCCGCCGAGAGAGCCGAGCACGGAGCTGGCCTCGTAGGGCATATAGACCGTCTTGCTATCCTGGCCGCTGGCCATCTCTTTGAGGGTCTCGATATATTTCACAGCCAAAAGGTAGGTCGCAGGGTCGGTCTTGGTGGTCGAGATGGCCTCCGTCACGCGGCGGATAGCCTCGGCCTCCGCATTGGCCTGAAGCACCTTGGCCTCGGCCTCACCCTGGGCCTTGAGAATCTGTGCCTCCTTCTCGGCTGCAGCGTAGTTGATCTGCGACTGTTTCTCACCCTCGGACTGGAGGATGGCCGACTGTTTCTCACCCTCGGCGCGCAGAATCTTAGCCCTACGCTCACGCTCGGCCTGCATCTGCTGCTCCATTGCGTCGCGCACGCTCTCGGGAGGGGTGATGTCCTGAAGCTCCACGCGGTTGACCTTCACGCCCCATTTGTTGGTGGCCTCATCGAGCACATTACGCAGCTTGGCGTTGATGGTATCACGCGAGGTGAGGGTCTCATCGAGCTCCAGCTCACCAATCACATTACGCAGCGTGGTCTGGGTGAGTTTCTCGATAGCGTTGGGCAGGTTGTTGATCTCATAGACCGCCTTCACAGCGTCCACAATCTGGAAGTAGAGCAGTGCATTGATGCGGGTGGTCACATTATCCTTGGTAATCACATTCTGTTCGGGGAAGTCGTAGACCTGCTCACGAAGGTCAATGCGGGAAGTGTCGCGGAACCTCACGATGACATTGCCGTAGCCGTCCTGATAGGAGTAGCGGGTGTAGATGCGGCGAGGTTTCTCCAGAATTGGCCAGATGATGTTAATACCCGAGGTGAGGGTCTTGTTGTACTTACCCAGTCGCTCCACGATGCAGGTTTCGCTCTGCTGAACGATCGTAAGGCCCGAGAGCACATAGATAACCACAATGGCTACCAGTGCAATAATTACTGTCATAGTTCCCATAGTGTCGATTGTTTTTTATTGTTAGGTACTTGATTATTTGCGTCTTACGGTGAGGATGATGCTCTCGCGCGAGATGATTTCCACCTTTTCGCCCTCGAGGATGTCGCTCTGTTCGCTGCTCTCAGCCTGCCAGATGTCGCCGTCGATGGCCACGCGGCCACGACCACCCACCTCGATACATTCGGTCACCTTGGCGGTGCGGCCAATCAGTGCGTCGGCATTGGTGGGGACCTCATCCTTGGCGGAGAGCCTCCTCAGCAGCGGTCTTACGGCCAGGAATGCCACGAGGGTAGCAAGTGCGAAGATGCCCAACTGCCACTCGAGCGAGGCGCCTGCTGCGGCTCCAATGGCTCCTCCCACTGCGCCTACTGCAAAGCAGATGAGTGCAAAGCCTGCGGTGAGCATCTCACCGATAACAAATAGTGTGGCTACAATAGCCCAAATATGCCAAATCTCCATAGTTGTAAAGTTGTGTTTTTGATGTTAACCACACAAATATACAAAATCAAGTTGAGAATTGAAAGTTGAAAGTTGAAAAAAATGTGTACCTTTGTGATGTAGGCCTCCCGAAAACGGATTGACTATTGATATAATTACTTACCTTATAACACAGACTGCACACTATGAAAAAGAGTTTTGCACTCCTGCTGATGGCCTCGGCCCTCATCTTCGGCACCGCTGCTACCCCCTTGTCGGCCGCAACAGAAACCGTACCCGCAAAGAGCATTGTGGGTGTGTGGGCTCACGAGATGGCAGCCGACCCCTATGAACTCGACCTGCTGATTTTCGACGACGGCAACTATGCGATTTTCAGTAGTTATGCCAATACCGAGTATAGCGAGGTGGGCAAGTGGCGCTTGGATGGCAACCGCCTCACCCTCACCAAATACTACGGCGATGGCGACTACACAATGAATGAGGATGGCTCCTACACCCGCCTAAAGAGTGCAAAGAAGGATGGCTACGAGTGTAGTTATGAGGTTGACGGCCAGACGATGACCTCCGGTGGCGATGTGTTCCTCAAGACAACATTCGCCGAGGAAGTGGCCTCCGATATAGAGATGCCCTGGTGGAGTAAAGAGAGCTTTGAGGCCTCGCAGAAGTGCGTCAGCGCGATTATGAAGTAGCCTCTAAAGGCAATGCCTAAAAATGAAAGTGGCCCCTTGTTGGGGTCACTTTCATTTTTTCTCGGCGCTCCACGCTCAGTCAATCTTGACCGCTCCTGTCTTGGGGTTGAAGGTGAGTTCGGTGCCGTCTGAGAGCTCCACCTCGTGGCCCTCGCCCTCACTCTCGATGGTCATAATGACCTCATCGGGGTAGTTGTCCCATACATAGGTGGTGATATACTCGGGGATAATCTCCACGGGGATGGAGTCGTTGCGGAGTTTGATTTTGGTCCACTGGCCGCTGGAGTCGAAATTGACCTTGGAGCCGTCAGTGAAGAGCACATTGTAGCTGTTGCCGTGGCGGTGGTGGTGGGAGCGGATGGAGCGAATCTGGTCTTTGGCGAAATAGTTGTGGATGAAGGTCTGCGCCTTGGCAGGCAGCTGCTTGAGGGTAATCTCGGCGGCCAGAGCACCCACGGCCACCACCAACGAGGCGGCCAAAAGAAGAATCTGTCTTTTCATAACGATTGTTTTTGTGTGTTTAAGGTGAAACAATTATTTGCTGTTGTCGCCACCACACATTCAAAAAGGGTGCAAAAAGTGTCCGAAAAGTCCCACCGATAAAATAAAAAGCCACTCGCGGGCGTTTGGCATATACTTTGTAACATATCTTGCTGTAGTTTCTAACAACTACACAAGGTTTCTTCATTTATTTAAGTTTGGGTTAGTAGTTTTGAAAGGGTAGCCGTTGTGACAACGCCTACCTTTTTTATTTGTCTACCGACGACCGTCGACCGACAGACCTCTCCCGGGCTTTGCCCACCCTCCCCTAACTTAGGGGAGGGTAAGGGCTAAAGGGGCTAAAAAGGCTAAAAGGGCTAAAAGGAAATTGACAATTGAAAATGGAAAATTGAAAATTATTATAAGGGCCTTAATGACCTTAAAGCCCTTAAGGACCTTATTAAGCACCCCCTCTAAGTTAGAGGGGGTGCTGCGAAGCAGCGGGGGTGTGTGTTACCCTCCCCTAAGTTAGGGGAGGGTGCCGAAGGCGGGAGAGGTCTGTGGAGGGTTGAGAAAGGGCCAAAAGGGTTATGGGGCCTATAGGTCTTATAGGTCTTATAGGTCTTATAAGCCCCATCATAATCCCCCTCCAAGTTAGAGGGGGTGCTGCGAAGCAGCGGGGCGTGTAGAAAGCGGTCAGCATTCAGCCACAACACCTCGCGGGTTACATTTTTGTAACCCGCGAGGTGTTGTATTGTCGACCGCGGGCAGACTTCTTCCGCCCTGCGGTCACCATTTTGCGCCGACCACACCAGAACATTGAGAACCTTTAATGGAAAATCAGTTTGTTTTACTGCAACTATTTTGTATATTTGCAGTAGCATTGCGGAATACGCAGTGTTTATGGATGGCATTATTTATTTCATTTTTTGTTAATCACTTAAACGAACCAGCCTATGTAGCATCGCGTATAATCAATGCGCACATTTTAGACATATTTGGGAAAAGCGTTTTAGCTTTATTCTGTCACTTCGGAAGTTTGGCGACTAAAAAGGTAGATGGGAATAATAGTTGAAATGCTCGCACTGTTCAGTGCGGGCTTTTTGTTATTCATCTACCTGGGTTACGCCAAACACCTCGAAGTGGGAATATACTAATTGTCCCGCGCTTTTTTATGTGTGTATGTTTTCTTAAGTGGGCAACCAAAATATTATCCCTAAAACACCATTGGGAAAAATATGTAAATCTTTGTACATCTATAAACCAAGTAAACAAACTTTAATATGAAGCGAACAATAGTAATTGTATTAGCACTTATCAGCTGTGTTGTGGCAGAGGCACAGCTACGCACCATCAAACCATATTATGTATTCAAGGTTCCGAATATCAGCGCGGCCACATATTCGGGCGAGTTTTGTGACGAGGATAACCCATTGTATATGGATTTATACGCCCCCGCCCCCAGCTGGTATGACTGTGGCGAGGTGGACAATATCGCGGCATCGAGTGCCCTTCGCTCGCAAGGCTCGGCCAGCTACAAGGTAGGTAACATTCTCGATTTCAATCACGAGACAGCGTGGGTTGAGGGCGTGAAAGGCTATGGTGTTGGTCAATGGATTGAGTTCCAGGGCGTAAGAGGAGGTCAAATCACGACAATTAACATTCTTAATGGATATGTCAAAAGCGACAAGGCGTGGAACGAGAATTCACGCGTAAGGCTCCTCAAGGTCTATTGCAATGGTGAGCCTTTATGTATCCTTGAGCTTAACAACAGCCGATCGCTGCAATGTTTTGTTGTGGAGGAGTTGTTGGATTCCTACGGTGTAAAGACATTCAGGTTTGAGATTCTTGATGTCTATCCTGGCACAAAGTATCAAGATACCGTCATCTCTGAAATATACTTCGGAGGTTATTGTGAGTAACCAAAAGTAGACAACATTAAAAAGGTAGGCGTTTTCGAGCGCCTACCTTTTTTATTGTCTACCCTCCCCTGAGTCAGGAGAGGGTGCCGAAGGCGGGAGAGGTCTGTGGAGGGTTGAGAAAGGGCCGAAAGGGCCAAAAGGGCTAAAAGGGCCAACAGGGCCAAAAGGAAATTAGGGGACTTAGCGAAGTGCTAAGTCCCCTAATAACTCTCAACTCTCAACTGTCAATTTTCAATTTTCAATTTTCAATTGTCAACTCTACTCCGTGTAGAAGCGGATCATTCGTTCGATGGCCCTTTGGCAGACGGGGCAGAACTGGGTGGCAGTGTTGTTGCGCATACGGCACACAACGGCGGGGCGGTAGGCACCCTTGGTCACATAGTTTGCGCCCTCATAGAGGCCCACGGTGTAGTGCTCCTCGGCCTCGCGCGTGGGCTCGGTGGGAACGGCCGTACCCTCGGGCACCATATCTGCCCACTTGCTGTCGAAGTCGGCGAGGTTGGTGATATTCTGCTGCCAGGGCTCAATATTGCCCACCAGAGGATTCGAGGCGATATCGGGAGCGTCGTAGAAATACTCATCGGCAAGGCCCGCGAAACTGTGGCCGAACTCGTGGACCACAACGGGTGCGAAGTAGGGGTGGTGGGCGGTGGTGAGGGTGTAGGAGTTATAGATGCCTCCGCCACCATAGGTGTCCGTATTGGCCAGCACGATGATGTGCTCATAGGGGAGTCCTGCCAGCAGGTCGGCCATACGGAATATGGCACTGGTGGTCAGGTAGCGGTCGGCATAGAAGGTGTCGAAGTGGCTGCCGATGGCGCTCTCCTTCCACACGCCCTTGCGGGGGATGCTCACGCCACTCTCGGGGCTCCAGCTCTCCACAGCGATGAAGTTGAACCTCTCGCGCATAGTGCCAAAGGGCTCGTGCGAGAAGAGCGCCTCGACGGTAGCCTTAGCGTCGGCAAGGAAGGTGTCGGCCTCCTCGGAGGTGTAGCCCTCGGCCACGATGGCCACATCTATCTTCTCGCCCTCGGCTGTGCCGCTATGCACCACTTTATAGGGGGTGTGGGGTGCGCGGTCGAAGTTGTGGATGAGTATATCCTTGGGGTCGAGGCTCTGCACCATCTCGGCCGCCACGCTCTGGTCGGGCTTATAGAGCACCACGCGGAGTGTGGCCTTCTCGAGGGGCAGGGGAGCGAGCACCGTAAACTCATAGGCCCTATGGGCGCTCTGTGCCTCCTCCATTGCGAGCCACTCCTGGAAGAGCGACGAGAAGGTTGTGCGGTAGATTATCTCTCCCGAGGCCTGGTCGGTGAGCGAGAGTTCGCCATCGCCCCTCAGGGGTACCTCCGAGAGGTTGTGCCTACGGCCACTCCAGCCCTCCCACGAGTGGAGAGCGCGGAGGGTTACATCCTGCTCGCTGTGGTCACCGGCGAAGATGAGGTCCACGCGCAGTGTGCGGTCGGTAAAATAGTGGTCGAAATCCTGTGCCGAGAGGCTCATCGCCCCCAGTACAATCCAGAGGCATATTAGTAATCTTCTCATACTCTTGGTTTTAGGTCGTTTATGCTATTTATGATGGTAGGGTTCGTTGTTGATGATAGTCAGTGCGCGGTAGAGTTGTTCGGCAAAAATGGCCCTTACGATTTGGTGCGAGAAGGTCATCTTGGAGAGCGAAATCTTGCTGCTGGCCCTCTCGTAGACCTCCTGTGAGAATCCATAGGGGCCGCCGATGACAAAGACCAGTCGTTTGCAGCCGCTGGCCATACGCTTTTGCAACCACTCGGCATACTCCTCGCTGGTGGGTTGCAGGCCCTTCTCATCCAGAAGCACCACATAATCCGAGGGTTGCAGCAGTCGGAGGATGCACTCGCCCTCGGCCTTTTTCTGCTGTGCCTCGCTCATCGAGCGGGTGTTCTTCACATCGGGGATGACGCTTATGCCGAAGCGGAGATAGAAGCCTATGCGGTTCTGGTACTCCTCCACCAGACGGGCCACCTCTTTTGAGTCGGTCTTGCCGACAACTATCAGTTCGATGTTCATTACTCGATGGGTGCGGGCAGCTCAAGGTCGCTATTCCAGTCACCATCGCGGTAGACGATGGGGCGCTCCTGTTCCCACTCCTTGAACCATTCGTAGCACTTGTACATATTGTAGCCGCCACCCGAAGGACCACCGAGGCTCCAGCCGATGATGCTCGGATGGTTCCTCACGCGGAAGTAGGAGGCCTTGGCCCTCTCCAGAAAATCGCCAAGCCACTTGGGGTTGTTGGCCAGAGTGCCCTTGCGCGAGCGGTCACCGTCCTTGGGGTCGGTGTTGATGTTGGGCTGCTCGATGATGTAGAGGCCCAGCTCGTCGCACAGGTCATAGAACCAGTAGGGCTGTGGGTAGTCGGGGTAGATGGTATTGATGCCCCTCTTCTTGAGTGCCTTGAGGTCTGTGGAGGTCTGCTTGGCGGTGCTGGCCGAGTTGTAGTTTGCGGCCTTAATCTCCACGGGAGTGCCGTTGCGATAAATCTTGCCGTCGGCGTAGGTTGTGTCGCCAAAGCCGACCTTGAGTTTGAGGTACTCGAGGATGATGCCGCCACGCTTCACATAGAGTGTTACATCGTAGAGCTTGGGGCTCTCGGCGCTCCACAGGCGCTCCATAGCGCCGTAGATGTTGGTCTCGAAAGAGAGCGTGTCGAGGCCTATGCCACTGAGCTCCATCTCCCTCACATCGTAGTATTTGAGTTCCTTCTCGGGCGAGTAGATGTCGTAGCCGACAGATACTTTGTCGTCCTTGTCCACCGAAGCACCCACCACAACCTGCATCTTCAACTCGCCGTGCTTACGGCCCTTGTCGGGCTTGGCGCTCACGATGACATCGTGGATGCGGATGGGGGGCTGAGAGTAGAGGAAGAGCTGGTCCACGGTGGGATGGTCGGCCACCATCTCTGCGGGCCTCTCGTCGCTCTGCTTGGGGTTGATAATCTCAATGCGGGTCACGCCGTCGCGGATGAAGCGCGAGATGTCGAACTCGCTGGGGGCGCGGTTGTCGCGGCTCTCGCCTACGACCCTGCCGTTGACTCTCACGAGCCTCTCGGCCTGGCCGCCCTCAGTGTGGAGGAAGGTCACCCTGTCGCGCCACAGCAGTGGAATCTCCACCTCGTAGATGCTTATCAGGTGGCCGGCCTCGCTGTAGCCTTGCATCTTAAGGTGCTTTGTGAGGTCGATGTAGTATTTCTCTGCCGCACGGTTACCCTTGTCGGCCGCATTGCGTGTGGAGTAGGTCACAAACTCCGAGCGATGGGGTGCCAAACCTTTGTAGGTGATTTCGTTGTTGCTCTGTGCCGAGAGCGTGAAGAGGGCCATCAGCAGAGCGGATAGCGTCGTGAGCATCTTTTTCATAGCGGGGTGTTTTGTCTATATGGTGTATCTCTTTTTGTTGCCTCTTTAGTGTTATGGTCGGGCGTGTGAGGAGGGGTTGTTTGCCTCTTGGGCGGATTCTTTCGGCCAGTGGGGTGGGCGGGGGATTAAAACCGAGCCTCCGAGAGTGTTGCCTCGGAGGCTGCGGTTTTGGTTGTTCAGTCGTCGTTGTGAGCCGACTCCTTACTCCTCGATTTTCTCGAGTTTCACGGTGAAGTGACGAAGGATGGGAGCCTCCTCAACGATGCGGTAGCCGTGGGTAATCTTATCGGCGCGAGCCATCACATTCTTCAGAGCGGCTGCGATAACGGCCATATGGTTGTCGGTGTAGACCCTACGAGCGATAGCCAGACGGGTGAGCTCGAGGTCGCTGTAGCGGTTCTCGCGGGTAACGGGGTCACGGTCTGCCAGAATCGAACCGATCTCGCAAGCGCGGATACCTGCCTCCAGGTAGAGCTCAACAGCCAGAGTCTGAGCAGCGAACTCCTCCTTGGGAACATTGGGCAGCATCTTCTTTGCATCCACGAAGATAGCGTGGCCACCTGCGGGGCGCTGGTAGGGCACGCCGTAGCGGTCGAGCAGTTTGCCGAGGTATGCAACCTGACGCATACGAGCGTCGAGCTGCTCAAACTCGGTGTTCTCATCAAGACCCACTGCCAGAGCGTTCATATCGCGACCAGCCAGACCACCATAGGTGATGAAGCCCTCGAACGAGATGCAGAAGCGTTTTGCAAGGTCAAACTCCTCCTGGGTGCGCATAGCGCAGAAGCCACCCATATTTACCATACCGTCTTTCTTTGCCGAGATGGTCATAAGGTCTGCATAGGAGTAGATCTCCTTAACGATCTGTTTGATGGTCTTGCTACCGTAGCCTGCCTCGCGTTTTTTGATGAAGTAGGCATTCTCTGCAAAACGAGCCGAGTCAATCAGCAGTTTAACACCATACTGGTGGCAGAGCTCCGAGGTCTCGCGGATGTTCTTCATCGAAACGGGCTGACCACCGGCGGTGTTGTTGGTGATAGTCAGAACGCAGAAGGGAATCCTCTCCTTGGGATAC
The DNA here is from genome assembly GCA_017936605.1 of Tidjanibacter sp. GTDB lineage: Bacteria > Bacteroidota > Bacteroidia > Bacteroidales > Rikenellaceae > Tidjanibacter. The sequence continues at coordinate 65,379 of JAGBFH010000021.1, forward strand.
TTCTCAAATACGGCGCGGAGTTTCTCAATGTCCACCTCACCCTTGAAGGGAACCTCGAGCTGGGTATCTTTTGCAGCGTCGATGGTGCAGTCGATAGCGGTTGCTTTGCGCGACTCGATGTGGCCCTTGGTGGTGTCGAAGTGGGAGTTGCCGGGAACGATGTCACCCTCTTTTACCAAACCCGAGAAGAGTACATTCTCGGCTGCACGACCCTGGTGGGTGGGCAGGAAGTAGTCGAAACCGAAGATGTCCTTAACGGTCTTCTTGAGGTTGAAATAGGAGCTTGCGCCTGCGTAGCTCTCGTCGCCGGTCATCATAGCAGCCCACTGCTTGTCGCTCATCGAACCGGTGCCCGAGTCGGTCAGAAGGTCAATAAAAACCTGATCTGAGGAGAGGTTGAAGAGGTTGTAGTGTGCCTCTTTGATCCATTTCTCGCGCTGACGACGGGTCGAGGGTTTGATTGCTTCTACCGTTTTAATGCGGTAAGGTTCCGAATAAGGTAATTTCATAGTTCTTTTGTTTTTTGTTTGTTAAAGGTTTGAGTTTGTATATCTCGTTAATTTGTTGTTTCTCTTTCTCTTTTCTTGCGGGTCTGCCGCAGCCCTTGGCTCCTCTACTTGCGCGAATTTGCCAATATCCAATTTCCAATTTCCAACTTCCAACTCTCAATTTTCAA
>JAGBFH010000022.1 GCA_017936605.1 Tidjanibacter sp.
CTTCAGCCGCAAGATGAACGATGAGCAGCGCGACAACATTCTCGGTTGGATGGGTGGCGAGGTCGAAGCTATAAGCCGTTGGCACGACTCTTATAATCAGGTTCTCTTTGGCGTAGCCAGCGAGACCTCCACCCCCATTCTGGACATCACTCAGCCCTTCAGCAACTACTCGGACGGTTGGCGCTCGCTGCTGTGTCAGGACGGCATCCACCCCAACTCGGAGGGCCACCGACTGATAGCCTCGTCGATTATGGCCGCCACCTCCTTCGGAGCCGCCGTATAGTAGCGGGACTGAGGCCTCACATTATGCCCCATAGGACTCCTTGATTCCTATGGGGTATCTTTTTTTTCACACCAATCGTGTAATAATTCGTACCTTTGGCTGTCATAGTAGCAAAGAATCCCAAAAAACGAGGCGATGACAGACCGCGAGATAGTAACCCAAATCATTGAGAGTGGCAACACGGAGCTCTTCGGAGAGATTGTGAGGCGCTACTCGGGTGAGGTCTACGCGGCCGCACTGGCCACCGCCCACTCGCGTGAGGTCGCCGAAGAGGCCACACAGCAGGCTTTCGTGAAGGCTTTTGAGCGTCTGGAGCAGTGGCGCGGAGGCTATAGTATAGCCCCCTATCTGAAGATGATAGCCCACAATGCGGCTCTCTCGCTCCTTGAGGAGCGCAAACGCCACAGAGGAGTGACACCCGACAACCTCCAGATTGCCGACCAGGAGCCCTCGCCCGCCCACGAGCAGGAGCTCCAAAAGCTCGAGGAGGCCATCTCTCAGCTCGAGCCTACGGAGCGACACCTTGTGGAGCTATTCTACTGGCAGCACCTCTCGACCCGCGAGATAGCGCACCGCCTGAGCCTCAGCGAGAGCAATGTGCTCGTCAGACTGCACCGCATAAGAAACAAACTAAAACAGATGATACACTATGGAGAATAATAACCAGAGGTTCGACCAACTCATCGAACAAGCCATTGGGCATCAGAAACATAGCGAGCAGATGAACATCCGCATAATGAAGGCCGTGAAGCGTTCTGCCCGCAGGCGCAAGGTGAAAATGTGGCTGCGAATGGTGGCCTTTGCCCTCTTCGTACCCCTTACGGCCATCGGCTTCGCCGCCTGCATCCTGACGACCAAAGATGCTCTGGAGGCGGCCATCGGAGGGCTCTACATCGTTCCCGTGGTGCTCGTCGCAATCGTGGGCATCGCAACCGAAATAAGGCTCGTGAAGGATTTTTCGCCTCTGGATGTGTAATAATCCGCCCACCTCGGACTCTTAATAATGAAAAACAAAATTCAATAACCAAAAACACTTTTGAGATATGAATCCCGTTCAACTTGAAGGACTTATGGCAATCATACTATTCTTTGCCATCCCCATCGTGGCGATTACAATGGTCGCCGGCGTCATCATCAAACGCAACAGCCAGAGGAACGAACTCCGCTCGGAGATTATCCGCAACGGCACCTCACCCGAAATGGCCGAACTGCTGCTCAAACCCACCAACAAGGAGCGCAGCAAAGTCGTGGCTCTGCGCTGGGGCATTACACTGGTGGGCGTAGGACTTGCAGCCCTGGTCTGCAACCTCGCAGGGCTCAGCACCGAGGACATCTACACCTGGCTCTATATTGCTCTCGGCGGCGGTGTAGGACTGATTGTGGCCTTTGTGCTGGAAATGCGACTCGCCTCGCGCCAGCCTGCCGACGGTGACGAAGCAAGATAGGGCGACAGAGAGAAGATATACTTGTACGGTTGATTTGATTTCGAGCGGGCGGGGTCGACATTGTTGGCTCCGCTCCTCAATTTCAGGGCACATTGCAATGCGACTTAATAGGGTTATTTACAACAACTTGCGCTATGGGATAAAATGTTTTTGCGATTTTTTGCACAAAAAAGTTGCATAATAAAAAAATGCATTGTACTTTTGTCCCGCTTTTAGGAAGTAAATGCTGTTTTAGCTCAGTGGTAGAGCACTTCCTTGGTAAGGAAGAGGTCCCGAGTTCAATCCTCGGAAACAGCTCAAAGCAAACAATGAGAAGGTGAAACGAAAGTTTCACCTTTTTTTGTTGCGATGGGCTTGGGAGCTTGCTCACAAAAGCCTCTTGTGACAAAAAAAGAAGAGGGCGACACTCGTTGTCGCCCTTACTCATTGTTTGCTTTGATGGCGCCCCTGCGGCAGCAGAAGAGGAAAAAGCCGCCGAATGGCGGGTTAATCCTCCTTGAAATGGCCCCTGCGGCAGCAGCAGAGGAAAGACAAGCGAAGCGCAGTCAATCCTCCTTGAAATGCCCCCCTGCGGCAGCAGCAGAGGAAAGACAAGCGGAGCGCAGTCAATCCTCCTTGAAACGGTGCCCGCGGCAGCGCAAGAGGAAAGGGCAACACGCAGTGTTGGCCAATCCTCATTGAAAAGCCCCTGCGCCATCAAAAGAGGAAAGTGCAATGCGCACTCTTCCTTTGCCAAAAGTCCCGATTTTGGCGTACTACAAATCCACAAAAGTGCTATATTTGCATCAGTAAATCTACACAACAACTTACTATATGGAATCGGAGAAGTTTATACCCCACAGCATAGATGTCGAGAACTCCTATGAGAGCGAGATGATGGGTGAGGTCAAGGCGGGGTTTCCGAGCCCTGCCGAGGATATTCGCGAGAAGTTGGATTTGGTGAAGCTCCTGGTGAGGCACAAGGCCTCGACCTTCTTCTTCCGCGTGGATGGTGTTTCGATGGTGGACAGCGGGATGGACGAGGGCGACATCCTCATCGTGGACAGGGCCCTGGACCCCTACAACAACTGCAAGGCGGTCTGCTACATAGATGGCGAGTACACCGTCAAGCGTGTAGAGATGCTCGATGGTCGCGTGCGCCTTATGCCCGCCAACGAGAAGAGCACCAAGTATCGCCCCATTGAGGTAACCCCCGAGAACAACTTTATCATCTGGGGCGTTGTAACCTACACCATAAAAAAGATGTAGAACGAGAGAGAAATAATATGTTTGCCCTTGCCGACTGCAATAACTTTTTTGCCTCCTGCGAGAGGGTCTTTCGCCCCGACCTGCAAGGCAGGCCCATCATTGTTCTCTCGAGCAATGACGGCTGCGCTGTGGCGCGAAGCAACGAGGCAAAGGCGCTGGGCATAAAGATGGGAGCCCCGCTGTTCCAAATCAAGGATATTGTCAAGCGTCACAATGTGGCTCTCTTTTCGGGCAATATGGCCCTCTATGGCGATATGTCGCAGAGGGTGCGCTGGGTGTTGGAGGAGTACGCCCCCTCGGTGGAGGTCTACTCCATCGACGAGTGCTTCTTGGACCTACGGGGGATGACGGGCATCGACTTCGACGCCTACGCAAAGGAGATTTCGTCCCAGTGCTGGAGGCAGACCTCCATACCCGTTTCGGTGGGCATTGCCCCCACCAAGACACTCGCCAAGATTGCCTCGAAACTCTGCAAGCAGTACCCCAAGCTCCGCGGAGGCTGCTATATGCACCGCCCCGAGGATATCGAAAAGGTACTCCGAAAATTCCCCATTGAGGATGTGTGGGGCATAGGTCGCCGCTCCACCCCGAAGCTCAAGGCCATAGGGGTCTGCACCGCCTATGACTTCACGCAACTATCTCGCCCGACTGTTCAGTCAATGCTTGGCATTACGGGCCTGAGGACCTGGAACGAACTTCGTGGCGTAGCGTGCATAGAGTTTGAGGATGGTTTCGAGGCCAAGCAGTCCATCTGTGTGTCGCGCAGTTTTTCGAGCGAGATATACGATGTGGCGGAGCTTCAGGAGCAGATAGCCAACTTTGCGAGCACGGTAGCCGAGAAGCTGCGCGGTCAGAGGAGCGCCACAGCCGAGATGGTCGTCTTCGCCTACACCAACCGCTTCAAGGAGTCGCAGCCCCAGACCTACTCCAACTCCCTCATCACCTTTGCCACCCCCACCGCCGACCACCGCACGATAGTCGCCGAGGCGGCCCACGCCACCCAAAAGTTGTTCAAGAGCGGCTATGGCTACAAGAAGGCTGGCGTTGTTGCCACCAAGATTCTGCCCGAGGGCGAGATTATGCGTTCACTCTTTGATGACACCGCAGCTCTGGAGCGGGAGCAGAAGATAACCTCGGCGCTGGACAGCATCAATGCCACCTTTGGTGCCGGCACAATCAAACTGGCCGTTCAGGGCAGCGGCAAGATAAAGTCTGCGAGCGAGAGCCAATCACCCCACTACACCACCCGCTGGAGCGACATCCCCAAGGCGAGCGTGAAGTAATCTTTCGGGCTATTCCAATCATATTTTGATGCGAATAGCCCTTTGTTTTTTCGTTATTTAGTAGTTAGGGGCTGCCGTGTGGGTACAAAAGTTGCACTTTTATTCCAGATACTCCAAGTGCAACACCACAATCTCACAGACCTATGAAAAACATCTCTCGCCTCAACAACGGGCCGAGTCACCCTCGGGCGACACTCTGGCCCTACATCGCAATCCTTACCTGCAACCTCCTCTGGGCGACCGACTATCCGCTCTACCACATACTCCTGCCCCACTATATGCCACCCATTGTGCTGCTCAGTGCCGCCCTGTTGGCCACGGCTCTGCTGGCGCTCATTCCGGCTTTTATGGGGCGAGTGGGACGGGTTGAGGGCAAAGACATCCCCACCCTGATAGTCGCGGGCCTGCTTCTGGGTGTCATCCACAAGGGGGCGCTGATGATGGGCCTTGCACGCACCTCGCCCATAGATGGCTCGATTATCAATGCTGCGGGGCCACTTGTGGTGCTCATTCTCTCGGTTGCAAGGGGTAGCGACCGCCTCACACCCATACGCATTTTGGGATTGTTGGTGGGACTTTCGGGTGCGGTGGCTGTAATTCTTATGGGCGACCACTCCTCGCGGGCCACATCGACTATCGAGGGTGACTTGCTGATTGTTTGTGCCGTAGCCGCCACGGCCCTCTATACGGTTTTTCTCAAAGGGATGCTGACCAAATACAATGTCGCAACGGTGCTCCTGTGGGTCTATGCCACCTCTGCTATCGTCATTCTCCCCTTTGGCATTTCGCGTGCGGTGGAGTTCGACTTTAGCACCTGGGACCACCGAGCCACCCTGTCGCTTGTGGTCATCCTCTGCCTGCTGACATACCTGCCCAATGGGCTCTACAACTACGCGCTGAGCCATATTGAGCCCTTCCGCACAAGCATCTTCAGTTACCTGCAACCCGTTGCTGCTATAGCTCTTTCGGCGGCCTTGCGACTCGACACCATAACGCCACCAATCCTACTGTTCACTCTCTTGGTATTCGTGGGCATAGGCATTGTTCTGTGGTCCTACCACCGCCCACCAAAGGCAAAATAACCAACAGATTGCAACATCCTTAATGTCAAAATTACACACAATACTACCTAGTAAAACGTCGCCATTTTCTAACAAAGCGAGGCTCATAACTATATGTAGACTTATACTTACCTCTACTCGCCATTTGCGCTTTTCTTAAATGAGCCGATACTATATCATCATTGTAGCCATTGTATGCCGATTGTTTCAACAAATTCATAACCTCCCACTTGTCGGTATATGGTGCTGGTGCCAACTCCGACATTGCATTCTTAATCAAATCAACCACCTGACGAGGATACACCACACGACAATTATAAGGCACATTGGAGATCTCTCTAATTTCGCTTGAGCCATCAAAGACAACGATTGAAAAGAAAGGTATGTTTTTTAGTTGTGGTAGTGCATTACGCAGTGCTTCAATATGCCTTTCATTTTGTTTAATTGGATTATAGAATTGGTGTTTTTCTTGACCATAAGCCAAAACTTTTGTCCACTTATCGTGCAATCCATTACCAAATATCCAACCACTATAGTCTTTTACTTCAATAACAAATATTCCAACATTTGTTGTGACAACCAAATCTATTTGGGAATGACCATTGGTAGTTGGAACATACAAATCGTGAAATATTGTATGAGGGGGAATACCTCCCCGTATTAGACGATACACGAGGTCTCTTTCAGAGTGCTCTCCTCTTGTCAAATCTGTAACCGTACTGATAACCTGCTGTTTTTGCTTTTCACGAGCACGGCTAACTATAAAGAGAATAAGTAGGGTGACAAATAGCAATATCATTGTCAAAATTTCATTTTTACCACAGCAGTGCGTCGATGGCGATGCCGAAAGTCAGGGGGCGTTGGTAGCCCGAGTGGCGGGTGGAGAGGCCACCGGAGTGGGCCGAGGCGGGAGCGGGGGCCGCTGCCACACCATTAGCCGCAGCCACACCCTCGGGGCAGGCCTCAATAGGAGGGATGCGCGTCAGGATGTAGTCGGTGCGGATGTAGTTGTAGTCGGCATAGAGCCTGAGGCCCAGGTTGTCGGCCACCACATACCTGAGCGAGAGGCCCACGGTGGCTGTGAGGTGCTCGGTATTGTCGTGCTCGATGGTTGCCACCTCGCGGCCGTAGTCGTCAATGAGACTGTTCTTGAGGTAGTGGTTGCGCGAGGTGCCCACAAGGGCCTTGGCACCCAGATGGAGCCTCTCCCCAAGCGGGTGGTTGTAGTAGATACCGCCCATCACCGAGGTGCTGTTCAGCGGCTTGGGCTCGCTCACGCTTGCACCCTCCACCACGCCGCGCTCCACAAGGTCGGCATAGCGCCCCACCTTCAAGAGGCCGCCCACACCCACCGAGGGGGTGAAGAACCAGGCGCCCTCCACACTGAAGCCAATGCTCGAGGGGGCCAGTCGTTCGTAGCGGTCGGCATCGTAGAGCAGCGCATTGTGGGCTATGCCCACGCCCACAAACGAGGGATTGCGCCCTATGCGCACAGGCTCCCACTCATCGCTTGGCAGGATGATGCCTCGCGAGCCGAGAATCTTGTCGGTTATCCAGTAGCCGAGCTCGGTGGAGAGTATGCCCACACCCGCACCCACCACTATATCACTGAGCCAGTGGCGGTTGTTGAGCGAGCGAGAGATGCCTGTGACGGTTGCCAGCGAGTAGCCCGCAACACTCCACCACGGGCTGAGGGTGGTGCCATACTCCTTGTGGAGAATGGTGGCCGCCGTGAAGGCCATAGCCGTATGGCCCGAGGGGAAGGAGTTGTAGGTGGAGCCGTCGGGTCGGAGCCTGCCGAGGCCATATTTTACAGCATAGACGGTCGAGAGCATCAGTCCCGCCGAGAGGCCGTTGGAGAGCGCCAGTCGCTCCCACGAGCTGCGCCCCTCAACGCCACAGAGCTTCAGACCATAGGTCAATGCCAGTGGCGAGAACTGAAGATAGTCGTCGTAGTGGTAGCGGAACGAGGGGAGATAGTCGGTGCGCAGCTCTCGGGTCTGCAGGTCGGCTGCCGAGAGCACCACACCTGCACCCACAAGCCCTGCACCCATCTGTACGGTACGCAGCCCCCAGAATGTGTGGGGTCGCTCGGGAGTGGGGAGCGCGGGGAGAGTTGTGAGTGAGGAGGGCTCACCCACACCGTAGGTGCCTACGGTGCGCTCCAGCGCTCTCCTACTCCACTCCTCACCCTCAAGGGCCCACACTTGCCCTACACAGAGCAGTGCTATAATTATTGTTGTCAGTTTTTTCATAGTTATTTTCATTCCAGGGGTTACAGGGGTTCCAGGGGTTCTCCCTAAATTCCTTAAGGTCCTTAAGGTCTTTAAGGTCCTTAAGGTCCTATAATCCTTTTGGCCCTTTTAGCCCTTTCGGCCCTTAAGGAAATGCCCCTCGCGACACCCTATCAACGAATGGAGTTCATACGGATACTCGCCTTCACAAAGGCCAGGGCCCTCACCTTCTCGATTTCGATATCCTTGTCGGCGTGGTGGGGATTCTGGCTCACGAGCTTTATGCACCCCGGGCGCTCGGACTTCTGGATGTACTTGACGGTCACATACTCCTCGCCCTCGAGGTCAATCGATAGGAGGTACATATCGCCCCAGAAGATGTTGCTCCAGTCGTTCATCTGCTTGTAGAGCACAATATCGCCGCTCTTTAGGAGGGGGTACATACTGTCGCCCACAACATAAATCGCGCCATCGCACTTGGGCAGATTGGGGATGTGGATGTAGTCTATGGGCTGCACCTTCGTGGGGTCCATAAAGAGGGGCACAAGGCCCGCCGTACCCTCCATATTGTAGAGTGGAACGCTCTGCAAGGGCACAGTGTTGTCGGTGCGCTTGGTGAACTTCTGCCACTGCTCCTTGGGACAGTTGAACATCTCGCCCTTGCCGGTCTCGAGCCAGTCGGGATTGACATTCAAATCTTGAACAAGGATATTCTTGTTTCTCTCCGAGAGGGCAGCCTTGCCTGTCTCAATCATCGAGAGGGCACTCTTGCCCACTCCGAGCAGGGCAGCGAACTGCTCACCCGTCATTTCCAAATCTTTGCGAATTTTCTTTACGCGTACTCCCTTATTGTCAGCCATATACCTCGGGGTCTTAAAATTTTTATTCCGTTATGTGATACTAAATTCAATTATTGAACATATATTTGCACTGCAAAGTTAAGAAATTTATTTCTATTATACAAATATTTAATTAAATCCAACTATGAAAAACACACCAGCAACCCCACAGCGACTGTTCGGTTTGGTGCCCAACGCCACCCATCCCGAGCAGGCAGAGATTAGTTTCACCCCAACTCTCTACGCCGAGGTGCTCGAGTCGCTCTTGGAGCAGATTGCGGGCCTCAGCTACTTCAACGGCCGCATCTCAACCACCCACGAGGGCTTCAGTTCGGTGCTCACCGCCACACTCATCATCTACCACGACGACGAGGGGGACCTCCAAAGCCCCGTCAGGGACTTTGTGCCCATCTGGTGGGATATGGAGAGTTTTCGTGACGATGAGTCGTCACCCCTTGCCCGCCCCGTCGGCAATGATTTCTCGCTCGCCCTGCTGCGCAAACTGCTCCGCGAGGGCGAACTACCGCTGGATTAGTCGACCGACGACCGACTACCTACAATAAGGTCCTTAGGGTCTTTAAGGTCCTTAAGGTCCTTAAAATCCTTTTTGCCCTTTTCGCCCTTTTCGCCCTTTTCGCCCTTTCTCAACTCTTAACCCTCAACCCTCAACTATGACTTTTCTCGACTTTACCTCGCGGATGTTTCCTTCGTTCCGCACCACACCATTCCACGCCCGCTACTATGCACTCCTTGAGGCCTTTGCCCAGGGGCGCATAAGGCGACTTATGATTACCATTCCGCCCCAGCACGGCAAATCGCTCGGCTCATCGGTGGCACTCCCCGCCTACCTCTTGGGCCTCAACCCCGACCTCCACATAGCCATTGCCTCCTATAGCGCCTCGCTGGCCCAGAAGTTCAACAAGCGTGTGCAGCGTCTTATAGACACTCCCGCCTATGCCGACATCTTCCCCGACACCACAATCAAGGCCGCAGGACGCTCGGGTGCCTACCAGCGCACAGCCGAGCTCACGGAGGTTGTGGGCCACACGGGCGACCTTGTGGCTGTGGGCAGAGAGGGCTCCCTGACTGGCAACCCTGTGGATGTGCTCATAATTGACGACCTCTACAAGGACGCAATGGAGGCCAACTCTCCCACCGTCAGGGAGAACTGCTGGGACTGGTACACCTCCGTTGTGCGCACCCGAGAGCACAACCTCTCGCGCGAACTTATTGTCTTCACCCGATGGCACAAGGAGGACCTGATTGGCCGCATCTACCAGAAAGAGAGGGTCGTGGAGCTCAAGAACTGGAGCGACATCGACACCCTCCCCGACGGCTGTTGGCTCCACCTGAACCTCGAGGCCCTCAAGACTACCCCCGCCACCGAGCTCGACCCTCGCGGGGTGGGCGAGCCACTCTGGGGCGAGCGCCACTCGGCCGAGCTGCTGAAGGAGAAACAGAGGCTCGACACGCTCCAATTCGAGGCTATGTATCAGGGGCGCCCGTCGGATGCTGCCGGCCTGCTCTATGGCGACAATTTTCAGACCTACTCGGCCCTGCCTGCTAAAAACGAAATCATCAGAAGGGCCAACTACACCGACACAGCCGATATGGGCGACGACTACCTATGCTCGGTCTGCTACTCGGTGGGCACCGACGGCAACATCTACATCGAGGATGTGGTCTACTCGCGCGAGAAGATGGAGATAACCGAGCCTCTGGTGGCCGAGATGCTCACCCGCTGTGGCACTCCCGAGGCGACCATCGAGAGCAACAATGGCGGTCGCGGCTTTGCCCGCAACATCCAGCGCTTAGTACCCAAGTGCTCCATCGGGTGGTTCCACCAGAGCGCCAACAAGGAGTCGCGCATCCTTTCTAACGCCTCCACGGTGTTGCGTACGGTGCGTATGCCGGTGGACTGGAAGGAGCGGTGGGGCGATATGGCGGCCCACCTTATGGGATACAACCGCCGCTTCCGCACCAATCGCTGGCACGATGCAGCCGATGTGCTGACGGGCATCATCGAGAGCGAGTGCAACCGCACCATTCGCAAACGCATCTACGGCACCTCCTTCTCCATACGCAACTATGTGCAGCCCAAGGAGCCCACCCCCACTCTCTCCTCGCGCCGCCTTACGGAGGCAGATTTTGAGGCTATGGCCGAGCGGTTGGGGGTGGAAAAGGCGGCCCTCAAGGCGGTTGTGGAGGTGGAGTGCTCCTCGCGTGGCGGCTTCCTCTTAGACGGCAGGCCACGCATACTCTTCGAGGGCCACATCTTCTGGCAACAGCTCCGCAAGAGGGGTTTCAGTCCCGAGAGTCTGCAAAAGGCCCACCCGTCAATCATCTATCCCAAGTGGGTGAGGACCCACTATCGTGGTGGTGCGGGCGAGTGGGAGCGCTTCTCGGAGGCGGCAGCCATCTCGCCCGAGGCGGCGGTGGAGTCGGCCAGCTGGGGTCTGTTCCAGATTATGGGCTTCCACTGGAGCACCTGCGGATGCGGCTCGGTGGAGGAGTTCAGAGAGCGTATGGAGAGGAGCGAGAGGGAGCAAATGGCCTTGGCAATGAATTTTCTTGAAAAAACGGGCATTGCAAAGTGGCTCAAAACAAAAGATTGGTGTAACTTTGCACTCAGATACAACGGCAGCGGCTACAAGGCCAATCGCTATGACCAGAAGCTCGCCGCCGCCTACAACAAGTTCAAACAACAAGAACAACACGCAAAGGAGTAGCACCACTCTCCGACTCAAGTAGCAATGAAGACCCTCGAACTCCTCGCCCCCGCCAAGGACCTCGCCACCGCCCGTGCCGCCATCGACTCGGGTGCCGATGCGGTCTATATGGGCGGGCCGCGCCTGGGCGCACGAGCCGCCGCCACCAACTCTATGGAGGACATCCGCCAGGCGGCACGCTATGCCCACCTCTACGGCGCAAGGCTCTATATGACAATGAACACCATCGTCTATGAGCACGAGTTGGAGGAGGCCCGCAAAATAGCCCAAGAGGCCATCGAGGCGGGTGTGGATGCGCTCATCGTTCAGGATATGGCCTACTGCCGTATGGGGCTCGAGGGTGCCGAACTCCACGCCTCCACTCAGATGTACAACGCCTCGCCCGAGAGGGTCCGTTTCCTCGGTCAGGCGGGCTTTTCGCGAATAGTCCTCGAGAGGGGGCTTACGGCCGACCAGATGAGGGAGATATGCAGTGCCACCGACAAGGAGATTGAGGTCTTCATTCACGGGGCCATCTGCGTATGTGGCAGTGGCAGGTGTTATATGAGCCGTTCGCTCTCCCACCGCAGTGGCAATCGTGGCGAGTGCAGTCAGCCTTGCCGCCAGCGCTACGACCTGAGGGATGGCAGCGGCAAAATCATACGCAAAGGGCTACACCTCCTGTCGGTCAAAGACCTCGACCTTTCGGCCCACATTGGTGAACTCATAGATATGGGCGTGGTGTCGTTCAAGATTGAGGGCCGCCTGAAGGATGAGGCCTATGTGAGAAACATCACAGCCCACTACAGCCGTCTGCTCGACGAGGCCATAGCCGCTCGCAAGTGTTGCCGCAGGGCCTCCCGAGGGCGTGTGAGCCTCGACTTTAGCCCCTCGCCAGCCAAGACCTTCACCCGCAGTGGTGGCGACTACATCTTCCGCGGAAAGCGTGCGGGCCTCGCCTCGTTTGACACCCCCAAGGCTATGGGCGAACGACTCGGCAGGGTGACAAAGATAGTGGGGCGCAGTTTTCTGCTCGACAAAAAGAGTGACCTCGCCTCGGGCGACGGCATCTGCTTCATAGCCGCGGGCGAACTCGTGGGCACAAACATCAACTCAGCCGAGGCCGGCGGCCGCATAACCCCCAACAGGATGGAGGGCATTGCGGTGGGCACCGACATCTATCGCAACTACCACAAGGCCTTCTATGACACCCTCGGTGCAACTCGCACACGCCGTTCGATGCCCGTTTGGGCCACGCTCTCGACCGACAAAAAAGGCTGCACGCTCTCGCTACGCAATGAGGAGGGGACCATTGTGGAGGCCACCACAGACACCCACTTTGAGCCCGCAACCAAAGGCGAGATGGCCATAGGCTCCATAACCTCTTCGCTCCGCAAGAGCGGCTCATCGCCCTTCGATGTGGTGGATGTGGAGTTCCAGTTCGATGGGCCCGTGCCCTTCATCCCCACAGGAGCACTCAACGCCCTGCGCCGAGAGGCCCTCGAGAGGCTCGAGGAGCTGTTGCGCAACAGTCAGCCGCCGAAGAATATCGCCCCCGAGGACCCCACAGTTCCCTATTCCCTACGCACCATAGGTGGCGACCACAATGTTGCCAACTCGCTCGCCCGCCGATTCTACACCGACCACGGCGTGGAACGCATAGACGAGGGCTACGACCTGCTGCCCGACCTGGAGGGTGTGGAGGTTATGCGCACCCCCTACTGCATACGCCGCGAGATTGGCCAGTGTCTGAAGCAGGGCTCACGACTCAAGGAGCCCCTCACACTCATCCACGGCACCGAGGAGTACCGCCTGCGCTTCGACTGCAAGGAGTGCTCAATGCACATTGAGAAAATGTAAAACTCAAAATTGACATAACTAACGGCCAATGGCTAATAGCTAACAGCAAACAGATATGAATAGTCCTGAATTACTTTCGCCCGTGTGGCAAGATTATGAGCTCATAGACTCGGGTGACTTCGAGAAACTCGAGCGATTTGGTCGTTGGGTGACTCGCCGCCCCGAGCCACAGGCCATCTGGCACAAGTCCCTCAGCGAGGAGGAGTGGCAGCGCACCGCCACGGCCACCTTTCGTCGTGAGGCCGGCAGCGAGGAGCGCGGCCGTTGGTCGCTCTCGCCCAAGCAGCCCGAGCAGTGGCGCATATCCCAGAGGGTGGGCGACAGGCAAATTGTCTTCCGTCTGGGTCTGACCAGTTTCAAGCACTTAGGCATCTTCCCCGAGCAGGCCGAGAACTGGAATTTTATATATGAGAGTGTCAGGGAGCTTATCGTAAGGGGAGGGAAGGACTCCGACCGCCCCAAGGTCCTCAATATGTTCGCCTATACGGGTGGTGCGTCGCTTGCAGCGGCAGCGGCCGGTGCCGAGGTGACCCATGTGGATAGCGTCAAGCAGTGCATATCGTGGGCGCGAGAAAATATGGAGGAGAGCCACCTTGAGGGCATACGCTGGGTTGTGGAGGATGCTCTGAAGTTCGCACGCCGCGAGGTGCGCCGAGGCCACCGCTACGACGGCATAATCCTCGACCCGCCCGCCTATGGTCGTGGTCCCGAGGGCGAAAAGTGGGTGCTCGAGCAGAACATCGCCGAGATGCTCGCCCTGTGTGCCGAGCTACTCGGTCCCAACGGTTTCCTTGTGCTGAACCTCTACTCTATGGGGCTCTCGGCCCTGCTGGCCAAGAGTGCCGTCAATCAACTCATACCCTCGCCCCGCACCGAGCAGTTCGGCGAGCTCTACTTCACCGACCGTCAGGGCAAAAACCTGCCGTTGGGCGTCTACTATCGTTGCAAGAAATAATGAGGCCGGAGATAGTCAGCTATATCGAGGAGTGCATCTTGCCTCGCTATGCGGAGTACGATGCGGCCCATCGTCGTGACCACATTGAGGGTGTCATTGAGCGCAGCCTCGCACTTGCCGAGCACTACCCCGAGCTACACAAAGAGATGGTCTATGTTGTGGCCGCCTACCACGACCTCGGACTTCCCGAGGGGCGTGACACTCACCACATCTCCTCTGCACGACTTATGGCCGAGGATGAGAGGCTCAGGGAGTGGTTCTCCACCGAGCAGGTGCAGACTATGCGTGAGGCCATAGAGGACCACCGCGCCTCTGCCACACGCCCGCCCCGCTCGCTCTATGGGATGATTGTCGCCGAGGCCGACCGCCAGATAGTACCCGAGGTGGTTATGCGCCGCACGGTGCAGTATGGCCTTGCCCACTACCCCCACCTCACTCGCGAGGAGCACTGGGAGCGCTTTGTGGGCCACCTCCACGAGAAGTATGACTACGGCGGCTACCTCACGCTCTACATTCCCAACTCCGAGAACGCCCGCCAACTCGAGATTCTCCGCACCATCATAGCCGACAAAACAAGACTCCGCGATCTCTTTGAGGAGATTTTTGAAGGGTTGAGAAGAGAGCATTGAAAGGGCCAAAAGGGCAAAAAGGGCAAAAAGGGCAAAAAGGATTTTAAGGTCATTAAGGACCTTAAAGACCTTAAGGACCTTATACTTCAAGTATCAATTCCCTTTTGGCCCTTTCGGCCCTTTCGGCCCTTCCCCTCCCCTAAGTTAGGGGAGGGTCCGCGAAGCGGGGGAGAGGTCTGTCGACGGTCGTCGGTTGTCGCCGAGTGCATATCGCGGAGGGAATTTTGTGCCAACAAGATGGGCGAGTCCGCAGCTTACTCGAGGTAAGTGAGGAACTCGCCCATTGTAGGTGGTGCAAAATTCACCCGCGAGATGTGCTCGCGAGCTATTCTCTGTGGAAAATGGCAACCTTACCATCCGCCACCTCGAGGTCGATGACACGCGGACCGCGATGGACACGGTCGCTGCCCCACTCGCGCCACGAGCCCTTCGGCAAACGCACCATACGGGTAGCACCCTTGCCCACAGGCGGAGCCACAAGCCACCTCTCACCAAACATATACTGGTCGTCACAATTGGTGAAACCCTTGCGTGGGAACTCATACTCCAAGTGTCGCACAATGGGCTCGGCCGTAGAGGCGCACTGAGCCACAAGTGCCGATATGTAATCCCTATTTTCCTCGCGCCACAGTAGCACATCCTTGAGCGGCTCCAAATCCTCGAGGCCCCAGACCGCATAGGGGATAATCGCAATGGGCATCAGGGCCGCACACTGGGCCGCACGCATAACAAGCTCCCTATCGCCACCAAAGTCTATGCCCGCAGCAAACAGAGTGCGGGGGTAGCCGAGCAGCGAGGCGTTGATGCTACGCGCCACACTCCTCTCCAGCTCCTGCCACGAATAGCGGCGCGTGGTCGACACCGAACAACAGAGCCCATTGTCGGGCTCGCCAAGTGGCGAAGAGTAGACCGCCTCACTGATGCCCTCGCTCACACTATGCCACGCCTCGAGGTACTTTTCGACCCTCGCCAAATCGTCACCCAGAAGGCTGGTGGCATCGAGCATATCGAAGTAGAAACCATCCACACCATACTCTTTCTGGAGCCTGCGGAGCGAGGTGTTCATCTCCTCCACACACTCGGAGCAGAGCGAGCGACAGGCGGTATAGCCCAGTCGGCTCTGGAAAACTATGGGCTCACCCTTGGCGTTGGTGAGCAGTTGTCCCTCCTTGCGGCACCTCTGGTAGTTGCGACCCGCCGCCATAATGTATGGCGAGACGGTGAGCATCACGCCCATACCCTCCGCGTGGAGTTTCTCAATCATCATCTCGGGGTCGGGATAGGCCACCGCATCGAAGGTGAGTGTTCCCGAGGGGGTGTGCCAACCGATGGGGAGCAAAATGGTCCCCTTGGGCATACCGAGCCTTTCGAGTCGGGCTGCAAAGTCGAGCACATCCTGCTGGGTGTAGAGCAGCGCATCGTCGCCGCCGAGTTCATAGATAGGGGCGGTGAATAGGAAGTCCGAACAATTAACTGTAGTGCTGTCTGCCAGATACTTGTGGTAGTTCATAATGTAGCTTTCGCGCAGCGAGCGACCCGCCTTTTCGAGCTCCACCTGCTGGCCCTCGGCAGGGGTGACAATAAGTTTTGTGCCGTCATAGCTCACCGTCACGGGCTTCTCGCTATGCAGATAGCGGCCACGATTGGAGAGCAGATGATTGGCCCTGAAGGTATTGGCCGCCAGCTCGGAGGTGTTAATCACAAAGCCCCCCTCGAAGGGTAGAGTCACCCTACCCTCGCCGGCCACCACTCCCCACCAACGCTCACCGCTAACGATGGGAATCTCCACATTATCTCTCCTATTTGAGGCCTCCGCCCCAACCACCGCGAGGGTCAGAGCCACAAGGGCGAGTATTGTTGTCTTGAAATTCACACTCATACGACAATTTCTCAAAAAAATCTGCGCAAGGTAGCTATTTCTCGGCAGAATGTCAAATTCCGTGCCTATACCCTCAGCCACGAGGTCCCCTCGGAGAGCCCCCAAAGCGGGGAAAGCGGCGAACGCTCCAGAGGGTGTTGGTGGCCGCACGGCGCAGCGACATATCGGGCGCTTCGGAGAGGCGCGAGGCCACCGCAGGCGCATCACCAACGCCCTCAACCTGAGCCATATAGAGCTCCAGCAGTTGGAGATTATAGCAGCTCGCACCATCCCACCTCGGCATCTCCAGCACCCAGTTTCGCATTTTGAGGACCTCCACAACACGCCCCATCTGTTGCCACGAAAGCCTATGGGGGTGCATTTTCAAGAGCGAAGCCACCTGCGAGGGCTTGGCATAGAGGACCACCAAGAGCCGAGCAAGAGCCGCACGGGCTGTGCGGAATCGGCACTCCTCCACCCTGCCCGCCGCCTGCAATGAGGGGTGGAGCCCGAGGAGCAGTTCCATAGCCTCGGCGGCACGGCGCGAGGAGATGGGGTGCCCAATGGTGCGGAGCAACATCTGCTCCACGCCCCAAGCCTGCGAAAGCACCCTCACGCGCTCGGCCCTGCACTCCACAAAGCACCCCGCAAGGGTGGCGAGCACCCGACCCGCACGCCATAGTTGCCACCTGCCACGCGGCACCACACCGCGCAGCCCCTCGGGGCCCGAGGTTGCCGAGAGAAAACCGTAAATCTCCACCGTGTGGGCCACAAGGTGGGCGTAGGACCTTTGGTTGCGGCGGTGGCGTAGAGCCACAGCCAGAGCAAGAACCCCAAACGAGGCGACAACAAAGAGAAGAACTACCTGCATAGTGGTCTGTATTTTTCGAGTTCCAGGCGCACCTTGCGCGCCAGTCGGCCGAGGCTCACCGGAAGCGACAAAAACTGGTTGGCGCCACGCTCGAGCAGAGTCACCACAATCTTCTCGTCGCGTGTGTGCGATAGTAGAAAGAGGTGGGTCGCACCACCCTCCCCACGCAACCTTCGGGCCTCCTCGGGCGAGGAGATAAGTGGGTGCAGAAAGCGGCTGATAATCAGTTGGTAGTGATGGTGGCGACACCTCTCAAGAAGCTCCCTGTGGGAGCGGGCAACATCGGCCCCTATGCCGTAGCTGTGGAGCGTGTGGCTCAAGAGCTCCAGGAGCGGCTCCTCGGAGGCGGCAATGATGACGGGGTGGTGGTCGTGGTGGTTCATAATGTCCCTATTTTACTCTGGGGGCCACAGACCAAAAAATAGACCAAAAAGCCAAAACGATAGAAAAAAGAGCCAGAAAGGGAATAAAATTTAGCCGAGTGTTTGGTGATTAGATTTTTCTTTGTACATTTGCGGGCTAATTTTAGCTAAAATATAATTTATAAACTATGTACGTAATAGTAGAAATCGCAGGCCAACAGTTTAAGGCTGAGAAAGGTAGGAAGCTCTACGTAAACCGTCTCCACGAGGATGTAGATGCCTCGGTGAGCTTCGACAAAGTCCTGCTGGTAGAAAACGACGGTCAGGTTTTGGTAGGCACACCTGTTGTAGAAGGCGCCTCTGTAAAAGCTAAAGTTCTTCGCCATCTGAGGGATGACAAAGTGCTCGTATTCAAGAAGAAACGCCGCAAAGGCTATCAGAAATTGAACGGTCACCGTCAGTACCTTACCCAGGTGGTAGTAGAGGACATTATTGTTGCATAACTAAAAAAATTCACAGACAATGGCACACAAGAAAGGTGTAGGTAGTTCAAAGAACGGCCGTGAGTCGGAGAGCAAACGACTCGGCGTAAAATTGTTCGGCGGTGAATTTGCAAAAGCAGGCAACATTCTGGTCCGCCAGCGTGGTACCGTACACAACCCCGGTGAGAATGTGGGTATGGGTAAGGATCACACTCTCTTCGCTCTGGTAGATGGCACCGTTACTTTCCGCAAGAAAGAGGGTGGCAAATCGTTCGTGAGCGTTACTCCCATCAGCGAGTAATCCCTGAAGAACTGAAAAGAAAAAGCGACTGTCCGTATGGGCGGTCGCTTTTTTTGTTGGTGGCTGGCTTGGCTGGGAAAGAGCAAAAAGGGCCAAAAGGGCGAAAAGGGCGGAAAGGCAGAAAAGAGAGATGGGAGAGATGGGAGAAATGGGAGAAATGGGAGAACTTGGCCTCTCGCTAATTTCCTGGAACTCCCTAATTTCCCTAAGGTCCTTAAAGTCATTAAAGTCCTATGGGGCCTATAAGACTTATAAGACCTATGGGACCTATAAGCCCCATAATCCCCTTTGGCCCTTTTGGCCCCTTTTGCCCTTTTGGCCCTTTTTAACTCCTCCCCTACGAAAGGGGAGGTTGGGAGGGGTGCTCGAAAATTGCGTGCGCGTCCTCGCGCACAGGGAGGGTGCCCGAAGGGCGGGAGAGGTCTGTTCTCTGTTCTCTGTTCTCGGTAGACGACCAACAAAAAACCCCAGGAATCAGTGATTCTTGGGGTTTTCTACTGCGCCGCAGGCGCCACACTCGCCGTTGCAGTTGGGATTGGTGTCGCACGACTCCAAGCCCATAGCCTCCATCTGGGCCTCCCTCTCCTGCTGCATAGCACACTTAATGCCGAGCCTCTTCATATTGGGATTGGTCGATATTTCCGACTCTATGGGGTGGCCTTTGAACATCTGAGTGAGCGAGAGGGCCAGCACAAAGAATGCCAAGACCACAACACTTATGACGATTACGGTAAGAATTGACAACATTTCCTTAATTAATTTGGTTGATTTTCGTGCAAAAATAGTATTTTTGCATAATATTGAGAACTCTGCGAGATGTTTTTTCGCAGTGGGGACAACTAAATTGTAGATTTTCCACAAGTTAAGCAAACAAAAAGAGTTATGCGTATAGTCATTGCAGGAGCAGGTGAGGTTGGTAGCCATCTGGCCTTTATGTTGGGCAAGAACAACCACGATATTACCGTCATCGACAGCGACCCCAAACTCCTCGAGAGTGTGACAGCCGTAGCCGATGTGGTCGCCATCGAGGGCGACTGCACAACCTTCGCAACCCTCAAGAAGGCCGCCGTACGCAAGGCCGACCTCTTCATCGCCGTCAACCGCGAGGAGAGCCCCAACATCATCTCGGCAATGCTCGCCAAGCAGCTCGGCGCACGCAAGACCATCGCACGCATCGACAACAACGAGTACCTCGAACCCAACAACAAAGAGGTCTTCATCAATATGGGTATCGACTACCTCTTCTACCCCGAGAAGGTGGCAGCCCTCGAGGTTGTGAACCTGCTGGGCCACTCCTCCTCGACCGACTATGTGGACTTCTCGGGTGGCAAGCTGGCGATGTCCGTATTCAAGGTGGATGTCAGCTCGCCCTTTGTGGACCAGAGGGTGATGGATATGAATGAGGCTGTGGTGGGCGTACCCTTCCGCACGGTGGCCATCCAGCGCGACGAGCAGACCCTCATCCCCCACGGCGAGGACACCTACCATCAGGGCGACACCATCTATGTCATCTCCAATGTGGTGAACACCTCGCGTCTGGTGGAGTTCTGCGGTATGAGGGATATAGCCATTGAGAATGTGATGATTCTGGGCGGCAGCAAGGTGGGCGTGAGGATTGCCTACGAGTTGCAGGAGAGAATCAATGTGAAGATTGTCGAGTACAACGCCGAGAAGGCCTATCGCCTTGCAGAGCTTCTGGACAGCACCCTCATCATCAACGAGGATGGCCGCGATATGGAGGCTATGCTGGAGGAGGGTCTCCAGAGTATGGACGCCTTCGTGGCCGTCACGGGCCGCAGCGAGACCAACATTCTGGCCGCAATGCTCGCCAAGAAGATGGGCGTCAAGAAGGTTATCGCCGAGGTGGAGAACCTCAACTACATAAACCTCGCCGAGAGCATCGGCATCGACACCATCATCAACAAGAAGATGGTGACGGCCAACAACATCTTCCGCTTCACGATGAACACCGATGTGCAGGCCATACGCTGCCTGAGGGGCTCGCAGGCCGAGGTGCTGGAGTTCATCGTCAAACCCAACTCCCCCGCCACCAAGGTGCCCGTCTCGGGGCTCGGCTTCCCCTCCGATGCGACCATCGGCGGCATCGTCAGGGCCGACAATGTATTCCTTGTGGACGGCTCAACACAGATTAACGCATACGACCGAGTGGTGGTCTTCTCGCTCCCCTCGGCCATAGACAGGATAGGTAAGTTTTTTAATTAGAATCAGATCTCTACTCCAACCCTCAATGAAGAGATCCAAACACAGATGAAGAAAGATTATGAATATTGTACCAAAAATTCTTCGCCTCTACTTTGCACCCCGCATAAAGGCCATTGAGTACTTCAAGGCCCACCCTATCGAGGTACAGCAGAAGCAGTATGCACGCCTGGTGAAGGCGGGTGCCAAGACAGCCTTCGGCAAGGAGAAAGGAATACAGGCGGGTATGCCCTACTCGGAGTTCCGCAAGAGGGTCCCCGTGATGGAGTATACCGACTTCGCTCCCTACTCGGAGCGCATCCGCCGAGGCGAGAAGAATGTCACTTGGAATAGGCCCGTAGGGTGGTTCTGTAAATCCTCGGGCACCACAGGCAGTGCGAGCAAGTTCATCCCCCTGACCAAACAGGGCCTCAAGGACTCCCATATGAGGGGCCCGCTGGATATTGCCGCCATCTACACCTACCTCTACCCCAACAGCACCGCCTTCCTCGGCAAGATGCTCACCCTCGGAGGTAGCAAGAGGCTCGAGAAGAGTGGTGACACGATTCCCGTGGGCGACCTCTCGAGTGTGCTCATCGACAACACCCCGAAGTTTGCGATGTTTTTCCGCGAGCCCAACAAAAAAATAGCCCTGCTTCCCAGCTTCGACGAAAAGGTAGATCTCATCTGCAAGACCTCCACACAGAAGAATGTGAAGGCCTTTACGGGTGTTCCCTCGTGGAACCTTGTGATGATGCAGCGCATATTGGAATACACGGGCAAGGAGAATCTCCTGGAGGTGTGGCCCAATATGGAGCTCTTCGTCTATGGCGGTATGAGCTTCAAGCCCTACAAGGCCCAGTACGAAAAGCTCTTCCCGAGCAACAATATGAAGTACTTTGAGACCTACAACGCCTCGGAGGGTTTCTTCGGCATCGCAGAGCAGCCCTACACCGACGAGATGCTCCTGATGCTCGACTACAACTGCTTCTATGAGTTCCTGCCGACCGATTCGCTCGGCGACTACTCCAAGATTGTACCCCTCGAGGGTGTGGAGGTGGGCAAGAACTACGCCCTGATTATCACCTCCAGCAACGGACTCTGGAGGTACCTGATTGGCGACACCATATCGTTCACCCAGAAGACCCCCTACAAGTTCCGCTTCACGGGCCGCACCAAGCTCTTCGTGAACGCCTTTGGCGAGGAGGTCATCATCGACAACGCCGAGAGCGCAATTTATGAGGCCTGCCGTCAGACGGGTGCCGAGATTAAGGAGTACACGATGGCCCCCATCTTTATGGGCGACATCGAGGGCGAAAGCAGCAAGGGTGCCCACGAGTGGGTAGTGAGCTTCCACCGCGAGCCCGAGGATATGGAGGCCTTCACCGACGCTCTCGACAAGGCTCTTCAGGAGGCCAACACCGACTACGCCGCCAAGCGCAAAAACAACTTCACGCTGCTCCGACCCACCGTCACACGCGTGGCCCCCGACACCTTTGAGGCTCTGCTGAGGGCAGAGGGCCGACTGGGCGGTCAGATAAAGATTCCGCGCCTGAGTGGCGAGAGGAACTATGTCGAGAAGCTCAAGGCCTTCGACCAGGCACGCAAGGGCTGAGAGCTGACGACGACCGACAACTGACAACTAAAAACTCAAGAGATATGTATATAGCAATCGCAGGTAACATCGGCAGCGGTAAGACTTCGCTCACCGAGATTCTTTCGGCCCACTACGGCGCAAAGGCATACTATGAGGATATCGACAATCCTTATATCGCCGACTTCTATGAGGATATGAACCGCTGGTCGTTCAACTTCCAGATGTTCTTCCTCGGCAGCCGCATCAACCAGACACTCCAGATGCTCAGCGAGAGCACGGGTAATGTTGTGCAGGATAGGACCATCCACGAGGATGCCCACATCTTCGCCGGCAACCTCCACCAGATGGGCCTTATGAGCTCGAGGGACTACGGCACCTATATGAAGATTTTTACTCTGGCTACAGACCTTGTGCCCGCACCCGACATCCTCATCTACCTCAAGGCGAGCGTTCCTACCCTCGTGCGTCAGATTCTCAAGCGTGGCCGCGAGTATGAGAAGAACATCGACCTCGAGTACCTCGAGAGGCTCAACAACCGCTACAACGAGTGGATTGCCTCCTACAAGGGCAAACTCCTCACCATAAACATCGACGAGATTGACTTTGTGGGCAAACCCGAGATTGTGGATACCATCCTCGAGAACATCGAGGCACTCAACGCCGCCGAGGGTCGCGATAGCCGAATGATTGGATTCTAAAAATCTAATTCAAAATTGGCTGAAGGCCCAAACTATGAACTCGGATTTTAGAGAACTGCTCAGGGAGCAACTGCCCGAAGGGGAGATTGCGGCACTACTGGAGGCCTTGGAGTCGGCACCCCAGCCCACCTCCATACGCCTCAATCCCCACAAGGCGTACCTCGCTCCCGAGGGTGCGCCTGTGCCTTGGTGCCACTGGGGCAGTTATCTCGCCGAGAGGCCCTCTTTCACCCGCGATGGTCACTTTCAGGCGGGCGGCTACTATGTGCAGGAGGCCTCCTCGATGTTCGTAGGCCACCTTCTGTGGCAGGCTCTTGGGGGCGAGGTCCCCGAGGGAATCAGGCTGCTTGATATGTGTGCCGCACCCGGTGGCAAATCGACCCTCTACAGCTCCATTGTGGGCACCAAGGGCACCGTTGTGGCCAATGAGGTCATCCGCCAAAGGGCGCTCACACTCTCCGACAACATCATCCGTTGGGGTGTGGGCAACACGGTTGTCACCTCCAACGACCCCGAGCACTTCGCCCGTTCGCTGGCGGGGTGGTTCGATGTGGTGGCGGTGGATGTTCCCTGCTCGGGCGAGGGTATGTTTCGCAAGAGCGAGGAGGCGAGGGAGAACTGGAGTCTGGAAAATGTAAATCTTTGCGCCGCACGCGGCCGTCGCATTATGGCCGAGGCGTGGGAGTCGCTCCGCGAGGGCGGCATCTTCATCTACTCCACCTGCACCTTCAACCGCCAGGAGAACGAGGATAATATGGAGTGGCTCTGCTCCCAGATGGAGTGTGAGCACATAGAGATTGAGTGCCCCGAGGAGTGGAACATCGCACGCACAAGGGCGGGCGAGGCCGAGTGTTTCCACTTCTACCCCCACAGGACCAAGGGCGAAGGACTCTTTGCGGCCATCGTTCGCAAGGGTGGTTCCGAAAGCGGCCGGCGCAGAGCACCCAAGGCGCGCAAAAACCCCTTCTCGGAGGTGGAACGCAAACTCCTCAAAACCACCGGTCTGGAGAACTACCTTGCCACCAGTAATCAAAAATTTCACTTTGCGGCTATTGGGGAGAGCATCTACGCCTACCCCGAGGCCCACTGGGAGGATGTGCGCACCGTGGCCGAGCAGATGAGCGTTCTCTTCTCGGGCGTGAAGGTGGGCGAACTCTTCGGCAAGAAGTTCAAGCCCGACCACTCGCTCGCACTCTCCGCGTGGCTCAACCGCGAGGCCTTTCCCACCGCGGAACTCACCGAGGAGGATATGCTCCGCTACTTGCGCCGCGAGGAGCTCTCGTGCGTGGCCTCACTCAAGGAGGGCATCAACCTGCTCCTCTGGGAGGGTCAGCCTCTGGGTTTTACCAAGCGCGTGGGCGCACGCACCAACTCACTGCTCCCCAAGGAGTGGCGAATCTTCATTTAACCCCCCGACACGACAACTATGAACAGAGCCATACTGCGACTTACCATCCCAAACATTGTGAGCAATGTGACCATCCCCCTGTTGGGAATGATTGACATTGCCATCGCGGGACGCATAGGCGACGACACAACCATTGGCGCACTGGCCATCGGCACCGCCATCTTCAACTTCATCTACTGGAACTTCGCATTCCTGCGTATGGGCACAAGCGGTCTGGCCGCTCAAGCCTACGGCGCGGGCGACAAAAAGGCTACGGCCAACATCTTGGGCCGCTCAATGATAGCCTCGATAGGCATAGCTCTCCTGCTCCTGCTCTTCAACAGACCCATAGGACGGCTCGCAATGAACATTATGGAGGGCTCGCCCGAGGTTATGAGCCTCGCGGCCGAGTACTTCTTTGCCCGCATCTGGGCCGCCCCCGCCGCCATCAGCATCTTCGCCCTGCACGGCTGGCTTACGGGTATGCAGGACTCGGTGACCCCTATGGTCGTTTCCATTCTTGGCAACATAGTGAACATCGCCTGCTCGCTCTGGTTTGTCTTTGGGATGGATATGGGCGTTGTGGGTATCGCCTGGGGTACGGTTGTGGCACAATATACCTCACTACTGCTCACCCTCCTGATTCTCCTGGTGCGCTATAGTAACTACATCCGAGGCATTAGCCTCCGCGAGAGCCTTCGTATGGAGCCTCTGGCCCGATTCTTCCGCATCAACTCCGACGCTTTCCTGCGCACACTCTCGGTCTGCACCGTCTACACCTGTTTCACCGCCTTCTCGGCACGATTCGGAGATACCATACTCGCCACCAACGAGCTCCTGATGCAGCTCTTTATGCTCTTTAGCTATATGCTCGACGGCTTCTGCTATGCTGCCGAGTCGCTCACGGGCCGCTTCATAGGTGAGCGCAACCGCGAGAGCCTCCGTAGGTGCATACGCCTGCTGGCCATCTGGTGCGGTGGCGTGGCAGCACTCTACATCGTGGCCTACATCTTCTGGTGGGAGCCTATACTCGGCATCTTCACCTCGAGCCCCACGATTATGGCCTGCGCGGGCGAGTATATATGGTGGATTGTGATGGTGCCTCTGGTGGGCTTCATCCCCTTCCTCATAGACGGCATACTCATCGGTGCCACCAAGACACGCATTATGCGCAACACCACATTCTTTGCCCTCGTGGCCTTCTTCGTGCTCTTCTTTGCTCTGGAGTCACTGCTCGGCAATAGGGCACTGTGGATTGCCTTCATAGGCTTCATTGTGGTGAGGTTTGTGCTGATGTTGGTGGCCACCAAGGGCGTGAGCACCGACCTGCTGATGGACACCTCCAGAAGGTAAAGCGAAAAGAGATGAAATAATAAAAACGACATAACGCTATGGAAACAAAGAAGAATTTTAAGAGCGGTTTTGTGAATATCATTGGCAACCCCAATGTGGGCAAATCGACCCTTATGAACGCACTTGTGGGCGAAAGGCTGGCCATCATCACCGCCAAGGCACAGACCACGCGCCACCGCATTATGGGCATCGTCGGTGGCGACGACTTCCAGATTGTCTACTCCGACACCCCCGGAATCCTCCGCCCCAACTACAAACTCCAGGAGAGTATGATGGGCTTCGTCAGGGGCGCGCTCAAGGATGCCGATGTGATTCTCTATGTGACCGACACCGTTGAGAAGGGCGATGAGGCCTCCGAAGAGATTGTCGAGAAGATTAAACTCTCGGCCATCCCAACTATTGTGGTTATCAACAAGATAGACCTTTCGAATCAGCAGCAGCTCGAGGGCCTTGTGGAGCTCTGGCACCAGAGGCTGCCCGAGGCCAAGATTGTGCCTGTGTCGGCACTCGAGGGCTTCAATGTGGGTGGCGTGTTCGACACGATTATGACCCTGCTGCCCGAGGGTATGCCCTACTACGAGGAGGGCACCCTGACAGATAGACCTATGAGGTTCTTTGCAAGCGAGATTATCCGCGAAAAAGTCTTTCTCAACTACGACAAGGAGATTCCCTACTCGGTGGAGATTGTGATTGAGGAGTATAAGGAGGAGCCCACGATTGACCGCATAAGCGCCATAATCTATGTTGCGCGCGACTCCCAGAAGGGTATCATCATCGGCCGCCGCGGCGAGATGCTCAAGAAGGTGGGCACCGCGGCCCGCATCGAGCTGGAGAAGTTCATCGGCAAAAAGGTCTTCCTGCAACTCCACGTGAAGGTCGACGAGGGTTGGCGCAACAGCAGCCGCCAACTCAAACGCTACGGGTATATGGAGTAGCGGTCAACGCGGTGGAAATTTTGCGCGAAATGAGAAAGCGGCTCCGCAGTTTGCTTGAGGCAAATGAGGAAGCCGCTTTTGAAATTTGGTGCAAAATTTACCCGCGAGAGTGCTATTTATTCAGTACGCTCCACAGGGCGTCTTTGAGTTCGGTGATACCCTGCATCGCTACCGAGGAGATGAAGTAGGCGGGGATTCCGGCGGGGAGGGTTGTCTTGAGGTGGTCGATAATCTCCTGGTCGACCATATCGCACTTGGTGATGGCCAGAAGCCTATCCTTATCGAGCAGTTCGGGGTTATACTCGCGCAGCTCGCCCAGCAGAATCTCATACTCCCTGGTGATATCATCCGAGTCGGCGGGCACCATAAAGAGCAGCACCGAGTTGCGCTCGATGTGGCGCAAGAACCTCATACCGAGGCCTCTACCCTCGTGGGCACCCTCGATAATGCCGGGGATGTCGGCCATAACGAACGAGTGGCCATCCCTCACTTCCACAATGCCGAGGTTGGGCTCGAGTGTCGTGAAGGCGTAGTTGGCAATCTTGGGTTTGGCGGCCGAAACAACGCTCAGGAGGGTCGACTTGCCCGCATTGGGGAAGCCCACAAGGCCCACATCGGCCAGCACCTTGAGCTCCAAGATGAAGGCACCCTCAAGGCCCTCCTCGCCGGGCTGTGCGTAGCGGGGAGCCTGATTGGTGGCCGTCTTGAAGTGCCAGTTGCCCAGACCACCGCGGCCGCCCTTGAGGAGCACGAGTTCCTCGCCGTGGGCCGTAACCTCGCCCACAATCTCGCCCGTCTCGGCATCGCGTGCGACCGTACCGAGGGGCACCTCGATAATCTGGTCCTCGGCGCTCTTGCCCGACATACGCGAGCCGCCACCCGCCTCGCCATTCTTGGCGAAGACATGGCGGGCATACTTCAGGTGGATGAGGGTCCAATACTGGCTATTGCCGCGCAGAATGACGCTACCACCCGAGCCGCCATCGCCACCATCGGGGCCGCCATAGGCGACGAATTTCTCCCTGCGGAAGTGGGCACTACCCGCACCGCCCGCACCCGAGCGGCAAAATATCTTCACATAATCGACAAAGTTCGACATACTCTTCTCTACGGTTTACTTATTAGGCCACAAAGATAGTTATTTTTGCTCATTGCTCCAAAAAGCCCATTGGCGAGGAGAGTTGCAGTTGGTAGCGGCCCGCAAAATAGTCGGCCACGCCCACTACATCCACAATCCCAATAGGCAGCACCTCGTCGGCCAACTCCTTATGGCCCACGATGCGCACCAGGAGGGTGTCAGTAGGGCTTGCGACATCCACGACGGCCACATTGAGTGCCTCGCCCGAGGCGGGCCAGAGCTCTCCGGCCGCAATGACCCTCACACCGCACACCCTTACAAGTCGGCCCATATCGTCGGCCGAGAGAGAGGCAATCGTTCTCGTTATGCTCCCCACCTCCTCGCGGTGGCCCACAACTCGGCTGCACCTCTGCCACTCGGCACGGCCCAGGCGGCTGACCTCCCAATCTCTCTCGGGCCCCGCGCCCAACCTCACCGAGCCGCCGTAGCCGCCAAGGGTAAGGCCGCGGCACCACACCCTCACAAGGTCGCCCACAGAGTAGCTTCGGTGGAGTGCCGGGTTGTCTATCATTATCGAGATGCCACCCGTGGGGTCCTGGATGACGAGTTGATTGAGGAAGGCGCCATAGCGGTCGCTGCTTATCACCTCGCCCTCAATCACATAATCCTCCGTAAGGGTCCGAGGGTAGCCGCCATAGAGCCCACGAAGGTAGCCAATGGACACGCTCTGCTGCTCGGCCACAGGCTCACTGCATCCCACAAGCAGCAGGAGCGCCATCGTGGCTATTCCTCTTATAATCCTACTCCACATCGCCCAAATCTCTCATCTTTAGCACATAGACCTCCTCGCCCTCGTAGCGGTCGAGATAGAGCACACCCGTGATGGCCACCTCGCGCTCGGGCACAAGGGCAGAGGCGAAGTCGGCATAGATGCTTGTGCGGACCAACAAGTGCTCTCCACTCGCCGTGGCAAACAGCCTGTCGCAACTGCTTCCATAGTTACTCTCGCCCCATTGGAGTCGGCCATCGGTCTGCTCCTCGGCGCATCGCAGCCCCTTGATCCGCACCAACCGACCACACATCTCGCTCCCGAGTTGCTCTATCGTGACCACCTCGGGCTCCAAGGCCTCGACCTCGCGTGCAACCCTCACACGCTCGGCTATCTCGCGGCGGGTGGCCACCGGCTCCACGCGATAGTCGTCCCACTCATAGACCACACGCCCCACCTGCAAAACCCCGTCGTAGTAATTGCCCGCCAGCCCCGAGAGGTCGGCCACAACGGTTGAACCCACAGGGTAGAGGCTCTCCAGGTCGTAGCTATCAAGGCGCAGCTCCACAGCTCCCGTCGGGTCCTCCACGACGATACTCTTGTGGAAGTTGCCCGCAATATCATTTGCCGTCACCCTGCCCATCACCACCACATCTTCTCCAAAGTGTCCCATCTCCACAAGGCGATGCAGCTCCTGGGTGGATGTCGTGCAGTGCTCCTCGGCAAGCAAAAAGGGCGGCTCTCGGTGGCTATCGTAGCCACAGCCCACCCCCAAGAGGAGTGTCACACAAAGGAGTGGCACCCTGAAAATCTGACCGTATGTGGCAAATCTAAAACTCATAGCCGATGGTAAGATAGAAGTGGCGTGGGTAGATGTGTTGGTAGCGGGCATCGTGGGGCATAACGATACTAATCGTTTCATTCTCACGCATCTTCAGGCGCGAGGGTTGGTAGCCGCCACGATAGGCCGAGGTCGAAGAGAGGAGGTTGCGCACCGACAGCGAGAGGCTCCAATGGTGGCCAAAGGAGCGGTGGACAAATAGGTTCAACGACGAGGCCGTACCGAGCGAGTGTTGGGCCGAGAGGGCCGCCTGCTCCTCGGGAGTGGTCGCCAGTGAGTGTATGTGGTCGCTCGAAAGTGCCAACGAGGGCTCCACAACCCTCCCCGAGGCAAAGACCCACTCGGCACCCATCAGCCAGCCGCGCTCGGTAAAATACTTGGCCACAAGGGCCGAGGTGAGTGCAGGCGAGGAGCTCGAAGTGAGCCCGCGAAGCCGTAGCCGAGTGGAGCCGACAATATCGGCCCCGGTGTCGTAATCGACAATCTGCGCCACCGCATCGGAGGTGTAGGCCCAGCGCCCCAAGGCCAAGTGGCCCTCGATACTGAGTCCAGAGGCTATCTCTGCTCTCACAGAGAGTTCCGCACCCACCGAGAGGCTCTCAAGGCCGCCTGCCATAAGGGCCGCATATTGGTCCGTGGGGTCGTGCCAGAAGTGCTCCACAGCGCTACCACCCAGGCGGTGGGAGGCGTACATCTGCATCGAAACCCTCCCCCGTTCAAAGAGCATCTCGCCCCAAAGCGCCAGGCTCATAGTCTTCTCCTCCGAGGCCCAAGGGTTGCGCGTAACAGCCCCCTCGGTAGCGCCCAGAAGGTCCTCAACAAAGGGTGCCGAGCGCTCATATCGCACCGTGGCTCCCACCCTATGGCGAGTGCCCAACGCACGCAACCAAGCCCCCTTGAGGGTGAGGGTGGTAAAGTGTTGGGCACCGAGCGAGCGGCCACTATGGGCCGAGCGATAACCTACCCTCTCTCCGCCAAACTCCACAGCGCCGTAGAGCCTATTGGCCCCCACATCGCCATAGAGCCATCCGTAGAGTTCCCACCGAGGGAGCAGTAGTCGGTAGTCATAGAGGTCGAAGCCCTCGCCCACACTCTCGGCGCCGAGCATATCGCGCGGCAGCTGGTAGTCGTGGGCACTATGCACTCCGCCACGCACACCCACTCTGCCGCCCTGCATACCGAGCAGTGCCGCCGAGGCATCCACCTCGGCCGAAAGCAGTTCACGCCGAGAGTCCACAAGCAGATAGTGGGCTCCCGAGGTGGAGAGGCGGTTAATCTCATAGAGTCGTTCCCAGTCAATCTGGGTGTAGTCCGTATCCCCCTCCATCCACACGCTCTCGGCCAGCACTCCCACCTCGGGGTCGCTCTGGCCATCGGGCAGGTAGCCCCAATAGTCGGGCGAGGGGTTTGGGGCCTCGCTCCAGTCGAGCGACGAGCTGCTGCGGCGACCCGCACGCACGAGTGCCGAAACATTTATGTGGGAGAGAATATAGGCATCCCTGAGGTCCCAGCTCGCATAGAGCGTAGGCACCGCCTCGCGCCTCAGGCGCGATGAGCGCACGCGCCCCTGCTGGTAGCCCCAGTAGGAGTTATAATGTCTATTGCCTGCTAAATCGAAGACCTCCGCGCTATTCCAACTGCGCCCCGAGCGCATCTGGGGAGCGAGCATCAGGGCGGCTTGGAAGCTACTCGTGAGCCCCTCGCGCACCTCCCTGCGCCACTGGCCCGAGAGCCACAAGTAGGCCTCACTGCTAAAGAGCCCCTCCACTACTCTATCGCGGCCCCAACGCCCTCCAAGAGCCAGCGAGTAGGCCGCACTATCGCCCCTCTGGTGGACCATCTTATAGCCCACGCCCGCACGATAGCCCCGCGAGGCGAGTTGCAGGCGCAACGAGGAGCCCTCCTCCAAGCCGAGCGGCGAGGTGTCGTAGAGCTCGGTGCGTTGGTCGCCACCGTGGCCACGAATGGAGATGGTGGGGTGAAAGGTGCTCTCGGAGGGCACACGCCTTAGCAGCGAGAGAAGAGCATAGTCGGGGTAGCGCTCAAGTGGGCTGGAGAGCTCCATCTGCCCAAGGCGCGTGGTAAGCGAAGGGCGGTGTTCGCCCCTGAAGGAGTAGTCGACAAAACCGAAGCCGTAGATTGCAAACCGCTCAAAGGGGGAGTAACTATCGGCCTGCAGGGTGTAGTAGTCGCCATCGGAGGCCCACAGCTCGGCATCGAGCCACGAGGGATTCTCGCGGTAGTAGCTGTCGCTCAACGGTTGGGCCACCACTCTCCACGAGCAGAGAAGCAAAAGGAGTGTAAAAAGCGCTCCTCTATGCTTAATCTCTCTCATAGCCTCGCTTTTTACACTCCCTAAAAACATTTCACACCTCGCCTTACTATCTACCCTTTGAGTTCTTTGGGGAGGATGCAGGTGGGGATGGGTTCCATCTTGTGGCGGTTGGCGCGGTTGCGGCGGGTGAAAATCTCGAAGACCTCCCGCTGGCGCCCCTCGAAGTCCGAAGCCATTGCGCCCCTCTCCCACTCGGCCATAGCCCACTCCAGCTCGGGATAGGTGGCACCAATCTGGTCCTCGTCGCTCCTATCATCGCCAAAGAGTCCGTCGGTGGGCTTGGCCCCGAGGATGGAGCCACACACGCCGAGGTGCTCACTAAGGGCAAAGACCTCCGTCTTCGTTAGGTCGGCTATGGGGCTTATATCCACGCCGCCATCGCCCCACTTGGTGTAGAAACCTATGCCGAAGTCCTCAATCTTATTGCCCGTACCCACTACCAGCGCCCCACGAAGACCCGCATAGAAGTAGAGGGTGGTCATACGCAGGCGTGCGCGTGTGTTGGCAGTGGTGAGTTCGTAGTTTGCCCCCTGGCGAGGAAGAGTGCCAATGAGGGCCTCATAGGGCTCCGTAAGGTCGGCCGTAGCACGCTCCACATTGGGGAAGCGGGCCATAAGATTCTCTATATGCTCCGCCGCACGGCTCACCTGCGAGGCGGCCTGATGGATGGGGAGTTCCACACACAGCGTCGGGAGCCCCGTAAGGGCACAGAGGGTCGAGACGAGTGCCGAATCCACACCGCCCGAGATGCCCACAACAAAACCCTTGGAGCCACACCCCGCGGCGTAGCCCGAAAGCCAACTCACGATATAATCTACTATCTCCTGTTTTTTCATTATTTGACTCCTTTACTTTCACTAAAAACTCATCTTCACGCCGCCGCGCACACCGATACCCAAGGCGCGGTAGGTGGCCCACTCATAGATGGGTTGGCAGAGCAGGTTGTCGGCCCTCATCCAGAGGTCTATGCGCTCCGAGTAGTTCCAATCGAGCCTCAGCCCCAAGTCCACATAGGCGGGCATCCTCACAACCGTAGATGTGCCCGCAATGCCCCTCTGGGTAACCTCCAGAGCGCTTGCAAACTGCGTGCTCACCGTAAGCACGGTGCTCTTATAGCCCTCGGGGCGGAGTTGCAACTCCAGACCACCTCGCCACGAGCGGGGCTTGTAGTAGTCCGTCGTGCTATCGGCGTGGCCGAGGCCCATATACTTTAGGTCGCCCTTGAAGCTCAACCCCTCGGCAGGTCGCCACTGGCCTTCGGCCTCCAGATACCACACTCGCTGACCATTGCTGCGGCCATAGGTGAGGATGGGCGAGCCCTCCCTGAGGGCCTCATAGAAGTAGCTCGAGAACCAGCGGGTGGCACCCGCAAGCCTATAGCTCACCTTACCGACCTCGCCCCTGAAGCCCACCTCCGCAAGCATAATCTTGCGCGAATCGACGGGCAGCATCTCCATAAAGGGGTTGTTCCACAGCCCGTTGCGGGTCACCTGGGTCTGCACATCGTTGGCCACCTTCAGGTAGGGCACCAACTCCGAGTAGCGGTCATAGGCCGTCGAGATGCTCGCAATCACACCGTTGAGTGTGTTATTTGCACCCTTGTAGACCATATAGTCGTAGCCCGCCAGAATATCCACAGGCACCCACCTGCCAATCCTCAGCGACCACTCGGGCACAAAGGTTACCGAGGTGTCGTAGTAGGGCTCCGCGCAGCGCGACTGCACGCCCGAGTAGTGAAGCGTCACACGCCCGGGCAGCCAAGGGCTCACTTTACTGAGGCCCAAGAAGCCGAAGTTCACATTGAAGCGCCAAACATCCTCGCCCAGCGCATTGGAGGCGTAGAGGCCCATAAGGTTGGCGTCGTAGCCAAAGGGCGAATACTCCCCAAAGCGACCCCTCAAGGAGGCTTTGGCCTCCAGGTCGTTGGCCGCCATCAAGCCCCTCTCCTCGGTGACATCCACACCACCATAGTAGCTACCCAGCGAGCCGCGATACTTCACATAGCTCTCCAGCTGCATAAGTGGGTTAATATCGTAGAGGAACCTCACGCCCGCCTGATTGCGAGCCAGCCTCACCCTGCGACGCTCGCCATCCAGAGCGCGAGCCTTGCCCAGCTCGCCCTCGTGGTTGGCCCACAGAGTCAGCTGCATATCGTCATTGTGTATGGGGCTCCAGTAGGTATCCATTTCGCTCTGCAAGGGCAGACCGCCACCCACCTTCAGGTAGAAACTCGAGGGGCGCGACCAGCGGGCCGCACTCATCTCCACGGGTGTGAGCGACTGCACCGTAAACTCGGTCCTATGGGCAACGGGGAAGATGCGGTAGTCGAGCGTGGGGCGCTGGATGGTCGTATCGAGCTGCTCCACTTCGCGCTCTATGCGCTCGCGGTTATCGGCACCCACATAGACACTCTTCTGGATGACTATCGTCTTGGCAATCTTCTCGTCCTCCGTCTCCTGTGCTGTGGCCACCGTCGTAAGGCCACACAGCAAAGCAAGGGTTGCAATTATATGTCGGTTTCTCTTCATAGTTCCTATCTGTCTGACTAATTGGTAGTTTCGGGATTATTGAGGCTCTCAACGCGGGCCTTGGCTTCGGCAATGATGCCATCCTTTTGGTTGGCGTAGCCGTCGACCACACTCTGGTAGGTGGCGCGTGCCTGGAACAGGTTGCCCTTGATGACAAACATATCGCCCAGCAGCAAGAACGACTTGGCAAGCCAATACTGGTGGGGGGTGCTCTTGGAGGCAAACTCATAGACGAGCTCCTCGGCCCTCGAGTAGTTGCCGCTCTCGTAGGCTATCTCCACAACCCTATAGGCACTCTCGGCGCCCTCGATGTTGGCCACATTGCGCCTGAGGAGGTTGTATATCTCTACGGCCTCATTCCTATTTCCACGCTGCTCCTCCACCTTGGCCCTCTCGAACCTTGCGCGGCGCACCAGTGCGGCAGGGGCATCGCCCTGGGCCTCAACATATTGTGCGGCATCCACAATGAGGCCGCCATCGCCACTATTCATCGCACTCGCAAAGTAGTCTGCCATCACCTCGCGCCTCTCGGAGGGGCTATTGCTCTCCTCCAACAGCCAGTGGTAGGCGGTGGTCATCGTGGCCCAATCTCCATTGTCGGCCGCCACGCGCGCCATCTTCTCATAGCCACGACGGGTGTACTTGTTGTGGCCCATCTGGGAGAGCATCTTCAGCTGCTCCTGTGCGCCACCCTTGTCGCCAAGTTCGGCACGGCAGTCGGCCGAGTAGTAGAGAGCCGCATCGGAGTAGATGCCCGAGGGGTAGTCCTTCAGGTACTTATCAAACGAGGCTGCGGCGGTCTTCTTGTCGCCCAAGATGTAGACCCTCTGTGCGGCCACAAAGCTGAGTGAGTCGCGCTGAACGGCTCCCAGGTCGCTATTCATACCCACCTGGTCGGCATAGGCGAAGAAGCCCTCAATATTGTTGCGCTCGAGGTAGATGGTGCGAATCTCGCCAAGGGCGTTGTGGGCAGCCATAGAGCCGTGGCCCTCGGCCACAATGTTCTTATAGATAGCCAGTGCCGAGTCCGTATCGCCCGTATTGCGGTAGGCCAGTGCAAGGTTGCCCTGAGCGATGGCTCTCTCACGCGAACGGGGGTATCTCTTGAGGTAGCTGCCAATGACCTCCTGTGCCGCCCCAAACTGGCCGTCGCTGATGAGCGTTGCACCCCACTCATAGTGTGCATCCTCCACATAGGGACCCTCATCGAGGGTGACAATCTCCTCGAGGGCCGCAAGGCGTGAGGGCACATCCTTGCTGAGGCCATACATCTGGGCTATGCGATAGGCGGCATAGTAGCGGCTATGGAACTCCTCGCCGGTAATCTTCTTGTAGTCCTCAATGGCCCTCTTATACTTGCCCGCCGCGGCCATAGCGTCACCCATACAGCTATAGGAATCCTCGTAGAACTCATCCTTGGCGGAGCGCAGGTCGAGGAACGAGAGGAAGTCCTTGTGGGCACCGTTATAGTCGCCACGCGCATACTTAGCATAGGCCATATTATAGTAGGCATAGGGGTAATCCTCGTGGTGAGTCATCTTCATCGAGAGGTACTCCTTATACATCGCTGCGGCCATCTTATACTCCCCCGAGCGGTAGTCCAGGTGGCCCAGCAGGAAGAGTGTGCGGGCGGCAATATCACGATTCTTGTGAGAGAGGTCCAGAGCGATTTCGGCATACTCCTTGGCCTCCTCGTAGCGCTCCAGTTCGTAACACTCGACGGCGTAGTAGTAGGCCACACTCTGCATAGCCTTGCCTATATTACCCTTGGTTGTGCCAAAAGCCTCGAGGGTTTCGTAGGCCAGTTTCAGGTCGTTGGCGGCATAGCACACCGACACGAGGTAACCCTCAATCTCTTGGCGGTTCTCCGAGGCGGGATAGCGCTCAATGAAGCTGCGCAGGGTGAGAATCTCCTCGTCGAAGTTGGCACCCCCAAGCTCCACAAGCAGCTTGCAGTAGTTATACAGAGCGTCCTCGCTCAAGGGGTCGTTGCCCTCGGGCAGGTAGGACATCGAAAAGCTCTTCATTGCCCCCAGTTTGTCGCCCTCCCTAAGCAGGCAGTCGGCCAGGTGGTAGGCGGCATTGCGGGTCATCGAGTCCTCGGCACCACAGGCGGCCTGAAGGTAGCCCGCAGCCTTGCTCGTCTGGCCCAAGCGGTAGAGCGAGTAGCCCGCTATGTAGTTCTCCTCGCGCGAGATGGCGTCGCCTATCTCGCTCTCCAGAGCGGCAATATGCTTGTAGGCCTCCTCCCAGTTCTCCACACGGAACTGACACTCGGCACCCATCCTGTGGAGCTCCTGATGGCGGCTGCCCCCCACACCGGTGAGCACCTGGTCCACATTGGCCACCACATAGTCGTAGTTCTTCATACGATACTCCACGTGGAGCAGATAGTAGGCGATGACACCCGAGTAGAGCTCATCGTCGGCAAACGACAAGAAGATATGGCGTGCCGTGGGGTAGTCCTCCTCCTGGTAGGCGAAATAGCCCAACATATAGCGTGCGTGGGAGCCGTAGGTTTCGGAGTGGACAACCTTCGAGAGCCACTTGCGGCTCTCGGCCACACGCGAGAGGTTGTAGTGGGCGTGGCCACACTCAAAGGCCATACGCTCCAACTGCGAGGCCGACAAGAGCTCCGTATCGACCCTCTCGAAGCACTCCACAGCATCCTCCCACATCTCCTTCTCGTAGTATTCGGTACCCAGAGCCATCAGCGCCTCGTTCCTGTAGGGCGAGGTTGGGCGGTGGGCCAGAAAGCCCTCCAGTGCCTCGGTGCCGTCGCCCAGGCGGGCATCGCAGATGGCCGAGAGGAACTCCACCTCACCCAGCGTGACCTCATCTACGCTGCTGAGCCTGACGGCTGCGGCTGCGGCCCTCTGGAGCTCCATCTTCGCCTCCCTATAGAGGCCCAAATTGTAGAGCTCCTCGGAGCGGCCGAGGTACTCCTCGACGGAGCGTTCCTGTGCGGATGCACCCAGGAGGGTCACACCCATCACAAAGGCCAATATCGTGGTTCTCAAAAAGTCTCTTCGCATAAGTCCTATATTAGTTTTTTGTTTGTTATCTCTTCTCTACTCCTCCACCCCGAGTGCCCACAGCGAGGCTTTGTGGATGATGGTGCCCTTGCTCACACTGACCATACCCGCGGGGGCACGCAGCAGTGCCCTCAGGACCACGGGGTCCATATTGCAGAACTCCAGTTCGGGGAACATCGTCTGGGCCTCAATCAGCGGCGAGGAGGTCACAACCACAACCCTATTGCCCCTCGAGAGGCAATCCTTGGCAATCATCCTCATCTTCCTCTGCTCCTCGAGGCTCAGCCTATCCAGGCGCTCGGCACACAGCAGGCGGCACATAGGGACCAACATAAGTTGGGGTGTGAGGTTATAGCCGCCCGAGTGGAGCACAAACTCGCTTGCCCTCACCTTGGCCTGAGTCTTGGTTGTCTTAAGCTCCACGAACTCCCACTCCTGCTCGTTCCACCAAGTAGAATCGTCGGATGCAAACTCCGTCATCTGGCCCGTCTGAAGGTTGCGGCAGACCACAACACTCTGGTCGGCCGCTCCCACAAGGTCCTCCTCGATAGCCTCGGGCAAGTTCACGCCCACGCCAAAGGGGAACTTCTCCACAACGGGGAGTTTTATGAGCGAATAGATGGCGAAGGCCAGCGTCAGAGCCGTAAGCACCAGTGTAGCCACCGTGCTCCACGCCCTACCTGACGACTCTTTGCGGCGCCATAGAATGGGGAGTGTGAGGAGTGTGAGCACCACATTCTTGCCGAAGGTCTGCCAGTTGCTCAGGATGACCACATCGCCAAAGCAGCCACACTCGGCCACAGGGTCTGCCACCGCCACCCAGAGGGTCAGCAGCAGGTAGAACCCATTGAACACCACAGCCGCCCAAGCCATCAGGCGGGGCCACGCCCTGAGCAGAAGAGCCACACCAAGGAGCATCTCCAGTGCGATGAGGCCCACGGCGAGCACCACGCCCGCGCCCGAGAGCCACTCCAGCCCCATAGCCACAAAGTACTCGTCCATCTTGAGGACCGTCCCGTAGGGGTCAATAGCCTTCACAGCCGACGAGAAGATGAATACCACGCCTATCACCACGCGGGCCACCCACTCTGTCCAACCGTGAGCCAAAATATATTTCGTAATCTTCGACATAATCTTCGTATAATTGACAATTGACAATTGACAATTGACAATGATTCTCTAACTACTACTAAAATCACCACACATTTTTCATTTTTAGGCGGGGATTTCAAGGCTTGCGCAGTGTGAGAAACCGCAGTTTACTATAAGTAAATGAGGATTTCGAGCACAAGCATAACGCCGAAATCACCCCTAAAAATGGAAAATACTACAAGAGGGGTTTCACATACTCTGCCACCCTCGCAAATATCTCCTCGGGCGAGGCCATAGCACCCTCCGAGGTGGAGCAATCCACCACCAGGAGCTCCTTATCCTCGCGTGCGGCCTCAAGGTAGACCTCCCTCACGCGGCGTTGCAGGTCGAGCGACTTCTCGTGGATATCCTGCCCGCCCGAGAGGTAACTCCTATCCTCGCCCTCGCGCTGCGCTGTAAGTTTGGCCTCCGTAAAGCCAAAGGGCACATCCAGGAAGAGCGACAGCGTGGGCTGGGGGATGGCAAACTTCTTATACTCCGTATCCAATATCCACTCCCTCAGAGCCTTGCGCTCCTCGGCGGAGTCCACCTTGGCGCACTGGTAGCCTATGTTGGAGTAGACATACCTATCGACAATCACGCACTTGCCCTCGGCCAGCCACCCGCGAATCTGCGCGGCCGCGTCGGCCCTATCGCCCGCATACAGCAAGGCCACAAGGTAGGGGTTCACCTGCTCCACGGAGCCGAACTCGCCCCTGAGGAAGCGGGCAATCATCTCGCCATAGACGGGCGCATCGAACCTCGGGAAGTGGAGATACTCACACTCGCGGCCCGTGGCCTCGACCATCTGGCGCAAAAGTTTAATCTGTGTGGATTTACCGGCTCCATCCAAGCCCTCAAGCACTATAAACATACCTTAAAATTTGACAATTGACAATTGACAATTGAAAGTTATTTCTTCCTCTTTTTTTATTTATTTTTCCTTTTTTCTTTTTCTTTCGCAGCTTTTTGTAAAAAGCTGCACCAAAAACTTTTAGGAGATACTCCGTATCTCTCTATTGGCACTACCCTACTTTAGAACCACCATCACTCGCTGTCGCCGTTGCGACCCGCAGTTTACTTTGGGGTAAATGAGGGACTCGCTATCGGGAATTTGGTGCGAAAAGCACCCACGAGATTGATTCAATCTATCTCAACATTCTTATTGCTTTCCTTACTGCTGCCACAAGTGCATCCACCTCTGCCATAGTATTATAGAGCGCAAAGGAGGCCCTTGCCATACCCTGCACGCCATAGTGGGCCATAACGGGGTCGGCGCAGTGGGCACCCGTGCGGATGGCCACACCGCTTCGGTCCAAAACGGAGCCGAGGTCGAAGTTATGCACCCCCTCCACATTGAAGCTCACGATGCTACACTTATCCTCTGCCGAGCCATATATCCTGAGTCCCTCTATCTTGGAGAGCTCCTCGGTGGCGTAGTCCAAGAGCGCCCTCTCGTGGGCCAGGACCTCATCACCGTTGAGCTCCCTCAGGAATTTGATGGCCTCAGCCAAGCCTATGGCGTCGATATAGTTGGCCGTGCCCGCCTCGAACTTCAGGGGCACATCGGCATAGGTGGTCTTCTCGAAGGTGACCTTCCTGACCATATCGCCGCCGCCCAAGAAGGGGGGCATCTGCTCCAACCACTCCCTCTTGCCGTAGAGCACGCCCACACCATTGGGGCCGTAGAGTTTATGGCTCGAGAAGGCGTAGAAGTCGCAGTCCAGCTCCTTGACATCCACTCCGCCGTGCACAAAGCCCTGGCAGCCGTCAACCACCACAACAGCACCCACAGCGTGGGCCCTATCGATAATAGGCCTCAGGTTGGGCCTCGTGCCGAGAGTATTGCTCGCCTGAGTGACAGCCACGACCTTCGTATTACCGTCCACCAGCCTCTCCAAATCCTCCAACACAAGGTTACCCTCATCATCGAAGGGAATAACCCTCAGCGATGCGCCCTTGCGCTCGCACATCATCTGCCAGGGGACAATGTTGGAGTGGTGCTCCATCTCTGTGACGACCACATTGTCGCCATCCGCGAGGAACCTCTCCGAGAAGCTATAGGCCACCGTATTGAGAGCCGCCGTAGCACCCGCCGTGAAGATTACCTCGCCGCTATCCGTCGTGCCGAGAGCCTCGGCAACAACCCCACGCGCCTCCTCATAGAGTGCCGTGCAGCGCTCCGAGAGGTAGTGGACACCGCGGTGGATATTGGCGTTCTCCTCCCTGTACAGACGCGCCACACACTCGATAACGCACCTTGGCTTTTGGGCCGTAGCGCCATTATCAAGGTAGACCAGAGGTTTGCCATAGACCCTCTGCTCCAATATCGGAAACTCCGCTCTTATTTTTTCTACTTCAAACATTGCAATTGCAAATTGACAGTATTATTTAATTCTTGTTCGCAGCTTTTTGTAAAAAGCTGCACCAAAAACTTTTAGGAGATACTCCGTATCTCTATACCTTATCTCGTGTTTCTACCTACCGTTTAGCTTCGGAGGTACTACAGGCCTACAACCCTCTCGAACTCCTCGCGGAGAGCATCGTCGGTGACCTTATCCACAATCTCCTGCATAAAGCCTCCGAGTTGCAGGCGGCGTGCGTCCTCCTCCGAGAGGCCGCGCTGGCGCATATAGTATATCTGCTCCTCGTTCATCTGGCCCACCGTTGCGCCGTGGGAGCACTTGACATCATCGGCGTAAATCTCCAACTGGGGCTGGGTCTGAATCCTCGCCGTGGGCGCCAAGAGCACATTGCGGCTCTGCTGGTAGGCCTCGGTCTTCTGGGCATCGGGGGCAACATAGACAAGGCCATCAAAAAGGCCATAGCCCCTCTCGCCTGCAATGCCTCTTACTTGCTGGTCACTATGACAACCGGGGGCATTGTGGCGCATCTCTGTGTGGACCCTCACGCGGCCCTCTCCGCGAGCCACAAAGACTCCGTAGAGCTCCACCTCGGCACCCTCGCCACAGAGCTCAATCTGGTAGTCGTAGCTGAGCTCACCCTCGGTCGCGGCCGCAAAGACCACCTTGGCGTGGGCCCCCGCCTCGAGGCTGAGGCGCACACTGTGGGTGCCCTCACTGCACAGCTGGTACAACTCAAGGCTCTGGCCACCGGCTACCTGCCACTCTCCGCCGCACCCTGCGCACCCCTCTCTCAATATTATCGTTCTCTTATCCGACATAAAAAGCAATTTTCAGTTCAAACTCCTACTCCTTGTAGTCGCTAATGAGCCAGTCGTAGCCCTCCTTCTCGAGCTTCAGAGCCAACTCCTTGCCGCCCGAGTAGATGATGCGGCCCTTATAGAGCACATGCACAAAGTCGGGCACGATGTAGTCCAGCAGGCGCTGATAGTGGGTGATGAGCACCGTGGCGTTATTCTCCGAGCGCAACTTATTAACACCCGTAGCCACAATCCTCAGCGCGTCGATATCAAGACCACTATCGGTCTCGTCGAGCAGCGACAGCCTTGGCTCCAACATAGCCATCTGGAAAATCTCGTTCTTCTTCTTCTCGCCGCCCGAGAAGCCCTCGTTCACCGCCCTATTCATAAGCTTGGCGTCAAGCTCCACAACGGCAGCCTTCTCCCTCATATACTTGAGCATCTGGCCCGCGGTGAGGGGCTCCAAGCCCTGGGCCTTGCGGCGCTCGGCAACCGCCAGCTTCATAAAGTTGGCCATACTCACACCCGGAATCTCCACAGGATACTGGAAGCCGAGGAACAAGCCCTCACGAGCCCTCTCCTCGATGCTCATCTCCAGCAGGTTCTTGCCGTCATACTCGACCTCGCCCGCCGTAACCTCAAACTTCTCATTGCCGGCCAACACCGACGCAAAAGTGCTCTTACCCGAGCCGTTGGGACCCATTATGGCGTGTACCTCGCCCGCCTTGACCTCGAAGTCAATGCCGCGAAGTATCTCTTTGCCATCTACCGATGCGTGTAAATTCTTTACTTTTAACATACTCTATTCAAGTTGAAAGTTGAGAGTTCTTTCTTCCTCTCTCTTTATTTATTTTTCCTTTTCTTTCGCGCCTTTTTATAAAAAGGCGCCCCAAAAATTTTTAGGAGATACTTCGTATCTCTGTATTTGCTCTACCCTATTTCGGAGCCACCCTCACTCGCAGCCGCCGTTGCGGCCGATACTGCGTATCGCTGCAACCTTAAGTCGTAGTTCTACCTACTGCCTTGCTTCGGAGCCACCCTAACAAAAGTGCCATTCTGGCACAAAAGGCGCCCCAAAAATTTTTAGGAGATACTATGTATCGCTATTAGCGTCTGCCAGGGCTCCTGGGGTTACTAAAGTCCTTAAAGTCCTTAAGGTCATTAAGGTCCTTAAGGTATTTTACCCTCCAAAAATTTTCAATTTTCAATTCTCAATTTTCAATTCCCCAAGAGCGGGTTTTGTGGAGGGATTTTTGTGCCAAATTTCTGGAGTGACTCCGCAGTTTACTAAAGGTAAATGAGGAAGGCACTCTCGGGAATTTGGTGCAAAAAGCACCCACAAGGCACGCTCGCAACGCTCGCTATCCGACGGAGCCCTCGAGCGATATGGAAAGCAACTTCTGCGCCTCCACCGCAAACTCCATAGGCAGCTTGGCCAGGACCTCCTTGGCATAGCCGTTGACGATGAGCCCAACGGCCTCCTCGGTGCCGATGCCGCGCTGGTTGCAGTAGAAGAGCTGGTCGTCGGAAATCTTGGAGGTTGTAGCCTCGTGCTCCACAACGGCCGAGGTGTTCTGGCAGTCGATGTAGGGGAAGGTGTGGGCGCCACACTTGTCGCCAATCAGCAGCGAGTCGCACTGCGAGTAGTTCCTCGCGCCCTCGGCTGCGGGCACCACCTTCACCAGTCCGCGGTAGCTATTCTCGCTGCGGCCTGCCGAGATACCCTTCGACACTATGCGCGAGCGGGTATTGCGGCCTATGTGAATCATCTTTGTGCCCGTGTCGGCCTGCTGGTAGTTGTTAGTCAGGGCCACCGAGTAGAACTCGCCCACCGAGTTGTCACCCTTGAGGATGCAGCTGGGGTACTTCCAGGTGATGGCCGAGCCGGTCTCCACCTGTGTCCACGAGAGCCTTGCGTTGTCGCCACGGCAGATGCCGCGCTTGGTCACGAAGTTGTAGATGCCACCCTTGCCCTCGGCGTCGCCCGGATACCAGTTCTGCACTGTGGAGTACTTCACCTCGGCATCCTTCTCCACGATAATCTCCACAACGGCGGCGTGGAGTTGATTCTCGTCACGCATAGGTGCGGTGCA
Organism: Tidjanibacter sp.; assembly: GCA_017936605.1. GTDB lineage: Bacteria > Bacteroidota > Bacteroidia > Bacteroidales > Rikenellaceae > Tidjanibacter. The sequence continues at coordinate 43,562 of JAGBFH010000022.1, forward strand.
ACCCTCCAGGTAGCTCACATAGGCGCCCTCATCGGCCACGATGAGCGTGCGCTCAAACTGGCCTGTGCCTGCGGCATTGATGCGGAAGTAGGTCGAGAGCTCCATAGGGCAGCGCACACCCTTGGGGATGTAGCAGAACGAGCCGTCGGAGAAGACCGCAGCGTTGAGTGCCGAGTAGAAGTTGTCGCCATAGGGCACCACCGAGCCGAGGTACTTCCTCACAAGCTCGGGATACTCCCTGATGGCCTCGCTCATAGAGCAGAAGATGATGCCCTTCTCGGCGAGGGTCTCGCGGAAGGTGGTCTTCACCGACACCGAGTCCATAACGGCATCCACAGCAACACCCGCCAGAGCCATCTGCTCCTCGAGCGGAATGCCGAGTTTGTCGAATGTTTCGCGCAGTTTGGGGTCGACCTCATCCATAGATTTTTTGTCGGGCTCCTTCTTGGGGGCGGCAAAATAGATGACATCCTGGAAGTCGATGGGGGGTATTCTCAGGTGGGCCCACTCGGGCAGCGGCATAGTGAGCCACTTGCGGTAGGCCTCGAGGCGATACTCGAGCATCCACTCGGGCTCCCCCTTGAGGGCCGAAATCTGACGCACAATATCCTCGTTCAGTCCCTTGGGCAGAGTGTGGGTTTCGATGTCGGTCACGAAGCCGTACTCATACTCGCGGGAGGTAATATCGTCTAATATCTTCTTTTCGTCTGACATATCTTGAGTGTTTAATTCACAAATATACAAAATTTATTTTGTATAACAACACAAATGCCGAAAATTGAAAATTGAAAATGGACAATTGAAAATTGACAATGGACAATTGACAATTGGGAGAAATGGGAGAAATGAGAGAAATGAGAGGAATGGGAATTTTCCTTAAAAACATTAATGACATTAAAGACCTTAAGGTCCTTAAATTCCCTAATTTCCCTACCCCCCTAATAATTTTGAATTTTGCACTTCTTTTTAGAGCAATGACTCTGACAGCACAACAAGGGCCGACCTGAAGCGGTCGGCCCTTGTTGTGGGTTTGTAGCACACTCTGCTACGAGCGGATGAAGGTCATCTTCCCACTGATTATTCCGGCATCCTCAGTCTGTTCATTGTATAGAACGAGGTTGTCATCGTCGAGGGTCAGGATGTCGAAGTTGGATGTTTCGCCATCAGTCGTCATACTCAAAATCTGCTTATCGCCACTTGTGAGGACCATATAGGTAAAAGTAGCCTCCGCACTCTCATCTGCATCAGATTCATAAGCGTAGCCTGTGCCGTCGGCCTTGAAAGTATAGCTAACATTCATACCCATCTCTGAGGGATTAACATTAAGCGTTATACCGTCATAACTAACACACATTTCAATCATAGTCCACTTGCCAACGATAAGGTCTGCTGGCTCCTTCTCACACGAGGTGAGCGCAAACAGCGACACGAGGGCCGCCACCATCATAGTAAAAATGTTTCTTTTCATAGTCATTGGGTTATAGAAATTAATAATGTGGTTTTTAATGTTTTTAGTCTAATTCGTCACGCGCCATCGGCCCGCTCTACTCTATTAGACACACGAAGATACGAATTTGTTGCACAAGTTGCAAATTTTTTGTGGTTTTTTGTAATAATTACAGAAGTGGGAGAAATGAGAGGAATGAGAGGAATGGGAGAGATGGGAGGTTAGGGGCCTTAAGGGTTTTAAGGACATTAAGGGCTTTAAGGACCTTAAGGACCCTAATTCGACAGACCGCTCTCGCCCTTCGGCCAAACAAAAAGCCCCTCCTTGGGTGGGAGGGGCCTATGGTGTTTGGGAATTGTGGCACTAACCGAGGCTGCCGACAACCAGCAGCGCGAGGGCGCACAGCAGGAAGTAGAGCGCCATAGTCTTGGACTTCAAGTTGCGCTCCTTGAAGAAGATAGCACCGAGGGTGAAGGAGACGATGACCGAGCCACGGCGCATAAGCGAGATGACCGCCAGGAGGGCTCCCTCGCCCGCCAGAGCGTTGAAGTAGCAGAAGTCGGCGATGGAGAGGAATACCGAGATGAGCACAATGCTCCAGTGCCACTCGAAGCGTTCGGTTTTGCGTTTGGGAAGCCAGATGAAAAGCATCAGAACTCCATAGAGCAGAGCCACATAGAGGCCACACCACGCCTGCACCGATGCGGGCTGTATGCCCTTCATCAGAATCTTGTCGCAGAAGGCACTACCCACACCCAGCAACACCGCCATCATAAGGTAGAAAATACCCTTGTTTTTGGTGAAACGGATGCCCTCCTTATGGCTCGACTGATTCATCATAAAGAACGCGCCAAAGGCCACCGCCACACCTATCCATTGCACCGCATTGAGGCTCTCGCCAAAGAAGACCAACGAGCCCAACAGCACCAATACGGGGCGCAGGGCGTAGATGGGCGATACGATGGTGAGTGGCAGATACTTAACCGCCAGATAGCCAAAGAGCCAGGTGGCCGCCACGATGGTCGCCTTGAGGGCAATAAGCAGATGCTCGCCAAGCGAAATGGGGGTCACATAGAACATCGAGCCCTCCGAAAACCAGCCCAGCGAGAACTCCGAAGAGAGTATCACAGGGAGAAAAAACAGGGCCGAAATTGAGGTTGCTACCGTCAGCACGGGAAGCACAGCGTTGCCTTCCACAGAACGCTTCTTGGCCACATCATAGAAGCCAAGCAACACCGACGAAATAAGCGCAAGCCAAATCCACATAATAGAGTTACAACTTTATGGTTAGGGCGGCAAAGATACCTATTAAAATTGAGAATTGAAAATGGACAATTGACAATTGGGAGAAATGGGAGAAATGGGAGAAATGAGAGAAATGAGAGGAATGGGAGAAATGAGAGGAATGGGAATTTTCCTTAAAGACATTAAGGACATTAAAGACCTTAAGGTCCTTAAATTCCCTAATTTCCCTAATTTCCCTAATTTCCCTACCCCCTAATAATTTTGAATTTTGCACTTCTTTTTAGAGCAATGAATCTAACAGCACAACAAGGGCCGACCTGAAGCGGTCGGCCCTTGTTGTGGGTTTGTAGCACACTCTGCTACGAGCGGGTGAAGGTCATCTTCATACTTACAGTCTGACCATCCTGATTCTCCTCCCTGTATAGAACGAGGTTGTTGTCATCGAGGGTCAGAATGTCGAAGTTGGCTGTATCGCCATCAATCGTCATACTCAAAATCTGTTTATCGCCACTTGTGAGGACCATATAGGTAAAGGCAGCCTCATTACTCTCATCTGCATCACCCTCATAGGCGTAGCCGGTACCGTCGGCATTGAAGGTATAGGTAGCTTCCATACCCGCCTCCGAGGGGTCGATATCCATCGAAATACCGCCATAGCTAACACTCATAGCAGTTACAGTCCACTTGCCAACGATAAGGTCTGCTGGCTCCTTCTCACACGAGGTGAGCGCAAACAGCGACACGAGGGCCGCCACCATCATAGTAAAAATGTTTCTTTTCATAGTCATTGGGTTTTAGAAATTAATATTGTGGTTTTTAATGTTTTTAGTCTAATTCGTCACGCGCCATCGGCCCGCTCTACTCTATTAGACACACGAAGATACGAATTTGTTGCAAGAGTTGCAAATTTTTTCGCAGTTTTTTGTAATAATTACAGAAATGAGAGAAATGGGAGGAATGAGAGGAATGGGAGATTAGGGAGATTAGGGACTTTAAGGACTTTAAGGTCTTTAGGGTCCTTAAGGATTCTCCTCATTAACCTCACTAAATTCACTAAATTCCCTTTTTGCCCCTTTGGCCCTTTTAGCCCTTAAGGACCTTAGGGACCTTAAGGAGTTTAGGTCGGATAGACCGTAGACAAAAAAATCAAAATAACGGAGGGAATTTTTTGCCAAACAAAGTAGCGGACTCCGGAGTTTGCTTGACGCAAATGAGGAAGTCCGCTATCTGAAGTTTGGTGAAAAATTCACCCGCTATTTTGTTTTTTTCACTTCGACCTGGTCGTAGGACTCAATTATATCACCAATCTTAATATCGTTGTAGGACTCGATGTTAAGACCGCACTCCATATTGGTCAGCACCTCCTTGGCGTCGTCCTTGAAGCGTTTGAGCGAGCCGAGGCGGCCGGTGTAGATAACGATACCGTCGCGGATGACGCGGATGGGCGAGGTGCGGGTAATCTTACCCTCACGCACAATACCGCCGGCGATAGTACCCACCTTGCTAATCTTGAAGGTCTCGAGCACCTCGACGGTACCCATAATCTCCTCCTTCATCTCGGGCTCCAACATACCCTCGATTGCATCCTTGATGTCGTTGATGGCGTCGTAGATGATGGAGTACATACGAATCTCGATGGCCTCATTCTCGGCGAGCTTGCGGGCACCCGCGCTGGGACGCACCTGGAAGCCCACGATGACGGCATTGGAGGCGGCAGCCAAGAGCACATCGCCCTCGGTAATCTGGCCCACAGCCTTGTGGATGACATTCACCTGTACGGTCTCGGTGGAGAGCTTCAGGAGCGAGTCGGTCATAGCCTCAATCGAGCCGTCAACATCACCCTTCACGATGATATTCAGCTCCTTGAAGTTACCGATGGCGATACGGCGACCAATCTCATCGAGGGTCACATGCTTCTGGGTCTTGATGCCCTGGATGCGCTGCAACTGCTCGCGCTTGGTGGCAATCTCGCGTGCACTCCTATCGTCGTCCATAACATTGAACTTGTCGCCTGCCTGGGGTGCGCCATTAAGACCGAGCACCAGCACAGGTGTTGCGGGGCCTGCCGAGGCCACCTTCTTGCCGTGCTCGTTGAACATAGCCTTCACGCGGCCTGTGTGGGTACCCGAGAGGATGACATCACCGGTGCGGAGGGTGCCGCTCTCAACCAGCACGGTGGCCACATAGCCACGGCCCTTGTCGAGCGACGACTCGATGACCGTACCCACAGCCTTCTTGTTGGGGTTGGCCTTCAGGTCCAAAAGCTCGGCCTCGAGGAGTACCTTCTCCAAGAGTTTGTCGAGGTTGATACCCTGCTTTGCGGAGATCTCCTGCGACTGGTACTTACCGCCCCAGTCCTCCACAAGGTAGTTCATATTTGCCAACTGCTCCTTGATAGCGTCGGGGTTGGCCGAGGGTTTATCAATCTTGTTGATGGCGAAGACCATAGGCACGCCCGCAGCCACAGCGTGGTTGATAGCCTCCACAGTCTGGGGCATAACCTTATCGTCGGCTGCCACGATGATGATGGCCACATCGGTAACCTGGGCACCACGCGCACGCATCGCCGTGAAGGCCTCGTGACCGGGGGTGTCGAGGAAGGTGATGGTCTTGCCGTCGAGCTGCACACTGTAGGCACCGATGTGCTGGGTGATACCACCCGCCTCACCGGCAGTCACATTGGTCTTGCGGATGTTGTCCAGCAGCGAGGTCTTACCGTGGTCCACGTGGCCCATAACGGTAACAATGGGGGGACGGGGCAGCATATCCTCTTCGCTGTCGGCCGACTCCTCGATGGCCTCCTGAATGTCGACGCTCACGAACTCCACCTTGAAGCCATACTCCTCGGCGACAATCACGAGTGCCTCGGCATCCAGACGCTGGTTGATGGACACCATCAGACCCAAGTTCATACAGGTCATAATAACCTCCGTAACGGCCACATTCATCATTGTTGCCAGGTCGCTAACGGTCACGAACTCGGTCAGCTTGAGAGTCTTGCTCTCATTCATCGACTGCTCAAACTCGGCCTCCATACGCTCGGCCACAGCCTGGCGTTTCTCCTTGCGGTGAACCGAGCCCTTGCTCTTGGCACCCTTGGCGGTGAGCCTTGCGAGGGTGTCCTTAATCTGCTTCTGCACCTCCTCGTCGCTCACCTCGGGGCGAACTACGGGCTTGGGTGCAGGCTTGTTGTGTTTGTTCTTCTTGTCCTTCTTGGAGGAGGGCTGCTGGCCGTTCTGGCCACCACCCTGACCGCCCTGCTGGGGCTTGCCGCCACCCTGCTGGGGCTTGGTCACATCGACCTTATCTTTGATGCGTTTGCGCTTCTCGCGGTGCGAAGGCTCCGAGCTCTTGCGCAGGCTGTCCACATCAATCTTGCCGAGCACCTTGGGACCCGAGAGGCTGTTGTTCTCCAGACGGAACACCTCGCTGCTCTCGGCCAGACGCTCGTCGTAGGTCTTGTGCTGAGCCTCGCTGTCGGCCACGGGCACCTCCTGCTTCTTGGGCTCCACGGGTTTGGGTGCGGGAGCGGGCGCAGGCTTAGGCTCGGGCTTGGGAGCGACCTTCGCGGGCTCCTCCTTGGCCTTCTTGGGCTCGGGTTTCACTTCGGGTTCAGGTTTGGTTTCAGGCTGAGGCTTGGGTGCGGGTTGCTCGCTCCTAACCTCCTCCTTGGGGGCTGCCTTGGGCTCCTCGGCCTTGGGGGCTGTGGCAGGCTCGAGGTCTATCTTGCCGACCACCTTGGGGGTGGGCACCTCGGTACGAATGAAGCTACTATTCTTGATAATAACCTCCTTCTCCTCCGCGCCGCTCTCCTTGCGGTCACCAAGCGACACACTCTCCTGCTTGAGGTTCATACGCTCACGCACATTGGCCCTCTCGCCGCCAAGATGATTGCCACCAAACTCCTTCTCCAGAAGAGCATAGACATCGCTCTCAACAAGCGTGTTGGGTGCTACATCCTTGATTCCTTTCTTCTCGAGAAATTCGGTAATGGTGCCCAGACCAACCTTGAACTCTCTTGCAACCTGTACGAGTCTCAGTTTCTTCTCCATTTGCTCTATTTTTTCTGTTTTTACTTATTATTTCCTTCTTCTACGCCCTATGGGCGTTCCTTTTCTTCGCAGCTTTTTGTAAAAAGCTGCACCAAAAACTTTTAGGAGATACTTTGTATCTCTGTATTTGCTCTACCAGGGATTCCAAGGGTCTTGTTCCTTAATCTCCTTAAGGTCATTAAGGTCCTTAAGGTCTTTAAGGTCTTTCTCTCTGCCTTACGACCCCAATTTGCTGTAGATTGCGGAGGGATTTTTGTGCCGCGCAAGGTAGCAAGTCCGCAGTTTACTGGGGTAAATGAGGAACTTGCTATCCGCAGGGCGGTGCAAAAATCACCCGCAAGATGCAGCAAATTACTCGAACTCGGCACGCAAAATCTTCACAACCTCCTCAATAGTCTCCTCCTCGAGGTCGGTGCGCTTGGCGAGCTCCTCGTTGGATAGCTCCAGAACGCTCTTGGCGGTGTCGCAACCGATGCGCTTAAAGGCATCGATAATCCACTGCTCGATCTCGTCGTTGAACTCGTCGAGGTCTACATCCTCCTCGTCGGCATCGCGGAATACATCAATATCGTAGCCGGTGAGCATAGTGGCCAGACGGATATTGAGGCCACCCTTACCAATGGCGAGCGACACCTCGCTGGGCTTGAGGTAGACCGAAGCGGTCTTCTTGGCCTCGTCGAGCGAGATGGAGGTAATCTTCGCGGGGTTCAGGGCACGCTGGATGAGCAGCGAGGTGTTGGCGGTCCAGTTCACAACATCGATATTCTCGTTGCGGAGCTCCTTCACGATGGAGTAGATGCGCGAGCCTTTAACACCCACACAAGCACCCACGGGGTCAACCCTATCGTCGTAGGACTCAACAGCCACCTTGGCCCTCTCGCCGGGGATGCGGACAATCTTCTTGATGGTGATGAGGCCATCGAAAATCTCGGGCACCTCCTGCTCGAAGAGCCTCTGCAAGAACTCGGGAGCAGTACGAGACAGGATAATCACAGGGGTGTTGTTGCGCATCTCCACCTTGGTGACGATGGCCTTGATGGCGTCGCCCTTGCGGAAGAAATCGCTGGGAATCTGCTCGCTCTTGGGCAGCACGAGCTCATTGTCATCGTCGTCGAGCACCAAGATCTCCTTCTTCCACACCTGGTAAACCTCACCGGTGATGATATCGCCCACCTTCTCGCTATACTTCTCGAAGAGGTTGGCCTTCTCCAGGTCGAGGATGCGCGAAGCCAAGTTCTGACGGAGCGACAACACCGCACGGCGACCGAACGACGACATCTCAATCTGGTCGGAAACCTCCTCACCTACCTCATAGGTGGGGTCCAAAAGGCGAGCCTCCGAGAGGGAAATCTGCTGATTCTCGTTCTCCACAGCACCATCCTCTACAATGATTCTGTTGCGCCAAATCTCCAAGTCACCCTTCTCGGGGTTGATGATGACATCGAAGTTCTCATCGGTCTCGTAGGTCTTCTGAAGGTGGTGACGGAATACATCCTCCAACACACCAATCATAGTACTCTTGTCAATGTTCTTAAGCTCTTTGAACTCTGCAAAGTTGCTAATCAAATTCTCCATTTGTCCTTTTTGTTTTTATGTTTTGTTCCTTTTGTTTCCCTTTTTTTCGCAGCTTTTTATAAAAAGCGAAACTTCTTAGTCGCTTTTTTATAAAAAAGCTCCGCAAAAAATTTTTAGGAGATACTTCGTATCTCTGTATCCCAATGCAATAATTCTACCTTCGGCCTTGCTTCGGAATCCCAGTACTCGCTGGCACCGTTGTGCCCGATACTGCGTATCGCTGTGTTTACCAGGGGCTCTATGCTCCTTAATCTCCTTAAGGTCATTAAGGTCTTTAGGGTCTTTAAGGTCCTTAGGGTATTTTCTACCATCCCCAAAAAATCAACTGCCCCTGAAAATTCGTATTGCGAGGGGATTTCAAGGCTTGGTTTTGATTTTGCTCCGCAGTTTACTGGGGTAAATGAGGAAGCAAAATCGAAAGCGTAACGAAGAAATCACCCGCAAGACGGATTTTTATTTGAAGTCGAGATACTCCTTGACCGCCTTTATCTGGTCGAAAGTATAACTCTCCACAACCTCAACCTCCACTTTGCGTTTCTTGCCCTCTACGGCCTTGCGCTCGGTGTAGGTGATGGTGATGGCGGTGGGGTCCACCTCCTTGAGGGTCGCCAGAATCTTCTCGCCGCTGCAAAGCACCACCTCAACACTCTTGCCAATGAGCTTGTAGTACTGGCGCAAAAGTTTCAGGGGCTGGCCCACGCCTGCCGAGTAGACGGAGAGCTCGAAGTCCTCCTCGTCCCTATCGAAGGCCGACTCCACAGCGCGACTGAAGGCCACGCAGGCATCCAGGTCCACAGCGCTGTCGGCATCAATAACAATCTCTATCTCGTTGGCGGGCGAGCACTTAAGGTCCACAATAAAGCGATCTGTACCCTCAAGAGCGGCCTCGGCCACCTGGCGTATTTTCTCGATATCCATCATAGTTTGTAAGCTGTTATCTCTTAGCCGTCAGCCATTAGCTATTGGCCTTGGGCTCAAGTAATTACTCTCTAATTGACGGTGCCACAGGAGGGCATCCATCGTCGTTATACTACGAAATTCGGGGACTCATCTGGTCCCCGAATCGCTTTCTTTGCACCGCAAAGATACAACTTTTGCCGCACTTTGCAAATTTTTACATATAATTTATAGAGTTTTTCTCTACTCCGCCCTTCCAAAAAGGTTCTTTAGGCGACGGCCGAAGAGGAGCATAACATCCACAAAACGCCTTTCGCCCGTAACCACCGAGGCGTTCTCGAGATAGCTCCAGAACTCCACACCACAGACAAAGCCTGTGAAGAGGTTGGCAAGTCGCAGTTCGACAAAGGGTGAGGCGATGCCGTCGAGCAGCCAGGCCAGAACGATGCCCGCCATCACGAACGACAGTTTGCGGATAGTTTTCCAAGCCTTGCGGCTCTCGAAGCGCCAAGTGCGCCCCTCGGTGCGGGCCCTGCGACGGTCTGCCAGAACTCCCGTGAGGAAGTCCACCGCCACGAACGCCATCGCACACACAAGCAAAGGCTCTACGGGTGCAAAGAGTGAGAGCACCCCCGTAACGATTCCAGTCAAATACTTCATTTTTTAGTTTTTAGTTTTCAGTTTTAAGTTCGTCAGTTTTCAGTTTGTCAGAGGACAATGCCGCCCGAGAGTGAGGTGCGGGAGCGCACATTCTCCTCGGGGGAGTAGAGGGGGCCGAGGGTGGGCAGCAGGGCGAGTTGCTCGGTGGCGGCATCGATGAGTGCCTCGGCGTCGTGGCGCAGTCGTCGTAGGGCCGCACGCATCGCCGCACTATCGGCCACCTCGAAGCTCTCGCCCGAGAGCCTCACGACACCCGCCGTGCCTACCTGTACGGCCAGCGAGGGCAAAACTACCGAGGCTACATAGAGTGCCAAGGGTACTTTAAGAAACTCCTCGGTAAACTTTGTGCACTCCTCCGAGGGGTTTTCGGCAACAAGCAGGTCGAAGAGCTCTCGGCCCACCACAGGGCGCAGAAAGCGTCGTTGGGCGGCAAGGATGGTGTGGGCGGGCACCGCCTCCTCGCGGAGGGTGTTGGTTGTGCCGAAGGCAATGGAGATGACCTCGGCAGAGGTGATGAGTTGTTTCATAGCTTCTTAGTCTACATTTTTGAGTCCATACTTGGTTACCTGTGCCACATAGTACTGCTCCTCGGGGTTTGTGGGGTCGTAGTCGAGGCCGTCGGCCTTGCGGGCCTCCCAAACACGCATATAGAGGGGCTTGGAGCGCGAGGGCGGGCGGTTGACAATCTCCAGTCGTGAGCCATCCTCACCCAGGATGGTGCTCACCAACGAGCGTATGGGCTCCATAAGCTCCTCCTGCTCGCCGAGGATGACCGTATTGAGGGCCACCTCCCACTCGTGCAGGATGCGCTCCGAGGAGAAACCGCCGGCATAGTCGAGGCCGCTGAGGCTGCGGAACCACGAGTGGGCAATGACGATGTCACCCGTAGCCTGGTCGTGGAGCTCGCGCCAGTCGCCCTCGTTGGTGGAGGTGATGGGGATGAAGCGCGAATTGTCGCCGTCGTCGCACTCCTTGACCATAAACATCACCTGACCGGGCTTGCCCGAGAACTTGCGCTGTGCTGCGGCGGCCAGCTTCTCGGCCTCCTCCTCACTCTCCACGCCACCATCGAGGAGCATCACACCCGAGAGCTGAAAGGAGTTATCCAGACGCGAGATGTTCCAGTTGTCGGTCTTGTAGGCGATGGTCGACACATTCATACCTGCAATGTAGGGCGGCACGCCATAGTGGGAGAACATAGGCTCGTAGTCCTTGTAGTGAATCATCGTGTGGAGGTTGCCATCGGCCCCCTGCTCGAAGAGCGGATAGAGTGGCACGCTAACCGCCTCGGAGCGCTGATAGCGGGTCCAGTCGTGGTGGAGCACCACGCGGCCTGAATCCTTGGCCAGTCGGCAACGCGAGGCATCCTGATGGAAGAGTGCCAGAAAGGAGTGGGCCGAGTCGGTCACTACCTCCACGAAAGCGTTGCCAAAGAGGCACTTATCGAAGGCCAGCTTATTGAGCACCTGACGCAACGACTCGCCCTGAGAGTTGGCCTCCTCCACGAAGGCCTTGGTGCGGATGGCCTCATCGGGCAGGCTGAAGCCCGCACCCGAAATGTAGTCGGCCTTGTCGTTGATGATGCGGCGGTGGGTTGTCGAGCAGCGCGACAGAAGCGAGAGGGCCAGGGGAAAGAGGTTGTCGCTACCCCAGTTCCAGACCTCGCCCTGCTTTGCGCCGGAGCCACCCACCTGAATGGGCAACCCGAGGCCCCCTATGGAGCTCTCGGCTCGAGGGGAGAAGATTTTGGGGGTATAGTTGATTTTTGATTTTTCCATTTTTCGCTTGAAGGTTAATGGGTTAAAGATGAAAAAGGGGCCCGAAACGAGAGGCCCCTTAGGATTCTTTTGCGCTACAGTTCGAGGGGACTAAAGGGGGTCGCACTCCAACCATCCTTCGAGCCGAGGAGCATCCTCACCGTAGGGTTGTCGCTACGCTTTGTGGCGCTGTCGCCCTCGGCCTCCAGCAGCCTCAGGGGATAATCGGCACCACCGCGGGGCGAGCACCCAACAACAAAACTCCTACCCGAGGTGAGAGTGAGTACGGCGACCACACCCTGACGGCTGAGGGCTCTTACCTGTCCGAGCAACTCGGTCCTTAGACCACTCACGACCATCTCGAGGTGGTGCTCCACCCCACCCTCGGAGTCTATGCGCTCGAGATAGCGGGCTCCGCCATCGGCAAAATAGACCTCCAGAGGGGTCGCCTCGGGCGCCAGACTACAGTTCGTAAAGCCCGCCGAGGAGCGGTAGCCCCCGAAGCTCACATCGTCCACCTTGTAGAGGACCACCGAGCGCAAGCCCCCGAAATTACGAGAGCACGATGCAGAGGAGCCTTCCATAACTACTCAATCGGGAACAACATCTCGCCAGCCTTGACAAGAGTCAGTCTATACATCGTTGCGCCCTCCACCGAGAACTCAATCTCATTGTGACCCTCATAGAGGCACAGGGACTCACCTTCAATGATGGGCTCGTAGTTGTCGTCATAGGCAAAGGCCCAAATCTCTTCTGCCCAGGGCTCAGGGGTGTTGCAGTTGCACTCAATCTTCAGCACATCGCCATCAAGAGAGCTCTCCAGATGGCCAAGGGGAGCACCCACAGCAAAGGAGAGAAGCTCGGGCAGGAGGTAGTCGCAACCGGCCATAAAGATTGCCCTCTGGCGGTTCTCCATAAGGTCGGGGTTGTACCACATACGCACCTCGGTGCCGGGCATATCGTTGGTGTTGACAGCCAGGGCGAGGTTGCGGCGGTCGGTGAGCAGTGCGAAGGAGCCGGGCAGGTCGAGGGCCTGCTCCTTGTAGCCGTTGAGCTGCACATCTACCACGGGGATGCCGCGATAGAAGAGCCCGTCACGGCCCTGCTGCTTGGCCAGATAGGCGGCCTCAATGGCCACACCATCGAGCTCCTCCTCGTAGGCATTGTAGACATCGGTGGTCACAAAGAATGCCAACTGGCCCTCCGAGCGCAAGGAGCGCAACTCCTCGGTGGCGTTATCCCAGAGCCTCTTCAGAACGGCCTCGGCCCAACCGCTCTTGCCTTCATTCACATAGGCAAAGCGGCGAATCTCCTCCTCGTTGCAGTCGTAGACAATCTGCTTGACGAAGCCGTCGAAGGTGTCCAATACGCCATTGTCACGATCTCGGTTGCCATACCACATTGTGGCCCTCACGCTCTCGGCAATGGAGGCTCTGAAGAGCGAGGTCTCGGCCTCCTCGAGCTCGGTGCCCGAGAGGTCGTCGAGGTTCACATCCGCACGACCTGTGATGAGCTCATAGACGGTCGAGAAGTAGTTGTCGGCCGCATAGGCCATCTCGGCCTTGACCTTGTGGAGCTTCATCTCCTTCTGGAACTTGTCGGCAGGCGCACCGCCGCTCCAGCCACTGGAGGTGAAGCGATTGAGGATGTTGCCGTCGCGCTTCCAGAAGTGGAGCGTGGTGGGCACGGGCATATTGTACATCACTTTGATGCCGAGCTGCTCGGCGTTGCTACCGGTGAGCATAGGGCGGAAAAAGATGTTGTCGAGCCTCTGTCCCGAGTAGGTCTTGATACTTTCGATTTTACTCATTGTTGTCTTGTTGTTTTTTTAGTGATTAATTGGTTGTTTTTGGGGGATTGCAAGGGGGGTAAGGGGTTGCAAAGGGTTGTAGGGGAATTTAGGGAGTTTAGGGAGTTTAGGGAGTTTAAGGTCCTTAAGGTCTTTAAGGTCTTTAAGGTCCTTAAGGTCCTTAGGGTCCTTAAGGAAAACTCCCATTTCTCTCATTTCTCTCATTTCTCCCATCTCTCCCATCTCTCCCATTTCTCCCATTTCTCCCATTTCTCCCATTTCTCCCATTTTCTGCCGAGGCAAAACCCTCTACAATCAACCCTCAACTCCTCTTCTTATGGCCTCTCGGAGGCTCTCCATATCGGCTGCATAGGCTCCGCTGTTGCCCGAGAGTTTGGGCACACCGTTGGGTGCGGGGTCGTCGCACTCCTTCACGCGGGTGGGCTCGGCCGTATGGAGTCTCGAGGGTGGCATTGGGGGGCTCTGCTGCTCACTCTTCTCGGCCTGCGAAGGGGCCACTGAGGGACCACCGTTGGCGGAGGTGGCATTGACGGGTAGGGGGTTGTTCTTTGCAAGGCCCACACGCTTTAGGACCCTACCCCACGCCTCCGAAAGACGCTCAGCGAGGGGCTTGGGAGGTAGGGGTGTGAGCCCCAGGAGGGCAATCTGGCCACGAGCGTCGTCGGTGATGGGCGAGGAGGCTATGATGCTGTCCACCAATCCCGCCTCCAGACACTCCTCGGGCGAGAGCCACACACCCTTGCCACCATTGCGGTTCATCAGCTGGCGATACTCCTCGGGGGTGCGACCCGCAGCAAGGGCATATATCTCCGCCAGACGCTCGTCGCTCTTGTCGAGAAGCTCTTTGGTGGCGGCCAGTGAGTGGCTGTTGCCCTCCACGGCGCTCTCGCAGCAGTGTATGAGGTAGAGTGCGTTGGCCGAGATTTCGCGGCACCCCTTGGAGGCGGCCTGAGCGATGATGGTTGCGGCCGAGGCCACATAGCCGTAGCAGCGGGTGATGACCTCCACGCCCAGCTCGCGTGCCGCATCGTAGATGAGTAGTGCATCGGCCAGACAGCCGCCCGTCGAGCGGATATTGAGCACCAGTCGGTCCACACCGCCACTCTGGCGAATCTCCTCCAGCGCACTCTCGAAGCGCTCGTAGGTGGCCACGCGGCCATCTTCGGTGCCGAACTGTTCCACCTCGGGGGTGCCGAGTATGCCGTCGATGTCGATGGTGGCGACCCTCAGCGAGGTGGCGATTTTGTTGTTTGATTCTTCCATAATCTTTCTTTTCTTAATCGGTTTTCTTATCGGTAGATGTAGCCTACGACCGTTCCGTAGGAGCAGTTTACGGCCTCGGCGACCAGGTGCATAGCCTCTATCTTGGGCACCCCCTGCCGCTGGAGCTGAGCCACTCGCTCACGCACAACAAAGGCCTTGGCGGCCGAGGGGGCTATAAGGCCGTTGGAGATGAGGAACTCTATGGTCCCACACGAGGTCATCCCCCTGCAACGGGAGAGCAACAGGGCCTCCACATCACGATCCAACTTGGTTTGCGCGGCTGCCATCACTCCACAATGTTTGCTTGTTCCACAACGGCCCTGACGGCCTGCTGAGCTGCTGTTATCTCGCTCTCCAGGACATAGACCTTCACTTGTCTAAGGGCCGAGGCGATGGCCGAGGCGAGCTCCTCGATGGTGAGGCTCACGGTTTTGGTTTCGGGATTGTAATTCATAACGCTTGCAATGTTTTCTTCTCATTCTTCACACTAAATTGTCGTCAGCACAACCTTGGTCGAGGGGCTCGCGGGGTTGTAGTCCACAATCTCCTCCAGTCGGCAGAGCACGGGCTCACCGTCAATCTTCACCAGGTAGTGGGCCCTAAAGTCGTGCTTTGTGCTGTTGGGGACCACAATCTGCTCCACCTCATCTGGGCGCAGAGATACATAAAGAGAGAGGCGACGCGAGTGGTTGAGCGTATCTACACGCTGCCTCCAGTAGCGCTCGAGCCCCTCGACCCCCTCGCGGTCACAGAAGAGCAGCGAGGAGGGCTCGCCCGCAAGGGACCCATCGTCGAAGAAGGTCAGAAGCGGATACTCTCGCCCCATACCCGAGGGGTACTCTAAGCTCTCGCCCACAGGGAGGGTCTTGAGTCCGCGGTAGTGGACAATCTTGGGCAGGAAGTTGTGGTAGTGGAGCGCCTCGGTCGCGGAGCTCTGCTTGTCGCCCACCATCAGCAGTGAGGCCGAGGGCGAGGCCGAGAGGGTGCCCGAGGTGGTGAGGGAGGCTGTAAAGAGGCTGTTTTCGACCCTGCGGGTGCCCTCGGTGGCGAAGATGTTCTCTATGGCTGCACTCCACGCGCCATACTCCTCACCCGCCTCACTCTGCTCCTCGAGCTCTTCGACCGCCCTATCACCCTGACGATAGGTTAGCTGGAGCCTCTGGTGGTGGTCGCCACCAAGTTCCTCAACCACAATACCCTTTGTCACATCCACCCTCTCGGACCAATCTACCACCACCCGCGGGTCGCACCACTCGCTGCGGGGCTCAATGCAGACCTTTCTGTCGAGCGGGTCGGTGTAGATTTGTAGGTCGAAGAGCTCCTTGAGGGCGGTGAGCAGGTCGAGCCCCGTGAAGGGGTAGTTCATAACATCGCGCCAGGAGAGTTCCGCACCCTCGGCAGGATGGGGTATGAAGATGGGGCGCAGGCTACTACCCCTGAGGAGCCTCACCTCCAGCGGCTCTGCGGGGCCCATAAAGCAGAACATATCGAAGTACTTGGGCTCCTCGGGCGAGCACTCGCGGGCCTTGGAACGCAGGGTCACATCAATCATCGTGTCGCCATACTCGTGGACATTGCCATCATAGATGGCCCAGTCCGACATAGGGAAGTAGGCGATGCCATCTCGGACCATCTCCAGACGCGCTCCGATGACGGGCCCAGAGAAGGAGTGAGAGAAGGTACCCTCACGGAAGGTTGTGGAGAGCAGTCGGTGCTCCTCGTAGTCGTCGGGGGTGAGGTTTGCGGGGTTGGCATTGGGATTGGTGATAACCTTGGCGTAGAGGTTATACTCGGCCCCCTCCACCATATCGAACACTATCAGCGTGTAGGTGTGATTGGCCTCCAGAGGGTACTTGCGATGGTCGGTGAAGGTGTTGCGGATGGGCACCACCACCCTATCTCCAAAGGAGGGCTGTATGGTCGAGAGGCCCTCGAGCAGCTCACGGCTCTTTATGCGGTAGCCGGTTTGGAGGCGCAGTCGGTGCTCAAAGGCCACCCACACCGGAGTGGTGGGGGTGAAGCAGATGCGCCCTGTGGAGTCCACCCCGAAGCAGCCACGATTGTAGCTCCCGTGCTCACCGTCGGGCACATCGACCAGATTGCCCACAGTCGCAAAATTGGCCAAGTGGTCGGCGTAGACCCTGCCGAACTCATCGGCAAGAGCCACCGCCGAGTCCTCCTTCTTGAAGGCCAGGAAGTCCATCTTCTCACCCCACCCCTCATAGCTCCGCTCGCTCCATCGGCCGCTCATATAGAGCCCTCTGAAGAAGTCCGAGTCCATAAATTCCGACTCAACGGCATAGCCTGCCTTGGCGAAGATGGCCCTCACAAGCAGACCGATATTAACGAACGGGTGGTAGCTATCGGGCAGGAGGCGGTTGTGGTGGCCCTCGTCGCACACCCTACCCTCGTGCTCCACGGGAAAGAACTTCAGCATCGACTCCCCTCCTTGCAGTCCCTCACGGATAGCATCCTCGGTGTAGCTGAAACTCTCCTCGGGCAGCAGAGCCTGAATACTCTCGGCGGCGACCTTCACCCACTCGCGAGCATTGCCGATGATATTGAAGCGATAGAAGCCCTCGGGGCCCAGTTGCGAGGCTGTGAGATAGATTGTGCCCTCCAGAATCACACACCCATCCTCCTCCACGCGTCCGGTGTGGAGCGTGTGGTTGAACATCCCAGCCGTCAGCGGTTGTTCGCAATCCCCCATAAGGCTGCGGTTGAGCGGTGTAGAGGGAATGGTGATACTCTTGGAGTAGCCCGCACGGCCCCACGAAGTAGAGGTGAGCGAGGCCATAGAGAGCGAGATGGATATCTCCGAGGAGGTGTCCATATCGGCCTCCACATTGTCTATAAAGAGTTTTATCATAGCGATTTCTTATCAGTTATTGTTGGGTTCTACCATAGTTGACTCTTTCTCGAGGGGCGCAGGGTCACATCTATCGACATAGCCCCCTCGCCACTACATCTACACACCGACTCCTCAATGGTGCAGGGCCTCCACTCATCGCCCTCGAGCCTCCAGAGGCGGGGTGCCGAAGTAAGCCCCCTCACAAAGTCCATCTCGCCACGCGAGAGCAGACCGCTACGGAGCCTCAGGCGACTCCAACTCTCCACCGCGAGTGTGTGGGTGCCACTCAGGGTGTCGCTCTCGCGCCTCTCCACCTGCTGGTGCTCCTCGGGCTGCGAGCGGAAGGTGTAGTGGCGCACAGCACCATAGGCATCGAGCCACGCCACACGACAATCCCCCTTTGCCGACGGCACCACAAGGTAGTCAATGACACCCTTGAGCAGGCCGCCAATCCACACCCTCAGATCCAACTCCACACTCTCCTCCTGCTGGTCGAGTGCCGAGCGCAAATCCTCAAACGAGTAGGTCAGCGTATAGAGGCCCGAGGAGGGGCACACATAGCGCAGCAGACGCTCGGAGGTGTCGCTCTGGGGGGTTGTAACATCCACAATGACACCATCATCCTCCTTCAGATAGAGCGACAATTCGTCAAACTCGTCGGGAGAAATGACCCTTCGCTGTCGGGCAGGACCCACCATTGCCGAGGGCTCCAAGGCCACCACATTGGCCCCAAACCTCGCCAGAGCACTTCGCTCTCCATCCTCACCCACGGCAACACTCAGTGCCACCTGGCGACCCGCGGGCTGCTCCAACCTCAGAGAGCCTCGCACCACTGGCTGGGGGTCCAACATACGACGAATGATTGCTCGGGGCGAGGAGTCAATCACCGAACGCCCCGCATAGCGACGAGCACCCAACCTCTGGCCCTCGCTGTCGAAGAAGTATATCTCGGTACTCTCCGCAGGGTCCACCTCCTCGAAATGGAAATAGTTGTCGGCCAAAATGGGGCTAAAGTCGGCCGGAATAGATATCAATTTCATAAGTTCAGTATTTTAACTTTAGTTCATACACTCCACACACTCCATCCTCAAACTGAGGCTCACGGCACACTCGCCCGCAATGGTGAGCATACGCTCCTCGGGCTTGAGCTCCAGAAGCTCCACCGCGGCCACAGATGAGGCCTCACCCAAGAGCGCCACAAAACTCCCTGCCGAGTCCATCAGCGAGGCCATAGCCTCACGCCTCGACTTAGCACCTATTACATTGTCGCTCATTAGTTTAATTGTGACATCATACTGCACCCTGCGCTCCTTTTCGCCCTCCATAGAGCCGGCTTCCGCCCAGGCAAAAGAGGCCATCGGAAAGCCTTTGGATAGTAGCGTTTGATGAAGGTCCGACTCGAGGGTCGGATTGTACCCGAGGCTCTCGGCAATGGACCATAGGGCCGTAAATAAGGATTTGTAACTCATAGTTCAGAAACTTGTTTTCGTTGTTTATTAGTTCAATTTCTGAACAAAGGTAGTGCAAGCAGCGCCGCTTGTCAAGCACTATTTTCCCTACGGATGACACATTTTTCCTCTTTTCTTGAATACAAACGAGCACAATAGACAGTGCACCAACAAGATAAGAATAGTGCAATTTTTCAACTTTTATTGAACTTTTTGCCGAAAGCAGAAAGTTGAAAGTTGACAATTGAAAATGGAAAATTGAAAATTAAGGTCCTTAAGGTCCTTAAAGTCCCTAAGGACTTATAGGGCTTATAGGACATATAGGGCATATAGGCCCTTTTGGCCCTTTTAGCCCTTTGGGCCCTTTGGGCCCTTTATTCCCTCCCCTAAGTTAGGGGAGGGTGAGCGAAGCTCGGGAGAGGTCTGTTGGCGGGCAGAGAGTTGAAAGTGAGTATAGGGCTTATGGGGCTTATAGGTCTTATAGGTCTTATAGGTCCCATTGTCGGTCGTCGGCCAACAAAAAACCTCACGGGTATCAGAAACGATACCCGTGAGGTTTTGCTATGTATGTTGCGCCGCGATTAGTAGCCGCCCATACCGCCGGCGGGCATTGCGGGCGCGGGGTTATCCTCCTTCTTCTCGGCCAGAACACACTCGGTGGTGAGGAACATCGAAGCGATGCTTGCAGCATTCTCCAGTGCGACCCTTGCAACCTTGGTGGGGTCGATGATGCCGGCCTCGAACATATCCTCGTAGCGGTCGGCGCGGGCGTTGTAGCCGTAGGAGCCCTCGGACTCCCTCACCTTATTCACAACAACCGAGCCCTCGCCACCTGCATTGGCAACAATCTGCCTAAGGGGCTCCTCAATGGCCCTGCGAACGATGGCGATACCGGTGGTCTCGTCGTCGTTGTCGCCCCTGAGGCCCTCGATGGCGGCTGCAGCGCGGATGTAGGCCACGCCACCACCGGGGATGATACCCTCCTCGATGGCTGCACGAGTGGCAGCAAGTGCGTCATCCACGCGGTCCTTCTTCTCCTTCATCTCGACCTCCGTAGCGGCACCCACATAGAGCACAGCCACGCCGCCCGCCAGTTTGGCGAGCCTCTCCTGCAGCTTCTCCCTATCGTAGTCGCTGGTGGTGCTCTCCATCTGGTTGCGAATCTGTGTCACGCGAGCCTCGATAGCCTCGGCAGCACCCGCACCGTCAACGATGGTGGTGTTGTCCTTCGAAATGGTGACCTTGTCGGCCGAGCCGAGCATATCGATAGTGGCGGCGTCCATACGCAGACCCTTATCCTCTGAGATGACCGTACCGCCGGTGAGGATGGCGATATCCTCGAGCAGCTCTTTGCGCCTGTCGCCAAAGCCAGGAGCCTTCACAGCGGCAACCTTCAGCGAGCCGCGGAGCTTGTTGACAACCAGTGCGCTCAGCGCCTCGCCGTCCACATCCTCGGCCACGATGAGCAGCGAGCGGCCGCTCTGTGCCACGGGCTCCAGTACGCCCATAAGCTCCTTCATAGTCGAAATCTTCTTGTCAGTAAGGAGCACGAAGGGCCTCTCGAGCACAGCCTCCATCTTCTCGGTGTCGGTCACGAAGTAGGCCGAGATGTAGCCCCTGTCGAACTGCATACCCTCGACAACCTCCACATGGGTGTCGGTACCTTTGGCCTCCTCGACGGTGATGACACCCTCCTTCTTGACCTTACCCACAGCCTCGGCGATGAGTGCGCCGATGGAGTGGTCGTTGTTGGCCGAGATGGTGGCCACCTGCTCTACCTTCTCGAGGTTGTCGCCCACCACCTGGCTCTGGCTCTTAATGCTCTCAACAACGGCACCCACAGCCTTGTCGATACCCCTCTTGAGGTCCATAGGGTTGGCACCTGCGGTCACATTCTTGATACCCACACCGATGATGGCCTGCGCCAGAACGGTAGCGGTGGTGGTACCATCACCCGCATCGTCGTTGGTTTTGCTCGCAACCTCCTTTACGATCTGTGCGCCCATATTGGCGAAGTTGTCCTCGAGCTCAATCTCCTTGGCCACAGTCACACCATCCTTGGTGATGTGGGGTGCGCCAAACTTCTTGTCGATAATCACATTGCGACCCTTGGGGCCAAGTGTCACCTTCACTGCATTTGCCAGGGCATCCACGCCCTCCTTGAGAAGCTCACGAGCCTCTACATTATACTTTATCTCTTTTGCCATATCCTTTGGTCGGTTTTTAGTTTCACTTTTCTGTCGGCTGTGCCTTGTGGGTGATTTCCGTGTTACGCTTTTGTTTTGTCTTCCTCATTTGCTCCCGAGCAAACTGCGGAGTCAAAACAAAACCAAGCCTTGAAATCCCCTCACAAAACCCAGCCGTGGCTACAACTAATTTTCAATTTTCGATTTTCAATTTTCAA
>JAGBFH010000023.1 GCA_017936605.1 Tidjanibacter sp.
AAACGCATATAGCGGGTGAATTTTTCACCAACTGCAACGGGCGAGACCCTCACTTACCTCGAGTAAGCTGCGGGCCTCGCCCATCTTGTTGTTAAAAAATTCCCCTCGCTCTATGCGTTTTTACTTTCAATGGAAAGCGGTTGGTAGCACCACCCTCACTCGCTGCGGCCGTTGCCGCCTGCGGGCCTCGCCCATCTTGTTGGCAAAAAATTCCCCTCGCTCTATGCGTTTTTTGCCTACCGACAACCATCTACAGACAATGAGGCCTATAAGACTTATAAGACCTATAGGACCTATAAGCCCCATAGGTCTTTAAGGACCTTAATGACCTTAAGGAAACTCCCATTGCTCGCATTTCTCGCATTGCTCTCATTTCTCTCATTTCTCTCATCTCACTACCGAAGCACAACAGACCTCTCCCGCCTTCGGCACCCTCCCCTAACTTAGGGGAGGGACAAGGCTAAAGATACACAAAAATCCCTCGTGCAGGGCCTTGCACGAGGGATTTTGTGTGGTGGTAATGTTGGGCTGAATTAGAGAATCAGCATTGCGTCGCCGTAGGTGCCGAAGCGGTAGCCCTCCTCGATAGCAACCTTATAGGCATTCATAACCTTGTCGTAGCCACCGAAGGCTGCAACCATCATCAGCTGGGTGGAGCCGGGAAGGTGGAAGTTGCTCACCATAGAGTCGGCAACGCTGAACTCATAGGGCGAGAAGATGAACTTATTGGTCCACCCCTCATAGGGTTTCAGCATACCGGTAGTCGATACCGAGGACTCGATGGTGCGCTGTACGGTGGTGCCGATGGCACATACGCGGTGGCCGCTCTCCTTGGCGCGGTTGACCCTCTCGGCGGTCTCGGCGGGGATGAAAATCTGCTCCGAGTCCATCTTATGTTTCGTCAGGTCCTCGACATCCACAGTGCGGAAGTTGCCGAGGCCCACGTGGAGGGTAATCTCGGCGGTGTCGATACCTTTAATCTCCATACGCTTCAGAAGGTGTTTCGAGAAGTGCAGACCTGCGGTGGGGGCAGCAACGGCACCCTCCACCTTGGCGTAGATGGTCTGGTAGCGCTCCTCGTCCAGGGGCTCGACCTTCTCCCTCACCCAGCGGGGCAGAGGAATCTCGCCCATCTGGTTGAGCACCTCGCGGAACTCCTCATAGGAGCCGTCGTAGAGGAAGCGGAGGGTACGACCACGCGAGGTGGTGTTGTCGATAACCTCGGCCACAAGTGCGTCATCCTCACCGAAGTAGAGCTTATTGCCGATGCGAATCTTGCGGGCAGGCTCCACCAATACATCCCACAGGCGGAGGTCTTTGTTGAGCTCCCTCAGCAGGAAAATCTCAATCTCGGCGCCGGTCTTCTCCTTGTTGCCATAGAGGCGTGCGGGGAACACCTTGGTGTTGTTGAGGATGAAGACATCCTCCTCATCGAAGTAGTCGATGATATCCTTGAAGGTTTTGTGTTCAATCTCGCCGGTTGCGCGGTGGAGGACCATCAGTCGCGAATCGTCGCGGTACTCGGCGGGGTACTGTGCCAGAAGCTCGGGAGAGAAGTCGTAATTGTACTGTGATAGCTTCATATCTATGAATTTATATCTAATGTATCAATAATTCGTGCGCTTTGTTAAGCCATTTCGCAAGTGCCTAACAAATATACTACGGACTAAAACGAATTTTGTTTCAGTCGGATAGAAATTTTTTCTTTTCGGTGAGTACTACTCTGTCGGAGTACTACTCTGTCGGAGGGGTCATTGCGGCGATGAGCTCCTCGAGGGGCCACGCATCCTCCACCCGGTGTTCGCCGCTGCGGGTGCGACGGAGTGCCGTAAGGTGGGCACCACTCGAGAGCGCCTCGCCAATCTCAATGGCCAGTGAGCGGATGTAGGTACCCTTGCTGCACCGCACCCTGATTCTCAGCAGGGGCATCTCCAGCTCCAGAATCTCCATCTCATAGATGTTTATGAGTGCTTTGCGCATCTCCACCTGCTCGCCCTCGCGTGCATACTCATAGGCCCTCTTGCCGTCAATCATCTTGGCCGAGTAGACGGGGGGAGTCTGGAACCTCTCGCCCGAGAGGGAGCGAAGAGCCTCCTCAATCTTCTCGCGGGTGATATGGTCGGTGGGGTAGGTGGCATCTACGGGGTGCTCGAGGTCGCCACTCGGGGTGGTGGCTCCGAGCATCACATCGGCCACATACTCCTTCTCGCCCGCCTGAAGCTCCTCCACACGTTTTGTGGCCTTGCCTATGCAGACCAGCAGCACGCCCGTAGCCAGTGGGTCGAGGGTGCCGGCGTGGCCAATCTTAATCTTGGGGTAGCCCAGTTTGCGGAGCAGGTATTTGAGTTTGCGGACCACATCGCTGCTGGTCCAGGTGAGTGGCTTATCGACCACTGCCACAACCCCCTCGGGGAAGGGCATAGAGTGTGTAATGGGCTGACGCATCGCGGATTAGAATATGTAGCTACCAATCGAGATGAGGCCCACAACAAGGCAGTAGAGGGCAAACCATACGAGCCTGCCGTTATTGACAATGCGGAGCATAAACTTGCACGCCAGACAGCCCGAGATGAACGAGGTCACAAAGCCCACAGCCAGAGGCAGAATGCCTACGCCGATGTTGGCCAAATCGCCACCCAGCACATCCAGGAGCGACTCGCCGAGGATGGGGAGGATGACCATCAGGAACGAGAACTCGGCAACCACCGAGCGCTTATTGCCTAAAATAAGACCCGTGGCGATGGTGGTGCCCGAGCGGCTCAGGCCGGGCATAGTAGCCACCGCCTGTGAGGTGCCTATAATCATCGCGTCACGCCACGAAATCTCCTCCTTCTTGCGAGGTTTGGCGCGGTGGGCGAAGGTCAGGAGTGCGGCCGTGAGGAGCAACATCGCACCCACAACGACCATCACATAGTCCGAGGCGAGCATCTGGTTGAATGTATCCTTCAGGAGGAAGCCGACGATGCCGACGGGCACCATCGAGGCGATAATCTTCAGCGCGTAGGTCATATCGGGACCCTTACGGAAGGAGAAGAAGCCGCCCACAACCTTCTTCACGGCGGGCCAGAGCACAACGATGGTGCTCAAGACGGTGGCCAGGTGGAGGATGACATCAAAGGCGATATTGTCCGTAAGCTCTACGCCAAGCAGCTCCTTGGCAATCTGGAGGTGGCCGCTGCTGCTCACTGGAAGATACTCCGTAAGACCCTGCACGAGGCCCAAGATGAATGCTTCAAAAATAGACATCTGAGTTAGTCTTTTATGTGATTAGTGTTACTCTTTTTTCTTATCCTTGTGGAAGATGGAATAGCCCACCACGCCGAAGCCCACGAGCACAACAAAGGGGGCCAGCGAGATGCGGCGCCACGAGAAGAGCGCCTCGCCATTGAATACATTGGGGTCGCTGCTGCCGCCGCCCGCCATCAGTATGAAGCCCAGCAGGATGATGCCTGCACCGATGAGCATCCACTTGTAGTTGCTCCACGAGAAGACCATCTCGGACCTCTGGTCGTGGGTCTGTTTCTTGGTTGTTTTTTGATTTGTCGCCATACTCTAATAGATATGTATTTTTGCGGTTTTCATATTGACAAAGCGGCTCACCGAGAGGTAGGTGAAGATGAGCGATATGAGCACGCCGCCCACCATTATCGAGCCGAAGATTATGGCCAGAGCCTCCCAGCTCACCGTGAGCATAAGGTAGGAGAGGCCTTTGGTGAGAGCCACCAGCACGCCCCAGAACATCAGAGAGGCTATAAGGCCCGCCAAGAGGCCCATCCAGATGCTGTTGATGAGGAAGGGGCGTTTGATGAAGAGGCGGCTTGCGCCCACGAGCTTCATCGTGGAGATGACCTCGCGGCGCGAATAGACGCTCATACGCACCGTGTTGCGCAGCAGCACGAGCGAGATGAAGAGCATAACGCCCGCAAAGACCACCATCATAAACTTGAAGGAGGCAAGGTTGGTCTCAAGACTCTCGACCATACCCTTCTGATAGACCACCTCGTCGACCCTCTCCCAGGTGGAGATGTCGGCTGTGAGGCTCTCCACCAAGCACTTGGGGCTCTCGCACGAGGCAATCTTCACCTCATAGGAGTCGGGCAGGGGGTTGAAGTCCAAGAACTCCTCGAAGTCGCCACCGGCATACTGTTTGAAGTCGGCGGCTGCCTCGCCCTTGGGCACAAAGATAACCTCGCGGATGCCCTCCGTGGCACACAGTTTCTCACCTATGGTTGCGGCCTCCTCGGGGGTGGTCTCGCTCTCGAGCATCACATAGAGCGTCATTCGCTCCTTGATGGTGTCGGTGGTCTTCGAGAGGTTCCAGATGATGAAACCC
Source organism: Tidjanibacter sp. (assembly GCA_017936605.1). Classification (GTDB taxonomy): domain Bacteria; phylum Bacteroidota; class Bacteroidia; order Bacteroidales; family Rikenellaceae; genus Tidjanibacter. The sequence goes on from JAGBFH010000023.1 coordinate 4,334, forward strand.
ACGCTCGCAACGAGGAATAGCACAAAGGCTATGCTGATTGTGGAAATCGCGTAGGAGCCGCGCACCCTACGGCGCATTTTTTTGTTACTCGTCATACTCTATACTGTTTTTTTTATCTTTATTCGGTCTGTTTCTCTCTCTTTGCCTTGCGGAGTGTTGCCACCGCTGCGATTGCTACGCCCAGGATAATGGCCAGCGAGAAGCAGAGGGTCACGCCCTCAATCAGGGCAAAGTGTGGGGCCCTGAAGCTCCACTCCACGGTGTGCTCGCCTGCGGGGAGGACCATAGCACGCAGCACATAGTTGGCCCTCAGGTAGTCCTGCTCCTTGCCGTCAACCTTGGCCACCCAACCCTTGTCGTAGAATATCTCCGAGAAGATGCAAAGTCCACCCTCCTCGGAGGTGTAGCGATACTTGAGGTAGTTGGGGCTGTACTCCTCGAGCCAAATCTCCGAGTCGCCATTGCCGGGCGTGCCAATCTGCTCCAAGTATTTGTGCTCAATGACGGCCGTGGTGCGGGTGTCGATGTTGCGCAGGGCGTTCATCTCCTCTGTGGGGGTGCCGGCAACCACCACCTCCTCCACAAACCACGCAGGGCCGTTGGCCTCGGGGTTGAGCTCCACAACGGGGGCTCCGGTGGCCTCATCGGGCACGATGAAGTACTTGGTGTTGAGCATATCGTAGACCTCGGCGTCGCCCTTGCTGAGCGAGTGGGTTATCAGGTCGTTGTAGCGTGCGAGCTTGGCTCCGTGGTAGCCGCCCACCGAGCGGTGGAAGTAGCTTGTGGTGGCGTCGTTGAAGGTGTCCACCGCAAAGTTGGCAACCCTATAGCCGAGCTCATTGTCCATCATAATCTCCAGGTCGGCGGCCGTGGGCTTAATCTCCGTCTTTGCGGGCCTCACAAAGTCGCCCCAGAAGAGGTAACGGCTATCCACGCCCACCATATCAACGGTGACAATCAGTCCAAGTGCGCAGAGCATCACACCGCGCTTTATCTTGCCCACATTGCAGAGCCACAGCGCTGCGGCGGTGGCCACAACAAAGAGCAACGAGCGCAGGGCATCGCCCTTGAGCATTGCGGCTCTCTCCTGCTCCATTGCGTAGAGGATATCCTCGGGCAGACCAAAGTGAGCATCGTAGGGGGCCGAGAAGGTAAACAGAGCGCCACCTAAGAGCCACATCAGAAGTGCCACGCCACCCGTAAGGCCCGCAGACCAAAGGATGCCGTTTCTGATTTCTGCCTGCTTGTATTCGCCCCTGTAGATGTTCCACAGCACGAGTGCGCCCAGCAGGGGTACGCTCCACTGCAAGACAACCAGCGCCGTCGAAACAGCCCTAAACTTGTCATACATAGGCAGATAGTTGAACATCAACTCCGTGAACCACATCAGATTGGAGCCCCAGGAGAGCAGCAGCGCAAAGAGGCTCACACCAAAGAGCCACCACTTCTCTCTGCCTTTCAGCAGGAATAGGGCCAGCACCGCAAGGAACACAAACGAGGCGCCCAGATAGGTGGGGCCTGCCGTTCCGGGCTGGTCGCCCCAGTAGGCGGGAAGTTGTGTGGCGAGCTGTCGGGCGCCATAGGGGCGCAGAGCGTCGGCCACCTTGCCGTCGTGGGCAAAGCCACCTGCCGACGAGCCACCCATAAGGTTGGGAATGAACATATTGAGGCTCTCGGTGCGGCCATAACTCCACGCGGTGGCGTACTCAATGTCGAGGCCCTTGTCGCCCTTGGTGGTCGACTCCGCGGCCAGAGGACTGCCACCACGAATGGTGTCGCCCTGATGTTGGGCCGTATAGTAGAGCGAGGAGAAGTTGGCACCCACAGCAAGAATTGCGGCACCCACAAGGGCTGCTGTGCGACGGGCAAAATCCTTCAGTGTGTGCTCCCTTATAGCCACAATGAGGTAGTTAATCCACGCGGCCAGAATCACCAGTGCGAAATAGTATGTTATCTGGGGATGGTTGGCACCAATCTGGAGGGCCGCAAAGAGGGCCGTAAGGAGTGCTCCGAGCCACACTCTACCTCCGCGCAGCACATAGACCACGCCACCCACCAGCAGTGGGGCGTAGGCAAAGGCGAACATCTTGGTTATGTGGCCCGCGCCGATGATGAGTATCGAGTAGGTCGAAAAACCGTAGGCTATGGCCGGCACGATGGCCACAAGTGGATTCAGACCCCAAAGTAACAACATAACCCAGAAGCAGCAGATGGCCAGGAAGATAAGCACAGCGGGGCGACCAAACCAGTTGGCCAAGTCGGTGCTCACATTCTTGATGACCATCGAGGGGTACTCGATGTTTATGAGGTAGGCGGGCATACCGCCAAAGGCGTTGCCGGTCCACTGGGGGTCTTCGCCCTCGGCCTGCATCTCTTTGATATCGTGGGCCATACCCTCATACTGGGTGATGTCACCCATCGAGAGTTGCTTGCCCTCCATCTGGGGGGCGAAGTAGAAGAGCGAGAGCGCCAAGAAGAGCACCACAGCCCCCAGGTAGGCCACCCACGAGGGTATGTTCTGTATCTTTTTCATATCCATAAGGTCACTTTATCCCATTATAACCTGCAAATGTAGAAAAATAAGTTGAAAATTGAAAATTGAAAATGGACAATTGACAATGGATAATTTCCTTTAGGCCCTTTTAGCCCTTTTTAACTCCTCCCCTACGAAAGGGGAGGTTGGGAGGGGTGGTCGAAAATTGCGTGCGCGTCCTCGCGCACAAGGAGGGTGAGCGAAGCTCGGGAGAGGTCTGTTGTGTTTCGGTGGAGAAATGGGAGAAATGGGAGAAATGGGAGAAATGGGAGAAATGGGAGAAATGGGAGAAATGGGAGAAATGGGAGAAATGGGCCTTTCCCTAATTTCCCTAAGGTCCTTAAGGTCTTTAGGGTCTTTAAGGTCCTTAATTTTTATAAATTCCCTAATAAATAATTTTGAATTCCTTTTGGCCCTTCACAAAAAAGCTCGCGGGTTACAAAAATGTAACCCGCGAACCTTTTTAATAGCTAACGGCCAAAAGCTATGAAAGCTAACGGCTTATCGCTAAAACAGCCTTGCTATGTCGTTGAAGGTTGCCCAGAACATCAGTGCAAACAGCAGGGTCATACCTATCATCTGCGCCACCAGAAGCACCTTGTCGCTCGGGCGGCGACCCGTAACCATCTCAATCAGAATAAAGAGCGCGTGACCGCCATCCAGTGCGGGGATGGGGAGCACATTCATCACTGCCAAGATGACCGACAGAAGGGCCGTAATGCGCCAGAAGGTGTGCCAGTTCCACTCGTCAGGGAAGATGCCGCCAATGGCTATGGGGCCACCCAGGGCCTTATACATCTCGGTCTTGGGCTGAACAATCATCTTGAGCTGCTTCCAGTAGTCGCCCATCTCCTCCACTACGCGCTCACAGCCGCGAGGTATGGCCTGCCAGAAGTTGTAGGTGCGGGTGCGGATGGGGAGGTAGTCGGCAGTTGCAAGTGCGATGCCAATCTTTCCATCCTGGTCGACGGCCACCGTGTGGGTTGTGCCGTCATTGAGGGTGAGAGAGATGGTGCCACCCGCAGCGGCCATAAGGCGCGGTGAAATCTGGTCGTGGAAGCTCATAGGCTCGCCATCCACGCCCACCACCTTGTCGCCCGTCTTGAGGCCCGCGGCCTCGGCACCCGAGCCCTCCACAACCGACTCTACCTCAAAGGGTAAGCGGGGATAGAGGAAGTCGGTCTGCTCGGAGAGCTCCATAACCGACTGCACGGGAATCTCGATGGTCACCTCTGCTCCCTGGCGCTCCACAACGGTCGTCTTGTCGTTCTCGATGACGAGCGAGGTGAGCACCTTGGCGTAGTCCTCAATCTCCTGGCCACCGATGGAGATAATCTTGTCACCATCCTCGAAGCCGAGTGCGTGGGCATAGTCGCTATAGACATAGCCGTAGGGCATATCCTTGTTGGAGATATACTGGTCGCCCCATGCGAGGCTCGTGCCCACATAGATGCCAAAGGCCAACACGACATTCATCATCACGCCACCGAGGATGATGATGAGGCGTTGCCAGGCGGGCTTGCTGCGGAACTCCCAGGGCTGGGGCTCCTGCTTGAGTTGCTCGGTGTCGACGCTCTCGTCGACCATACCCGAGAGTTTGGCAAAGCCGCCAAAGGGTAACCAACCGATGCCGTACTCCGTCTCGCCCCAGCGCCACTTTATCCAGGGTTTGCCGAAGAAGATGCGGAACTCCTCGACCCTTACGCCAAAGAGTTTGCCGAACATCAGGTGGCCCAACTCGTGGATGAGCACCAGAAGGGTGAAGGAGCAGACGAACTGCAAGATTTTTATGACAATATCCATCTCTATTTTTGCAAAGCTAATATTTCAATGATGTGGGCTATTTGGTGAGCCCCGAGATAATCTCGCGTGCTATGCGGCGCGAGGAGTCGTTGGAGTAGGCGTAGTCCTCAATCGAGGGCTTTGCAATCCACTCGGCCCTCTCGAGGGTCCCAAGTATAACGCGGGCAATGTCGGTATATTTTATCTGGCCTGACAAAAATGCTGCCACAGCCACCTCGTTGGCTCCGTTCATCACACACGAGCTGTTGCCTCCGCGGCGCAAGCAGTCGTAGGCGGTGCCCAGAAGCGGGAAGCGCTCACCATCGACGGGCTCAAATGTGAGTGTGGGGTTCTTCATAAAGTCGAGCCTCTCCTCGCCCAACGCACCACGGTCGGGGAAGCGGAGAGCATACTGAATGGGAAGGTGCATATCGGGGGTGCCGAGTTGTGCCTTGATGGCCCCATCCTCAAACTCAACCATCGAGTGGACAATGGATTGGGGGTGTACAAGGACATCTATCTGCTCGGGGCTGAGGCCAAACAACCAGCGGGCCTCAATCACCTCGAAACCCTTGTTGACGAGCGTCGAAGAGTCGATGGTAATCTTGGCGCCCATAGACCAGTTGGGGTGGTTGAGGGCCTGTGCAACGGTCACCCTCTCCAACTCCTCGGCGGGGGTGCGCAGGAAGGGACCTCCACTGGCGGTGATAATCACCCTTCGAGGGGCCGAAACCTCGCCCGCCAGACATTGGAAGATGGCCGAGTGCTCGGAGTCGATGGGCAGAATGGGGACATTCCTCTGGGCAGCCTCGCGCATAATGTGCTCACCTGCCACCACAAGGCTCTCTTTGTTGGCCAGAGCCAAGCGCTTGGAGGCCTTGACGGCCGCAAGCGAGGGGAGCATACCGGCATAGCCGACAAGGGCATTTACGACCGTGTCAACCTCGCCACCTGCCACCACCTGCGACAGCGCATCACTACCTGCATAGACCTTTATGGGCTCATTGCCGAGGGCCTCTTTGACCGCGCCGTAGTGTTGCTCGTTGGCTATCACCACGCTGTCGGGCCTAAACTCCAGAGCCTGCTCCACGAGGCTCTCCCAACGATTGCCCGCCGTCAGGGTTGTGATTTCAAACTCGTCGGGTCTACGACGCACAATATCGAGTGTCTGCTTGCCTATCGAGCCGGTCGAGCCAAGCAGAGCAAGTCGTTGTTTCATAATGACTAACCTAAACTAAAAAACAATATAATTTTCGGGGTCCACGGCCACGCCGTCGAACCAAAACTGTATCTCAATCTCTCGCTTGCCACCTTCGGTGGTGATGTCGCTGCGGGTGGTGCCTATGGCCTCGCCTCCCTCGACCCTCTCGCCCGTCTGTTTGAGCGCCTCGCCCAGGGAGCGGTAGGTGGAGATGAAGCCCGCCGAGTGCTGAATCTGCACTGTGTAGCCGTCGGGCTCAAGGGTGGAGAGGATGACGGTGCCGGCCTGCACAGCCCTCACGCCGCGCGACTCGGGCACCGTGAGCCTCACACCATAGAGGCCCGTCGAGGGCGAGAACCCTTTGGCCACAAGGCACTCGTCTACGGGGCGCAGAATCTGGGCTCCTGCCGACTTGGCATCACTCGTGGGGCCACCTATGCCGTAGCGACCCGAGCCCTCCATCTGGCTGCGCAGCAGACTATCCATAGCAGAGGGGGCCACAATCTCCTTGTCGGAGGCTATGCGGTCCTGCTCGGTGGGTGTCAGTGAGCGCACCACAGGGCGGCGACCCTCCATCACTTGGGCCACATTGTCGGTGTAGACCCTCATATAGTCCAGCTCGCGTTCAAGCGAATCGAGCCTGATGATTTGCTCAATCATCCTCTCGCGTGCGGCTATGCCGTCATAGCCGGGGAAGATGTTGAGCAGGGGGGTGTAGGCCGCCAGGGCGAGTGTCGCCACAAAGATGACCACCACAGCCCCAAGCAGATAGAGGCCCCAGCGCAGAGGTCGTCCGAGGGAGTACCACACCTCGCGTCCGTTCTCGTCGGTGACGCTTATGCGGTGGCGACGGAGCAGATTCATAAGAAAGTATCGTGTGTTGCCGTTGCTCATATCGTAGGGTTCTTTATGCTCTTGAGAGATAATTTTAGCAAAGATATACATTTATTATAAAAATATGGCCCAAGGGGAGCGATTTTTCGATTCGAATGTGTATCTTTGTGAGGTAACTGTTAGCCCCTCTTTGCGCTATGAACTCACTCTTCCCATACATCGACAAGGTTGAGCATCTGAGAGATGCCGACCAGCGTATGGCGCAGATTATCGAACGCTTCGGCTATCTGGAGCGCCAGACGGATGCGCCCCTTTTCGATAGGCTCGTGAGGAATATTGTGGAACAGCAGGTTGCCACCTCCACAGCCGAGAAAATCTCTGCCCGACTCGTTGAGAGGGCCGGCGGGGTCCTCTCGCCCGAGAGCATTATGGCTCTTGGGGTTGAGGGTATTCACAGGGCGGGTGTGCCGGTGAGGAAGAGCCGCTGGATTGTCGAGGCGGCCGAGAGGTTTGCCTCGGGAGAGTTCTCCGAGGAGGAGCTCCGCGGGCTCAGCGACAAGGAGGCCATAAGGCGACTTGTGACGCTCAATGGCGTGGGCGTATGGAGTGCCGAGATGCTCCTTATGTTCTCGCTCGGCAGGGAGGATGTGCTCTCCTACAACGACCTCATCATCCGTCGTGCCATCTCGGTGCTCTACGGCGAGAGGAGGCTCACTGCCAAGCGTTTCGGCCACTACCGCAGGCTCTTTTCGCCCTTTGGGTCGGTGGCCTCGCTCTACCTCTGGGCCTACGGCAACTCGCTGCCCAAGCGCACAACGGAGATAACTATCCGTCCGCTCGGTTTCTCGCGCCTGAAGGATAAGACCCTGCGCTACTCCTTCCAGCCCACCTCCCACGGCGAGATGCTCATAGCCTCGAGTCAGAAGGGTGTCTGTCGTGTGGCCTTTGCCGACGATAGGGAGGAGGCTCTTGACGAACTCCGAGCCGAGATGAGAGGCGCACAACTTGTGCACGAGGCGGACCCCTCGCACAAGGCTATGGTGAAGGTGCTCGAGGGTAGGGGACCTAAGAGTTTGACACTCTATTTGGAGGGTACGCCCTTCGAGCGCAAGGTGTGGCGAGAGCTGCTGAGGGTGCCACGCGGAATTACGGTGAGCTATGCCGATATTGCCGCCTGCACGGGCTTCACGAAGGCCTATCGTTCGGTGGGAAATGCTGTGAGCGCCAACCCCATAGCGGTGCTCATCCCCTGCCATAGGGTCATCCACGCCGACGGTACCATCGGCAACTACAATGCGGGAGTGGACAAAAAATACTTCCTGCTCGACGCGGAGTAGGAGGGAAAAGGGCCGAAAGGGCTAAAAGGATTTTGAGTATGAAAAGAGTTATTATAACGCTTGTGGCGTGTGTGGTGAGTGTGGCTTCGCTTAGGGCATACGACCAGCGAGAGAGGAGCGTCTATAGCCCCTCGATGGAGAAGAGTATTCCTGTGACGGTGGTGACCCCCGATGGGTATGACGAGAGTGGGCAGCGCTACGATGTGGTCTATCTGCTCCACGGCTTTGGCGACAACTACGAGGGTTGGACTGCCAAGGGTGGGGTGGCACCGCTTGCCGACCTCTACGATCTGATCATCGTCTGCCCCGACGGTGGCAGGAGTTGGTATTGGGATAGCCCCGAGGATGGCTCCGTAAGGTACGAAACATTCATCTCGCAGGAACTTGTGGGGTGGGTAGACGGCACCTATAGGACCAATGCCACCCGCGAGGGTAGGGCCATAAGCGGCCTTTCGATGGGCGGTCAGGGGGCCTTCTATATTGCCCTGCGTCATCAGGAGCTCTTCGGTGCGGTTGGTAGCACCTCGGGCGGTGTAGACCTCAGGGAGTTCCCCGACGGCTGGGAGATGAGCAGACTCCTCGGCCCCAAGGATGAATACCCCGAGCGATGGGAGGAGCGCGCCATAGTGAATATGGTGGAGCGAGCCCCTAAGGATGGGTCGTTGGCGATGATTATCGACTGCGGCACCGAGGATTTTTTCTATGAGGTTAATGTTGCACTTCACCGTAGGTTGTTGGAGTTGGGCATCCCCCACGACTTCTACCTGCGCCCTGGCAGCCACCATTGGCCCTACTGGAGAGTATCCATTCAGTATCAGATGCTCTTCTTCGACAACTACTTCGAGAATAACTAATTAATAATATAAATAATAAGGAGAAACGATTATGGAATTTGAAGGATTGGTTTACAGGGTTCTCCCTGTCGTTAAGGGCACGAGTGCCCGTGGTGAGTGGACAAAACAGGAGGTTGTCTTTGAGCTTCCCGGTGATTTCAACCGCAAGTTGTGCGTGGGCTTCTGGGGCGACAAGGCCACCGAGGCTGCCGCACTCAAGCCCGGCGAGCAGGTGGAGGTCGCCATCAACCTCGAGTCGAGGGAGTATAACGGCCGCTGGTACACCGAGGCCAGGGCGTGGAAACTCGCACGCAAGGCTCCCGAGGCCGCCGCACCCGCACCCGATATGCCCCCTATGCCCACCGAGGAGCCCGCATATAGCTCGATGCCCATCGACGATATGCCGTTCTAAATAGAATTGAGAATTGAGAATTGAGAATTGAG
>JAGBFH010000004.1 GCA_017936605.1 Tidjanibacter sp.
AAAGGGCTAAAATGAAATTGAAAATGGAAAATTGACAATTGAAAATTGTTAGAGAGAATTTAGGGAAATTAAGGAGATTAAGGAGAAGTCACTAAGCTCCTTAAACTCACTAAACTCCCTAAAGTCCTTAAAGACCTATGGGGCCTATGGGGCTTATAGGTCTTATAAGTCTTATAGGCCCCATTGTCGGCAGGCGGTAGGCGGTAGACAAAAACGCAGATAGCGGGGTCGGAACGACCCTTTTGTGAGGGTGGTGCTGTCCACCGCCTTGCCGTGAAATAAAAAACGCATAGAGCGGCGGGAATTTTTTTGCCAAACAAAGGAGCGAGGCCCGCAGGCGGCAACGGCCGCAGCGGGTGAGGGTGGTGCTACCCACCACCTTGCCGTGAAAGAAAAAAACGCAGATAGCGGAGGGATTTTTGTGCCAAACAAAGGAGCGAGTCCGCAGCCTACTTTCCGTAGGTGAGGAACTCGCTCTCTGAAGTTTTGGTGCAAAAAGCGCCCGCTATATGCGTTTTTTTACTTTTTGGGTTTGGGCGCAAGCATCATCGTCATACGCTTACCCTCCAACTTGGGCATCATCTCAACCTTGCCATACTCCTCGAGGTCGGTAGCAAAACGGAGCAGAAGAATCTGACCCTGCTCGCTGAAGACGATAGAACGGCCGCGGAAGAAGACATAGGCCTTCACCTTGGCGCCCTCCTTGAGGAAGTTCTCGGCGTGACGCAACTTGAAGTTGTAGTCGTGGTCGTCCGTCTGGGGACCAAAACGAATCTCCTTGATGACCACTTTTGTCTGTTTAGCCTTAATCTCCTTCGCCTTTTTCTTCTGCTGATAGAGGAATTTCTGGTAGTCGGCGATGCGGCAAACGGGGGGCTCGGCCTTGGGCGAGATTTCGATGAGGTCCATCTCCATCTGGTCGGCCAGCGCGAGTGCGTCGCGGATGGCCATAACCTGTGCGCCCTCCAGCTCGTCGCTCACCACCCTCACCTGAGGTGCGGTAATCTGCGAGTTGATGCGGTGCTCACCCTGCTGTTGTTTGCCCTGTGGGCCCTGCTGTGGGCGGGGCTTGGGAGGATAGGTCGGTTTTGGTCTGTAAGGTACTGCCATTAGTTTTTTGTATGTGTTAGACTTCTATTGATTGTCAATCTCTGCGGCAACAAGCTCCTTAATCATCTCGGCAAAAGCGTCGGTGGTCATCTGACCCTTATCGCCCACGCCCTGCTGACGAACCGACACGAGGTTCTCGCTCTCCTCCTTCTCGCCCACGATGAGCAGGAAGGGGATTCGCTTGAGCTCATTGTCGCGTATCTTGCGGCCAATCTTCTCGTTACGCAGGTCAATTTCACTGCGAATATCGCAATTATTTAGATATTTAGAAACTTTTTCTGCATAATCGTTGAATTTTTCACTAATGGGCAGCACAACGCACTGTGCGGGTGAGAGCCACAGGGGGAATTTACCACCGGTGTGCTCGAGCAGCACTGCCACAAAACGCTCCATCGAGCCGAAGGGTGCGCGGTGAATCATAATGGGGCGGTGGGGCTTATCGTCTGCGCCGGTGTAGGTCAAATCGAACCTCTCGGGCAGGTTGTAGTCCACCTGAATGGTACCGAGCTGCCACTTGCGACCGATAGCGTCCTTGACCATAAAGTCGAGCTTGGGACCATAGAAGGCTGCCTCGCCGTACTCAACAACGGTCTTGAGGCCCTTCTCGGCCGCAGCCTTGATGATGGCCTGCTCGGCGCGCTCCCAGTTCTCATCTGTGCCGATATACTTCTCCTTGTTATTGGGGTCACGCAGCGAAATCTGTGCCGTAAACTCGTCGAACTTGAGGGTCTTGAAGATGTAGAGCACAATGTCGATAACATTCTCGAACTCCTCCAGGAGCTGGTCGGGACGCACGAAGAGGTGGGCATCATCCTGGGTGAAGCCCCTCACGCGGGTAAGACCGTGGAGCTCACCACTCTGCTCATAGCGATATACGGTACCGAACTCTGCAAAGCGCAGGGGCAGGTCCTTATAGGAGCGAGGTTTGAACTTGAAAATCTCGCAGTGGTGGGGGCAGTTCATAGGTTTCAGCAGGAACTCCTCGCCCTCATAGGGGGTGTGGATGGGCTGGAACGAGTCTTTGCCATACTTGGCGTAGTGACCCGAGGTCACATAGAGCTCCTTCTGGCCGATGTGGGGAGTGATAACCTGCTCATAGCCATACTTCTTCTGCACAGCCCTCAGGAAGTTCTCCAGACGGCCCCTGAGCTCAGCGCCCTTGGGCAGCCACAAAGGCAGACCCTGACCTACCCTCTGCGAGAAGGTGAAGAGCTCGAGCTCCTTGCCCAGTTTGCGGTGGTCGCGCTTCTTGGCCTCCTCGAGCAGTGCGAGGTGCTCATCGAGCATAGACTTCTTGGGGAACGACACACCGTAGATACGGGTGAGCATCTTGTTTTTCTCATCGCCACGCCAGTAGGCACCCGCGATGCTGGTGAGCTTTATGGCCTTGATGTAGCCCGTGTTGGGCAGGTGAGGACCGCGGCAGAGGTCGGTGAAGGCGCCGTTGCTATAGAAGCTGATAGTGCCATCCTCCAGAGCCTCAATAAGCTCCACCTTATACTGGTCGCCCTTGGCCTTGAAAGTCTCCAGAGCCTCCTGCTTGGGCACCTCGCGGCGTACAACGGGCTCCTTGGTGCGCGAGAGCTCCTCCATCTTCTTCTCAATCTTCTGGAGGTCAGCCTCGGTGATGGGGGTGGGCGAATCTACATCGTAGTAAAAACCGTTCTCAATGCTGGGGCCGATACCGAACTTTATACCGGGATAGAGGCTCTCGAGAGCCTCGGCCAGCAGGTGCGACGAGGTGTGCCAGAATGTGCGGCGACCCTCCTCATCCTCCCATTTGTTGAGTTTGATAGTTGCGTCTGCCTCGATGGGGGCCAAAAGGTCCACAACCTCATCGTTCACAGTGGCAGACAATACATCAGCCGCCAGGCGCGAGCTGATACCCTCTGCAATCTGCATTGCAGTTGTTCCCTTGGCATACTCACGAACGCTGCCGTCAGGGAAGGTAATCTTAATCTGTTCCATAATTTTTAGTTAATGTTTAAGGGGCACCGCAATACGACCTGCGGCCTACCGCCCCACTCTCTATTTTTTTATATCGTATCTTTTCTCTCTCTTTTGCGCCGTTGGCGCTCCTTTTTGCGCCTTTTTATAAAAAGGCGCCCCAAAAATTTTTAGGAGATACTTCGTATCTCTTTAACCATCAGCAGTAATTCTACCTACTGCCTTGCTTCGGAGCCACCATCACTCGTTGCGACCGTTGTCGCCGGTTTTCAGTTCTCTTATGTCCTTGACATTGGCATCGCGGCCACCGCGGGGACGCTCGTAGTGCTTCAGGGGGTTGGCGGCATAGGCGGCCTCCCTCGCGCGCGAGCGGTAGATATCCAGAGCCATATAGATGGCATTGCGCATAGAGCTCTCATCTGCAAGGCCCTTGCCGGCGATGTCGTAGCCCACGCCGTGGTCGGGCGAGGTGCGCACGACCTCCAGGTTGGTGGTGACATTCACACCATAGGGGGTGAGGGTCTTGAAGGGGGCCAGTCCCTGGTCGTGGTACATTGCCAGCACCGCATCGTAGCGTTTGAAGGTGCCCGCCGCAAAGAAGCCGTCGGCCGCAAAGGGACCGAAAGCCAAGGTGCCACCCTCATAGGCCTCGCGGATGGCGGGAGCGATAATCTCCTGCTCCTCCTTGCCCAGAAGGCCGCCGTCGCCCGCGTGGGGATTCAGTGCCAAGACCGCAATGCGGGGCTTACGCACACCGAAGTCCTCCTTGAGGGAGCGCTCGAGCTGAGCTATGCGTTTGGTGATGAGCTCCTTGGAGAGTGCCGCAGCCACCTCCGCCACGGGGATGTGGATGGTCGCAAGGCCCACCCTCATAATGTCGCTGCACATAAGCATCAGTGGCTCGCCGCCAAACTGCTGCGCCAAGAACTCCGTGTGGCCCACAGCACCAAAGCCGGCCTCGTCCATAGCGTTCTTATTTATGGGGCAGGTGACCAGCAGGTCCAAGTGGCCCGCCTTGACATCCTCCACAGCCCTGCGGAGCGACTCCACAGCCACCTCGCCGGCCTCGGCCGAGGCCTCACCGGCCGTGATGCGCATATCGGCCTTGCCGCACTCCACAAGGTTGAGCTTGCGTGCCTGTGCCTCGGCAGCCGACTGCACAAGGCTGACGCTCACCTGCTCGGCATCCTCGACCTTCGCCTTATAGAAGGACATCGACTTCGACAGACCATAGAGCACAAAGGTCGCCATATCGAACATCCGCTGGTCGCGGAAAATCTTAATAACCGTCTCGGCACCCACACCCGATGGGTCACCAAGCGTAATTCCTATCTTTATGTTTTCTTCCATCTTTCTCTTTTTTCGCGACTTTTTATAAAAAGTCGCCCAAAAATTTTTAGGAGATACTTCGTATCTCTGTATTTGCTCTACCCTATTTCGGAGCCACCAGCACTCGCTGTGGCCGTTGCCACTTTCAATTCCCCAAGAGCGCGTTTTGTGGAGGGATTTTTGTGCCAAATTTCTGGAGTGACTCCGCAGTTTACTAAAGGTAAATGAGGAAGGCACTCTCGGGAATTTGGTGCAAAAATCACCCACAAGGCACGCTCTATACGCTCGCTACTCCTCGGGAGCCTCATAATGAAACTCACGCTTGCCGCCGAGCGAGAATCGCAGGTAGGTTATGGGCATACCTTGCGCGAGGAACTTGCTCTCATAGGCGGTCTTTACGGAGAGGGTCTCATCGGCGTAGCCCGAGCCGTAGATGTCGTTGTTGGCGACCTCCACAGGCAGCTCGTTCTGGGCGATGACCTCCTTGGTGTACTCGTGCAGGAACTGCGAGTCGGTCTTGAGGTTAATCATTCCGCCATCGGCCAGTATCTTGGCATAGCGTGCCAGGAAGAGGGGGCCCGTCAGGCGGTGTTTGGCCCTCTGCTTGGGCATCTGCGGGTCGGGGAAGGTTATCCATATCTCGCTCACCTCACCCTCGGCGAAGAGCGACGAGATGAACTCTATCCTTGTGCGCAGGAAACCCGCATTGGTGATGCCGCGCTCGGTCACAGTCTTGGCTCCGCGCCACATCCTCGCGCCCTTGATGTCGACACCTATGAAGTTCTTGTCGGGGTTGCGCTCGGCCAGTGCCACAGTATATTCGCCCCTGCCGCAGCCAAGCTCCAGCACTATGGGGTTGTTGTTGCCGAAGAACTCGCCCCACTTGCCCTTCATAGGGTGGTCCACGCCGAAGACCTCCTCAAAGGCCGGCTGCACCATACACTCAAAGGTGAGGTTCTCGCTGAATCGTCTGATTTTATCTTTTCCCATTATCTCGTTGTTGTTATTTCTCAATCGTTATGGCCGCCATCCAAACGCCTCGGAGGGTCTGCTCGGGGGTCAGCAGGAAGAGGTACTCGCCTCTCTCGTCAAAGAGCGCCTGCTCCACCCAGGGGGCCCTAATCTCGGTGAACGAGCCGCCCGAGTGCACCTCCTCGGCACGCAGCACCACGCTGCTCGCAAAGCGCTTGCCGCTCGGCGACTCACACTCCACTCCCACACTCACGGGGCCCTCCACACGGCCGCTCTCCACTCGGAGTGCCACGCCCACATTGTAGAGCGAGAGGGTGTCGGTGTTGTCGTAGAAGATGGCCACCTCCTCGTGGGGCTCCCAGGTTCCGCGCGGAGTGTCGGCCACAACGGCACCCTCGGGCCTGAGGGTACACCCTACGGCCACAAGCGCCACCAATGCTATCAACAATCCTCTGCGCATACCTCTGTCACCTTGCGTGGATTCCTTACCTAAGCCTCCTTGTTCTCACCCTTGGGCTCCTTGCGCTCACCACCTCGGGGATGGCCCGAGCGCTGACGGCCGCCATTGTTCCTTGAGCGGTTGTTGCGACCACGACCGCCATTTCTCTGCTCGCCCTCCTTGCGCTCGCCCTCTTTATGCTCGCCTTCGCCACCCTGCTTGGGTGCTTTGGCCTCCTTGGACTCACGCTGCTCCTTGGGCTCCTTGGGCTCACGCTGCTCCTTGGGGGCCTTGGGCTCCTGGCCCTTAGGCTCGCCGCCCTTGGGCTGCTGGCCTTTGGATTTATTCTTGCGTTTTTTCTTCTTGGACCTATCGAAGCGGGTGATGCTATCCTCGCCGATGACATTGATATAGGTGGGCTCCTCGGTGGTGGTATCCACGATGGTGTCCGAGGTAATCTTCTCGGGCTTCTTGCCCTCGGCATTGAGCCTCATAATCTCCTTCACGCGGCCCACCGACAAGGTTACAAGTCCTGCCATAGAGCCGGGCTGGGTGCTGAAGCTCATAGTGCGTGCCAGGATGTCGCTCTTGATGTGGAAGTAGTCGGCATCCAAAGCCTGCAAGGGGCCATTGATGCGGGGGAACTCCTGACGCGCGTCGGTGTAGCAGTCGAGCTCATAGGAGAGGCAGCACTTGAGTTTGCTGCACTGGCCCGCGAGCTTCTGGGGGTTGAGCGAGAGTTCTTGCGTACGCGCGGCACCTGTCGTCACGGAGTTGAAGGAGCTGATCCACGATGCGCAGCAGAGCTGACGACCGCAGGCACCCAGACCACCAATGCGGCCTGCCTCCTGGCGCGCGCCAATCTGCTTCATCTCGATGCGGATGCGGAACTGGTCGGCAAAGACCTTGATGAGCTCACGGAAGTCGACCCTCTCATCGGCTATGTAGTAGAAGATGGCCTTGATGCCGTCGCCCTGGAACTCCACATCGCCAATCTTCATATCGAGCTTCATATCGGCAGCAATCTGCCTCGAACGAATCATAACCTCGTGCTCCCTTGCCACCGCCTCGTGCCACTTCTCAATGTCGTAGGGGCGAGCCTTGCGGTAGACCTTACGGAACTCGCCATTGTGAGGGTTGAAGCCCACACGGCGCATCTGACGGGCCACCATATCGCCAGTGAGCGACACGATACCTATGTCGTGACCGGGCGAGGCCTCCACTGCCACGATGTCACCGATGGCCAGTGGGAGGTTGTTCACATTGGCGTAGTAGCCGCGGTGGGTATTCTTGAACCTCACCTCCACGATATCTGTGGGGAGGTTGTTGGGATACTCGGCCAGCCAGTCGTTCTCGTGGAGCTTGTAGCAGCCCGGGCGTGCCTCGGCGGCGAGCTCTCCCTCCTTGGGGCAAAACTCACAGCCGTGTCCGAGCGAAAGTTCACACCTGCGACTCTCGGGAACGAGCTCCGCGTTACTTGCGTTATAGTCTAAAATATACTGTTTTTCCATAGATAGTCACATTTAACCTACAAAGATAGCGAAAAGAGTTGAAAGTTGAAAATCGAACATTGAAAATTATTAGCTTTAGCTAATTATTGGGGAAAATGGGGGGCTAAAGTCGCTAAACTCTCTAAGGTCTTTAAGGTCCTTAGAGTCCTTAAGGTCTTTAAGGTCCTATGGGGCTTATGGGGCTTATGGGGCTTATGGGGCTTATGGGGCTTATGGGGCCTATGGGGCCTATGGGGCTTATGGGGCCTATGGGGCCTATGGGGCTTATAGGCCTATAAGCCCTTTTAGCCCTTTTAGCCCTTTCGGCCCTTTCGGCCCTTTTGGCCCCTCAAAAAAACTTTCAACTTTCAACTCCCAACTTTCAACTTTTAACAAAGTTTTCCTATTTTTGTCAAACGAACTAAAAACTATCGTGATATGAAACGACTTCTTCTGGTGGTTGTGGCGTTTATGGCCACCCTTGCAACCTCGGCTCAGGACTACAGCGACTACTACAAAAACCTCCCCGTGGAGATGCCCGTACCCGCACTTGCGGAGATACCCGACAGCTCGGTACTACTCACCGACTTTGGCGCTGTGGGTGACGGACTTACGCTCAACACCGAGGCCTTCACCAAGGCCATAGCCGCGCTCTCGAAGCAGGGTGGTGGTCACCTTATCGTGCCCGCCGGCATTTGGCTCACAGGCCCCATAGCCCTGAAGGACAACATCGACCTCCATCTGGAGCAGAACGCCATCATTATGGCCACCCCCGACCGCGCACAGCATTTCAAGGGCGAGAAGACCACCACGCTCATCTCGGCCAGCAAGCGCAAAAATATCGCCATCACGGGCGAGGGTGTCATTGATGGTGGTGGCGCAATGTGGCGCCCCGTCAAGCGCAGCAAGGTGAGCGATGTGGAGTGGAAGGAGTTTTTGTCGATGGGTGGCACCGTCACCGAGGATGGCTCGCTATGGTACCCCTACGACCTGAGGCACTACGACAACATCGCCGACTCGCCCAAGGCGCAGGAGAGGTTCCGCACCCATCTGATTCGTTTCACCGACTGCGAGAGGGTCTATGTGGCGGGCGTGACGCTCCAGAACTCGCCCAAGTTCCACCTCATCCCCACACGCTGCCGCGAGGTCATCATTGACGGCGTGAGCGTGAAGTGCCCCTGGAATGCCCAGAATGGTGACGCCATAGACCTCAGCAGCTGCCGCAATGCACTGGTTGTTAATTGCTTGGTAGACGCGGGCGACGACGGCATCTGTATGAAGGCAGGTGCTGGCGAGAGCGGCGTTAAATATGGTCCTTGCGAGAATATTCTCATCGAAAATAATGTCGTACTGCGCGCCCACGGAGGCTTCGTCATTGGCTCGGAGTTCTCGGGCGGTATGCGCAACATCGTGGTCCGCAACAACCGTTTCTCGGGCACCGACACAGGCCTGAGGTTCAAGAGCGGCGTGGGTCGCGGCGGTGTGTGCGAGAACCTCTACATCAGCGACATCTATATGACCGACATCAGGGGCGAGGCCATCGTCTTTGAGTGTGGCTATGTAAACCGTCCTGCAGGAGAGAATGTGGAGGAACAGAAGGCGGCAATAGATGCACCCTTTGCACCCCAGTTTACCGACATCCACATCTCCAATGTCGTATGCCGAGGTGCCCGCACAGCCATTGAGGCCGAGGGCATTGAGGGTCTGCGCTGCATCTGGGGTGTGACCGTCGAGAACTCAACCTTCTTCTACACCAACCTCGACAAGAAGATTGAGAACGCCGAGATAACTCTTCAGAACTGCAAATTCGTGACCTACGACAAATAGCGTCACACAAAAAAATAGGCAAACAAAAGGGCCAATGGCAACCGCCATTGGCCCTTTTGTTATTACTACCACTCCGGCTACTTTTTCCAGAGGATTCTTTTGTTGTTGGCCATCAATTCGCCAAGCGGCTCAACTACCTTTGGGGAGATTACACCCTCGCGAATAGCCTTGGTGTAAACCCTTGAGTGGCAGTCGCTTCCCACGAATGTATACTTGCCTGCCAGCAGCAACTCCTCGGCCACGCGACGGCTCTTTTCGCCGTGGTAGCCGGTGAGCGACAAGAGGTTCAGTTGGAGCGCGTAGTTCTTATTGAGCAGGCGGTCCAGCTCGGGCATATTGTGTCCCTCTGTGAGGAATGCGTAACGCTCGGGGTGGGCGATGACAACACCCTTGCCCGAGAGCGCCAACTCGAAGAGTTCATCCTGATGGCTCGCACGATGAGAGCCCAGACCATACTCCACCAACACCCACTCGCCCTCATAGGTGAGCATAGGCTCCTCGCCCTTGGTGTGGTCGGCGAACATCTCATCGAGGTAGTACTCCGCAGCGAGCCTTACCTCCAGGGGTGCCACATCGGGCATCTTGCCAAACTGCTCACGAAGCCCTCGCTCGGTGTTGTTGCCATAGAGGCCATAGATGATGTGGGGTGTGAGGTAGGCCCCCTTGAAGCCCAACTCCACCATCTCGCGTGCGAGCTCCACCGTGTGCTCCGCCGAGCGGCAACCATCATCCACACCCCACAGCAGGTGGCTGTGGACATCGTAGAAGTCGCCCAACTGGTCGCGCAAGTAGCTCTTTTTCTTGAATATACTAAACATTTTGGTTATGGTTTTTCACTCTAAAACTTCCCCCTCTGAAACTCCCTCTCGGACCACCCTCAAAGGCCCCTCTGTAACTCCCCTTCTCGGAAACACCCCCCTCGGAAGCTTCCCCCTCGGGCCACCCTCGAAGCACCCTCGGGATAGACTCACCCCCTCAGTTAGAAGAGTTCGCCTTGGTGGAGGTTTATGACTCGTTTTTGCCCTTTGGTGGCCATACGGATGGTCTCCCTTGTGCCACCCTCGGAGCCCTCGTAGTAGGCCACAATCACATCGGCACTATCGACCAGAAAGGCGTTGCGATTGCGGTAGCAGCCGTGGTGGTAGCCCGGGGCCACATAGATGACCTCATCGGCCCGCTCCAGAACATACTCATAGAGTCCCCTATATCTGGCCGCAAAGGAGCGTTCGAACGAGGGGTACGGGATGGCCAAGATGAGCCTCACCACCTTGCCAAGCCTCCCCTCGGCACGCAGGCGGAGCACCTCATCGGCCGCCCAGAGGTCGAAGCCCGGAGCCATACCGCTCATAAAGCTCGTGGCCCCCTCCTGGCTCACAAGGCGAGCTATCTCCTCGCCGAGCCGCTTGCGAATGGCGACCTCGGTTCTCTCGGGCGCACCCTGCCACTCGGCAATCTTTTCGGGCCTATGGCCTGTGAAGCTGACTATCATCTACACAATCTTCTCCAACTCTTCATCGCCTATTCGTTTCTCCAAATCGAGGCCCGAGGGGCGCTGGAAGATGCGAATGTCAAACAACGGAGCGATGGACATAATATGCTCAAACAGAGCCGCCTGTATGCGCTCATACTCCACCCACACGGTCGTATTCGTGAAGGCGTATATCTGCAATGGCACACCCGTCTCGCTCGACTGCAAGTGGCGCACCATATGGAGCATCTCCCTATTGAGCCACGGCTGCGCCTCCATATACTTTTCGATGTAGACCCTTAGGAGTTCGAGGTTGGTGGTCGCCAGTCCCTCACTTGGCAGCGAGGCCACATAGTCGGCCATAATGCTCACACGCCCTACCCTCTCGAGCAGTTCGGCAGAGCAGAACTTCACGGTGTTGATGTCTATCTCCACAAAGCGGGCAATACGGCGGCCGCCCGAGGCGAACATACCCTGCCAGTTTTTGAATGTTCCCGAGGTGAGCGTATAGGGGCTCACATTGGAGATGGTATTATCCCAGCCGCGCACCTTCACCGTATTGAGCGTCATATCGATGACCGTGCCGTCGATGCCTGCCGAGGGCATCTCTATCCAGTCGCCAACCTTCACCATCTTGTCGCTCGAGAGCAGGATGCCCGACACCAGATTAAGAATCGAATCCTTGAACACAAAGCTCAGCACCGCCAACGAAGCACCCAGACCGGTGATGAGTTTCATCGGCGACTTGTCGACGAGCACACCCACAATGAAGATGATGGCCAAGACCCACACCACAATCTGGAGCACCTGCATAAAGCCCTTCAGCGGTGCGCCCGAATTTTGGTGCTTGCGCCCAACCAGAGCAAAGACAGTGCGGATAATCATATTGACAACGCTCGCCATTATCCACACAATCATCACATCGAGCGCCTTGCGTACGACCCTGCCAAGAGCCGTTGCGGGGTCGAAGGCCAGCGGCAAGAGCATATAGAAGATGAAGATGGCTATGACGCTCGCCACCTTCTCCATATTGCGCTTGGTGAGCACCACCTCCAGCGGCGAGTCAATGTAGTCCTTTATGCGGCGTGCTCGCAGCAGAATGTAGCGCAAGAGCAGCCACAAGACCACACAAGTCATCAAAACCACCACCGAGGCAAGCAGCGACTTATATCCTCCGTCCGATGAGTTGAGCCCGAGCAAGTCGAGCAGTTGGCTCATCCAATGTAGCAGAAAGGTTCTCTCCTCAACCATAGCAAAAACCCGAAATATTGGTCCTATTTATCTCTCTTCACTAACTGTTTGATACTCTCCCAGATGACAATGTGTTCGTCGGCGCGAATCTCGGGCGTTTGGTTCTGCACATCCTCCGAGATGAGCAACAACTTGTCACCCCTGTGGAGCACCGTACCGCCATTGGGCACAATGTATTGTTCGCCCCTGCGAATCATCATCACAAGGGTCCTCTCGGGCAGTTTGACATCCTTCAGCAGAGCGCCATCCCTGGCACCGCCCTCAATTATATCCACCTCCGTAAGGGCCGCCTTTACCTCGTCAGGAAGGTCTATATCAAAGCCCTTCTCGGGGCTTACATCGGCCAAATCCAGCGCTTTGGCCATACTTCCCACCGTCGTTCCCTGCACAATGAGCGAGAAGATGGTGATGAAGAAGACGATATTGAAGATGGTGTTGTCGGGGTCGAGGCCCGCCAACTTGGGATAGGTCGAGAAGAGAATGGGGGCCGCACCCCTTAGGCCCACCCACGAGATGTAGTGGCGTGCCTTGGTCGAGAGTTTACTCCCGAGCGGCAGCAGCGTGAGCCAGGTGGCCATAGGACGGGTCACGAAAATCATCGCCACGCCCACAATCACACCAATCCAGGCGACATCCACCAACTCGTGGGGGTTGACCAGAAGTCCCAGCATAAGGAACATCACAATCTGCACCAACCAGGTCACTCCATCCAAGAATGTTGCCAGTGTGCGCTTATTGATAAGTCGGCGGTTACCCATAACGATACCGGCAATGTAGACTGCCAAGTAGCCGTTGCCTCCCAACAAATCAGTGAAGGAGGAGATGAAGAAGACCATCGAGAGCAACAGCACCGAATAGAGCGACTTGTTGCCCACATTTATACGATTGATGATGTGGGAGGCACCCACACCCAACAGGTAGCCCGACAGGGCACCTATGCCCATCTGCTTGAGGAAGGTCACCAACACCCCGCCGAAACTACTATCCACACCCTGATTAATCTGGATGAGCATAATGGTGAGGATGTAGGCCATTGGGTCGTTACTACCGCTCTCGAGCTCCAAGAGTGGTCTGAGGTTCTGCTTGAGTCCCAAGCGTTTGGAACGCAGAATGGCAAAGACCGAGGCCGAGTCCGTAGAGGACATAACGGCCGCAATCAACAGAGCCATCTGGAAGGGGATATTGAGCGAGAGCAGGTGGCCAATGAAGTATATGACACTACCGGTCAGCAGGGTCGTGAGCACCACGCCCACCGTTGCCAGAGCAATACCCTCCTTGAGTACCGGGCGTATCTCGCCGAACGAGGTATCCATACCACCCGAAAAGAGGATGATACTCAGGGCCAACATACCCACAAACTGCACCGTCTCGAAGTTGTCGAACTCGATGCCCAGTCCGTCGGTACCAAAGGCCATACCCACCAGCAAGAAGAAGAGCAGCATAGGGGCACCGAAGCGACTGCTCGCCTTACCCGCCAGGATGCTCACAAAGAGGAGTATTGACCCTACCAAGAGTATGTTACCCGCATCTATTACCATCGTCCAATATACTGCATACTTATCCTAACATTTGTCTACTGTGGCACAAACAGATAGCTGATTGTACCATACTGTTTGGCAGGTGCCGAGGGGTCGGCATTGAAGCTCGACTGGCGGGCCTTGGCGAGTGCCGAGGAGCGCAAGCAAGCGTTATCCTCCGAGCAGGCATCATCCACGCTGCAATCAATAACCTCACCCGAGGGGTTCACCGTGATGTTCACAACAACCTCGCCACCTCCCTCACACATATAGGCAGGCACGGGCAGTCGGCGTGCGTGGCGCACAGGGTCGAAGAGCGAGTAGGAGACCGAAACATTGCCCCTCACCTTGGCCGTCTTCTTCTCGCCCCCATTATCCTCATTGCGCTGGGCAGCCCTATCGGCCTCCTTGAGTCCGAGCGCATAGTCGGCCGCATTGTCCCTCATCTGCTGCTGCACCTTCTCGGCCTCCTCATAGATGCTCTTGGCATCGGTGCGGTGGTCGTCGAGCTGTTCGTTCAGGCCGTGCTCGTTGGAGATGACATTCCTCACCGGCTCGTTCTGCTGCACCACCCTATTGAGCTCGCGGTTAATCTCCTGAGCCCTACGCAGCTCCTCCTGCAACTTCTCGAGTTCCGAGAAGTCGATGGCAATCTCCGTTTGTGCCTTGCTGCGCTCGACCACAATGTCGGCAGCCACAAAGGCGATGGCAAACACGAGGTAGATGATGACGGTGACAAGTATGGAGCTACGATGCTCATAGACCCAGGTACCGAAGTCCACCTTTCGGCGCACGAAAGGCAGATTTAGGCGCGGTGGTCGCTTGTCGTTATGTTGTTCTGTTTGTTGCATTATGTTACTCCTAAACGCGAAAAAATCATAATTCGCACAAAGATAGTACTTTTTATTGAAAAAAAGATTACCTTTGTGGTTCAAAAAGAGAGATTCAACAGAAGATAATGACTAAACAACGCACACTCGCAGCCCCCATAACCTTCAGCGGCAAAGGACTCCACACGGGAGCCTTGGTCACAATGACCGTTCATCCTGCCGCAGAGGGCAGCGGCATCTTGTTTAGGCGCACCGACCTGAAGGGCTCTCCCACCGTAGCCGCCCTCGCACACAATGTATGCGACACCTCGCGAGGTACCACCATCAAGGATGGCAAGGCTAAAGTCTCCACCATCGAACACATCGTTTCGGCCCTCTGGACTATGGGGGTTGACAACGCACTGATAGATATCGACGCCCCCGAGGTGCCCATTATGGACGGCTCGGCAAGGGCCTATGCCACCGAAATTCTCCGCGTGGGAACCGTAGAGCAGGAGGCCCCGAGGGAGTATTTTGAGGTTACCGAGGAGTTCCTCTTTGAGATTCCCAAGAAGGGCGTGGAGGTACGCATCACCCCCGCCGAGGAGTACTCGGTGGATGTGGTTGTGGACTACAACTCCAATGTTGTGGGCCGCCAGATGTCCCACTACGACGCCTCGGTGGACTACCCCACAGAGATTGCCCCTTGTCGCACCTTCGTCTTCCTCCACGAGATTGAGCTCCTTCTGAAGCTCGGCCTCATCAAGGGCGGAAGCGTGGAGAGTGCCATTGTGGTGGTGGAGAAACCCATCTCGGAGAGCACCAAGAAGCGTATCTGCAAGACCTTCGGCAGGGAGGATATCGAGGTGGAGAAGGGATACCTCAACCACCTTCAGCTGCGCTTTGAGAACGAGATTGCCCGCCACAAGCTACTCGACATTCTGGGCGACCTTGCCCTGCTCGGCCGCCGCATCAAAGGCCGTGTGGAGGCACTCCGCCCCGGCCACTTTGCCAACACACAAATGGCACAGCAATTGGAGGCAAAACTCACAAAATAGAGAGAATAACTAAACGCTTTTATACTTTAGACAACGATTATGATTAGTAATTTGGCTTACATCCACCCCGAAGCAAAGTTGGGTGAGAATGTCACCGTTGAGCCCTTCGCCTACATCGAGGCCGATGTTGTGATTGGCGACGGCAGCTGGATTGGCCCCCACGCCAGCGTTATGTCCGGAACCCGTATGGGTAAGAACTGCAAAGTACACAGCGGCGCTGTAATCGGCGGCGTACCCCAAGACCTGAAATTCCACGGCGAATATACCACCTGCGAGATTGGCGACAACAACACCTTCCGCGAGTGCTGCACCGTCAATAGAGGCACCGATGCCAAGGGCAAGACCGTTATGGGCAACAACAACCTCGTGATGGCCTATGCTCACATCGCCCACGACTGCATCATCGGCAACAACTGCGTGATTGTCAACAATGTATCGCTGGCAGGCGAGGTGGAGCTCGGCAACTTCGTGGTCTTCGGTGGCCACTCGGGTGCCCACCAGTTCAGCCGCATCGGCGACCACGCAATGATTGCAGCCAACACCTATGTGAACAAGGATGTGCCCCCCTATGTGAAGGCGGCCCACACCCCCATCACCTATGTTGGTGCCAACTTCCTCGGCCTGCGCCGCAGGGGCTTCTCCAACGAGGAGATCAAACAGATTCAGGATATCTTCCGCGTACTCTTCCAGGACGGCCACACCTACTCGATGGCTTGCGATATCGTTATGGCCCAGTTCCCCGAGAGCGAGATTCGCGACCAGGTTGTGGAGTTCATCCGCACCTCCAAGCGCGGCATCCTCAAGCCCTACAACACCGCAGCCGTAGCTGCCGACGAGTAGAGCCCCGAGGCCAAGCGAGAGGCCACGCTTATTGCTCGCGACCACACATACTATTATATATAGGACAACTCCCTTCCCGGGAGTTGTCTTTTTTTGGGGAGGGGGCTTTAAGGGCCTTAAGGTCCTTAGGGAGTTTAGGGAGTTTAGGGAGTTTAGGGCCCTCTCCCTAAGTTCACTAAATTTCTTAATGACTTATGGGGCCTATGGGGCTTATAAGTCTTATGGGCCCCATCTCTCCCATCTCTCCCACTGTCGGTCGTCGGTCGTCGTTAGAACAGACCTCTCCCGCCTTTCAGGCACCCTCCCCTAACTTAGGGGAGGGGAAAGGGCCGAAAGGGCGAAAAGGAATTCAAAATGCAAAATTCAAAATTGCGAGTAAGCGAGAGCAGAGGGTGCTTGCACACTATGCCGAGCGTGAGCAATTAAAAGACACCAATGGTGGATTAAAATTCAAAATTATTTATTAGGGAATTTATAAAAATTAAGGACCTTAAGGACCTTAAAGACCTTAAGGACCTTTATGGAGTTCAGAGAGTTTAGGGAAACTCTCCATTGTCAATTTTCGCAAATGCGAGTAAGCGAGAGCAGAGGGCATATCTGCACTCTGCCGAGCGGGAGCATTTTAGACAAAACTTCAGTTTTGTCAATTCTCTTTGCCAGAAGCCCCTCAATGTAAACTTAACTTTAAGTTGCGAAAAAAATTACCCCGTGGCGCGATTTTGGTATTGCAGATTAAAAAAAAGATTGTATATTTGTAATGAATACAAAACTGAACACATAATAAGTAATAAAAATGAAACGACTAATTTCCATCATCACAGCACTCACTCTGGCAGTCAGCGCACTGGCCATTGAGCGAGCCATCTCTTTTGAGAAACTGCCCCCAAAGGCACAAAAATTGATAAACACACACTTCAAAGAGCTCACCATTTCCTACATCACAAAGGAGTATGAGGTGACCCACACCGACTACGATGTATACTTCGCCGATGGCTGCCACATTGAGTTTGGTCGCAAGGGCGGCTGGCAGCAGATCGAGACCCGCGGCGATGTGGTAGTGCCCCTGGCCCTGCTGCCCGAGAGCATCGTGAACTACCTTGCAGCCAACCACCCCGGCGTAGGTGTGATGAAGGTCGAGAAGGACCGCGGCGAGTATGAGCTCGAACTCAAGGGAGGCGCTGAGCTCTCCTTTGACCACAACGGACGATTCAGGTGGTATGAGGACTAAAAAGGCCTCACCTCCTTGACAAAGTTATATTAATAATTAAACCGACAAATGACTATGAGAAAACTTATGACACTGGTGGCTATTGCCACCGCAGCCCTCCTCGGGCTACAGAGCTGCGAGAAAAACGACGAGCTCATTGGCGAGAACAAATTGCCCTCGGCAGCACAGACCTTCCTTCAGGAGAACTTCCCCTCGGAGGCCGTGAGCAGCGTGGTGAAAGACTACGACGATGGCACCCACACCTACAAGGTGAGCCTCTCGGACGGCACCTTCATCGAGTTCAAGAAGAACGGCGAGTGGAAGGAGATTGAGAACCGCACAACGGGCGTTCCCGAGTCGGTGATTCCCACCAAGATTCTGGAGTACATCAAGGCCAACTATCCCGATAACTTCGTGATTGACATTGAGCGCGATCGCCAGTACGATGTGGAGCTCAACAGCGGCCTCGACCTCGACTTCAA
Source organism: Tidjanibacter sp. (assembly GCA_017936605.1). Lineage (GTDB taxonomy): Bacteria > Bacteroidota > Bacteroidia > Bacteroidales > Rikenellaceae > Tidjanibacter. The sequence goes on from JAGBFH010000004.1 coordinate 17,747, forward strand.
CTCCAAGGGCGAGTTCCTCCGCATCGACATCTAAAAACCACTCTCACAACAGGTACACACACAAGAGGGCTCGGCCGATTTGGCCGAGCCCTCGTATTTTGCTATCCCACAAGCGACAGCCACCAATGGGTGTTTCTCACCACCCACCAAACGAAGTAGAGCGCCACATAGCCCCAAATCATCGCAGGGTGCCCGACAACCCTACCTACCCTCATAGCAAAGCGACTCTTCGAGAGAAGCGAATAGGCAATCAGGAGCACATAGGGCACAGCCAACATCAGAAAGGGGTTGAGCATAAAGGCCTCACCCAGACGGCCGTGCAGAACGGCGTGGAGTGCCCGCTGACCGCCACACGAGGGGCAATCGTAACCCGTCAGGGTCTTGACGGCACACTTTGGCGCAAGGTGGCTCGTTGCGGGGTCCACAAAGAAGTAGGCCCCACAAAGGAGTAATAAAATGGCGGCCACAAGTACGACCGCCACTATCTTTCGTCTATCCCACTGAGGCATTATTAGTACTCGCTCAGGGCCACACCCAGAACAACCACAAAGACGATGTAGAGAATCCAAAATACTACACTACTGATAGCCGCAACAAGTGCCCAGGTGCCTGCCTTCTTGGCATTCTTGACGGACTCCTCGTGGTAGCCGGCATACCAAAGGCTATCAACCCTCGAAGCAAAGACTATCGAAACAATACCAAAGGGGAGGCAGCAGAAGATTGTTGTCAGAATACCCCAAATGAGATTATTGCTTGGAGGGGGCATCATCTGACCGTTGTTGGGCTGCTGGGGCTGAGCCTGCTGAGGCTGCTGCTCGGGATTCATTACTTCCATAAGAATATATATTTAGGTATTAAACTTTGTAACTTGCACAAATGTAGTAAAAAGAATTGAAAGTTGAAAATTGACAATTGACAAAACTGAAGTTTTGTCTAAAATGCTCCCGCTCGGCAGAGTCTGCAAATAGTTTCGTTTCTCGCTTACGGTTGCCTTGAGGGTTAAATGGTCGGTAGAACCTCCCTCACTCGGAGTGCCCGAAGGCACCTCTGCCCTCGCTTACTCGCATTTGCGAATTTTGCATTTTGAATTTTGAATTCCTTTTGGCCCTTTCGGCCCTTTCGGCCCTTTTCAATAGTTCACGGGTTACAAAAATGTAACCCGTGAACGAAGCTGACCGCTGAGTGCTGACCGCTGACTGCTGACTGCTTTTCTACAGACCTCTCCCGCCTTCGGCACCCTCCCCTAACTTAGGGGAGGGAGTTAGATGGGGCCTATAAGACCTATGGGACTTATATGAGCCACAACCATTTTCGCCCTTTTCGCCCTTTTCGCCCTTTCCAATAGTTCACGGGTATTAAAATTAATACCCGTGAACAAAGCTGACTGCTGACTGCTGTTCTACAGACCTCTCCCGCCTTCGGCACCCTCCCCTAACTTAGGGGAGGGAGTTAAATGGGGCCTATATGCCCCACCCCCTTGTTTTGCCCCTTTAGCACCTTTTAGCACTTTTCACCTTTTGGCCCTTTGGCCCTTTCCGCCCTTTCGCCCCTTTGGCCCTTTTGGCCCTTCCCCTCCCCTTTTCCCCCTCCCCTAAGCTAGGGGAGGGTGAGCGAAGCTCGGGAGAGGTCTGTTGTGCATCGGTAGAAGAATGGGAGAAATGGGAGAGATGGGAGGAATGGGAGGAATGGGAGTTTCCTTAAGGTCCTATGGGGCTTATAGGGCTTATAGGGCTTATGGGTCCTATAGGTCTTATAGGCCCCATTGTCGGCAAGTCGGTAGGTCGGTAGACGGTCGTCGGTAGACTCAAAAAAAACACATCTTGCGTAGGGAATTTTTTGCCAAACAAAGGAGCGGACTCCGGAGCCTACTGATGCGTAGGTGAGGAAGTCCGCTCTCTGAAGTTTGGTGAAAAATTCACCCGCGAGATGCGTTATTTGGCGTAGGCTACGGCACGAGTCTCGCGTATAACCGTAATCTTCACCTGACCGGGATAGGTCATCTCATCCTGAATCTTCTTGGCTATATCGTGGCTGAGCTGCTCGCTGTCGGCATCCGAAATCTTGTCGGCACCAACTATAACCCTCAACTCACGACCTGCCTGGATGGCGTAGGTCTTCATAACGCCGGGGTACGAGAGGGCGATATCCTCCATCTCCTTGAGGCGTTTGATGTAGCTCTCGACAATCTCGCTACGCGCACCGGGGCGTGCACCCGAGATTGCATCGCACACCTGAACGATGGGGGCGATGAGCGACGACATCTCCATCTCCTCGTGGTGGGAGCCCACAGCGTTGCAGACCTCGGCTTTCTCTTTGTATTTCTCGCAGAGCTTCATACCAATCATTGCGTGTGGCAGCTCGGGCTCGTCATCGGGCACCTTGCCGATATCGTGAAGCAGACCTGCGCGGCGTGCGTTCTTGACATTCAGACCCAGCTCGGCAGCCATAATGCCGCAGAGGTTTGCGGTCTCGCGGGCGTGCTGAAGCAGGTTCTGACCATAGGAGGAGCGGTACTTCATCTTACCGATGAGCCTTACGAGCTCGGGGTGCATATTGTGGATACCGAGGTCGATGGTTGTGCGCTTGCCCACCTCGGCAATCTCGTCCTCAATCTGTCGTTTAACCTTGGCAACGACCTCCTCGATGCGTGCGGGGTGGATGCGACCGTCGGTCACCAGCTGGTGGAGAGCCAGGCGTGCAATCTCCCTACGCACGGGGTCGAAGCCCGAGAGGATGATTGCGTCGGGGGTGTCATCAACGATAATCTCCACACCCGTTGCGGCCTCCAGCGCGCGGATGTTGCGGCCCTCACGACCGATAATGCGGCCCTTGACCTCGTCGGAGTCGATGTTGAAGACGGTCACGGAGTTCTCAATGGCGGTCTCGGTGGCAACCCTCTGGATGGTCTGCACAACGATACGCTTAGCCTCCTTGTTGGCGGTGAGCTTGGCCTCCTCGATGGTGTCGCTGATGTAGGTCTGGGCCTCCTGCTCGGCCTCGGCCTTCATATTCTCGATGAGGACATTCTTGGCCTCCTCGGCGCTCATACCACCAATCTGCTCGAGCTTCACATTCTGCTCGCGGATGATGCGCTCCATCTCCTCTTTGCGTTTGTCGAGCGAGGCGAGCTGGCCGTTGAGATTCTCCCTCAGGCGCTCAACCTCATTGTTCTTCTTGTCGAGCTCGGAGCGCTGCTGGTTGAGATTGTTCTCCACCTGTTTGATGCCCTGCTCGCGCTGATTGAGCTTCTGGTTGCGCTCGTTGACGGTCCTGTCGTGCTCCCTCTTGAGCTCCAGGAATTTCTCCTTGGCCTGCAACTCTTTCTCCTTGCGAATCATCTCGCCCTGCGCCTCGGCCTCCTTCAGGAGTGCCTCACGGCGCTTTCTAACTGTACTTTTGGTTATCGCATTCGACACGAGGATGTAGACAGAGATGCCTACCGTTGCCGAGATAACCGATGCTAATACTATCTGTACCATTGATTCTGTTTTTACTTTTATTGGTTAAATGTTATCGTGTTATCTGTTAGTTAATTAGTCTAAAAATAATAAAGCCCACACAAATTCCAAGAAAATGTTTGACGAAACTACCTGAATCGTCATTGGTGAGAGCTCCGTAAAAAATGTTATCGCAAACCTCCAACGGCACCGCCGAAGCAGCACTCCCCCTTGCGAGGTCACCTAGGCCTGTTTTTGATACTACGAGTCGCTCTCAATTTTTTTAGTGTTGAGTTTCGCAAATCTGGATTGGAATCTATGCGGGCATAAATGTCTATAATTCCTATGTATAAGAACCTGTTTCTCTATCGAGTTGTACTCGGCACACCACACTTTGCGGCATCCCGACCACACACACTTCTTCTCCCCCCTCTCACTGAAAGAGGCCCCCCTACTTGAGCTTTGCCAAGTGGGCTTCGAGCTTACGGTCGAGCTTTGTGAGCTCCTCCATATCATCATCAAGACTGCGAGCCGTTGCCATCTCCAACTTGCTGAGTGCTATGAGCACAGCAGCATTAGCCAGCAGGCCCTCTTCGTCGAGTTTGAAGACCGATTTGATTTTGGCAATCATCTCGTTGGTCTCCTTCTCGGCCTGACGATAGAGTTCCTCCTGTGCGCGGTCAATCGTAAAGGGGTACTTACGACCGGCGATTGTGAGGTGTATTTTCAGTGGTTCTGCCATCTTGTGTTTCTCTCTGGGAAGTATCTGGTCCTCAGGGACCTGCATTATTGGTTCATCAGAGCTATGCAACGGTCAATCTCCCGCATAAGACGATTGATCTGTGCCCTTGCTCTCTTGCGACTCGCACTATCTGCCTTCGAGGCGAGTCCTTCGCCAAGCTCAAGCAAAGAGAGTTTCTTCTGCACCTCGTCGAGTTTCTCCTTGAGCGAGCGGTTTTCCACTCTCAACTTCTGGAGCTCGCCGCTCATCTCGGCCTGCTGACGCTCCAGGCGATTGTTCTCCTCAATCACCCTTGCGACCTTCTCCGAGAGAGATTTCACGATTTGCTGCTTTGCCATCTTGGTCTTGGTTTATCTTAAAAAAATCTATCTGTCATTCATCCGTGGATGCCCCACCCGAAGGCGGTCACACCCCTACCAACATACAAATGTATGACTATTTTCGCAAAAATCAAAATAACCCGCAGGAAATTGAAAATTGGGAGTTGAAAAAGGGGAGTTTTTGCTTGGGGGAAGGGAGGGGGAAGGGAGAGAAAGGCGGAGGGAGGGGATG
>JAGBFH010000024.1 GCA_017936605.1 Tidjanibacter sp.
ACTTAAGGTTGCAGCGATACGCAGTATCGGGCACAACGGTGCCAGCGAGTGCTGGGATTCCGAAGTAAGGCGATAGGTAGAATTACGGCATTGGGTTAAAGAGATACGAAGTATCTCCTAAAAATTTTTGGGGCGCCTTTTTATAAAAAGGCGCGAAAAAGCGGAAAAAGAAAAGAAGAAACGAAAGAAGGTTATGGGATATAAGGAAGACAAACAGTATCAGCTCGATGGGCGTTATATGAGAATGGCTCGTGTGTGGGCCGAGAATTCGTACTGTATCCGCCGCCAGGTGGGTGCGCTCATTGTCAAGGATAAGATGATTATCTCCGACGGCTATAATGGTACGCCCTCGGGGTTTGAGAATATCTGTGAGGACGAGAGCGGCGTGACCAAACCCTATGTGCTCCACGCCGAGGCCAATGCCATCACAAAGCTGGCCAAGAGCAGCAACTCGGGAGATGGTAGTACACTCTATGTGACCGCCTCGCCCTGTATGGAGTGCTCCAAGCTCATCATCCAGGCGGGCATCAAGAGGGTTGTGTATTGCGACCTCTACCACAATACCGATGGTATAGACCTCTTGGAGCGCAGCGGCATTGAGGTGGTGCGTAGAACGCTCGATAACGATTAGAACAAAAAAGAATTAGGTTAGGATATGAAAGAGGAAAAAACAATGAACAATGCGGCCCCCACCGCGCTGGGCGAGGAGAGCATAGGCTCGCTGCTGCGCAAGTATGCTGTGCCGGCGATTATTGCGATGACCGCCTCGTCGCTCTACAATATGGTCGATAGTGTGTTCATTGGTCAGGGCGTAGGCGCGCTGGCCATCTCGGGCTTGGCTGTGACCTTCCCTCTTATGAACATCTCGGCTGCCTTTGGCTCCCTTGTGGGTGTGGGTGCTTCGGCCATTGTGTCGATGCTCCTCGGTCAGAGGAACTACACAATGGCTCGCAGGGTGCTGGGTAATGTGATGACAATGAATGTGGTCCTGGGTGTGCTGCTGATGGTCTTCGGCATCGCTTTTCTGGACCCCATTTTGTATTTCTTCGGCGCAAGCGAAAACACTATAGGTTTTGCTCGCGAGTATATGATTTACATCCTCATCGGCAATGTTGTGACCCACCTCTACTTGGGCCTCAATGCTGTTCTGAGGGCCGCGGGACGACCCAAGGTGGCGATGTGGGCGACCATCCTGACGGTGGTGCTCAACACGATTTTGGACCCGCTCTTCATCTTCGTCTTCGATATGGGCATCAAGGGTGCGGCCATCGCTACGGTCTTGGCACAGATAGTGTCGCTCATCTGGCAGCTCCGCATCTTCTCCAATAAGAACGAGATACTCCACTTCGAGGACGGAAAGATGTTCACCTACGACAATAAGATTGCCCGCGAGTCGCTCAAGATTGGCCTCTCGCCCTTTCTGATGAATATGGCCTCGTGCTTTGTGGTGCTGCTGATTAACAACCAGTTGCGCCGCTACGGCGACCAGATGAGCGCGGGCTCAGGCGACCTTGCCATCGGTGCCTACGGCATTGTCAACCGCATAATCTTCCTCTTTGTGATGGTGGTTATGGGCTTCAATCAGGGTATGCAGCCCATTGCGGGCTACAACTACGGCGCGGCCAAGTACGATAGGGTGCTCAAGGTCTTCTGGAAGACGGTTATGTGGGCCACGATAACTACGACGGTGGCGTTCCTTGTGGGCACATTCGCCCCGAGGGTGGCCGTATCGCTCTTCACGAGTGACGAGACGATGAGAGAGATTGCTGCCAGGGGCTTCACGATAGCCGTTTGGGCCTTCCCGATTGTTGGTTTTCAGATGGTGGCCTCCAACTTCTTCCAGAGTATCGGTATGGCGAGCAAGGCGATATTCTTGTCCCTCTCGCGTCAGGTGCTGTTCCTGATACCCTGCCTCATTGTCGTGCCCTTGAGCTTCGGCATCGAGGGTGTGTGGATGGCGCTGCCCATCTCCGACGCTATCGCCACCGTGGTTGCCGCGTTCCTCATCGTGGGCCTGGTACGCAAGTTCAGGAAGTCGCCCTCGGAGATTGGCTTTAAGGGGGTGAAATAGAGAAGATTGTCACACTAAATAGAACCGCTGTTATGGAGAAAAAATTTGTGATAACCATAGGTCGTCAGCTCGGCGCAGGAGGCAAACTTCTGGCCGAGGAGCTGGGGCGCCGACTCGGGGTGCCCGTCTATAACCACGAGATTATCAACGAGGCGGCCAAGCAGAGCGGCATCTCGGCCGAGCTGTTCGAGAAGGCCGATGAGCACACCAGCAATGTGACACCTCTCGGCACGGGCATCTGGTCGTTCGGCTCGATGACCACTCCCGGCTACATCAACAACGACACCCTCTTTGCTATCCAGAGCCAAACTATTGAGTGCCTGGCTGATAGTGGGTCGTGTATTATCATTGGCAGGTGTGCCGACTATGTGCTCAGGGAGAGGGAGAATGTGCTGAAAGTCTTTGTCACAGCCTCGCTGGAGGATAGGGTTGCAAGGCTCTGCTCCTCGTGCGATAAGGGCGAGAAGGAGTGCCGCGCGTGGATAGCCTCCGCCGAGCGCAAACGCTCAGCCTACTACAACTACTACACCTTCAAGACCTGGGGCGCGGCCGAGAGCTACGACCTCTGTCTGAACTCCTCCACGCTCGGAATAGAGGGGTGTGCCGATGTCATCGAAAAGTATATAAGAGGCGTGAAAAACCTCTAAATAAGATAGTTACAATAGTATGGAAAGGGAGAAGCAAACCAAACTAAAACCACGCAAGAGGGGCTTTGCTGCCAATCTGTTTCGCAGCTACCTCTCGAGGGTGAACCATCCGCTCTATTTTCGCCACTTCTACGCTACGGGCCGTGAGCGTATGCCCGAGGACGGCAACCCTGTAGTGCTGGTGTCCAACCACCAAAACTGCCTTATAGACCCGCTGGCGCTGGTCTTCCTCCTCTCGGATAGGAAACCACGCTTTCTGGCCCGCGCAAGCGTCTTCCAGAACCCATTGTTAAACAAAGTCATACGCGGATTGGGGGCATTGCCGACATACCGCGCAAGGGTCGACGGCATACGCGGTGTGGCCAAGAATAAGGGCACACTCGAGGAGGTGGCCAAGGCGCTCTCCTATGGCGAAACCGTGGTGCTCTACCCCGAGGGTCAGCACCAGAATAAACGCTGGCTCGGGGCCTTCTCGCAGGCCTATCTGAAGATGGCCTTCGGTGCGGCCGAGGATGCCGGTTTTGAGCGCGAGGTATATGTTATGCCCACCGCCAACCACTACTCCCACTACCGCCTGCCGAGGGAGGATATGATGATTGCCTTCGGTGAGCCCATAGCACTCTCGCCCTACTACCAGGAGTTCAAGGAGAATCCCCGAGAGGTAATGAGCAGGGTCAACGACCTTGTCAGGGCACAAATAGAGAACCTTATGCTCAACATCGAGGACCTCGACAACTACCGCGAGATTGATTTTCTGCGCACGGGAACATACGGAAAACAGTTTGCTGCAAAGCACTCCTACAGAGCCGATTACCTGCCCGAGAAGCTCGCCTCCGACAAGGCCCTGGTGGCCGCGCTAAAGGAGGCCTCCGAGAGGGACGAAGAGCAGATGAAGAGCCTCTTCGAGCAGACCAAAAAGTTGCGCAAGGGAATAGAGAAATTGGGCATCAGGGAGTGGCTCTTCGAGGGTCGCCACGGCCTCGGAGGACTCGTTCTGTTTGCGCTCGGAATGTTGGTGGGCCTGCCCCTGTTTGTGGCCGCCATAGCCGCCACTTGGCTTGTATTTTTGGCACCTCTGGTTGTCAATAGGTTTATTAGGGACCGCCAGTTCCACGGCTCCATAAACCTCGCCGCCACCCTGCTTGTGACCTACCCCATAGGGGGAATTGTAACCCCTATTGTGATGCTCTGCTGCGGCTCGTGGGCGCTGGCTCTGGGATGGTTTGTGGGCTTCCCGATAGCTATCATCTACGCCTCGAACTATATGCGTTGGGGCCAAAAACTCATAGGCTACGCGAGGTTTGTCTTTGCCAAGAGGTCACAAATCACCTCGCTCGCCTCGCTTCGTGAGAAGCTCTATGGGCAGCTCGATAAGACCCTTCAAAAATAGGGGTTGAGGCTCTTTGAGAGCTGTTTACGATAACGACTAAAGGGAAAAGTTGAACACAGCAAAGTGCTCAACTTTTCCCTTTTTTAATGTGCAATATTTCTCTCTCAAAAGAAAAATCGGGCCAAAATCGCAATTTGTTGGCAAAATTGGATATAACTTCAGAGAAAAATGCTATATTGCAGAGCGAACTATGGACTCTGCAAAGCAGAGTTAAAACAGAGAGAGAATGAGAGTGAAAAATTGGACATATTTCTTGGCGGTCGCAACCCTTCTCGGGGTGTCACTTTTTGCGACCTCTTGTGAGCGCGACAATCGCGAGGAGCCCGTGGTAGAGAAGGAGGCAATCTCTTTCCGCTCGGCCCAATCCAATGGCGAGGGTAGGAGTCGTGTGGTCATAGCAGATGATGAGGCATTGCAGAACGCTTGCGCGTCGGGCGAGGGCATAGGTGTATGGGGCATTGTAAACGACGATGTGAACACCAACGCCTCACTGCTCGATAATGTGAAGCTCACCTTCGACACCGCCATTTCCGATTGGACCTATGAGCCCACCCAATACTGGATTCGCGGAGCCAAGCACGACTTCTGGGCCATCTATCCCTATTCGGCTGCCGACTGCTCGCTCAACCCTACAACCGGCATCCTCACGCGCACGAACATCACCCTCGGAACAACCAACCCCGCAAACAATGTGGACTATATGTGTGCCGTAAGCAGCCGCGACCTTGCCGACCCCGCAGCCTCCACCGGCCCTGTGCCTCTGGAGTTGCGTCACGCTATGTCGCTCCTCGAGTTCCGCTTTGTGAACGCTATGGGTTTTGTGGACGCCGTGACCGACATATCGCTCAATGGTCACCTCTACAAGGCGAGCCTTGCTTTTGCCCGCGACGGTGTGCTGGAGGGTACGACCGACGGAGTGGTGGATATCCTCGTCACCCCCACAGGTGATTTGGCCGAGGCAAACCTGTTTCAGGGTCAGTCGCTCACAAACATCGACAAAAACATCTCGACAAGCCACAACCTCTTTGGCAATGTGGGTAGCATTGTGGTGCTGCCGCAGGAGGTTGAGGGCAAAAGCGTCTTTTTCAACCTGACGGTGGGTAGCTCCCCCTCAAACATCAACCTCGGCATCCTCCCCATTACCGAGTGGTTGCCCGGAAAGAAGTATGTCTACACCGTGACCCTTACGACCTCCACCATCACTTGCGATGTGATAGTGGTCGATTGGATAAAAGACGAGGTGGAACTTGTGCCCGTAGAGTAAGAACCCCAAACATAAAATACCCCTTCCTCACAAAGTGAGGTGAGAAAAAAACGAAAAGAGAAACACAGAGAGAGAAGATATGAGAGTTGGAAAAAAGATATTGGCAGTAGCGATGTGCCTCGTGGCGATGGTGGGCTGCGAGAACGAGTGGACAACCCCCACCTCGTCGCAGGCTATACGCTTTGCGGTGGGAGGCCAGTTGGCAGTCTCCACCAAGGGCCCCATTGACCAGGCGATGGTCAACGACCATACGGTGCCGGTGAGGGTGACGGCCACCCAGGCGGGTACAACCATCTACAACAACGAGCAGATATTCCGCGACGCGACCACAGGCGAGTGGCTCCCCATCGAGAGCCGCCGAATGGATTGGACCACCGATGTGCGCCACTCCTTCTATGCTACCGCCTATCACCCCGCCGATGCGACCACCAGCGGCGAGTTGACGATTAACAGCCCCACAAGCATTGTGATACAGCAGCCCGCAACCTACAGCGATGAGTCGAAGGGTAGGATGGTGGACTACCTGCTCTCGCAGAACTTCGTCTATACGGTGCCTATGGGCTCCAATCCCCCTCTGGTGAAACTTATGATGGAGCACGCGGTGACGATGGTGGAGATTAACATTGCCAAGCATATCTCCTTCCAGAGCACGGGTGTCTACTTGAGGATGCTCACTCTCGAGGGTTTCTACCGCTCGGCCACAATGACCTGCCCCACCCTGGCTCAGTATGGCAAGGAGGGCGAGAGCAATGCCGAGAATTGGCAGTATATCGTCAGGGGCGCCAAGGATGCGGTCTATTCAATCACCGGCGACAACCCCTCGCCAGTGGTGAGCGAAGGGTGCAAACCCCTCTCCATCCGCGAGGATGAGGGTGGTGTGAGAATGCTCTTTCTGGCCACTCCCCAGCAGCTCGAGGAGGGGTGCAGGCTGACAGTTGGCTATTGGGTAAACGAGAAATATAGGGACGACCTCCCCGACAACTATGTCTACCACGAGTCCTCGTTCGACCTGTTCGACTACAAGACTGTGGGCAATGTGGCCATCTGGGCTCCGGGTCACCATGTGCTCTACACTCTGGAGGTCGATACGGGCATCAACCTCGAGGGTACGATTGTTCCCTGGGTGGATGTAGACTACATCGAGGGTACTGTACTTCCCGTGGTGTAGTGCCTATTTGGGTTTGACCCCCAACCCGACAAAACTGAAGAAAGCGAAAAAAGAGAATGAGAATGAAGACGACAACGAAAATACTTACTCGCATAGCGGCTCTGGCACTGGCGTTTGTGGCCACGGGCTGCCTCAACGACTTTGTGGACGAGAGCGAGCGCTCCGATAGGGTGCGCCTCTGGGCCGGCATCTCCAACTCCTCTTCGAGGGGCGAGGCGGAGGCCGAGAAGAGCCCCGTCCAGAGTACCCGTATTCTGCGCAACTCCAACCCCGGCTTGCGTATGCCCGACTACGACGGCACGCTTGACATCGGCATCGTGAGGGTGAGCGCAAAGGAGGATGCCGACCGCTTCCCCGACTTCCGCGACACCAATGAGCCCGTGCTGGCTCGCCTCGGCCATAACAACGACGAGAGCGACTTCATACGCCCCATTGAGTTCTTGAGTCAGGCTCAGTTTTTCCCCGATGCGACCAGTGAGTTGCGCTATGCGGCCTGGTACCCCTGGGTGGATACCGACGATGACCCAACGACCGACGATAATGGCGGTCTTTACTACTCCGACGAGAAGGCGAGTCAGGTGACCCTCCCCATTACAGGCTGGAGCGATGTGATGTATGGCAATGTTATCACAGGGTCCTATGCTTCGGGCTTCCCCGTTATGAAGTTCGACCACGCGCTGTGTGTCTTCCGCATCCACGTCTATGCGATGATTGCCAAGGATGAGTTTGGCAACGATGTGCCCACTGCCGAGTGGGGCGAGATTAAGGAGATGACTCTCAACAATGTGCCCCAGAAGGTGAGGATGACCCTGCCCCACGTGTGCAAGGAGATTGTGGATGGAGAGCCCGTACACGATGGCCTCAACGGCGAAAAGTTCACCCTCGAGTTCTTGGAGGATGGTCCTCTGGAGTTGGATAATAACGCCCCGATTCCCTTCGACCCTCCCAAGTCGCTGCCTCTGGGTATCAACAAGAGTGTGATGGTTACGGAGGTTATTTCCGGTCCTCCCGCAAGCGGTGTTCTGAATATCTCGGTCAGGACGACGAGTATGGGCGAGGCAGAGCAGGATGTGTCTATTGCCCGAAACTTCCAGCCCGGCCACGCCTACGATATTGTGCTGCGCTTCTCGGACCACGGTATGATTAACGCGGATGTCTATGTGAGCAAGTGGCAGACCAATGACCCCATCTACGAGGATATGGCGGCCAATATGTACTATGATTTGAGTACGCTCGAGACCTCCAACTGCTACATTGTGCGCTCGGCCAACTACGCCTACTGTTTCGACGGCACAGTGAAGGGTAACGGCAAGGGCGAACTGCTGGAGATGTCGGTTGAGGATACGAAACTCAACCCCGGCTGGATTGATGTTTTGTGGAACGACCTGCCCACCAATATCGACCTCGATGGTGATGGCGATTCCGACCCGCTCTTTGCGTTGCAGAGCAACCGCCTCTCGGAGGGCAAGGTACTCTTCGACCTGTTTGGCTATACCACCACCAACCCCGACGGCACGACCAACAAAGACGACAAGGTGCTGCCCGCCAGGGGTAATGTGATACTCGGCGCCTATGACAAAAATCCTGCCGAGGGTGGTAAGGTGCTGTGGACTTGGCACTTGTGGATTACTCCCCAGCCCACCGCTATCGGTTGCTCCAACGGCTTTGTGGTGCTGGACCGCAACCTGGGTGCATTGGCTGTTGAGCCCACGACGGGAGGCTATAGCGACCCCGCACACGGCTTCTTCTATCAGTGGGGCCGCCCCTCGCCTCTGCACTTCGAGGGCACAAGCATCCCCACCTCTTCGACCCACACAAGGCTCGACGACCTCTATCCCGACGGTGACTATAACATCATCTACGGTGCGGGCGATAAGGACCCCGGCGCGTGGATGGATAAGACGGGCCCCTGGGGTGCCCACCACGACCATATGTGGGGCGATACGGGTAGCGACTATGAGGACCAGACCAAGACCCTCTTTGACCCCTGTCCTCCCGGGTACTTTGTGGCCAACTACGCCTTCTGGCGCGACTTTGCCGAGTATGAGGTTTCGTTTGAGTCGAGGGGCGCTGTTGTGAATCGCAATAGTGAGAATATATGGCTGCCGGCGACGACTGTGCTCAACGACGAGGGCCAGGCGGATGACCGCTTTACGGGCGTGACGCTGCGTACCTCGAGTATCGACTACGCCAACGGAACCCACCCCTATAACTTCTACTACACCGCCTCGGGAGTCTCCGAGCGAAGCTCCGAGATGTCGAGGTGTAACTATGCAATCCCTGTGAGGTGTATTTCGACCACCACCGCACCTGCTGTTACGGACCTGAGCGAGAGCCAGACGGCCAATAGCTACATTGTGACCGAGCCCGGCTACTACAAGTTCAAGGCAACCGTCAGGGGTAATGGTGTTACGGAGCTGTGGCCCTTTGGTAACGGAACAAACAAACAGATGTTGCAGTTTGGCGACGGTATGGATGCCAACATCAACCCCTCGCGTGTGGACCTGCTGTGGTGGCAGGGCGACTTTACGGAGATGAGGGATGTGGCCGATGCGGAGGAGATAGACAAGCTGCAATGTATTGAGTTGCAGAATGGTGGCAAACTCAAGGATGGCTATGTGGAGTTCCTCATCAAGGAGGGTAACTTCCACGCGGGCAATGCTGTGATTGCGGCCTACGACGCTTCGGGCAACATACTTTGGACCTGGCATATCTGGATGCCCTCGACCCGCCCTGCGGATTTGCGCTCGGGCCGAAAGACTATGCAGGACCGCTACCTGGGAGCAACTCAGGCCCCCATCATCAGCCAGTCGACCACCTCGCTCGACTTTGTGAACTACAAGGGCGAAGTGGATAACTCCAATGAGGCCATAAGGGCAACCTTTGGTTTCTACTACCAGTGGGGTAGGAAAGACCCCATTATGGCGGCACCTCTGGATGCCGAGGGGGGCGAAACCGTCACCGGTTCGGAGCTCGATTGTGCCCCCTATTGGCAGAAGGCCTATAGCACCGATGGCTCGGGTGCTTGGACAAGGAAGACCACCATCCCCCGCGCCGCAGGTCAGGTTAGACCGAGTGTGGCAGTGGCCAACCCTCTGACATTCTATTACTCGCAAAGCAGTGGAGGCCAAGATAACTCGCGTTGGTGCTCTCCTATGGCAAGTGGCGATACCAATGCTGCAATGTGGGGCTATGCGGTAGTTGGTCAGGCCGCGGGTGAGGACTTCTCCAAGACCTTCTACGACCCCTGTCCTCCGGGTTATCGTACCGCCTTCCACACCATTTGGAGGGATTCCAATGGCCAAGGTTATGGTGGTGACGACTCGGGTACGGAGGATTACGACTGGACTATAGAGGGCGATTTTGCGCCCGACTATGGATTTGTGACTACGAAGACCAACTTCGACCGCAACTTCTACCCCTATGCAGGTAGGCGATACTACACCGGAGCCTATAACAACATATTCGTCTATGGCTACTGGACTTCGGGTATGCCTATGGGTGTGCATAACACCCGAACATACCGCTATGGGTTGCAGAACACTTGGGGTACCCGCTACTCCGACCAGGTGATAGGCGAGAGTACTGCCTATGGCCGTTCGGTAAGGTGTATGAAAGAGTAAAAAGAGTACCTCGCATCAGGGCAAAGAAAGAGAGAGAGAAAGAGAGTGTGGGCCAAAGAGGTGGGGAGGCGACAACCCCAAGGGCCCCAAAACGAGATATGACATAGCAGTAGTTATGAGAAGAGAGAAAAAGAAAATGTGGTTAGGTGTGGCTGCGGCCCTGCTTTTGGCGGGTTGCGTGGCCTATGACCCTCAGGAAGATATAATGACGGGAGGCCCGGGTGGTGCGCTCTCAGACGGTCCCTCCTCCGAGATGGAACTGTCCTACGACGGCGCTGTGGCCGACCTGCCCCCCTACTCCAAGGGTAGGCTCTCCACCCGCTCGCTCATCGACAGCGAGACGACCGTGGCGGTGAAGGCCAACTTTCTGCGTATCGACGAGGACTTGGCACTCGACGACAAGGGCCTCTACACCTTTACCTCCGAGGCCAATCCTGCATCGAGCCCCTACTATAGGAGCGTGAACTGGTATGACTCCTATCTGCTGGAGGCTACGCTTATGTCGTCGCCCGACAAGGATATGATTCGTTCGGTCTTTCTGGACCCCGTGCAGACCTACAAGATGCGTGTCCACACCGATGAGAACGATGTGACCGACACGCTCGACTTCTACCACACCCGTATGGTGGGTTGGTACCCAATGACTTGCGGTGATGGTCAGGGCAGCGCCCCCGTCTGTAAGGTGGGCGAGATGTATAGCTCGGTGGTGTCGGAGGGTACGGATGCTTCGGGCAGGGGTGTGGTCTCCGTTCAGTTCCACAACCTCGATGGTCAGACCGATGTGATGGTGAGCGATATGCTCGAGGGTCAGCACTGGCACTCGCCCGATGCGGACTCTGGCATTAGCCACTACCACAGCAACTTCGCCCCCGCAGGACACCCCACGCTCGCCGAGGGCACCAAAATCTACGCCTCGCCCTTTGGCCACCACTCCCAGGAGCGCGTTATGGGCCCCAATGGTGAGACCCTCCAGTGGGCTATCGACTACGACAACCACTTCACCTACAAGCACTACCTTTCGGCCGTGAGGGTCTACGCCCACGCCGACCAGTCGCCCCAGAGCCTTTCGATGTGGGGCCAGATTGAGAATGTGGTATTCGCCAACCAGCCCACCTCGGTGAAGGTTTCGCTCCCCTATGAGCTGGGCGGATTCGGCGAGGCCTACGACTGGGACAACTACGCCAACTACGACATCGCCACAGGCCGCCTCTTTGGTGAGGGTGACACCAATAGTGATGACGCGGTAGCGGTGACCTACCCCATCTCTATGAAGGATGCCAACCACGGCGCCTACATCTATCTCGGCTATGCACTGGTGCGTCCCGACCACGATGTGGAGCTCCAACTCCACACCTCCTCGGGTGTCTACCTTGTGACCATTCCTTGCCAGATTACCGAAGATGGTGGCAATACGGTGGAGGTCTTCAAGTCGAGTAATATCTATGATATTATGCTCGATCTGAAGACCAATGGTTCGATTGCGGCCCTGCTCGAGAAGGAGGAGAACTATCGCTTCTACGACCTGACGCGTCTGACCCTCTTTGAAAACCCCGATGAGAGCGACGATGATTTTGCCCTCTACCGCTACGCCAACACCTACATCGTGTCGCCCGACCATACCCCCAAGGTTGATGAGGATGGTAGGTTTGTCTTCGATGCCTATGGCAATCCCGTCTATGACACCTACGATGGCTACTGCTTCTCGGCCAACACCATCGGTAATGGTCAGGCAGGTATCATCTCCCACGGTACCCAGACCCTCTATCCCGCAGATGCGTCAATCTCTCCCGTTTCGGCCCGCCTGCTGTGGGAGAGCCAGTTGGGCCTTGTGACCCAGGTGGAGTTAATCTATGGCTATGTCCGCTTCAGGGTGCCCGACAGGGCGGCTCGCGGAAACGCGGTGATTGCGGTCTATGACGAAAATGGCAATGTGCTCTGGAGTTGGCACATCTGGATTACCGACCCGCCACAAGAGAGAGTCTTTGAGAACGGCGAGAACGACATCGTCCTGCTCGATCGCAACCTCGGCGCAACCAAAGAGGTGTGGACGGGTGCGGGTGACGCACTGGATACCTATGGCCTCTACTACCAGTGGGGCCGTAAAGACCCCTCAATGGGTCCCAAGAGCTACAACTACTCCATCACTGACCTCATCACAGCCCCCTATTGGGACTACTCGTCGCGTGAGCGTACGGCTGCGGAGGTCACCCAGTTTGCCCGCCCGACCATACGCGACGGTGTGGAGAACCCTATGTTCCTCATCCTGCCCACCGCCCAGCAGCAGGCATACTACTTCAACTGGATATATGAGCGTAACGACATCCTGTGGGGCTACTACCCCGAGGATGGCGCAATCTTCAAGACCATCTATGACCCCTGTCCGTTTGGCTACCGCGTGCCGCTCCATAGCGAGATGTCCACAGTCTTTAGGGAGGCGGCCACAAGGCAGAACTATGGTCAGATTGTGAGCTCCTCCGGCGGCGACCAGATTTATTTCCCCTACGCAGGCTACAAGGGTGTGGACCGCGAGCTTCAGTCGCTGGTGCTCTCGTGGAACTCGGTGGGTGAGAAGGGCGACTATATGACCGCCACCATCAGCAAGAACAACACCGAGACCTTTGCGGGTCAGCCCACCCTCGACCACCGCGGCCGAATCTACATCGTGAGCGATGCGGATGACGACTGGGAGGAGACGCTGGATGCCGGCGCCTACCACTATACCACTGCCGATACGGAGGGCAAACACCGCGTGCTCGACTACGCCAACCGTCGTACGGCGGCCTCTGTGAGGTGTGTCAAGAACTTCGGCGTGGGCTCCATCGGTGCCCGCCTGACCGCTTCGCAAGACTGGTATATACCCGGCACCGAGATTAAACTCTACTGCGAGGCTGTCAGCTCGGAGAACCAGATTGCCTCGGCAATCCTCACCGTCGAGAGCGTCGATACGGGCCTCACAAAGACCCTCTATCAGACCCTGCCCGACCAGATGGAGATCAACCAGCCTATGTGGGGCCGCGAAGACTCCTTCATTGTTGGTGTGATGGGTGGCGAGTTCTGGAGCGAGAGCTACATCTTCACCCTCACCGTCTACAACGCTTATGGAGTCAAGGATGAGGTCACCCAGACCATCTTCTACCACGACCACCCGCTATCCATCGACCTCTCGATTGTGGCAAGCAACACTACCGAGATGTTCTACGGCGACAAGTCGTCGGGCACTATCTCTGCAAGTGTATCGTCGCCTAACGGCAATCTGACAAGCATTGAGGTTAAGGACGAGGAGGGCAACCCCATCTACTCCAACAATAATGTTGGCTCGAGTAGCTGGATTACGACCGATATCATTACCGAGACGGGTTCCAACTTCGTCGGCGGCTCGAATAAGACCTACACCATCACCGCAACAGACGAAGCAGGAGAGACGGGCACCGCCTCAACCCCTGTCATCACCACCGTCTATAAGGTGACCAAGGTGACAAGCAGTCCTGCAAATGGTAAATATCTGATTGAGAACACCAACTATACGGGTAGATACCTTGCGGCTAACAATGGAACGCTTACCACAACCCAAAACCTTGAGTCAACCACCTTGGTTACTGTGTCGGGTGGCAATACCATTATGTTTAACTCGGGTCGCTATTTGTATATGAATGCTCAATGGACTAGTTGTAATGTTTCGGCAGATGCTACCAATCGAACAGTAACAATCTCCGATGCGGGCGATAACTTTACAATAAGCAAATCTTCTGGCACGCGAACATACTACTTGCGACAGACGGGTAATACCACTCTGGAGGGCAATAGAAATCAAACCACTGGACGAAACTGGAATTTCTATTCGGTTGTTGCCGAGTAGTGGTTTCGGAGAGTGAAAGGCAAAGAGCGCACATTTTGTTGTGCGCTCTTGGTTTTTTTGTCGAAGGTCTATGGTCTAACGACTAACCGCCCCAAGGCTTATAGGGCTTATGAGGCCTATATGTCCCATAGGTCTTATAGGTCTTATAAGTCATTGGCCCTTTTGGCCCTTTTGGCCCTTTCAATTCCCTCCAGACCTCTCCCGAGCTTCGCCCACCCTCCCCTAACTTAGGGGAGGGAAAAGGGCAAAAAGGGCAAAAAGGGCAAAAAGGGCCAATATGCCCTATAAGCCCCATAGGCCCCATAGGCCCCATAGGCCTTTAAGGACCTTAAGGAAACTCCCATTCCTCCCATCTCTCCCATCTCTCCTATCTCTCCCATTCTTCTACCGAAGCACAACAGACCTCTCCCCCGCTTCGCGGACCCTCCCCTAATTTAGGGGAGGGAAAAGGGCAAAAAGGGCAAAAAGGGCCAATATGCCCTATAAGCCCCATAGGCCTTTAAGGACCTTAAGGAAACTCCCATTCCTCCCATTTCTCCCATTTCTCCCATTTCTCCCATTCCTCTACCGAAGCACAACAGACCTCTCCCGAGCTTCGCCCACCCTCCCCTAACTTAGGGGAGGGAATCAATTCTCTGCTCTCAACTCAAGAAAAAATAGCATTTGCGTGTATTTTTTCAAAAAAATATATATCTTTGTGCGTTGCAGAGTATGGTCTGGAGAGCGCTTTGGGCCATTGCAGGTACCAAAAGCCCCCAAAAGGGCAATAAAACGACAATTTACACAAACAAAACACATTTAATTAATTCCAAACAAATTCAAAGTTATGAAAAAACTTTTTATGATTTTGTCGGTTGTAGGTGTTATGAGCCTTGCAACTGCTAATGTTTACGCACAGGACGCTCAGGCTGAGGCAGCTCAGACCGAGCAGGTTGCTGAAGAGGCTCCCGCAGCAGAGGAGGCTCCCGCAGCAGAGGAGACTGTAGCTGAGGAGGCTGAGGTTGTTCCTTTCCACCAGGCTATCAAACAGAAATTCATTGAGGGTGGTGTTCTTTGGATGACCCCCGTGTTGCTCTGCTTGATCATCGGTATGGCAGTTTCGATTGAGCGTATCCTCTACCTGTCGTTCTCGAAAATCAACACCAAAAAGTTCATTGCTAAGTTTGAGGCAGCTCTCGAGGAGGGTGGCATTGAGGCCGCTAAAGAGGTAGCTCGCAACACCAAAGGTCCCGTTGCAAGCATCTTCTACCAGGGCGCTCTTCGCTACAATGAGGGTCTTGATGTTGTTGAGAAAGCAGTTGCTTCCTACGGTTCCGTACAGAACGGTCTGATGGAGAGCGGTCTTAGCTGGATTAGCCTTTTCATCGCTCTGTCCCCCTCGTTGGGCTTTATGGGTACCGTTGTTGGTATGATTGAGGCATTCGACCAGATTCAGGCTGCAGGTGAGGTTTCGGCTACCCTCGTAGCAGGTGGTATTAAAGTGGCTCTGCTGACCACCCTCGCAGGTCTTATCGCTGCTGTTATTCTCCAGTTGTTCTATAACTACATCCTCAACAAGATTGACTCGTCGGTAGTTGAGTTGGAGGATACTTCGATCACCTTGGTTGATATCCTGACCGCTTATAGCAAGAAATAAGTTACCCACCAAATATTAATACCTTGTAGAATATGAAATGGGTTAAATATGTAGAGTATCTCCTGTTCGCAGTGACCATTCTCTGCTTCGCATCGCTCTTCTTCCTGCCTCAGGTGCAGCATATGGGCGATTCGCACGCAAACCCCGAATGGATTATGCTGTGGATGTATGGAATCGTAATCATCGGCGTTGTTTGCGCCCTGATTTCGCCTATCAAAAATCTGTTCTCCTCCCCCAAAGCAGCGCTCAAAGCCCTCATCGGCCTTGTAGTGGCAGCTGCGGTAGTGTTCGGTTGCTACGCTATTTCGAGCGCAGAGCCCGTGCCTAACTCGGCAGGTGGTTTCTTCGAGAATGTTTTTGACCTCAAGTTTACCGACACTATGCTCTACCTCACCTACCTCGTGGGTGGCGCAAGCATCCTCGCGATCCTCGCCGGCGAGATTCGCAATGCTATCAAATAGAGTTTGTCCCATATTGAAAAAAACATTGTAATATGGCAAAAAAGACACCGGAGATTAATGCGAGTTCGATGGCGGATGTGGCCTTTCTGCTCCTTATCTTCTTCCTTGTTGCTACCACAATGGATATCGACTCGGGTCTGAACCGTGTGCTCCCTCCCTGGAGTGAGAAGCAGACCGAGGCCCCCGATATCAAAGAGCGCAACCTTCTGCTCGTTCATGTGAACAAGTATGACCAGATTGCAGTTCAGGGTGAGGTTGTGGATATTTCGATGCTCAAGGATAGGGCTAAAGAGTGGGTGCTCAACCGCGAGGACGACAAGAAGCTCCCCGAGAAGAAAGAAGAGAATATCGACCTCATTGGCAAGTACAAGGTCAGCCAGGGTATCATCTCCCTCCAGAACGACCGTGGTACCAGCTACGAGAGGTATATTCAGGTACAGAACGAACTTACTCGAGCCTTCAACGAGATTCGTGACGAACTCGGAAAGGCGCACTTCGGAAAAGCTTATGCTGAGCTTGAGAAAGAGCAGCAGGATGCTATCTCCAAAGCAGTGCCCTTGAAGATTTCGGAGGCCGAGCCACAAAACATTAAGTAGTATGCCAGTAATCAGGAAAAAAGAGAAAAAGGAGATTGGTCAGATTTCGACCTCGTCGCTCCCCGATATCGTGTTTATGATTCTCTTCTTCTTCATGGTATCTACTTCGATGAAGGAGACCGAGCTTGTAGTTAAGTTCAAGGCTCCCCAGGCTACCGAGATTCAGAAACTCGAGAATAAGTCGCTCGTGAGCTACATCTATGTAGGCCCCCCTGCAACCGCCGAATTGCGTGCGAAGTTTGGTGAGGCTCCCAAGATTCAGCTCAATAACAGCTTTAGCAACCCCGAGCAGATTGGTCAGTTCATCGCTTCGGAGCGCGACGCCCTCAATGAGGCCGACCGCAACAAGATGACTGTCTGCCTGAAGGCCGATAAGGATACCCGTATGGGTGTCATCACCGACATCAAGCAGGAGTTGCGTAAAGCCGAGGCTTACAAGATCAGCTACGCCGCCCTCAAGGCCGTTAAGACTGCTCAGTAAGAAGAAGCCTCAGGCGTTCACCAAGGAGGTGGGTCCCAATGGACCCACCTCCTTTTTTGTCGCCCAGTGGCGACAAAAAGAGAATGGAAAATGGACAATGGAAAATTGAGAATTGACAATTGAGAATTGAGAATTGAAAGGGCTAAAAGGGCAAAAAAGGCCGAAAGGGCCAAAATGATTCCCTCCCCTAAGTTAGGGGAGGGTCCGCGAAGCGGGGGAGAGGTCTGTAAGGAATTGAGAAGGGCTAAAGGGGCTAAAAGGGCGAAAAGGAGAATTGAGAGTTGGGAATTGACAACGGAAAATTCCCTCCCCTAAGTTAGGGGAGGGTCCGCGAAGCGGGGGAGAGGTCTGTTGTGCTTCGGTAGAAGAATGGGAGAGATGGGAGAGATGAGAGAGATGAGAGAGATGAGAGAGATGAGGCCAATGACTTATAAGACCTATAAGACCTATGGGACATATAGGCCCCATAAGCCCCATAAGCCCCATAAGCTTTAGGTTGGTTAGTCGTTAGACCTTAGACTTTAGGCAAAATAGAAAGAGCGCACAGCAATCTGTGCGCTCTTTCTGTTTTGTCTGCTTGCGACTAATACTTATATCGCATCCATTTGAAGAGCTCCTTGAAGGTCGGCTTCTTGCCGTACATAAAGACGCCCACGCGGTAGATTTTGCCCGCCAGGAAGACGATGGCCACAAAGGTCACCACCAGGAGGCCGACGGAGAGTGCGAGCTCCCAGCCGGGAACGCCATAGGGCAGGCGCACCATCATCACGATGGGCGATGTGAAGGGTATCATACTGAACCAGAAGGCGAGTTGACCGTGGGGGTCCTGCATTGCGCTCATCATCACAAAGAGGGCCACGATGAGGGGCACGGTGATGGGGAGCTGGAGGTTGTTGGTATCCTTCTCGTTGTCCACAGCGCTACCCACAGCCGCAAACATTGCAGCGTAGAGTAGGTAGCCGCCGATGAAGTAGATGAGGAAACCGCCCAGTATGCGCAGCAGGTAGGCGGGGTTGGTGATGGTCGCAACGAGTGACACCAGCTCGTCGTCCACCTCGGGCATCTGTGCGGCACCGGCCATAGCCACGGGGTCCATAGAGGCTGCCGAGCCGGCCGCGGCCATCATCTCATCAACGCCCATCAGGTTCATAGCCGCACCGCCCACAACGAGGATGAATACCACCCAGATGACAAACTGGGTGATGGCCACCGAGGCGATACCGAGAATCTTACCCATCATAAGCTCAAAGGGCTTGACGCTCGACACCATCACCTCCATAACCTTGTTGCTCTTCTCCTCGATGACGCCCTGCATAACCATATTGCCGTAGAGGAACACGAACATATAGATGAGGAAGCCGAAGATGTAGGCCAGTGCGATGTTGAGCATCGAGGAGCTATCCTGCGCCTCGCCGCTCTCGCCCAGCTGTTTGACCTTGAGCGACACACGGGTGTCGATTTCGGCCAGTATGGAGTCTATGTCGTCGATGTTGTAGGCCTTGAGCTTCTCCGACTCGATGATGGTGGCTATCTGGTCGGCGATGGCGCTCTCGATGTTGATTGTCGAGGACTCATAGGTGAAGAGCTGCACATTGGAGGGGTTGGTGGCCACATCGCTACCGATAATCAGTATGCCGAAGGGGTTGCTCTCGCGCTCCTCTGTGGTGAGCTCCTCGAACGACTTGTCGGAGGGGGTGAAGTCTATGCCCGAGCCGTCCTCGAGGCGGGAGGCTATGAGGCCGCTCTGGTCCACAACCAAAATCTCCTTCTGCTCGTCGCTCTGGATGTTCATCATCAGTGCGGGGACAAACATAATGCCCACAAAGATGATTGGCATCAGAATTGTGGTGAAAATAAAACTTTTTTTGCGCACGCGCTCGTTGAACTCGCGCCCTGCTATGATGGATATTTTACTCATAATCGTCTTGCAGTACCTATTATTATATATAATATATATGTGTGTGTGAGAAATCCCTAAAGCTCCCCCGCCACCGCTCTGATGAAAATATCATTCATTGAGGGGATGACCTCGCGGAAGGAGCGCAGGGAGGTGGTGTCGTTTATGAGCGCCACGACGCTGCGGATATCCTCATCCTTGGGGATGTGAACCTTGAGGCTCGAGGTGTTCGGGGTGGCCAGTGCTTCGTCGTCAGAGGCGGCGCTGTCCAGCAGGGTGCAGGGTGCCTTCAGGAGCGCCTCGCGGAGTGCCTCGCCCGAGCCCTTGAAGTCCACCTCGAAGATGTTGCCACCGTGGGAGCGGCGAATCTCGTCGAGCGAACCACTTAGGATGTTCTTGGACTTATTGATGAGGGTTATGTGGTCACAGACCTCCTCCACCGATGACATATTGTGGGTGGAGAAGATGACGGTTGCGCCCTTGTCCTTGAGGGCCAGAATCTCCTGCTTGAGGAGGTTGGCATTGATGGGGTCGAAGCCGCTGAAGGGCTCATCAAAGATGAGAAGCTCGGGCTCGTGAACGACGGTGACGATGAACTGCACCTTCTGGGCCATACCCTTGGAGAGTTCGCTCACCTTCTTGTTCCACCAGCTCTCGATGCCGAACTTGACGAACCATTTTTTAAGGCGTGCGGTGGCCTCGGCACGAGAGAGTCCCTTGAGTCGTGCGAAGTAGAGGGCCTGTTCGCCCACCTTCATTGTCTTGTAGAGGCCGCGCTCCTCGGGCAGATAGCCAATGTTGGGCACATCCTCGGGTGCGAGAGGGTGGCCGTTGAACCATACTTGGCCCTTGTCGGGGGCGGTGATGCGGTTGATAATCCTGATGAGAGTTGTTTTACCTGCGCCGTTGGGTCCCAGCAGACCGTAGACTCCGCCGCGGGGTATCTCGAGCGAGACATTGTCGAGCGCTGTGTGGCCGGAGAACTGTTTTGTGACATTCTCGACCCTTATGAGTTCTTTCATATTCCTTGAAAAGTGTTTGTTATTTCCACAAAGATAGGAATTAATTTCTGCACTTGTCTTTAGTTAATGGTTTTTTGACTACTTTTGGCGTAGGAAATTTAGAGAAAAAAGAAAAAGATGTTGTATCCGCTGAGGTTTACACCTCTGATGAAAGAGGTTGTTTGGGGCGGCGAGCGATTGGCTCGCGCAGGCAAGAGTGTGCCCCGTGGAAAGAACGCTTCTCACATAGGCGAGAGCTGGGAGCTCTCGGGCCTTGAGGGCGACGAGTCGGTAGTGTCGGAGGGCGAGCTCGAGGGCAATACCATCTCGGAGCTTGTGGAGGTCTATATGGGAGAGCTCGTAGGCGACAAAGTATATAGCCAGTATGGACTGGAGTTTCCGGTTCTTCTTAAGTTCATAGATACCCGCGACACGCTTTCGGTGCAGGTACACCCCAACGACGAGTTCGCCCAAGAGATGCACTCGGCGCGAGGCAAGACGGAGATGTGGTATGTGGTGGATGCGGCCCCCGACGGAGCCATCTACCTCGACTTCTCGCGTGCCCTCACGGAGGAGGAGTACGACCAGGCGGTGGAGAGTGGCACCATCGACAAGCTGTTGCGCAAGAGGCTTGTTCACAAGGGTGAGGCCTTCCTTGTGCCCGCCGGCACTGTTCACTCCATTGGAGGAGGTGTGCTGTTGGCCGAGGTGCAGGAGACTTCGGACATAACCTATCGCATCTACGACTGGGGGCGCAAGGATTTGTTGGGTCACCCCCGCGAACTCCATACAGCCCTGGCGGCCGAGGTTGTGGGCCTCACACCCCACGAGAACCTCAATATCACCAAACCCGCGGTGAGGAATGGTGCCGTGGAGCTCGCCTCGTGCGATGTCTTCTCGGTGAATCTTGTGGCGGTGGACGGCGCTGTGGAACTGGACTATGCGCCGCTGGATAGTTTTGTGGCCTATATGTGTGTCGAGGGCGAGGTTTCAATCAAGGCGATGGGCAGTAGTGTCCACCTGGAGCAGCTCGGCACGGTACTGATACCCGCCGAGGCCACCGACCTTGTGATTTCGGGTAAGGGTAAACTCCTTGAGATATACATAAAATAACCTCTGTTTCGGGTTCTGCGTTTCGCAAAACTCGGGTTAGAATAATAATTTGTAAGGTTTTTGAGGTGAGTTGGCTTGAGATTTACGATAAAAATGTTATATTTGTAAAAATAAGCTAACAGACAAACAAAAACCTTTCTTAAGATGAACGATTCTCGTCAGATGATACGGGGCCGCGTCGTGCAGATTGTCGGCCCGGTCGTTGATGTGAGTTTCGAGTCGGAGTCGGAAGTGGTGCTGCCCGCCATCCACGATGCTGTGGAGATTGTGCGCCCCGACGGCCGACGACTCATAGCAGAAATCCAACAACATATTGGCGAACACAGCGTTCGCGCCGTAGCTATGGACTCCACCGACGGACTTTGCCGCGGTGTGGAGGCCACCTCCCATTATGCCCCTATCTCAATGCCTGTGGGCGAGCAGATTAAGGGACGACTTATGAATGTCGTGGGTGAGGCTATCGACGGCATTGGTGTTCTCTCGGCTCAGGGCGCACTCCCCATCCACCGCGAAGCTCCCAAGTTCGAGGAGCTGGCCACCTCGCAGGAGGTGCTCTACACTGGCATCAAGGTTATCGACCTGCTGGAGCCCTATGTGAAGGGTGGCAAGGTGGGCCTCTTTGGTGGCGCAGGTGTGGGCAAGACGGTGCTCATTATGGAGCTCATCCGCAATGTGGCCAAGAAGTTGGGCGGCTACTCGGTATTTGCCGGCGTTGGAGAGCGTACCCGCGAGGGTAACGACCTGCTGAGGGAGATGATTGAGTCGGGCGTTATACGCTATGGCGCAAAGTTCGAGGAGGGTATGAAAAAGGGCGACTGGGACCTCTCGGCCATCGACCCCGAGGAGCTCCAGAAGTCCCAGGCAACACTCGTCTTTGGCCAGATGAACGAGCCCCCGGGTGCGCGTGCATCGGTGGCGCTCTCGGGCCTCACGGTGGCAGAGTCCTTCCGCGACGGCGGAACCAATAGGGATATCCTCTTCTTTATCGACAACATCTTCCGCTTCACACAGGCGGGCTCGGAGGTGTCGGCTCTGCTGGGCCGTATGCCCTCGGCTGTGGGCTACCAACCCACCCTGGCGACCGAGATGGGCGCTATGCAGGAGCGCATCACCTCCACCAAGAGCGGCTCCATTACCTCCATACAGGCGGTCTATGTCCCTGCCGATGACCTCACAGACCCCGCACCGGCCACCACTTTCACCCACCTCGACGCTACGACCGTCTTGAGCCGTAAGATTACCGAGATGGGCATCTACCCTGCGGTGGACCCTCTGGAGTCCACTTCGCGCATCCTCGACCCCAACATTGTGGGCGAGGAGCACTACACCACCGCACAGCGCGTAAAGCAGATTCTTCAGCGCAACAAGGAGCTTCAGGATATCATCTCTATTCTCGGTATGGAGGAGCTTTCGGACGAGGATAAGACCATCGTCAATCGTGCGCGTAGGGTGCAGCGCTTCCTCTCGCAACCCTTCTCGGTGGCCGAGCAGTTTACGGGTGTGAAGGGTGTGATGGTCTCTATTGAGGACACAATCAAGGGCTTTAGGATGATTCTCGATGGCGAGGTCGACCACCTGCCCGAGGCGGCGTTCCTCAATGTGGGCACCATAGAGGAGGCTATCGCCAAGGGCGAAGAGCTGTTGCGTAGGGCCTCGCAGGACAAATAAACCACACATTTTCTAAGCCGTTTGGACTATGAAGTTGCGCGTCATATCACCAGTTGGGACCCTCTTTGAGGGCGAGGTACAGAGGGTGCTGCTCCCCGGAGCCAAGGCCCCCTTTGTGGTGCTCCCGCACCACGCGCCACTCATCTCCTCGCTCGAGGCGGGGCGCATTACCTACACCTCGGCGGAGGGCTCGGAGGGCTCTCTGGAACTCTCGGGCGGCTTTGTGGAGGTGAAAAACGACACAGTTGTGGTTTGCACCGAGTAGAACAATAAAAGTTACGATAGAACAATGAGTTACAAATCAATAAAGGTTGTTTTCGAGGCGGTGGTGCTGCTCTATGGCGCGGCCATCGTGGCAGTCGATAGGCTGTGGGCATCCGACCTGCTGCCGCTCGGATGGATAGCTCCCGCATTTTTCGTGCTCTACGATAGCCTTTTCGTGGGGCTTATGGGGCGTTACGAGAGGATGAAACCCGAGAGGGTGGTGCTCGTGTCGATGGTGATGCGTGGCGTGAAGTTCCTCGCGGTGGCGGCAATGATGTTCGTGTGGGTGCTGTTGGCACTGCCCGCCAAGAGTGCCTTCCTCATCTACCTGCTGGGCTACTACCTGCTCTCCTCGCTCTTTGAGGGGTGGAGCGTTTCGGCCTACAACAAGGAGAAACAGTCAAAACAGTAAAAAAGACCGATGAAAAAGGCTGTGCGCCACATATTTATGCTGCTTGCGGTGCTCCTTACGGGGGCGTTGCAGGGCGGCGTGTGGGCACAAGAGGTGGAGCAAGGGGTGGCACAAACCGAGGCCACCGATATGTCCGCCGAGGTTGTGGATGTGGAGGTGTCGGATGGCGCTACGGAGGCCTCCGAGGAGCCCGAAAAGTTGGATGTTGTGGGGCTCATCTTCGACCACATAAACGACAGCTACTCGTGGCACATCGCCACCCACAAGGGCCACCACATAGAGATTCCCCTGCTCTGCATCGTGCGAGGTGAGGGGGGCGACTGGCACCTCTTCTCATCGGCCAAAGTGGCCCACGGAGATAGCTACAAGGGCTTCCGCATTGCCTCCGAGGGCGAAGAGTGGGAGGGAAAACTCGTGGCCGAGGGGGGTGATGGAGCGCTCTACCGACCGCTGGATTTGTCATTCACGAAAAATGCCGCGGGACTTATGATAAACGCGCTGTTGATGGTGGCCATATTCCTTGGTGTTGCGAGGTGGTATAAGCGCCGCAATTATAGCATCTATGAGGTGCCCCGAGGCTTTGTGGGGGCTGTAGAGATGCTCGTTATGAGCCTCGAAGACGACATAATAAGGCCCTCGGTGGGCAAGGACTACAAACGCTACTCGCCCTACCTGCTGACCGCCTTCTTCTTCATCTTCATCAACAACCTGATGGGCCTTGTGCCGACCTTCCCGGGTGGTGCCAACACGACGGGCAACATTGCAGTGACACTCATAATGGCCCTGGCGACAACCTTTGTGGTGACTGTCTTTGGCAACAAGGAGTATTGGAAGGAGATTCTCTGGCCCGATGTACCGGTGTGGATGAAGTTCCCCATCCCATTGATGCCCGTAATAGAGTTGTTTGGCGTCATCTCCAAGCCCTTTGCACTGACGGTGCGTCTGTTTGCCAACATTCTGGCGGGCCATACGGTCATCCTGGCGCTCACCTGCCTTGTCTTCATCTCGGTGAGTATGGGCACCACGATGAATATTGTTATGACAATATTCTCGGTACTATTGTCGGTATTTATGTTGGTGTTGGAGATACTCGTTGCCTACATTCAGGCCTATGTCTTCACGATGCTCTCGTCGGTCTTCATCGGCCTCTCGCGCAAGGAGCACCACGCAGCCCACAAGAAAAACTAAACGACTCACAAATAGCAAGAAACAACAATATATTAACCCAAAATAAAAACAGTTAGAACTATGTATCTTTTTGCAACACTTCTTCAGGCCGCATCGCTCGGCTCGGCAATCGCTCCTCTGGCAGCGGCATTGGCAGTATTCGCAGCAGCGTGGGGTATCGGTAAGATTGGCACACAGGCCCTCGAGGGTATGGCCCGTCAGCCCGAGGCCGCAGGCTCCTTGCAGACCGCAATGATTGTGTCGGCCGCACTGATTGAGGGTGCAACCCTCTTTGCAATTGTGGTTTGTCTGATGGCCCTATAGGCGGCACGAAAAACCTAAAAAACACTAAAAAACCCTAACACAGATGTCGCTACTTACTCCCGATTTGGGACTCCTTTTCTGGATGCTCCTATCGTTCCTGATAGTCTTTGGGGCGCTGGCCAAGTTCGGCTTCCCAATCATTACGGGGATGGTGGACAAGCGTCGTCAGCACATCTCCGAGGCTTTGCGCGCAGCCGATGAGGCTCGCGCAAGGCTCGATGGTGTCGAGGAGGAGGCCCGCAAGATGATGGAAGAGGCCACCAAGCGCTCGAGCGAGATTATGGCCACAGCCGTGAGCGATAGCCAGCGCATAGTGACCGCGGCCCACGAGAGGGCCGAGGCTGAGTCGGCAGCGCGTGTGGAGGCGGCACGAAGGCAGATCGAAATCGAAAAGGAGAAGGCCCTGGGCCAGATGCGCTCCGAGGTGGCTATGCTCTCGGTGGACATCGCCGAGAAGGTTATGCGCACCCACCTGGATAGCGAGGCAGGCGAGCGTGAGCTCATCGCGCGCCTTCTGGACGAGGCCCAAAATAACACAAACGCCCCCGCGAAGGAGGGCGAAAGGTAAGGTCGTATGAACGAGAGTCTACTTGCAGCCAGGTATGCCAAAGCGCTTCTTGGTCAGGCCCTTGAGGAGGGCGTGGCCGAGGCCTTGTACCCCATTGTCAAGAGCCTCTCGCAGAGCCTTCCGATGAGGGCTGGCTGGCGCGCGACGGTGGATAATCCCACCCTTTCGGAGGAACTTCGCGCAAGGTTTGTGGTGGCCTTGGCGGGTGAGAATCCACCCCCACTGCTCGAGAGATTTGTCCGTCTGGTGCTCAGTCACCACCGCGAGTCGCAGCTTGGCGAGATGGCCCGAGCCTATGTGAAGCTCTACCGCCACCACTACGGCATAACCTACGCGCGCATTACCTCCGCCCGCGAGATGCCCACCGAGGTCATTGAGCAGTTGCGAGGCCTACTGGCTCAGCGCTTTGGCGGAGAGATTGAACTGGATGTGTTCGAGGATGCAGGCCTCATAGGAGGCTTTGTGGTCCGTGTGGATGGCCGCCAGATGGACGCCTCCATCAAGGGCCAACTCGAGCGCATACGCCACCAGTTCATCAACAAGAATAAAAACATTGTATAGCAACAACTAAGACAATAGATATGGCAGAGATTAAACCCAGCGAGGTCTCTCGCGTGCTGCAAGAGCAGCTTGCGGGGGTTGATACCTCGCTCAAGTATGAGGAGATGGGTACCGTCTTGCAGGTGAGCGACGGCGTGGCCCGCATCTATGGACTCGAGGGAGCCGAGGCAGGCGAACTTCTGGAGTTCGAGGGCGGCGTTACGGGCGTTGTGATGAACCTCGAGGAGGATAATGTGGGTGCCGTCTTGTTTGGCTCCTCGGAGATGGTCAAAGAGGGCTTCGAGGTGCGTCGTACCCATAGGATTGCCTCTGTGAGGGTGAGCGAGGAGATGGTCGGCAGGGTGCTGAACCCTCTGGGCGAGCCCATCGACGGCAGGGGAGAGATTGGTGGCCAGAAGTTCGAGATGCCACTCGAGCGCAAGGCCCCGGGCGTGGTCTTCCGTCAGCCCGTGAGTGAGCCTCTCCAGACGGGCCTGAAGGCTGTCGATGCGATGATTCCCATCGGTAGGGGTCAGCGCGAGCTCATCATTGGCGACAGACAGACGGGCAAGACCGCCATTGCCATCGACACGATTCTCAATCAGCGTGCGGGCTATCTGCGCGGTGAGCCTGTCTATTGTATCTATGTCGCTGTGGGCCAGAAGGGTTCGACGGTGGCAAACATTGTCAGCACCTTGCGCGAGAAGGGGGCTATGGACTACACCATTGTGGTTGCCGCTACCGCCTCCGACCCCGCTGCAATGCAATATTTTGCCCCCTTTGCGGGTGCGGCCATTGGCGAGTTCTTCCGCGATACGGGTCGCCACGCACTGGTGGTCTACGACGACCTCTCGAAGCAGGCGGTGGCCTACCGCGAGGTGTCGCTCATCCTGCGCCGCCCCTCGGGCAGAGAGGCCTACCCGGGCGATATCTTCTACCTCCACTCACGATTGCTCGAGAGAGCCGCCAAAATCATTGGCCGCAAGGAGGTTGCCGAGAAGATGAACGACCTCCCCGAGTCGCTCGTGGGTCGTGTTGAGGGCGGTGGCTCGCTCACGGCGCTCCCCATTATCGAAACACAGGCAGGCGATGTGTCGGCCTACATTCCCACGAATGTAATCTCCATTACGGATGGTCAGATATTCCTCGCCAGCGACCTCTTCAATCAGGGCATCAGGCCCGCGATTAATGTCGGAATTTCCGTGTCGAGGGTGGGTGGCAATGCCCAGATTAAGTCGATGAAAAAGGTGGCCGGTACGCTCAAGATTGACCAGGCGCAATATCGTGAGCTGGAGGCCTTTACGAAGTTTGGCGGCGACCTGGACCCTGTGACCGCCTATGTGATTGACAAGGGCAAGAAGAACACCCAACTGCTGATTCAGCCCCAGTATGCACCTATGCCCGTCGAGGAGCAGATTGCGGTGCTCTACTGTGGCGTGAACGGACTGCTCAAGGGGCTCGATGTGGCCCGCGTGGGCGAGTTCGAAAAGGCTTTCCTCGGGGTGCTGAGGGCGGCACACAAAGAGAGTGTGCTGGATGTTCTGGCCTCGGGTGTGGTCAGCCAGGAGGTGACAGAAATCCTCTCTCGCGTGGCCTCCGAGGTTGTTGAATCGTTGAAATAGAGATAATTAGGATAAGGTAAGGTGGCATCACTCAAGGAAATAAAAGAACGCATTGGCTCTGTGCGCTCTACGCGCAAGATTACCTCGGCTATGAAGATGGTGGCGGCGGCCAAGCTGCACCGCTCACAGCGCGAGATAGGGGCCCTTGTGCCCTACTCGGAGGAGTTGCAAGCTATTGTGGGCCACTTGGTTGCAGGCGAGGGTGTGGGTCCCATACCTCTGGCCGAGGCGAGGGAGCCGAGGAGGGTGACCATCGTGGGCTTTGCCTCCAATACGACCTTCTGTGGCGCCTATAATAGCAATGTGGGGCGCAAGATTGACTCCATTCTCAGGGAGGAGTACGGCAATATCGCCCCCGAGAATAGGCGCGTTGTGGCCATCGGTCGCCAACTCGATGCCGAGCTGAATCGCCACAAGATTGCCCACGAGGCAGCCGATGAACATCTTGCCGAGAAGCCTAATTATCAGGACTATAGGGCGCTGCTCGAGGGGCTTATTGAGGAGTTCCTCGCGGGGCGAACCGACCGCATTGTGCTCATTTATCATAAGTTCCTCTCGCCCGGCACCCAACGCCTTGTGGCCGAGACACTCCTTCCGATTGAGCTGCCGCAGCAGAGCGCTGAGGGGGCTCTCCAGGAGGCCACCGAATATATCCTCGAGCCCACTCGCGAGGCCCTTCTGGGCGAGATTATCCCCCGCGAGGTGGCACTCAAGCTCTTCACGGCGGCCCTCTCGGCTGTGGCCTCGGAGCACGCTGCCCGTATGATGGCTATGCAACTGGCCACCGACAATGCCGACGAGCTCATCGCCACGCTGTCGCTCGAGTATAACAAACAGCGCCAGCAGGCCATCACCACCGAACTGCTCGATATGATGGGCGGTCAGAGGGGCAACTAATTCCCTCGCAGCAGCAAGTGGGCCCCCTCATTGCGACACCCCACCCGTAGTAGCAAGTGGCCCCCTCGGGCGCGCAACCGCCCCAACGACACCCGCGCACATTCCCCTCTGTGCGGCAAAATTGAACATTAGGCCCAAAATTTCCCTACGCACTTTCACTATTCTCTTTTGGCAAATCCCTAACTCGTTGGGCTGATATGCAGTTACGCGGCTTTTGGGTGTGCAATATTTTCCCGTGTGTGTGCACAATTTGCCCGGAGAGTGTGTTTTTTTGTCAAAAATCCCATAATTTTCTTCACGAATAGTGGTCATTTTTTCCGTTTTTGTATCTTTGCCACAGAAAATCCAAACATTCATATCCGGGTTGCTTCGGCGTAGACCCTGGATTCATTTTTTGAGAGATAATGATTAATAAGCATCAGTATTTGTTGGTCGATTTCGAGACCATCGTGAAGATGAGAGGCCTTGACTCCTCCTCGAGTTTTAGGTATTTTGAACTCCGAGAGGATAAGGGCGACTTCCTTGCAGGAATGATGAACCGTTCGGTACACCTGAAGGATGTTGTGATGGTGGTGATTTGTCGCGCAGGCAGCGTGGTTGTGTCGATTGACGGCACGAGCCACACCCTCTCCGCGGGGCAGATGTTGCTCCTCTTTGCAGGCACCTACTGCCGCTTCTCGGCCCTCTCCTCCGACTTCGAGGCCGAAGCGATTATTGGCCGTGTGGGCCACGAAAACTCGGTGGATAGCATCGCCGCAACCTTCCCCCGCGTGCGCCAAATGCCCGTCGTTTCGCTGCTCAAGCAGGAGAACCAAACCCTCACAGCACTAATGCACTATGTGGATTGCACCTCGCGCAACTCGCTCAACACCTCGCGTCTGGATATCGACAACGGCATCCTCTCGCTACTGCGCGCAGAGCTGGTGGACATCTTCCTCCACCGCAATATGGCCGTTAGGGAGGCGACTGTTGACGAGCAACTTGTCAAGAGGTTCAATATGCTCCTGGCGGTCCATAGTTTCGAACATAGGGATGTGGAGCACTACGCCGCGGAGTTTGGCCTTACGCCCAAGCGCTTTGCGGCCAAAGTGAAGCGCATAACGGGCACAACCCCCTCGGACCTGATTGCCTCGGCGGTGGTCCGCAATGCCAAGAAACTCCTGGTTAGCACCGAGTTGAGCTCGGCAGAGATTGCCGAGAAACTCAACTTCTCGACCCCCTCGTTCTTCTGCCGCTACTTCAAACGCTACACCGGCACCACACCCCAGGAGTGGCGTTTGCGCAGCACATCGTATTAAAAACACATATAGCGGGTGAATTTTTCACCAACTGCAACGGGCGAGACCCTCACTTACCTCGAGTAAGCTGCGGGCCTCGCCCATCTTGTTGTTAAAAAATTCCCTCCGCTCTATGCGTTTTTACTTTCAATGGAAAGCGGTTGGTAGCACCACCCTCACAAATGGGTCGTTCCGACCCCGCTCTATGCGTTTTTTGCCTACCGTCTACCAACAATGGGGCCTATAAGACTTATAAGACCTATAAGCCCCATAGGCCCTTAATGCCCTTAAGGAAACTCCCATTTCTCCCATTTCTCCCATTTCTCTCATCTCTCTCATTCTTCTACCGAAGCACAGCAGACTACAGACCTCTCCCGGGCTTCGCCCACCCTCCCCTAACTTAGGGGAGGGAAAAAAAGGAAGGGCCAAAAGGGCGAAAAGGGCGAAAAGGGCCAAAAAGAGAATTGAAAGTTGGGAATTGACAGCGGAAAATTCCCTCCCCTAAGTTAGGGGAGGGTCCGCGAAGCGGGGGAGAGGTCTGTAAGGAATTGAGAAGGGCAAAAGGGGCTAAAACGGCCAAAATGAGATTCAAAATTGACAACTGTCAACCGATAACTGTCAATAACTTTTTGGGAGGGAAAAATTGCACATCGCGGCGAAAAGCGCTCAAAAATAATTGGCTATTTTCCCTCCGTTTGCATCCTATTTATCCCCCGTGATTGGCTCTTGCGAGCAATCTCACAATGTTCTAAATTGCCTCGCGAGATGTGCAAAAAGTCGCAATGGGGGGGGTAAAATTGATGCTCCTATGCAAATAATGTGTGACTTTATATCCAATTCTCAAATATTTTTATTAGCTTTACCGATAATGGCGCGCTATGCAATTGCGTTTGTGGTGATTGTCAGGCCCAAAGTTGTCACGCAGGGTGACGAAGTAGTGGGCAGTGTGTCGGAAAAATTGAACAGCAAAAAGGTTGATTGGGTAGGTTGAATTTCCCCCAACCAATGCCCCGAAGCAGGGGTGGGGTCCGAAGGCTTTTGGCTCGGGAAGTCAGAGGTGGCCAGAGGGGTGTTCGGCTTGGTGGCAGTGGCCGCAAAAGAGAACATCTCCAAAACAGGGACCCGAGAGGGTGATTATGTGGAGCCCACAGGGCTTTGAAAGAATTGAATGAGAGTTATGAAATTCGTGTTTTCCAACGCGTGCGCGTGCGCGGTAAGTCGCGCGTGCGTGAAAGAGCAGGCAGCTGAAGAGCTTGTTGGTTGTGAGCGTGGCTCGGACCAGCAGGGTCTTCGTTTTTTTGTGTCTGGCTCCGCGAGGGTGGGCGATTTTTCACAACATAGTAGAGCAAACAGGTAGATAATGAACGCGTTGAGGAGAGTGATACTTCTGATTGTCGCGATGGTGGCATCGGCGACTTCGCTTCTGGCCCAAAAGCAAGATGGGCTCCAGAAGTCGGAGGTCGTTGTCTATTATCGTCACGACAAGTACTCCATCGACCGCACCTATATGACCAACCAGGAGGCTTTCAATACCCTGGACAGCATCTTCTGCAACTACGGCGACGCCATCGACAGCATCTCCATCATCTCACACGCCTCGCCCGAGGGTCGTCACTACTACAATATGTGGCTCTCCAGGCAGCGTGCCAACAGTATGAAGGGCTTTTTGAGGGTGAAGTATCCCACCGTTGATTTCTCCAACCTGAAGACCTACCCTCGAGGTGAGGACTTCCAGGGCCTCATCGAGATGGTCGAGGCCGACCAGAAGGTCCCCTACCGTAAGGAGGTGCTCTCCATACTGAAAAATGGAAACCTCCACGCCGACAAGAGGATGGAGGAGCTCTATAAGCTGCGCGGCGGTGTCAGCTATAGCTACATCAAGCGTCAGATTCTTCCCTGGTTGCGTACGGCAACAACCTGCATCATCTACTACAATCGTGAGGCTATCGAGGCCCAGGAGGTGATTGATAATATCGCCCAGCAGGAGATTATCATCGAGGAGCGCGAGGACGGCAAAGCCTCGGCGTTTGTTCCCTTCGTGCCCGCGCCCGAGCAGCCCACCTACACGCCCGTAGGCGAGGAGCCCACACCCGAGGAGCCCGCACCCGAGGAGCCCCTCGAGCAGCCGAAGGATGTGGAGAGGCGGGAGTCGGGGACTATCGACTACCTCGTGGCGGCCAAGACTAACCTCTTGTTCGACGCTGTGGCGGCTGTGAATGTGGCGGCCGAGATACCCATCGGCAACCGCTACTCGGTGGAGGGTAGCTGGACCTTCCCCTGGTATGTGCCCAACGATTGGGACTGGTGCTACCAGCTGTTGTGGGGCGATGTGTCGGGTCGCTACTGGCTCGGCGAACGCACAAGGGATAATAGGCTGTTGGGTCACTTTGTGGGCCTCTATGCCGGTGGTGGTCTCTATGACTTCCAGTGGCGTAGCACGGATGGCTATCAGGGCGAGTTCTTCTTGGCGGCAGGCGTGAGCTACGGCTACACTATGAGGCTCAAGAACAACTGGAGGTTCGAGTTCGAGTTCGGCCTCGGCTACCTCCGAAGCAACTATCGCCACTACTACCACATCACCGAGCCCGACGGCAAGGAGACCCTCATCCGCGACCGCGTGACGGGCGTGTTTGGCTACTGGGGTCCCACCCGAGCACGCATCTCGCTGGTGATGCCCATCGAGTGGACTATAAATAAAAACAGAACCAAAGGCGGCAACGGCCGCAACGAGTGAGGGTGGCTCCGAAGCAAGGCGGTAAGAAGAACGGAAACAAAAGGTTACACTAAAAGTTTTTGGCCGCAACGGGCACAACGGTGCCAGCGAGTACTGGGATTCCGAAGCAAAGCCGTGGGTAGAACTACGACATACGGTTACACTAAAAGTTTTTGGGCACAACGGTGCCAGCGAGTGATGGTGGCTCCGAAGCAAGGCGGTAAGTAGAACGGAAACATAAGGTTACACTAAAAGTTTTTGGTGCAGCTTTTTACAAAAAGCTGCGAAACAAAAAGCTGCGAAAAGAAAAGCTGCGATAAGAGAGAGAAAAAAAGAAAAAATGAGGTTGAGAAACAAAATATGGAGTATGGTTGCTCTGCTGATGGTTTTGCTGTCGGCGGGTTGCCACCGTCGTCCTCTGGAGGAGATGGACGACAGCTCTATCTCGACCTTAGTTTGGACCTTGAGATTCAGAATATTGAGGGTGGCAGACTGAATAAGCCCGAGCTTATGAGGGTGGTCTTCTACGATGCCGAGACTCTGGAGTTTGTGTCGGATGACTATGTGCTGCCCGAGGGTGGCTATATCAACGCGCTGCCTGGTAGGTATAAGATGCTGGTCTATAACTTCGATACGGAGTCGACCCTCATCCGTAGAGATAGGGCTTTGAGTGATATTGAGGCCTACACGAGTGAGATTCCCACGAGCACGCGTACGGGTCTGCTGACCAAGCTCAAGGCGTCGGCCACGAAACCTTCGTTCATTGCGCCCGACCCCGAGGCTCTGATTGTCTATGAGCCCGACCACCTGCTGGTTGCGAGAAAGGATGTGGAGGTTGTGCGCCGTACGGGCACCCAGACCATCTATGCCGATGCGGCGAGCATTGTGGAGACCTACTACCTGGGCGTGAAGCTGAATAATAAGGGCCACCTGGCGAGCGCACAGGCGCTGCTGTCGGGTCAGGCCAAGAGTAATACCTTCGGTTTTGATGGTGGCGTGAGCGAGGAGAGCGTCATCCTCTACTTCGATATGTACTCGGGCGTGAATGATAAGGAGGGTGGTGTGGATGTGCTCCAGACGACCTTCAACACCTTCGGTAAGTTGCCCGAGGAGGTTTCTCACCTGTGGCTCACCATTGTTGTGACCAACACCAACGGCGAGACCGTCACCTGGCAGAAGGATATCACCGACGAGTTCAACAATAACCCCGATAAGTACATATACATTGAGGAGCCTCCTATTGATGTGCCCATACCGCCCACACCGCCAGGCGGTGGTGGTGGCTTCCAACCCACGGTGGGCGAGTGGGAAGAGGAGAACTACGACATTGCAATTTAGCGAGAAACAAATAACAACAAAATAACAAACAAACAACTAAACAAAAAAAGCGTATGAAAAAGTTTATGATTATTGCAGTGGGTGCAGCGCTGGCGCTGACCGCTTGCGTGAACAACGAGATGGTGGACGATGCAGCTCCCAAGGAGCTCTCGTTCAAGAGCTTCAACCTGGGCGAGAGCACTCGTGGTGATTTCAAGGGTTCGGAGTTTATGGTCTATGCCAAGTTTACCAATGCCGGTGACGGTAGCGACTATGTTGATTACTGGGGTGCTGCTGCACAGCTGATTAATAAGGACAAAGGCTACTGGGCAACCGCAACCGGAATCTACTACTGGCCCAAGGCCGGTAAGATCTCCTTCTGGGGCTACTATCCCGCAACCCAGGGTGATGTTACTTTCGACACCACCAATGGTGTTATGGTTGCAGATGTGGATGCTGACGAGGCTGCTGAGCTGATGCTCGCGGACCCCACAAAGTCGGCTTTCAAGACCGGTAACGATGTTCCTATGGTCTTCAAGCACGCAGGTGCACAGGTTATCTTCCGCTTTGCAAATGCAGACTACAAAGTTGCTACGAACGAGGGCTTTGACCTCACCATTAATAGCGTGTCGATTTCGGAGGTGATGCCTAAGGCCAACTACCAGTGGAGTGGTTGGAGCAACTGGAGTGGTGCCGCTACCGCTATCGGCGAGGTGGCTAACAAGGTTATCACCAACACCACTATCGGCTCCGAGGACATCTATACCTTCAATGTTGTTCCCCAGGCAGTAGACCAGTCGGGCAATCCCAAGAAGATTACTATTGCCTACACCGTTAAGGACAAAAATGCCAACTATAGCTACACTGGCACCGCTACTCTCGATGCAACCGATTGGAATGTGAACACCAAGCACTACTACAATGTGACCTTCACTTTCACTGTTGGCGCAGAGATTAAGTTTGCTCCCACTACCGACGACTGGTCGACCGAGGACGAAGGCTACAATGTTGTGGGCTAAACAACGCAATAATCAGAAAACTAAACAATAACAAATCTGACGCACTATGAAAAAGATTTTTGCAATTGCAGCCGTGGTGGCCGTGGCGCTCACCAGCTGCGTGAATAGTGTAGAGGTGCCCGACGCTCAGGAGGAACTCACCTTCCAGGCTGTGACCTACAAGTCACAGGCAGGCAGGGCTCCCCAGTGGGGCCCTATGACGGGTGCTGCTTACAACACCGCGGAGCACTTTGGTGCATACGCTTTCCACGACACCGATTTCTGGAGCGCTACAGACGCCTCCTACAACCCCGCAACCTATATGGAGAAGGTGGACATCTCGCTCGTGAGCGGACAGTGGAAAAATACGGCTCGTTCCTACCACTGGCCCAAGACCGGTCAGCTCTCCTTTGTCTGCTACTCGCCCTTTGGGTTTGGCACTGGCACGGTAAGTGCTACCGCCACCAAGGGTGTCAAGATTGATGGCTTCACCGCCACCAACAACCTCGCCCAGCAGGTGGACCTTATGACTATGGATGTCCTGAAGGACCAGACCAAGGCGGGTGGCGAGGTTGAGGCTGCGTTCAAACACATCCTCTCGCAGATTGTCTTCACCGTGGCTCCCAAAGAGGACCTCTCCGCGAGCGTTCAGACCATCTCCCTCGATGGTCTTGTGCTCAAGGCTGTGGACACCAAGGCCAACTACGCTCAGACCGACGAGACCGTAGCTACGGGTGCGTGGAGCAACCATAGTGAGGAACTTGATTACAGCTTCCTTGCCGAAGCACAGGATGTGTCGGTAAGCAGCACCACCGCTGTGAATGTGGGCAATGCTGCAATCGTCATTCCCCAGACTTGCGCAGGCTATAAACTGCTGGTTAGCTACACCATCACCTACCACGGTGGCGCAAAGGATGTTATGAAGGATGTTGAGGTTACCATCGCAACTGACGAGTGGGAGAAAGGCCTCAAATATGTATACAACATCCAGATTGGCCTCGGTGATGAGATTATCTTCTCGCCCTCGATTCCTACCGACTGGGAGACCGGCGGCGGTGCAGACATCTCGATTGGCTAATCGCTCATAGATGAACAACAAACAAAACAAACAACATAAACATTAACACATTAAAACACAAAACACTATGAAAAAACTTTTCGCAATTGCAGCCCTGGTAGCAGTAGCTCTTACCAGCTGCGTAGAGAATGAGGTTATCACCCCCGCAGGTGAGATCGCTTTCAGGGATTACACCCTCTCGACTAAGGCACTCGTTTTGCCCGGCTCTACCGCCAACGAGGCTCTGCCTACCGATTGTGCATTTGGTGCTTTTGCACTCTACAGTGGTCAGTATGAGACCGTTACTAATGAGCACCCCGTTGATGCAGACTACACTACCGACGACGCAATCTATGTAGATGGTCTTAGGGTTAGCCACGATGGTACCCAGTGGGCTTACGATGAGGCTCAGTACTGGCCTACCGACAAGGCTCCTCTGGATTTCTATGCCTACTATCCCTACAACGCAAGCGTTGCTTCGTGGGACGCTGTGAACAACTGCGTAGCTCTGACCGCTGCTGAGCTTGGCACCCCCACCGCCCTCAACGGCCAGACCGACTGGATGGTAACCGCTGCTGCCGAGGATAAGACCTCCGACAATGCTGCCACTGGCGTAGGTATCGTTTTCGACCACATCACCAGTATGGTTGTTTTCAAGGCTATTGATGTTACCGAGGACACCCGTTATCAGGAGCTCGTAACCATCAAAAAGATTGAGGTTAAACAGGCTGCCTACAAGGGCAACTACACCGCTGCCGCTTGGACCGCCGATGGCGCAAGCCGTCAGGATGTTACCGTTTACAACAGCTCTATTGCAGTGCCCATTACCACCGCTGCTGATGTAACCAAAGCTACCGTAGATGGTGGCGCTCTCATCGTAGTTCCCGAGACCGTTCAGGCAACTACCGAGTTCGTTGTTACCTACGACCTCAAAGAGTCGCTCGACCATGTTATCGCTGAACAGACCGGCAAAACCGCGACTATCCAGGTTGCTCCCCTCACTACTACTTGGGAGCCTGGTAAGAAGTATGTTTACACCATCAAGTTCAACCTTGTTGCTGGTGGCGTAGGCGGTGGCGACGAGGTGCTCCAGGAGATTACCTTCACCCCCGAGGTTGCTCCTTGGGATGAGGTTGCCGGTGGCGACTACACCATCTAATCTTGCCGTGGCGTAGAATAGCTACGCACAACACACAAGACAAAATTTTCATACGACTTTAGCTTTGGGGAGGGTGATACCTCCCCAGAGCACAAATTACATTATAATAATATATATAGGTGCAAATTGTGAGAAGAAGAGCAAGCATACTGGTAGCTTTGTGTGGCATTGCGGCCCTTTTGGGCGGCTGTGTCCTCGGCCACGATGTGTCGACCGATGAGCCCGTGGAGCTCCGTTGCCGACCCGTAATGAGCCCGGGAATGAGAGGCACACAGACCACCGGCCAGATGAGCTCGGGCTTCGACCAACTCTTCCCCACAGAGACCAACATCGGCCTTTGGGCCTACTCGCTGCCGAGGGATAAGCAGTGGGAGATATTCTCGCCCGATGCCGAGCAGTTCCTCTCCGAGGCCACCTTCACACACAACGAGCAGGACGGACTGTGGTATCCCGCCTCGAGAGTGGAGTGGAAGTATGCCAACTCGCTCACCATCCTCGCCTATGCGCCCCGCGAGCAGGAGGTCAGCTTCGACAAAAAGCGAGGAATCATCATCGAGGGCTACGACTCCGAGGAGAAACACAACATCGACCTGATGTACACCGACTTTCTGGCCGACCTCCGTTGTGAGAATAATCGCCAGGGCGTCTATCTGCCATTCTACCACGCACTTGCGGCGGTGGATGTGAAGATAGCAACCACCCTCACAATTGATAGTTCGGTAGTCATCAGGGGAATCTATCTGGAGCAGATTGCTGTTGAGGGCGACTTCTTCTCCCATCCCGACCCCGCGTGGTACCCAGCCGATGAGAAACAGACCATAACCCTCTACACCAACGAGGCCGAGGGCTGGGCCCTGCCGCAGAATAACGGTGAGATTGTCGCCGGCAGCACCCGCTACCTTATACCCCAGTCGGGAGCCACACGCATTGTGGTGGTTGCGGATGTGATGCAGGGCGGTATGATAACCCCCGAGCAGCGCTTTGTGACCGACGATGTGGTCTTCTTCTGGGAGCCCGGCCGCCACTACACCTATAGCCTCAATATCACCACCAAGAGCCTCCAGATTGAGGAACCCAACCCCGAGGAGCATAAGTAATGGGGTGGGGCTGTAGGCGCGAAAATTGCCACCCATTTTTTGTGTTTCTGCCTTGCCACGAATTTTTGTTAGATGGGTGCAGCCACAGCGATTCTTGTCTATAATCCAGAGTTTAGGAGTTTGGGGGGTTGAAAATCTTGTTGGTCGCCGAGGGGCCTTTTAGCCCCAAAGTGGATGGTTAACAGCCGATTGTCGAACGGTTTATTAGATAATTTTGCATTTTGCATTTTGCATTTTGAATTTTATATGTATCTTTGTGCGCTCAAAAGGAGCAAAA
Source organism: Tidjanibacter sp. (assembly GCA_017936605.1). Classification (GTDB taxonomy): domain Bacteria; phylum Bacteroidota; class Bacteroidia; order Bacteroidales; family Rikenellaceae; genus Tidjanibacter. The sequence continues at coordinate 38,562 of JAGBFH010000024.1, forward strand.
GAGGCCCAGATGGCGGAATCGGTAGACGCGTTGGTCTCAAACACCAATAGGGAAACCTGTGCCGGTTCGACCCCGGCTCTGGGTACTGAAAAGGAGATGTGGAAGCATCTCCTTTTTTTGTTTGCACTCTTTTGTGGGGGAAATTGTGGTGGGGAGTGGGGAGTTTGGAAATCTTTTTGTAACTTTACGCCAAATGTGTCGGCTCAGAGGTGGGCGGCACCGCGAAAAAAAACGATAGATTAACCAAAAAACTATAGAGCTATGTTCTCAAAACAGACCTACATTGCGCGTCGCAACGAACTCCGACGCCGTATGCCCAAGGGTGGTATTGTGGTGCTCCTCGGCAACAGCGAGGCACCTCGCAACTATTTCGACAACGCCTACGCCTTCCGTCAGGACAGCACCTTCCTCTACTATTTCGGTCTTCAGAATGCCGACCTGGTGGGTGTCATCGACCTCGATGAGGAGCGCGACTGGCTCTTCGGCAACGACTACACCGTGGACGACATCATCTGGATGGGTCCTCAGCCCTCCCTGAAGGAGCTCGGCGCACAGGTGGGCGTGGAGAATACTGCCCCCTTTGCAGCCGCACGCGAGAAGGTGCAGGAGGTCATTCGCGCGGGTCGCAAGGTACACTATCTGGTGCCCTACCGTGGTGACGGCGTGTTGCTGATGAGTCAGCTTACGGGCATCAAGACCACCGAGCACTATGCCCACTGCTCGGCCGACCTGATTATCAATGTGGCAGCTATGAGGGAGGAGAAGAGCGCCGAGGAGATTGAGGAGCTCCAGAGGGCCTTCGAGATTGGCTATCAGATGCATACGACCGCTATGAGGCTCACCCGCGAGGGTGTGTCGGAGCGCTTTGTTGCAGGCGCAATGGAGGGTGTCACCCACCAGTTGGGCGAGGGCGTGTCGTTCCACTCCATCGTGTCGCAGCACGGCGAGACCCTCCACAACCACTCCCACGACGGCATCTGCCAGAATGGTCGTCTGATGTTGGTAGATGCGGGTGGCGAGAGTGTCAACAACTACTGCTCGGACCACACCCGTACTTTCCCTGTGAGCGGCAAGTTCAGCCCCCTCCAGAGGGATATCTACAACATTGTGCTTGCGGCCCACGACGAGGTGCTCAAGGTTGCAAAGCCCGGACAGTATATGGACCTCCACAATGTAGCCCTCAAGACTTTGGCCGAGGGTCTTATCGGTGTGGGTCTTATGAAGGGCAATGCCGATGACGCTGTGGCCGCCGGCGCAGTGGGTCTCTTTATGCCCCACGGCTTGGGTCACGGTCTGGGTATGGATGTCCACGACTGCGAGGCTATGGGTGAGAGGGGTATGAGGGATTACTCCAAGATTTTGGCGCGTGCCGACGAGGTGGACACCTGCATCATCCGCAGCCGCTGGCGCTTACGCCCCGGTACGGTGCTCACCGACGAGCCCGGCATCTACTTCATCCCCGCTCTCATCGAGCAGTGGAAGGGCGAGGGCAAGTGCCGCGATTTCATCAACTACGACCGCCTAACGGAGTTCTACAACTTTGGCGGCATTCGCCTCGAGGACGACCTCTTGATTACCGAGACGGGCAACATTATGCTCGGCGAGGGCAAACATATCCCCATCACCGTCGAGGAGGTGGAGGCCTATATGGCTGCCGCACGAGAGTAAGGTGGTGGATATCAGAACTTCACCGCTCCGCAATTTTTTGCGGGGCGGTGGTTTTGTTTTTTATAGCTTTTTGTTATTTTTGCGTCATATTGCTGGCGGTCTTAACTGTTAGCACGGAACTAATCACGAACTACAATACACTAACTATTTATCTAACAATCAATTATGAAAAAAATCCTGAAATTTGCGGCGCTGCTTTTCGCATCTGTCGCTATGGTCATGACAAGTTGTGATGATCCCGAGCCTCCCGTAGAAGTGGTAGATCCCTTTGAGGGTGCCAGCCTCGAGGTGAAACTTGTCGGTGCAGACATCACCGCGGCTACCGTTTCGGTGAGTGCCGAGGTGCTCAATGTTGTGAGCTATATCGTCAAGCCCGTCGAGGGCGAGATGGTTGCCCCCACCGTAGAGGAGATTTTCGCCAATGGTACTATGGTGGCTCTCGAGAAAGAGGGCGCTACCCAGGTTACTATGCGTGACCTTACGGCTGAGACCAACTATGTAACCTACTGGGCAGGCCGTATTTCGGCCGACAAGGTTTGGAGCGAGATTAAGGAGTTCAAGTTCAAGACCGCAGCCGAGCCTATCATTCCCGTGCTGACCGCGGAGCTGGGCGCTGTGGATGCAACCACTGCCGAGATTAAACTCTATGCCGAGAATGTTTCGCGCATTGCCTATGTTGTGAAAACCCCTGCCGAGGTAGAGGCCGAGGGCGCTCCCTCCATCCAGAAGATTTTTGCTACTGGTAAGAATGTCAATATGGAGGCCGGCGAGAACACCTTGGTGGTGAAGGCTCTTTCGCCCAACACAGAGTATGTGGTTTACATCGCCGGTGAGATTGCTGTGATTGAGGAGTATATGGAGGAGATTATCACCGTCAAGAACATCAAGACCACCGACTTCGCAGATGATATTACCGTTCGCGATATTCACTACCGTGGCTTCACCGTAGATGTGAAAGTAGATCCCAAAGTAAAGGAGCAGAACCATATGATTAAGTGGGCGACAATGAGTCTTTACACCCACAATCAGAATGCTAACCCCGATTATGTGGCGCTCAACCTCCACGATACTGCTTGGGGTGGTATCAACCTCTTCAACGAGAGCCGTTCGCTCATTATTGATGAGGAGCACAGCCTCTTCCAGAGCGGTGACGGCTGGGAGACATACTACGAAGCGCTTGTCCCCGGTCAGCCTCAGGTTGTGATAATGGGTGAGTACCGTCGTGGTGAGCACTGGGGTGGTTATGGCTTGGGCTACTACCGTCCTATGTTCGACGAGGATAGCTATCTCATCGATTTGAACAAGAGTGGCCAGAAGATAGACGAGGCTCCCTATTGGACCGGTTTCTATCAGAGCCTGGAGGTTCAGGTGCAGAAACCCGAGCCCATCTCGGAGGATTTGATTGACATTCAGGTTAATGCCGAGCCTGCTGATGCACAGGTTATTATTACCGCCGACGAGTCGCTTGATAGGGTGGCTATTATGATTATGAGTGAGCTCGAGCACGGTCTTGCATCGGCTGCTCTTGGTGGTGAGGAGCATATGCAGTGGTTTGCAACCTCTCTGGAGGCTGCCTACGCAGGTGTGACAATGATTGTAGACCCCTACGATGAAGAGTATGGTCTTAATGGCACCATCTCTACCGCGCTGACAGATTATTTCTATGATATTCCTCGCGATTCGAAGTATTGGGTATATGTTGTAGGTCTTCGTGGTGATGTTGAGGGCGACGGCGTTCTCGACGGTCACGAGCAGGTATACAAGACTTATGAGTTCTATCTGCCCAAGCCTACCAAACCCGCACCCGAGCTCGTTGTTACCGCTCTGGAGTCGACCTCTCCCTTTGAGGTTGGTTTCAACATCAAGTGCCCCACCAAGGATGCCTACAAAGCAAAGGCCATTGCCAACTATGAGAAGGAGTGGCTGATGGAGGGTCTGAGCACACAGGAGATTGTCTACAACTATGGTTCGGAGCTGGGCACCGTTGAGCTTATGCAGATCAACTCCGACGAGGGTTGGACCATCACGCTCTCCTCGCGCCCCGGTGCGAAGACCTATCTGGCCGCTATGGTCGCCAATGACGAGGGTACCGAGACCTATTCGGAGGCTGCTATTGCTCAGTCGCTGCCCGAGCCCGTAGGTGATAGGGTAGAGAGCGAGTTGTTCACGAGCCTCGAGGGTGAGTGGACCGCCACCGCAACTGTTGGTTACAGCCTCTACAACGAGGAGACTGAGGAGTATGACCCCTACACCGCAACCCACACCTCGCAGGTTACCATTGGTAATTTCGAGTATCCCGAGGAGCTCGACGAGGATGCCTATGCTATCTTCGACAAACACGGTGTAGACCGCGAGAAGGCTGCTGCTTACTATGAGGAGTTCAAGGTTGCTGCCGAGACCTTCCTCAGCAACACCCGTGCACAGAACCGTATCCTTATGAATGGCTTTGACTTTGGTGGCGATATCCTGCCCTACTTCGAGTATGCGGATCCCTATAGCCTCTTCATCTCGGATACCTACAATGCCTACACCAGCGAGATGCCCCTCTATGACTTCGGTCCCAAGTGGTACCTCGAGGTTGCTGCCGATGGCACCGTTACCGCGCCTTTCAATGTCAACTACTTCACTCCTATGTCGAGCTGGTACACAGAGCGCGGCGCTCTCTATGAGTCGCACTTCGTTGCTTTCGACCCCGTAAATCGTGCGGTTGTAGGCTATATGGGTGACTCGGAAGGCAATTTGGTCAATGGTGGCTTCCCCGTGGAGATTTCCGAGGATGGCAATACCATCACCATCAAACCTCTCACCCACGGCGGCATCAACTACTATCCCAACTCTGCCATCTACTATGGTAGTGACCAGTATAGTGTGAGCGTGGCTGTGTCTTCGGAGATTGTTCTTACTCGCAACACCTCTTCGGCTACCGTAGCACCTGCGAAGATTAACAGGAAGAAGGCCGGTGCACTCAAGAGCGAGAGGGTAGAGGCCGAGCAGGAGATTAAGAGCCCCGCTTGTCCCTATAGCCGTTCCGCTATTGGCAAGAAGGTTGAGCTCAAGAGTGTTGGTGGTCCCAAGGACCAGACTGCCGACCAGAGGACTCAGAATTGGTTTGAGGCCTGGGGTAGGTAATCCCGAGTAGTCCAAAGAAAAAAGCAGGTGTAAATTTTTTACACCTGCTTTTTTGTGGGTCAACCGTCGACCGTCAACCGACCTAAGTCATTAAGGACTTTAAGGACCTTAAGGACCTTATCTCACTTCTAAACTCTCGTTACTCCTAATGTAGCGTGGCGCCGATGAGTTCGAGAAACTCCTGGCGGGTCTCGTGGTGGTTGAGGAATGCGCCACTGAAGGCCGAGGTGGTCGTTATGGAGTTCTGCTTCTGCACACCTCGCATCTGCATACACATATGCGCGGCCTCGATGACAACTGCCACACCCAGAGGGTTGAGGGTCTCCTGTATGCAGTCACGAATCTCCATCGTAAGTCGCTCCTGCACCTGAAGTCGGCGAGCAAAGCTCTCCACGCAACGAGGAATCTTCGAGAGGCCCACAATCTGACCATTTGGGATGTAGGCGATGTGTGCCTTGCCGTAGAAGGGCAACATATGGTGCTCACAGAGCGAGTAGAGCTCAATATCCTTGACGAGGACCATCTGGCGGTAGTCCTCCTTGAAGATGGCACTACGCAGAATCTCGGCGGGCTCTTCGGTGTAGCCCTTGGTGAGGAACTGCATACACTTGGCCACCCTCTCGGGGGTCTTCAGAAGTCCCTCCCTCTGGACATCCTCACCCAGCAGGCGCAGTATTGCCTCATAGTGCTCCATCAGCTCGGCAGTGGTTTTGGGGTCGTAAATCTCCTCTCTTTTGTACATATTGATTGTAGTTTTGTGGTTGTCGGTTATCTGTAGTTATACTTCTCTCTTATTACGCGCCCACGCGCCCGTACGCGCGCGTTACTCCTTGTTGTCGTCATCCTCCTCGCGCTCGCGGGGCTGACCAAAGACATTGGTTTCGAGCTCCTCGGCCTTGCGGATATGCTCACCTCGGAGGCTGTCGAGCAGGGTGATTTGGTGCTCGAGGCTGTCAATCTGTGTGCCATTTTTGCGCCTCCACTCCTGGCTCTTGGCCTTGAGTTTTTTGAGCTCCTTTTGTGCTTTGGAGCCCACCTCTTTGAGTGAGTCGGCCTCCAACAGGTGCCTGTCGGCAGCGGCAAGCTCCACCGTGTCGAGGTGTACCCACACGGTGTCCGTGGGCAACATAGGGGTCTTGGTGAAGGGGAACTCGCGGAATCTTATCTGCTCGTCAAAGTGGATGGCTGGCCTTATGCGCTGGTCGTAGTCGAGTTGTTCGAGGGCCTCCTCCACCGCGGGATAGTAGATGATGCGGAGCGAGGAGAAGGAGATGTGGGGCTCCTCTTCGCGGCGGGTGTAGTCGGCCAGCACGAGCTCATAGCGTGTGGCACCCTTCTTGGGGACGATGGTCGTCTGGTAGTGCTTCTTGGTACCGCCCGAGGCGAGGTTGTTGCGCATAAGACTCAGGCGCTTGCCATTCTCGTCATAGGTGGCGTGCTCCGACTGGAGGCGCAGGTTCTTATCGAGGGTATCCACCACATAGCTGTACTCCACAGCGTACTCACCCTTGTCCACAATGGGGAACGAGAGTCTTAGGCGGGCCGTATCCTTCATACGGTCCACCTTCACCTCGCCCAGCACAAAGAACTCCTTTTGATAGGTGGCCTTGGCCAGCGAGTCGATATACTTGAGGTCGCGCACCCTCTTCTGGTAGCCTTTGGTGAGGTTGTCGAGGTCGGTGATGGTGGCGTTTATCACATCGCTCAGACGCGCACTCTTACGCTTCTGGAAGTTGGCCAGAGTGTTGAAAAAGTCATCCTGGGTGTAGCCGTAGCGCTCGAGGATGGGGGTGTACATATCGATGCTGTCGACACTGGTCTTGTTGAGGCTGACATAGGCATTTGTAAGGAACATCTCGCGTGCAATATTGGAGAGCTCCTCATCGGGTATGATTTTCTTCCTCGAGCAGCCTCCCAGTAGGAGAGCGCCCAGCATCAGGAGTAGAAGTGTGTATTTAATTGCGTGCTTCATTCGGTTTGTTTGCTCTCGGTATCATTCGAGAGATTGTGAAATTGGTTATTATCCAGGTGACGGCCAGCACCGCCAACGAAATTCCTATCAGATCGCCCACCCGTAGCTCCACAGGGTACTCCTCAATCAAAAAGGTGCTGCCGGGCATCTTTATGACCCCGAAGAGTATCTGCACCAGACAGACGGCGACTCCCAGCAGAACGCCCCCCACGATGCCTCGTGCGCCAATGAGCATACCCGAGAGGGTGAAGATGCGTGCCACAAAGCTGCGGCGGGCACCTATGGAGTAGAGGGTTGCGATGTCGTTCCTCTTCTCGGTGATGAGCATCACCAGTGAGCCAATAATCGTGGCCCCCGCAATGATGGTCACCAGCAGCAGTATGAAGAAGATGCTCCACTTCTCAAACTTGGTGGCCTTGTAGAGTGCCTCGTTCACCTCATAGCGACTCTGCACCCTGAACTCCTCGCCGAGGCTCTTTTGCAGCCCTCGGGCCACGCGCTCGATGTTTCGGCCCTCCTCGACATCCACCGCCACCGCCGAGAGTCGGCCCTCACTCGTCAGGAACCTCTGGGCCCAGTCGAGCGAGGTGAAGATGTGGTTGGTGAGCGAGTTTGCCCTTTCGGAGAGGGTGCCTCCGTGGCGTAGGCTGTCGCTCTTGATGGCCGAGATGGGCAGCAGGGGCGAGATGCTCTCTTTGCGCAAGGAGAGAATCTTGAGCGGAGCGTGAACGGCGGTGTTGCGCACCGAGAATCCGTCGGCAAAGATGTTGTCTATATCCCTGCCTACGACCACCCGTCGCAACTCACCCAAGGCTACCTGCCAACTGCCGTAGTAGAGCATTTCGGGCTCGGCGAGGGCCACAACCTGTGTGTAGTTCTCGTCGACACCGCGAAGCGTGGCAAAGGCCTGACGGCCGTGGTACTCCACCATAACGCTCTCCTCTATGTAGGGCGAAAAGTGGGCCACACCCTCCGCGCTCCCCAGAGCCTCCCAGTCGAGAGCCTCCTCTTTGAAGGTCTTTCCGCGGGTGGGGGTCACAATGATGTCGGCCTCGGTGGTGTCCGTAAGGCTACGGAGCAGGTTGTCGAACCCATTGTAGACCGACAGCAGGATGACCATCGCCGCCACCGCCACACCTATGGCCACGGAACTCACCGCTGCGGTGGTGTTAATCACCGAGAGCGACTTGCGCGAGCGCAGGTAGCGGCGTGCGAAGAGTATGTCGAGCCCCCCTTTCATTGTCGGTCGGTCTACATCCCGAAGGCTATTTTTTCAGAAGGTTGTCGATGTTCTCGATGTACTCCAGCGAGTCGTCGAGGAAGAAGGTAATCTCGGGCACCAGTCGCAGCTGATTCCTCAGTTTGGCACCCAGCAGTTTGCGAATCTTCCAGCTCTCGGCCTGAATACCCGCCATAATCTGCTCGTGGCGGTCGAAGGGGAAGATGCTTAGGTAGATGCGCGCGTGCTCCAAATCGGGGCTAACCCTCACGGTTGTCACCGACACAATCACACCTCTGACCAACTCGGCACACTCCTTCAGGAAGAGGTTGCTGATATCTTTCTGTATCTGACGAGCCACCTTCTGCTGTCGGGTGGACTCTCCAAAAGTGTTTTCCATAAAGTGTTCTTTTGTTTATCTTTTTTTGCGTATTCTTCTTATTCTGTGATGATTTCCGCCACCTCGCCTATATCCTCCACGAGTTCTGTGGGGATGGTGTCCAGTTTGGCGGCTCGTGCGGCTCTGCGCTGTGCGGGGCCGTGGGACCAGCTGCCCGAGTGGTTCCAGCGGTAGGCCACGCCGAGGCTGAAGTTGATGTTGTCCACAGGCGAGCGCAGGAACTGCGTGCCGAGGTAGATGGTCTTACGCTTGACGATGTCGGAGTAGCCGAAGTAGTAGCGTGCCTCGGCCATAACCTCTATGCGGCTGAAGTTGAGGCCCGCACCAAGTCCCACCACCAGGCCGTAGCCGAAGCGGTTGTCGCGCACCGTCTGCCACTCATAGTCGAACTCCTCCACCTTGCCCGTATCGTTGTTGATGTAGTACTCGATGGAGCCCTGCGAGAGGTTGTAGGAGAGCGTTGCGCCCGCATTGAGGAAGAGCCTCAGGCGGCCATCTAAGGCAAAGGCGTGGGGTTGCCACATAATGGGCACCGTTATGGAGTTGAAGTGGCGGCCATACATATACTGCTTGCTGTTCCTATCGAGCGCCGCATACTCAAAGCCGCGTTGCAGCACCTCGAGCTCCACGCACACGCCACCCGTGTAGTCATCATAGAGGTAGGCGTTATCCTTGCCACCGCCATAGTAGACCCAGTAGAAACCTCCGTTCAGTTTGCCCCACACAGGTGGAGATGTCCAGTGGGGGTAGAGCCTCACATCGCCCTCGCCCCAGCCCCCCTTGAGGCCGAAATACTGCACCTGCGCCGAGGCCGTCTGGAGCCCCGCAAGGCCCACGAGCAACAGTAGTAGGTATGTCTTGAAAAGTCTATTCATCGTTTTTTTGCATTCAGCATTCAGCGTTCAGCTGTCAGCTTTTTTTAATAATCTGATATCGGTTTCTTTAGCGGCCTACGGAGTTTACGGCGCTCTTCATAGAGCTCATACCCGACGAGAAGCCGCCCAGACCGCCGCCCTGCTGCTCCTTCTCCCTCTTGAGGGCCTCCTGGCGCTTCTTCTCCCTCTCCTCGAGGAGCTTCTGGAGCCTTACGGCCTCCGTCTTGCGCAACTGCTCATTGACGCTCTCGAAGGTTATGGGCTTGAAGAGATTGTTGGCGTCTATGGCAATCTCAATCTCCCAGTTGGCCTTGACCTCAATGAGCTCCTCGCCCTTGGGGTCCACATAGGGCTCCGTGCGCTCGGGCTGGCGGCGCTCAATCAGATTGCCGGTATCCCACTTGCCGTTGGCGTTGCCGTCCTCCAGAACGGCGAGTTTCACCTTGCCGGGGGTCACATAGTTGAAGCGATAGGTGCCCGTAGTGGCATTCTTCACCTCCGCGAGGGTCTTGCCCGACTCGTTCTTGAGGTAGATGACATAGTTGGCCTCGGGGCTCTTGCCCTGAATCTTCACAATCACAACGCCATACTTCTCGGGGTCGAGGGTCACATAGTCGTTGCGCAGTGTGTCGTTGGACTCGCCCGCCACATTGCGGAACGCGCCCGCAGGCACCACGAGTTTATACTTCTTCTTGGGCTGCCAGTCGGCCTTCAGGTGCCAAACCTTCATATCGAGGCTGTCGCAGAAGAGCTCATAGTCGATGGTGGGCAGCTCCGAGAGGTCCTCCGAGATGCTCTCCACGCCCCTCTTCTTGGCCTCCTTCTCCCTCTCCTCGGCGAGCTTCTTCTCCTCCTCGGGGGAGAGCGCATCGCCCGCCACGCGCAACTCGAGTGCGGCCGTATCGACCGCCACCAGAGGCATAGCAAACTTAAAGGTCACGGTCTTCTCGGGGTTCAGCTCGCCCTTGCTCACCTCCACCGAGAAGGGGTTTTTCTTCACAGGGGGCACATACTCCACGCTATCCTTCAGCGCCTGCTCCATCTTCTTCTCCTCCTCCTCGCGGGCCTTCTTCTCCTCCTTGCTCTCGATGTACTTCCACACCAGCGACAGCTTGGCCGTATCGGGCACAAGGTTATTGACCGAGTCGTGTTTCATATAGACCACGCGGCCCCTCAGGGTGTCACCCAGACGCTCGGCGGGCACATTGAGCCAGTAGTTCACCGTATCCCTATCTCTGGTGACATACTCGGTCACTATCTCGCTCTGGTCGATGCTGTCAATCGCAAAGTCGAGCACCTCGGGCCAGGGGGCACCGAAGAAGAGTGTCACCTTATGACGGCTCTCGCGCTTGGACTCCGAGAGGGTCTGGCGCTGAAACCTGCCGTCGGTGAACATCTGGAAGTAGAGCTGTGGCTCGGCTGTGAGGTAGTGGCGCGTGGTGTCGTACCACACCTTGAAGTCGGGCTCGCTCAAGGGGTTGTGTATCGTGTCGAGGAAACCTACCATATCGGTCTCGGGGTCGTAGGTGAAGTTGTTGTTCTTGTCCTCGATGGCGTAAATCTTATAGTCTATGGGCTTGAGGTTCTGGGCGATGAAGATGCCGTTGCCACCTGCACGAGCCACCACTGCGGGCTTATACTTGAATAGTATGGAGTCGTACTCGGGGATGGAGTCCACCTCGGCGGGGTAGAAGAAGATGAGCGAGTTGCTCACACTGTCGCCCTTGCTGGCACTCACCGTATAGCCGCTCATAACCATCGAGTCTATCTCGCTGCCCGTGGAGAAGACATAGCGCAGACCGCTCAGGCGGTTGCCCTCGTTGTTGTCCACAATGGAGTTGCCGAAGTTCAGCGCGTAGGTCTGATTCTCCTCGAGGGTGTCGAGGATGGTGATGCGGATACCCTTACCACTCGTGGTGACGGTGGGGGTCTTCTTCATCATTGGCGAGGTGAAGAACTCCTTTTGCTGGTCCTTGATTTGGACATACTCGTTGAAGCCGATGTATATCTCCTTGCCGGTGAAATTGGTGGTCCCAAACCCGGGCATAGCACTCACAACAATGGGCGGCAGCGTGTCCTTAGGGCCACCCTGCAAGGTCGCCACATTGGCACAACGCCACAGCAGACTGCTCGCAAACAGCACCACTGTCGCCAACTGCAAAAATCTCTTAACCAACTTTTCGTTCATTCTCTCTTTTTGTTTTCGCTTTTTTCGCGCCTTTTTGCGCCTTTTCGCAGCTTTTTGTAAAAAGCTGCACCAAAAACTTTTGGGAGATACTTCGTATCTCTGTAACCGTATGTCGTAATTCTACCTACCGCCTTGCTTCGGAATCCCAGTGCCCGCCGTGGCCGATGCCACTTTTAATTTCCTTTTGGCCCTTTTGGCCCTTTTGGCCCCTTCGGCCCTTTCTCAACTCTCCTTCTCCATCATCTCCTCAAAGAGGGTGTGTATGGTCTTGCGCAGGGTGGGGTGAATCTTGTCGGGGGCAATCTCGTTCAGGGGGCGCAGCACAAAGTCCCTATCCTGAATCAGGGGGTGGGGGATTTTGAGCGTGGGGGTGTCGATAACCTCGTCGTCGTAGAAGAGGATGTCGATATCTATTGCGCGGGGAGCGAAGGGCTCGCCAGTCTGGGCCTTGATGCGTGCCTCCTCCTGACGGTCGCGGCCGAGCTTCTGCTCTATCTCCATCACCTTCTCCAGCAGCTCCTCGGGCGAGAAGTCGGTGTCGAGGATGATGGCCTGGTTGTAGAAGTTGTCCGACGAGGTGAAGCCCCAAGCCTTGCTCTCGTAGCTGTGGGAGCAGCGCAGGATGATGCCCAAGTTCTTGTTTATCTCCTGCTGTGCGCGACGCAGTGTGTCCTTCACATCGCCCACATTACCTCCTGTTATAATTATCGCTTTTGCCATATCTTTTGTTGTGTTATTGTTTTGTAGTTTATAAGGTTTATTTTCGTTGTAGTTGTTATCCCCTCATTGCTATCAGCTTGCTGGTGGCCAGGGCAAAGTGTGAGAGCACCATTCGAGGGTTGCCGTTCTGGGCGAGGTCCCTCAGGGCGCGTTCCATCTCGGCCACCAGAGCCTCCACATTGTGGTTGGCCACATAGGGTGCAAACTTCAGGCAGAACTCCCTCTCGGCGCCCCATAGGTGGCTGATGTTCTCCATTCCGGCGGTGAGCATATAGCTCTCGCGGATGAGCCCTAAGGCGTACTCGAAGAAGTTTTTTTGCGCCTCACGACCTGCCGAGGCCAGCTGCTCGGCCCAGTCGAAGAGCTCCAGGTGACGGTTGCTGAACGACAGACGCATAAGCCTCGTGAAGAGCTCGAAGTTGTCGGTCTGGGCTGCGCCCTCGGTGCTGAGCACGCGGCGCAGGGCTATGACGGAGCCGTCGGCTATGCGTGCGGCAGCCGCGGCGCTCTCGGGGGTGGCACCGAGCCTCTCGACGGCATAGGCGGCCAGTTCTTCGGGCTCTATGCGACCCACATTTATGGGCTGTGTGCGCGAGATGATGGTGTCCAGGAGTTGCTCGGGGTGCTCGGTGATGAGCATAAAGAGGGTCTTCTCCCAGGGCTCCTCGAGAATCTTCAGCAGGGTGTTGGCGGCCTCGCGGTTCATACGCTCGGGAAGCCAGATGATGACGCTCTTGAACTCGCCCTCGAAGGCCTTGAAGGAGAGCTTGCGGATGATGTTGTCGGCCTCCTTCTTGGGGATTATGCCCTGTGAGTTGTTAGCCTCGATAGCCTCATACCAATCCTTCTCGTCGAAGATTGCGTCGTGGGCCCTCACGAACTCCCTCCACTCGCCAATGAAGGAGTCGCTTGTGGGGTTCTTTGTGGGGTTCACGATGGGGAAGGTGAAGTGCATATCGGGGTGGGCGAGTGCCTCAATCTGCACACACGAAGGGCACTTGCCGCAGGGCTCACCCCCCTCACGGTGTGGGCAGTGGAGATATTGGATGTAGGCCAAGGCCACCTGAAGCGTGCCCCAACCACACTCACCCACAATGAGTTGGGCGTGGCTTACGCGGCCGGTGTCGATGTTCCGACGCAGGGTTTCGAGCAACTCTTTGTGACCTATCACTTGGCTAAACTTCATCTCTTTGCACTTTTAGGGTTGATATGCAAACAACAAAGATACAAGAATAACTCGAAACTGCATTAAAAAAACTATGTTTTTTTCTCGCGCCCACAAGTGGCGGGCGGTTTTGTGGCACGAAACGGGTGGTGGGGATGTTCGGTTGTGCGGTAAGGAGTGGCCACAATCATTAGTCACCACCGTTGAGGCAAAAAAATCGTGGGTTACAAATCGTAACCCACGAAAGCTGTCATTAGAATATTTGTGTCTATAAGTCAGTGGTAGATAGTTGGTTGACTGCTGCAACCAACCGAAAGCCTCGCTATTTGCCAGTGCTGCCGAAGCCGCCGGTGCCGCGAGAGGTGTCGGAGAGCTCCTCGGAGGCCTCCCACTCCACCTGGGCGTGCTGTGCTACAACAAGTTGCGCTATGCGCTCGCCGTCGTTGATGGTGAACTCGTCGGACGAGAGGTTGGCCAGGATGACCTTCACCTCGCCTCGGTAGTCGGCATCAATGGTGCCAGGGGCGTTCAGCACGGTGAGGCCATACTTGGCGGCCAGGCCGCTGCGAGGCCTTACCTGCATCTCATAGCCTGCGGGTAACTCCACAAAGAGGCCTGTGGGGATGAGTGCGCGTGCGAGGGGTTTCAGGGTGACGGGCTCATCGAGGTTGGCCCTTACATCCATACCTGCCGACAGCGGGGTCTCATAGCGGGGCAGGTCGTGGTGGGAGCGGTTGATAACTTTCACTTTCATAGTTATAGGGTCTTTGGATTACTATTTTCGTCGCAAAACGGAGCGCACAAGGCCTCCGATGTTTATCTTCTCGCGGCGCACAGCATAGATAAGGAACAGCACAAGCATTGCTCCATTAATCAGGTATTTAAGCACTGGCGCAAGTTGTGCGGTGAGGAGTGAGATGCCCCACAAAACGGCCGTTATGGCCACATAGGAGAAGATTACTTTCAGATTGTAAGGTATGGGGTAGTGCTTCTGCCCGAGGCGGTAGCTCACAACGACCATTGCCATCTCGCACATAACCCTCGCCAAGGCCGCACCGGCATAGCCGAGCGTGGGCACCAAGAGGATGTTGAAAACAACGGTGAAGATGAGGCCCGTACCCGTAATCCAGATGGCATATTTGGTCGCCCCCGTCTGCTTGTACCAGAAGGAGAGGTTGAGCACCACGCCACTCAGGGCGTTGCCCACCAGAATCATAGGCAGGATGTACATACCCTCCCTAAATTCGGGGCCTACTATCAGGGCAAAGAGGTCGCTGAAGAGTGTGATAAATAGGAAGATAGCAAGGCTCACTATCACAAAATATTTCATAACCTCGGCGTTGGAGTTCTTGAACTCGTCCTTCTTGAACTCCGACAGGAAGAAGGGCTCGGCAGCCATTCGGTACATCTGCGTGAAGAGCAGCATCACCACGCCAATCTTCACCACCGCGCCATAGACACCCAGTGCTGCGAGGCTCTCCTCGGCGGGCATCAGGAACTTAATCATCTGGCGGTCAATAAATTCGTTGGCTGTGCCCGCTATGCCACTAACCAGTAGCGGCAGCGAGTAGAGGAATATTGTTCGGAGTCTTTTCCACTCGATTTTTGGGGCCACACCTCGGCACGAAAAGAGTAGCAAAACAAAGGTAATGGCGCTTGCTATGAGGTTGGCAACCAGAGCCCAAATGGGGCTTGTGGGGCTCATTACCTCACTATACCAACCCTCAACAGTGGGGCTTTCGACGGCGTAGAACCACAAGCAGAGTCCGATGTTGATGACGACCGAGAGGGTCCTCAGAACCACATAGCGCACCGCCCTGCCCTCCTGCCTGAGGCGTGCAAAGGGGATTGCTCCGGCCACATCGAAAAAGACAATGAGTCCCATCAGCCACACATAAAGCAGCGGCTCTTGAGGTGCCTGGTAGCCCACATTGAGCGAGTTGTAGCCCAGAAGGCCTGCAAGCTCATTGTCAAATGTAAAGGTCAGGGCCAAAAATGCGGTTGCAGCCAAAAGTACCGCACCCCAGGTTGTGCCATAGACCCTCTTGCGCTCTGCGGCATCGGTGGCCTTGGCCGCAAAGCGGAAGTAGCCGCTCTCCATACCCATCGTGAGGACCACCAGGGCAAAGGGGATGAGGGAGTAGATGTCGGTCAGGATACCATACTCCGCAGGGTCCATAATGCGGGTGTAGTAGGGGACCAGCAGGTAGTTGAGCAGTCGTGCCACAACGCTGCTTATGCCATAGATGGCCACTTGGCCTGCAAGTTTCGTTAGATTAGCTGCCATTGTTGTTGGTGTTTATTTGCGGCCGGCCTCGCCCGAGAGCAGACCACACGCCGCCTTGATATCCTCGCCCCTGGAGGCGCGGATGGTTGTCATAATGCCCTTATTGGTGAGGGTGTCGCGGAAGCGTATCATCTTCTCGCCGTCGGGGCTCACATAGGGCGAGTCGGGGATGGCGTGGAAACGGATGAGGTTTATGCGACACTTGAGTCCGTCGAGTAGTCGGCAGAGCTCCTTGATGTGCTCGGGCGAGTCGTTCATACCCTTGAGCACGATATACTCGAAGCTCACTCGGCGCTGATGGCTGAAATCATACTGCTTCAGTAGTGCTACAACCTCGCGTATGGGAAAGGCTTTTTCGACGGGCATAATCTCCTTGCGTTGCTCGCCAAAGGGGTTGTGGAGCGATACGGCAAGGTGCACCTGCGACTCCTCCAAAAAACGCTTCAGGTTGGGGATGACACCCACCGTCGAGAGGGTAATCCTCGTGGGACTCCAGCCGAAACCCCACGCCGAGGTCATCACCTCCAGCGCACGCATAACATTGTCGGGATTGTCGAGCGGCTCACCCATACCCATTAGCACCACATTCGTAATGCGCTCTCTTTCGGGCAGTGAGCATATCTGGTTGAGAATCTCGGCCACGGTGAGGTCGCCGTGGTAGCCGCCACGGCCCGTGAAGCAGAACTTGCACCCCATCTTGCAGCCCGCCTGTGAGGAGATGCAGAGTGTGGCGCGGTCACCGTCGGGAATGAAGGCGCTCTCGATGCGCTGTCCGCCGCCCACGACGAAGATATACTTTTTGGTGCCGTCCGAACTCTCCGACACGCTCACGGGGGCACTGAGCCCTAAGGTGTAGTGCTCAGCGAGGGCCTTGCGACCCGCCAGCGAGATGTTGGTCATCTGCTCAAAAGAGGTCGCCCCCTTCTTGTATATCCACTCGGCCAGCTGTGTGGCGGCGAACTTGGGTAGCCCCACGGCCTGTGCTACGGCCTTGAGCTCCTCGACATTCTTTCCTAAAAGTGACTCCATACCGCAAAGATAGGGCTCAATCTTGAAACTTGAAAACTCCGCCCCGTTTTTTTGCCTCCAAAGGGGGCGAGCAGTGTCCGTTTGGGCAAAAAATGTTGTACCTTTGCGCTAAATAAAGAGTTTTTTTGTATGAAACAGACAATCAAAAAATACCTGCTTTTGTTGGTGTCTCCGCTCCTGATGGTCGGCTGTGGGTCGGCGTGGAGCCAGGGCGAGAGGAGGCTCATAAATGAGGCCGCCTACTCGAGAATGAGGGTTACGACTATTGCTTGCAAGGCCGACTCGCTGTTGTTGCGAACGGTGTGCAGTCCGCTGACACGCAAGCACATAGAGGCCCCCGAGTTTGGCCGACTGGTGGCCTCAATGATAGAGACCGTTATGGACCCCGAGAATGAGGGTGTGGGCATTGCCGCGCCTCAGGTGGGCATCCTCGGAAGGGTGGTTGTGGTGCAGCGATTCGACAAGGCGGGCACCCCCTTTGAGGTCTATGTGAATCCGGAGATTGTGGCTCGCAGCGAGAGTGTTGCCCTCGGTCCCGAGGGGTGCCTCTCGGTGCCCGACCGTAGAGAGGAGGTGGCCCGAGCTACGGAGATAATCCTCCGCTACCGCGACGCTGTGACCTTCGAGCCCCGCGAGGAGGTTGTCGAGGGCTTCACCGCCGTCATATTCCAACACGAGATTGACCACCTCGACGGCATCCTCTACATCGACCGTTTGTAGGTGCCCTGAAAGGTATTCTCCACAAAAAAAAGGCAGCCAATTCGGCTGCCTGCTTTTTGTGGAGAATACGAGAGTCGAACTCGTGACCTCTTGCATGCCATGCAAGCGCTCTAGCCAACTGAGCTAATCCCCCATCGTTTTACGGTGCAAATATACACATTTTTCTAAATAAAAAAGCGTTTCGTGCTTTGTTTTCGTTTTTTCTTCATATATTTGTGGGTACTTTTGTGCGCTATGCGCAAAAGGGGCCCTCTAAAGAGGGCGCAAGACGAAGAATAACAAATTAAAAAACATAGAACAATGGAAGTTAAAAAGAACCCAAAAGTTGACCTTGAGAACAAAAAAGGTATTTATCTGGAGATTGGTATGATTGTGGCTTTGGCTCTCTGTATCGTTGCATTCAGCGTGGGTCAGACCAAGAAGACCATTGAGATTGTGACTGTGTCGGGTCCCGAGGTGGAGATTGAGCTCGTGGATGTTACCAAAACCGAGGAGCCCAAAACTCAGGCTCCCGTAAAGCAGTCCGTGAAACTCATTACCAATATGATTAATGTGGTGAAAGATGACGCCCGCATTGACGACTCCGAGTTCTCGTTTGCCGACTTCACCGAGGAGGAGATCATCGTTGAGGAGGTAGAGGTTAAAGAGGAGGTTGTTGAGGAGCAGGTCTTCGTGAAAGTAGAGCGTATGCCCTCGTTTGCAGGTGGTGACCTCAACACTTTCCGTCAGTGGTTTGGTGGCGAGTTCAAATATCCCCAGATTGCTATGGAGAACGGTATCCAGGGTACTGTTGTTGTGAAGTTCGTGGTGGAGAAAGACGGCCGTCTGACCAATGTGGAGTTCTTGCAGTCGCCCGACCCCGTATTCAACGACGAGGTTATCCGCGTGCTGAAGAAGTCGCCCAGGTGGACTCCCGGTTACCAGGGTGATAAGCCCGTGCGCGTAAGCTATGTGCTTCCCATCAAACTCAACCTCCAGTAGTTAGAGTACGAGTCGCACAAACGGCAAAAAAACAATATAGATGAGGGGACTCGCCTTTTGGAGGGTCCCCTCTTTTAAGAGGCCGACCTCAAGCGAGAGCGAGTGCGCGTTGCACCCAAGGAGATGTCGTCCTAAATCAGATAGACTATGGCAGAGCAGAATAACAACAACCTTCCGACAATAGAGCGCGACTACCAGAGGGCCGTGCTTGTGGCTGTGTGTCGTGACCGTCAGCCTATGGCGCAGGTGGAGGAGTACCTCGACGAGCTCGAGTTCCTCGCCGAGACCGCCCATATTGTCACCGAGCATCGCTTTGTGCAGAAACTCTCCACGCCCGACAGCCGCTACTTTGTGGGCCCCGGCAAGCTGGAGGAGATTAGGGACTGGTGCGAGGAGCAGGAGATTGATGTGGTCATCTTTGATGATGAACTCTCGCCCTCCCAAACCCGCAATATCGAGAAGGTGGTAGGCCGCCGCATCTCGGACCGCACACGCCTCATCCTCGACATCTTTGTGCAGAGGGCCCGCACAGCCTACGCCAAGACGCAGGTCAAGTTGGCCCAGTATGAGTATATGCTGCCCCGCCTGACGGGTATGTGGACCCACCTGGAGCGCCAGCGTGGTGGTACGGGTACCCGTGGAGGCTCGGGTGAGAGGGAGATTGAGACCGACCGAAGGGTTGTGCGCAACAACATCTCGAAACTCAAGGAGGAGCTCAAAAAAATAGACCGTCAGATGGCGGTGCAGCGTAGTAATAGGGGCTCGATGGTGAGGGTGGCCCTTGTGGGCTATACCAATGTGGGCAAGTCGACGCTTATGAACCTCATCAGCAAGAGCGATGTCTTCGCCGAGAATAAACTCTTTGCGACACTCGATACGACGGTGAGGAAGGTGGTCTTCGACAACCTCCCGTTCCTGATGTCCGATACGGTAGGTTTCATCCGCAAACTGCCCACTCAGCTTGTGGAGGCCTTCAAGTCGACCCTCGATGAGGTGAGGGAGGCCGACCTGCTGATTCATGTGGTGGACATCTCGCACCCCGCCTTTGAGGACCAGCTCAATGTGGTCAAGCAGACACTGGCCGAAATCGGTGCAAGCGACAAGCCCGTCTATCTGGTCTTCAACAAGATAGATGCCTACACCTGGACCCCCAAGGAGGAGGACGACCTCACGCCCGCCACGCGCGAAAATATCTCACTCGAGGAGTTGCAGCGCAGCTGGATAGCCAAGGCCAACACCCCCTGCATCTTCCTCTCGGCCAAGACCAAGGCCAATATCGAGAAGTTCCGCAGCGACCTCTACGGTATGGTGCGCGAAATTCACGCCGGCCGCTACCCGTTCAATAATTTCCTCTATTAGCTCGCGGGTGTGGTCGCCCCACAACAAGGCAAACAAAAAGTATTAACACATATAATATAAATAGGTATGGTACACATTCTTGACAAGGAGAGTTCTATTCTCAACAAGTTTTTGGCAGAGATTCGTGATGTGAATATTCAGGGCGACAGTATGCGCTTTCGTCGCAACCTGGAGCGTATAGCCGAGATTTGCGCCTATGAGATTAGCCGCACACTCAACTACACTCCACAGATTGTAGAGACCCCTCTGGGCGAGGCACAGGTGATGCTCTCCACCGACAAGATTGTGCTTGCCACCATCCTGCGTGCAGGCCTTCCCTTCCACCGCGGCTTCCTCAACTACTTCGATGACGCACAGAACGCCTTTGTCACCGCCTATCGCAAGCACCACAAGGATGGCTCATTCGAGGTGAAGGTGGAGTATATTTCGTGTGGTCAGCTCGAGGGTAAGGTGCTGATACTGGTAGACCCAATGCTCGCTACGGGCACCTCGTTGGTCTACTCCTATGAGGCACTTGTGGCCAAGGGTGGCGCACCCAAGGAGCTCCATGTGGCTGCTGTTATTGCCAGTGAGGCCGGCGTGGAGTATGCCGAGAAACATCTGCCCCACGGCACTCACATCTGGTGTGCCTCGGTAGACCCCGAGCTCTCAGCCCAGAGCTACATCATCCCTGGCTTGGGTGATGCTGGAGATTTGGCGTATGGGTCCAAACTCGACTAAAAAACGCATATAGCGAGCGACTACTGCGTTATACAACAAAAATGCCCTGGCATTTACGCTTAGTAATATGCCAGGGCATTTTTGTTGTAAGCCTTGTATTCATCTCGCTATCTGCGTTTTTACTTTCAATGGAAAGCGGTCTGGAGCCCCACCAGCACTCGTAGCGGCCGTTGCCGCCTGCGGGCCTCGCCCATCTTGTTGGCAAAAAATTCCCCTCGCTCTATGCGTTTTTACTTTCAAGGGGAAGCGGCCTGGAGCACCACCATCACAAAAGGGTCGTTACGACCCCGCCCTATGCGTTTATTTTTGTCTACCGACGCCCGACGACAGTCTACCGTCTACCGACAATGGGGCCTATAAGCCCCATAGGTCCCATAGGTCTTTAAGGACCTTAAGGACCTTAGGGAGTTTAAGGAATTTAGAGAATTTAGGGATTCCACCTAAGTCCCCTCCATAATTTTCAATTTTCAATTGTCGCAAATGCGAGTAAGCGAGGGTAGAGGCTGCTTGCAGACTATGCCGAGCGAGAGCATTTTAGACAAAACTAAGTTTTGTCAATTTCCTTTTGGCCCTTTCGGCCCCTTCTGCCCCTTTACAAAAGTTCACGGGTTACAAAAATGTAACCCGTGAACTTTTTGTGGGTCGTCGGTAGACCTTTGACAGACCTCTCCCGCCTTCGGCACCCTCCCCTAACTTAGGGGAGGGGAAAGGGCCAAAAAGGGCCAAAAAGGCCAAAGGGCCCAAAAGGGCTTATGGGTCCCATAGGTCCCATAGGTCCTTAAGGAATCTCCCATTTCTCTCATTTCTCCCATTCCTCCCATCTCTCCCATTCCTCTACCGAAGCACTACAGACCTTCGACTTTAGACAAAAAACCTCGCGGGTATTAATTTTAATACCCGCGAGGTTTTGTAAGCTGACCGCACCCTTAGAAGTAAATGCCTAATGTGCAATAACTTGTGCGGTTGTAGATTGTGGGGCCCGAGGTGTAGACGGGGGTGAGGCCATAGCGGTTGTTGCCCTCGATGTAGAAGCCCGCAATGCGTACACCGAGGCTCCACTGCCAGCCCATTTCGCTCTCCGAAAGGCCGAGGTGGGAGAGGCCGCAGAGCTCCTTATTCTGCTTGGCGAGGAGGTTTCGGCTATAGTAGCAGCCAATGGTCGCATAGATGCACGAGTTGCCCTTGGTCTTGAGCATCAGCTCCACAGGCACTGTCACAGCGCCCGTCGAGATGGTCTGTGCGGGGCCGAAGGGGTCGTCGGTATCCATAGGCGTGAGGGCCTTGCGGCGCTCAAAGGTCGCGCCCGTGCGGAAGCCGAAGTGTTTATGGGTATAGAGCACCGAGAGACCGAGGTTCCAGGCACCTGCCTCGCGGCCGCGCAGTGCGGTGCCGGGGTAGGTGTGGTGGTTGTCACCCCCCGAGTAGGCGATGCCGAAGAGGAGGTTGTTGGTGCCGCTATTGTGCTTGCGTGCAACCTTGCCCGAGGCCACGACAGCCTCGCTCTGGTCGATGCGCACAATGGCATCGGCAAGCATCTGGGTGATGGA
The DNA here is from genome assembly GCA_017936605.1 of Tidjanibacter sp. Taxonomy (GTDB): domain Bacteria; phylum Bacteroidota; class Bacteroidia; order Bacteroidales; family Rikenellaceae; genus Tidjanibacter. Next base: position 60,541 of record JAGBFH010000024.1, read on the forward strand.
GGCAAGTCCCTTGTAATCAATCCTTGAGGCCACATCCTGGGGTGAGTGGTAGGCCGAATCCTTACCCGTAGAGAGCGACAGTGTGGGGATGTTTTTCTCGGCAAAGGCTTCGGTGTCCGTGGCGGTCATAATGCTCGTCTCGAACCTTACGGGCTTGAGCGCGATGCCTGCCTTGCTTGCCACTTCGCCAAGCAACTCTTCGCTGCCCTCGAGGGTGCCCACGCCCTCAATGGTGAGTTTCCCCTGGCCGAGCAGTCCCACCATATCCATATTGACCATCACCTTCACCTCCTCGGTGCGGAACCTGTCGGCGAGGTCTTGCGAGCCGTGGAGGCCGTTCTCCTCGGCATCAAAGGCGGCAAAGATGAGGGTATGGGTGGGCTTGTAATTCATTGTCGTAAAGAGCCTTGCGAGCTCAATGAGGGCTGCGGTGCCCGAGGCGTTGTCGTTGGCGCCCGCATAGAGTTCGCCCTCGTCGGTGCCGAGGTGGTCGTAGTGGGCACCGATGATGATGTACCTATCCCTCGCGGTGCCCTCTATGCGCCCCACTACATTGCGGAACACTCCGTCCTCAAACGCTGTGGTAAAGGGGTGGAAGAAGTCTGCCCTCTGGAAAGGTTTGAGCCCCATAGCGTCGAACTCGTTGCTGATGTACTCGGCAGCCATACGCGCGCCTGTCGAGCCCGCCTTGCGCCCCTCGAGTGTGGGACTGGTGAGGAACTCTATGTGGCTCTGAAGGTTTGCGGCCACATCGAAGGGTTGCGCGAAACCAAAAAGTAGCGACGCCGAGAGCGCCGCTACAAGTGTGAGAAATCTCTTCATAATCTACTCTGCTATAATGATATAGTAGTTCTTCTTGCCCTTCTGAACAAGCAGATACTTGCCTGCAATCAGCTGCTCGGAGGTAACCCTTAGGTAGGGGTCTGCAATTTTCTCCTTGTTAAGCGAAATGCCGCCGCCCTGAATCAGCTTGCGCAACTCGCCCTTGGAGGGGAATACGGGGGCTTTCTCTACGCAGAGCGAGAGGAAGTCCACGCCCTCGGAGAGTTCCGAGGCTGCAACCTTATATTGGGGCACACCCTCGAACACCTGGAGGAATGTCTGCTCATCAATAGTTTTGAGCGCCTCGCCCGCGCCTGCACCAAAGAGGATGCCGCTGGCAGCAACAGCCTTCTCGTACTCCTCCCTCGAGTGAATCATAACGGTAATCTCCTCTGCCAGACGCTTTTGAAGTTTGCGCTCGTGGGGAGCGGCCTCGTGCTCGGCGATGAGGGTGTCGATGGTGGGTTTGTCGAGCAGGGTGAAGATTTTGATGTAGCTCTTGGCGTCCTCGTCGCTCACATTGAGCCAGAACTGGTAGAACTTATAGGGCGAGGTGTAGCGGGCGTCGAGCCACACATTGCCGCTCTCGGTCTTGCCAAACTTGGTGCCATCGGCCTTCTTGATAAGGGGGCAGGTGAGCGCGAAAGCGTCGTTTGCACCCTTCTTGCGGCGGATGAGCTCCGTACCGGTGGTGATGTTGCCCCACTGGTCGCTGCCGCCGAGCTGGAGTTTACAGCCGTGAGCCTCGTAGAGGTGGTAGAAGTCGTAGCCCTGAACGAGCTGATAGGTGAACTCGGTGAACGACATACCGTCGCCCTCACCGTTAAACCTCTTCTTCACGGAGTCCTTGGCCATCATATAGTTCACTGTGATGTGCTTGCCCACATCGCGGATGAACTCGAGGAACGAAAACTCCTTCATCCAGTCGTAGTTGTTCACCAGAAGGGCAGCATTGGGAGCGTCGCTGTCGAAGTCGATGAGCTTCGAGAGCTGGCGTTTGATGCTCTCCTGATTGTGGCGCAAGGTGGCCTCATCCAGCAGGTTACGCTCCTGCGACTTACCCGAGGGGTCGCCAATCATACCGGTTGCGCCACCCACAAGAGCGATGGGGCGGTGGCCGCAGCGCTGGAGGTGTTTGAGTATCATTACGCCCACAAGGTGACCGATGTGCAGCGAGTCTGCTGTGGGGTCAATGCCGAGGTAGGCGGTGGTCATCTCCTTCTGGAGTTGTTCTTCGGTGCCGGGCATGATATCGTGAATCATACCTCTCCATTTGAGTTCTTCTACGAAATTAATCATCTTTCCAATAATCTCTTTTTATATGTTTTTTCCTCTTTTTCGTAACTATTCCCTCGCTCGTAGGCTATTGCAAGTCAAGTCCGAGGTCCTGAATGAGGGTGTTGAGCTCGGGGTTTTTCTCCACCAGGAAGTGGAGTTTGTCCATCGTGCGATGGGGGAGTGAGTCGTCCTGCTCGGCCCTGACCTCCACATCGAGGATGATGCTACCCTCCACACCGCAACACTCACTGAGCAAGGTGGTTATCTCGGGCTGGTTGCGCAGGAGCTCGTCGCGGATAATGTCGGTCGAGACGGTTATCGAGAGCGTGTGGCCGCTCACCTTTGTGCTCTTCATTGCGTTGCCCAGACGGGGGTGCTCCTTGGTCAGACGCTCCAGAAAACCCTCCCAGTTCTTGTTGATTTTCTGTTGCGTCTGAGGGTCATAGTAGATGGCCTTCTCCTCCTCTTCGCCATCCAATGCGCGGCCGCTTATGATGTCGCTTATGGAGCTGCCGAAGAGTTTTTTGACAGCTTTGGCGCCGGACTCCGACTGGGGCTTGGCGCTTGCCGTCTGGGGGGTTGCCGCGGGCGCTGCCGCTACCTCTACTCGAGGTTGAGCCTTCGATTCGGGAGCCTTGGGGGCCTCTTGAGGTGTGGCCCTCTGGGGCGCCGAAGCCGTTGGTGCCGCAGTGGTGGTTTTTACTGCTGGTGCGCTAACGGGCTGTGTTGTAGTGGGTTGTGCGGCCGACACCTGCTCCTTCTGAAGCGGAGGGAGCGAGGGGGCGATTACATCAAAAGTTTTTTTTTGACCCAAGTTGGAGAGCTTCATCAGGCCAAGCTCAATGTGCAGTCGCTGGTTGGTGGCCGTGCGGAAACCTCCATCGAGCACGCCGAGTAGCGAGATGGCGTTGAACAGGAAGCCCACATCGCACATCGAGCTCTGCTCCTTATAACGAGCCAGTATGGAGCCCGAGAGCTCCAGCAGGGGGAGTGTCTGGGGGTCCTTGCACATCAGCAGGTCCCTCATATGGCTTGCCAGTCCCGAGGCGAATGTCTGGCCCGAAAAGCCTTTTTTGAGTACCTCGTCGAAGATATTAAGGGCCGCCTTGTAGTCACCCTCGTAGAGTGCGCGGGTGACGCTGAAATAGGTGTCGTAGTCGAGCACATTGAGCGTGGCGGCCACCTCTTTGTACTCCAACTTGCCGCCGCAGAACGACACCGCCTTGTCGAACATCGAGAGCGCGTCCCTCATACCGCCATCCGACTTGATGGCAATCAGGTGCAGCGACTCGTCGTCGAAGGCGACACCCTCGCGGGTGGCTATGGTCTTCAGGTACTCCACCGTATCCTCGAGTCTTATGCGCTGGAAATCATAGATTTGGCAGCGCGAGAGGATGGTGGGTATAATCTTGTGTTTCTCGGTTGTTGCAAGGATGAAGATGGCGTGCTGTGGGGGCTCCTCGAGCGTCTTGAGGAAGGCGTTGAAAGCAGCCTGTGAGAGCATATGGACCTCATCAATGATGTAGACGCTATATTTGCCAATCTGGGGCGGAACCCTCACCTGGTCCGTGAGGTCGCGGATGTTCTCCACCGAGTTGTTCGACGCGGCATCAAGCTCGTGAATCGAGAAGCTGCGGCCCTCATTGAAGCTGCGACACGACTCGCACTCACCACAAGCGTCACCCCCTGCCGTGGGATTCAGGCAGTTGATGGTCTTGGCGAAGATGCGCGCACAGGTGGTCTTACCCACACCTCTCGGGCCACAGAAAAGGTAGGCGTGGGCGAGTTGTCCGCGCTCTATGGCGTTCTTGAGGGTTGTGGTGATGTGGCTCTGGCCCACTACCGACTCGAAGGTTTGTGGGCGATATTTGCGTGCCGAAACAATGAAGTTGTTGTCCATCTCTTATCCTTGTCTTGTGAGGTATAACCTCACAAAGATACGATAAAGAGTTGAAAGTTGAAAGTTGAGAGTTGAAAATTCTTTTTTCTCGCGCCTTTTAATTCTTGTTTCTCGCGCCTTTTTGTAAAAAGGCGCCCCAAAAACTTTTAGTGCAATCCGTACCTCGAGGTTCTATCCACCGCCTTGATTCGGAGCCACCAGCACTCGCCGCGGCCGTTGCCGCCGCCTTGATTCGGAGCCACCAGCACTCGCTGCGGCCGTTGCCGCCCGCCTTGATTCGGAACTACTATTCTTCGCTGCGGCCGTTGCCGCCCAAAAACTTTTGGTGCAATCCGTATCCTGAGGTTCTGCCCATCGCCCTGATTCGGAGCCACCAGCACTCGCTGGCACCGTTGTGCCCGTTGCCGCCCATTAGGCAAAAATGGTGTGTTCGAGGAGGATTTTCAGGCCTATGAGGATAAGGATTGCGCCGCCTGCGAACTCGGCTTTGGACTTGTGGCGGGTGCCGAAGATGGCGCCGATTCTGACGCCCACAAAGGAAAAGAGGAATGTTGTGAGGCCAATGCAAAGTGCAGAGCTCCAGATGTCTACGCTCAGTACGGCAAGCGATACGCCCACCGCCAGAGCGTCGATGCTTGTTGCCACCGCCAGAGGGAACATCTTGCCCGCCGAGAGCGGCTTCTGATGGCAGCCCTCGCACTCCTGCTGCTCCTCCTCCTTGCCCAACGCTTCGCGTATCATATTGATGCCTATGAGGGCCAGCAGGGCGAAGGCTATCCAGTGGTCGAAACTCTCGATGGCCTCGCTGAAATGGATGCCTATGAAGTAGCCGACAATGGGCATAAGTGCCTGGAAACCACCAAACCACAAGCCCACAATCCCACACTGCCCAAGTGTTGTGCGCTTGAGTGAGAGGCCCTTGCAGATGGCCACCGAGAAGGCGTCCATCGAAACGCCCACAGCAATGAGCAGCAGTGTCAGCAAATCCATTTTCTCTCTATCTTTCGAAAGAATTAGGTGGGCCACTTGGACCCACCCAACTCTCTATCTTACAGTACGATGTTGATAATCTTACCCGGTACGATAATCACCTTCTTGGGGCTCTTGCCCTCGGTGTACTTGGCGGTCTGCTCGTCGGCCAGCACCAGAGCCTGAATCTCATCGTTGGAGATGCCCAGAGGCAGTGACTTTTTGAACCTCATCTTGCCGTTGAACGACACGGGGTACTCAAAGGAGTTCTCAACCAGATACTCGGGGTTGAACTCGGGGTAGCTTGCCTCGCAGATGGAGCCCTCGTTGCCCAGCAGGTGCCAGAGCTCCTCGGTGATGTGGGGCGTGAAGGGCGAGAGGAGCACTGCCAAAGGCTCCAAAATAGCCCTCTTGTTGCACTGACCCAATTCATTCAGGCAAATCATAAAGGCCGCAATCGAGGTGTTGAACGAGAAGTTTTCGATATCCTCCCTCACCTTCTTGATGGTCTTGTGGAGGGTCTTCAGCTCGGCAGGGGTGGGCTCCTCGTCGCTCACTGCAAAGTTGCCGTTCTTGTCGAAGAATTTGCTCCAGAGGCGGCGCAGGAACTTGTGAACACCGTCGATGCCGTTGGTATCCCAGGGTTTGCTCTGCTCCAGAGGACCGAGGAACATCTCATACATACGCAGTGTGTCGGCGCCGTAGTTGTCAACGATGTAGTCGGGGTTGACCACATTGAACATACTCTTACTCATCTTCTCGATAGCCCAGCCGCAGATGTATTTGTCGTTCTCGAGAATGAACTCCGCGTCGGCAAACTCGGGCCTCCAGGCGCGGAAAGCGTCCAGATCGAGGATGTCGTTCTTGACGATGTTCACATCGGTGTGAATCTCCTGAGTCTCATACTGGTCCTTCAGGCCGTAGGATACGAACTTGTTGGTGCCCACAACGCGATATACGAAGTTGGAACGCCCCTGAATCATACCCTGATTTACGAGCTTCTTGAAGGGCTCGTCCTCGCAGATGTAGCCGAGGTCGAAGAGAAATTTATTCCAGAAACGCGAGTAGATAAGGTGACCCGTAGCGTGCTCAATACCACCTACATAGAGGTCTACATTGCGCCAGTAGTCGTTGGCCTCGCGGCTCACCAGAGCCTCTGTGTTGTGGGGGTCCATATAGCGCAGATAGTAGGCCGACGAGCCTGCGAAGCCGGGCATTGTGCTTGTTTCGTAGGGGTAGCCCTCGGCAGTGTGCCACTCCTCGGAGCGTGCCAATGGGGGCTCGCCCTCGGCGGTGGGGGTGAACTTCTCTACCTCGGGGAGCTCCAGGGGGAGGTCCTCAAGCGAGAGGGGGTGTGCGATGTCGTCTTTGTAGTAGACGGGGAAGGGCTCGCCCCAGTAGCGCTGACGGCTGAAGATGGCGTCGCGCAGGCGGTAGTTCACCTTGCGCTGCCCCAGACCGCGGGCCTCAATTTCGTCCCACATACGCTCGATGGCAACCTTCACATCCAGACCGTTGATGAAGTCCGAATTGATGAGTTTGCCCTCTTTGGCATCGTAGCTTGCCTCCTCGACATTGCCGCCCTCTACGACGGGCACAATCTCCAGGCCGAAGTGTTTTGCAAAGGCCCAGTCGCGCGAGTCGTGAGCAGGAACGGCCATAATTGCACCTGTGCCGTAGCCGGCCAACACATAGTCACTCACATAGATAGGAATACGCTTGCCCGTGAAGGGGTTGATTGCATAGGAGCCGGTGAAGACGCCGCTGACGCGTTTGGTCTCGGCGATACGCTCGCGCTCGGAGCGCTTCTTGGTGGCCTCAAGATAGGCCTCCACCTCGGCTTGGGCATCGGAGATTGTGAGCTCCTTCACCCACTCGTGCTCGGGGGCGATAACCATAAAGGTCACGCCGAAAATGGTGTCGGGGCGAGTGGTGAAAATCTCGAGCTTCTTGTCGCTGCCCTCAATGTCGAAGAATACCTGCGCACCGGTGCTCTTGCCAATCCAGTTGCGCTGAATCTCCTTGAGCGACTCGCTCCACTCGAGTTTGTCGAGGCCCTCCAACAGGCGGGGAGCATAGGCGGTCACACGCAACAACCACTGCTTCATACGGCGCTGAACAACGGGGAAGCCGCCGCGCACCGAAAGACCATCCTTAACCTCGTCGTTGGCAAGCACGGTGCCCAGCTCGGCACACCAGTTCACCATCGTGTCGGCGCGGAAAGCGAGGCGGTAGTTCTGGAGTACCTCCTCCTTCTGCTTCTGGTCGTAGGAGTTCCACTCGGCGGCGGTGAAGGAGAGTTGCTGGCTGCACGCAGCGTCCAGACCCTCAGTACCTTGAGCCTCAAATCGAGCCACCAGAGCCTCAATCTTCTCGGCTCTATTGAGGGTGTTGTCGTAGTAGTGCGAGAACATCTCGAGGAAGGCCCACTGGGTCCACTTGTAGTACTCGGGCTCACAGGTGCGAACCTCACGCGACCAGTCGTACGAGAAGCCAATCTTGTCGAGCTGGCTGCGGTAGCGAGCCACATTCTGCTCGGTGGTCACCGCGGGGTGCTGACCGGTCTGAATGGCGTACTGCTCGGCGGGAAGACCAAAAGCGTCGTAGCCCATAGGGTGAAGTACATTGAAGCCGCAGAGGCGTTTGTAGCGCGAATAGATATCCGAGGCGATGTAGCCCAGTGGGTGGCCTACGTGGAGTCCCGCACCCGAAGGATAGGGGAACATATCCAGCACATAAAACTTGGGCTTGGATGGGTCTACCTCCACACGGTAGGTCTGCTGTTTCTGCCACTCTTTCTGCCACTTGGCCTCGAGCTCTTTGAAGTTGTATTCCATTGTGTCTATGTTAAGTTTGAATTTTTTTCGTCACGAATTGAGCTACAAAGATAAGTATATTTGCCGTGCAAACCACAAAACCAAACATTTTTTTTACAGGGCTCTGTGTTTCAGGGGGTTGTGGATGTGGTTTGTGTTTTTCGATAAGCAAAGCAAATAGTTTTGAAAAAACCATAAGAAAAAAGTTGATGAAAGGGGGCGAAAAAGGGGCTAAAATGCTGAAAAATCGGCCCCAAAAGAGGTGAAAATTTTCCCATATATATTGTAGAACCAAAAAAAACCTCTATCTTTGCAGGCCCAAAATGGGAAAACGAGAATAAAAGTTTAACAAAACAAAGGACTAAAAACAAGTAAAATGCCTACAATTCAGCAGTTAGTACGAAAAGGCAGGGTTCAGTTGGAGATGAAAAGTAAATCTCCCGCCCTTGACGCTTGTCCCCAGAGGCGCGGTGTGTGCGTGCGTGTTTACACCACCACCCCCAAGAAGCCTAACTCGGCAATGCGTAAAGTTGCACGTGTGAAACTCACCAACCAGAAAGAGGTGAACGCCTACATCCCGGGTGAGGGCCACAACTTGCAGGAGCACTCTATCGTTTTGGTGCGCGGTGGTCGTGTAAAAGACCTCCCCGGTGTACGCTACCACTTGGTACGCGGCGCATTGGATAGCGCAGGTGTGGATGGTCGCCGTCAGCGTCGTTCGAAATACGGTGCAAAACGACCCAAAGCAGCCAAAAAGTAATCTCTCACAAAAGTTAAGAACAAATTAAAGATTTAAGAAAAATGAGAAAAGCAAAGCCTAAAAAGCACATTCTACTTCCAGATCCCAAGTTTGGTGACGTTATGGTTACCCGCTTTGTAAACAGTTTGATGCTGGATGGTAAGAAGAGTATTGCATACACCATTTTCTACGATGCGTTGGATTTGGTGGGCGAGAAGATGAAGGATGCAGACAAGGCTCCTCTGGAGGTTTGGAAACAAGCATTGGAGAATATCACCCCCCAGGTAGAGGTTAAATCTCGCCGTATCGGTGGTGCGACTTTCCAGGTACCTATGGAGGTTCGTCCTGAGCGCAAGATTTCGATTTCGATGAAAAACATGGTCCTTTATTCTCGTAAGCGCGCAGGTAAATCTATGGCAGAGAAACTCTGCGGTGAGATTATGGCTGCCTACAACAACGAGGGTGCTGCCTTCAAACGCAAAGAGGAGATGCACCGTATGGCAGAGGCAAATAAAGCATTCGCACACTTCAGATTCTAGTAGATTCGATGGGAAGAGATTTAACATATACGCGTAATATCGGTATCATGGCGCACATCGATGCCGGTAAGACCACCACTTCCGAGCGAATCTTGTTCTACACCGGTAAGACCCACAAGATTGGTGAGACTCACGACGGTTCGGCTACTATGGACTGGATGGTTCAGGAGCAGGAGCGTGGTATCACCATTACTTCGGCTGCGACTACCGCCTTCTGGAATTACAAGGGCAAACAGTACCAGATCAACCTCATCGACACTCCCGGACACGTGGACTTCACCGTGGAGGTAGAGCGTTCGTTGCGCGTTCTGGATGGCGCTGTTGCAACCTTCTGCGCTGTTGGTGGCGTTGAGCCCCAGAGCGAGACCGTATGGCGTCAGGCAGACAAGTACAATGTTCCCCGCATTGGCTATGTGAACAAGATGGACCGTACTGGTGCCGATTTTATGAATGTATGCGCCCAGGTGAAAGAGCGCCTTGGTGCTAACGCAGTACCCGTTGTATTGCCCATCGGTAGCGAGCAGTCGTTCGTTGGCGTAGTAGACCTTATTTATAATAGGGCTCTCATCTACGACGATGCAAAGAAAGATCAGCTCGTGAACTACACCTACGAGCCCGTCCCCGAGGAGATGAGGGCCGAGGTTGAGGAGGCAAGGGCACACCTTGTTGAGGAGGTAGCTACTGTGGATATGGCCCTTATGGAGAAATTCTTTGAGGATCCCGATTCGATTACCCCCGAGGAGCTCATCGCAGCTATCCGCAAGGCAACCATCGGTATGCAGATTATCCCTATGTTGTGTGGTTCGTCGTTCAAGAACAAAGGCGTTCAGCTCCTGCTGGACTCGATTATGATGTTCTTGCCTTCGCCCCTGGACATTGAGGCTATCATCGGTACCGACCCCCGCAACGAGAGCACCGTTAAGCGTTACCCCACCGAGGAGGACCCCTTCTGCGCACTCGCATTCAAGATTGCTACCGACCCCTATGTAGGCCGTTTGGCATTCATCCGTATCTATTCGGGTAAACTCGACGCAGGTACCTATGTTTTCAACACCCGTTCGGGCAAGAAGGAGCGTATCAGCCGTATCTACCAGATGCACGCCAACAAGCAGAATCCTATGGATACCATTGGTGCCGGCGACATCTGTGCAGTAGTTGGTTTCAAGGATGTTCGCACCGGCGACACCCTCTGCGTTGAGGACAAGCAGATTACTCTCGAGTCGATGACCTTCCCCGAGCCCGTTATCGGTATCGCGGTTGAGCCCAAGACTCAGAAAGATTTGGATAAGCTTGGTATCGCACTCGGCAAGTTGGCTGAGGAGGATCCCACCTTCACCGTGAAGACCGATCAGGATAGCGGCCAGACCATCATCAGTGGTATGGGCGAGCTCCACTTGGACATCATTATCGACCGTCTGCGCAGGGAGTTCGGCGTTGAGATCAATGTCGGCGCACCCCAGGTATCCTACAAGGAGGCTCTTGGTGGCACCTCCCAGATGCGTGAGGTATTCAAGAAGCAGTCCGGTGGTCGCGGTAAGTTTGCAGATATCATCTTCGAGATTGGTCCTGCAGACGAGGGCGTACAGGGTCTTCAGTTCATCGACGAGGTTAAGGGCGGTAATGTGCCCAAGGAGTTCATCCCCGCTGTTCAGAAAGGTTTCGAGTCGGCTATGGCCAACGGTCCTCTGGCAGGCTTCGGTATCGACTCTATGAAGGTAACCCTCAAGGATGGTTCGTTCCACCCCGTGGATTCGGACGCTCTCTCGTTCGAGATTTGTGCTCGCAACGGTTTCCGTGAGGCTACTCCCAAGTGCTCGCCCGTTCTGAAAGAGCCCATTATGAAGGTGGAGGTAGTAACCCCCGAGGAGTATATGGGTGATATCATCGGCGACCTGAACAAGCGTCGTGGTCAGATTGAAGGCACCGAGAGCAAAGGTGTTGCAACCGCCATCAAGGCCAAAGTGCCCCTGTCGGGTATGTTCGGCTATGTGACCGTGTTGCGTACCCTCTCGTCGGGTCGTGCAACCTCGACTATGGAGTTCTCGCATTACGACGAGGTGCCTCAGAATGTAGCAAAAGAGGTTATCGAGAAATGCGGCGGTAAAAAACAAGAATTGGAATAAAAGAATAAATAACCATGAGTCAGAAAATTAGAATCAAACTCGAATCTTACGATCACAACTTGGTTGACAAATCGGCCGAGAAAATCGTAAAAACTGTGAAAAGCACAGGCGCAGTAG
>JAGBFH010000025.1 GCA_017936605.1 Tidjanibacter sp.
CACGAGGTGTATGAACTTAAGCCCACGAAGGTATTTGCGCTCAACGCCACCGAGGAGCAGGTCATCAAGGCCGTAGAGGAGATGTTTGCGGAGAAGGCTCCCGAAAACGAAAATTAGTACAAACAATAAATAGTAAGGAAAACTATGCTTTATCCTATTAAATTTATCCCTCGCTTGAAGGAGCGTCTGTGGGGTGGCCACGAGTTATTGGCAAGTGTGAAGGCTGGCAAGGGTGCGAAGATTGACCCTGCGAAGTGCTATGGTGAGAGCTGGGAGTTGTCGGCCGTTGCGGGCGATGAGTCTGTTGTTGCCAATGGTCTGCTGAAGAAGAACACCATCGAGGAGATTATCGAGGTATATATGGGTAACCTTATCGGTGAGAAGAACTACGAGCGTTATGGCTTGACCTTCCCGCTTTTGATTAAGAGCCTCGACTGCCACGACGTGTTGTCCGTACAGGTGCATCCCAACGATGAGTTGGCTGCCGAGCGTCACAACTCATACGGCAAGACCGAGATGTGGTATGTGTCGGGCTGTGAGCCTGGTGCTGCGCTCTACGTTGGCTTCAAGGATACCTCTATCACCCGTGAGGAGTACCTCGCCGCTGTGAATGAGGACCGCCTGCCTGAGATTCTGAATCGCGTAGAGGTTAAGGTGGGAGATGTATTCTTCATCCCTGCAGGTACTGTGCACGCTCTGGGTAAGGGTATCGAGGTGCTGGAGATTCAGCAAACGTCGGATGTGACGTACCGTATCTACGACTGGAATCGTGTTGACGACAAGGGTAATCCCCGCGAGCTGCACACCGCCCTGGCTGTAGATGCTATCGACTTTGCCAGCGATGGCGACAAGTGCCATATGCAGTACGAGGAGAAGGTGAATCAGTCGGTAAAGATGGTTGACTGTCCCTATTTCACCACAAACATCATCGCTCTTGAGGGCGAGAAGGAGTTTGACTACGCGTCACTCGACTCGTTTGTTCTCTACATCTGTACTACGGGCGAGGCCGACGTAACAGTGGGTGGCGTGACCGAGCATATCACCCCCTACGAGCTGGTGATGATTCCCGCCGATGCCGATGTGGTTTCGTTGAAGGGAAATGCCAAGTTGCTTGAGGTTTATATCAAGTAATAAAAGAATTGCCTAACAAGGCTGCTTATGCGTTATGCTTGCCCTCGCAATGCTCATTTACGATAAGTAAACTGCGCTTTCTCGGGCTTCGCAGGCCTAAAATCAGCTCTTGTTATACAATTCTTAAAATAGGTGCAAGAAAAAAAGGTGTCTGGAAATCGGACACCTTTTCTTTTTTAACGTTTCATTGTAGCTCCAACCCTTATGCCCGGGTAACTGTCAATCACCGTCTTGGCCATCTGCAAGGTTGTGTTCTCGTTGAACTTCGAGTAGTGCTGCGCCAAAAGATTCATCAGGCGATTGGCATTGAACAACACCTTTGTCTTGCCATCCTGCTCGATAATAGTAGCAGTTATGCTCACGCTCTTGCCGTCAAAGTTGAACGTCAGCGAAGCCTCGCCCGAGTATGAGTCGTAGTAGGTGCAATATGCCGTCATCTTGCTCTCGCCTCGCACCGCCACGATAGAGCCATCCTCATTTACATTAATGTAGTCGCGTCCTGCAACCAGATTAAACTTTGTGGCCAAC
>JAGBFH010000005.1 GCA_017936605.1 Tidjanibacter sp.
ATGTAATTTTCTGCAAAACTACATCCCAACAATGCCATATCTCGTCAGTACAGATTATTCCCCCATAATCGCAGCCACTTTGTTCATCTCTTGGGCGAGAGATTCGTTCATAATGTGGGCGTAGTGGAGTGTCATTCGGGTGTTGGTATGACCGAGCATCTTCGACACATTCTCCAACTTTACATTATTCGCCAGAGTGATTGTCGTGGCGAAGGTGTAGCGGGCGGTATGCATCGTGAGATGCTTTTTAATGCCGCAAAAATCCGCAATCTCCTTCAAATACGAATTCATCTTCTGATTAGCGTACACCGGAAATACGGTTTTATTTGCCCGACACATCGGGTGGTTGCGATATTTCTCAATCAGTTGCAGCGGATACTCCAACAGCGGCACAAAGAACTCAACTTCGGTCTTTTGTCGTTGCTTGTGAATCCATTTACGACCGTGTGCATCTTCAGTAATATGCTCGGGTTTCAAGTTATAGACATCGATAAACGCCAATCCAGTATAGCAGCAAAAGATAAAGATATCACGCACCATATCAAGCCTTTCGATGCCGAACTCCTTGGTACGAATGGTATTTACCTCCTCAATCGTCAGAAAATCCTTGACAACCTTTTTCTCCGAAAATTTTATACCTGCAAAAGGATTGACCGTTATCCAGCCATTGGCAATTGCGAGGTTTACCACCTTTTTCAGGCACTTCATATAGCGAATCATCGTGTTTTGCGCCACACGCTTCTCAATCTTCAAAAAAGCCTCAAAATCACGAATCATCTCACCGTTGAGGTTCTTGATAGGGAAGTCCGCCACTTTGGTCTTGCGGGACATCATCTCCTTGAAATAGCGCAGACAAAGACGATAACGGCTCAATGTAACCGCATCGAACTCGATACCCACCAGCTGTGCCATTCGCTCGTTATGCTCCTCGAAAGTGGCATAAAACATTTTTTGGCTGATGTGCTTGCCCTGCAAATACTCCTTGATTGTTAGTGGGTCAGCATAGCCATCACGCTCGACCAACTCTTTGTGTATCTCGTATGCTCGTGTTCGCAGCGATTCGAGATGACGGTTAATCTCAATCGGGATAGGACCTTTACCCACAGCACGCTCCTTCTTCTGATCCCAGAGCGACAATGGAACTTTGCGCAAAGTATTCATCTCTGTAAATCTGCCATTTACAGTAATACGCATAGTGATAGCGGCTTCGCCGCCTTTGCCTTGTCGAGACTTACGAACAAGGAACAAAATTGAAAATGTACTCTTTATCATAACTTTATCTGTTGAAAAAATGGTGCAATTCGCAACCAGATAAAGAGTAGTGTAAAACGGTGAGAATAGGTTAATTACGGTCTAATTCGAGTACATTTTTTCGGGATTCAAAATTGTACTCGATTTGCACACTTTCAGTTGCTCCGAAACACCCTAAATGGGTATATAGCACAAAAAGAAAAACGCCGTATTTTGTTGAAATACAGCGTTTTGACTAATTTGTCGTTTTCTTCAAGTGGTGCCACCGGGAATCGAACCAGGGACACAAGGATTTTCAGTCCTTTGCTCTACCAACTGAGCTATGGCACCAGCCTCATTATGTTGCTTTGGGTTTCAAAGCGAGTGCAAAGGTAGCCATTATTTTTTATTCTGCAAATCTTTGATGATTTTTTTTCAATTTTTTTGTTTTTGGGTCAGTGCGAGGGTGGGGGAGAGGTCTGTTGTTCGTAGGCGGTCGGCGGCCGACAAAAAAGTTCACGGGTTACACTTTTGTAACCCGTGAACAAGGCTGAGTGCTGTGGTCTGTTGTCGGTAGATGGTAGGTGGTCGTCGGTAGACAAAAAAACGGTGCGCCCGAAAGCGCACCGCAAAAGAGCAAAGCCTCTGCTCTGCCCCCGAAGCCTAAATTCTAAAAAGCGGACACGGCGCGCACAGAGTCGTAGCTGCTCTTACTGCGGTTGTAGGCGTATCCGCCATACATATTGACACTCCACGCGTACGAAGAATTAGATTCCTCTCCCGACCAATAGTAATCTTCTATCATTGCCGGAGCATCCGCAAAAAACAGACCATCCACAAAAGCTTGATTATCTTTCAGTTTGTAGAGCATAGTCAGTTCTTGTCGTGTAGGAAGCCTCCAACCCTCTCCCAACTCGGAACACCACTTCACCGCGTAATCCCACGAGCCCTCGGTTTGCTCAAGAGAGAGTATTCTGCCGTGTTTGCCATCATTGGAAAGCGCCCAAACAATACCCACCTTACCATCCACTTCATAAATGTCACCTATTTTCAGGGTCTGCTGCACAACCGTAGGCTGAGGATTGATGGCAATCTGATTAGCAAGACGCGTGGCGATACCGGCCATTAGTTCGCGATAGGTGTCGCCTTGATACCAAGTTCCACCCTCTTTGGCCACAACAGTACCCGTCTCGACATTCACCACCCTAACATCAATATTATACTCACCCGAAACGATGTTCACATCGCCAATAACAATTTTCGACACATTGAGTATTTTGCCAAGTTTTACCATCTGTTGCTCGGTGAGTTTTCCGCGCTGAAACTGCTGCTCGTCAATCACCCGGTCGATGGAGGTGCGCTCCACAAAGGTGTAGCCGTTGGGGGAGAAGTAGGTGCCAAAAATGGCCGAAATGCCATCCACATCTTGCTGACTAATGCCCACACCCGCATTGAAATCCACCACGGCAATGCGTTGCGCAAATGAGCTGGTTGAGAGTGCAAACAAAATGCACACAAATGTCAAAAGTTTTTTCATAGTAGTAAGAATTATTTAGTTAAACTTATTGTGTTTCAAACTCTTACTATCCGCACCTCGATAGTGGTATTGGGCAAAAAGAAAGCGTGGTGCCGAGGACTTATTTTAGAAAGATGGGTTCTGGTAAAACCTCGAATGTAAAATAAGCGACGACCCACGCCTATACCCCGTTGCAGGGTACGACGCGAGAAATGCCAGCCTATTCTCCATTCGTTAAATTTACCAGATTTATCTTTCGAGAATAAACCTACACTTTCCGTGTGTTGTTCGTATGTCTTCGCAAAGATAATAAAACTTTTTGCAATGTGGTGCGAGGGTGGGGGAAAAGGGGGATTATTCGTGCGCGGGTGAAGATTTTTTTGCTCGAAGTGGAGCATAATAATTAAAAAATGGTAACTTTGCGAGAATTATTCCCTTTTAAGGCTGAGAGATATGAAAATCGCAATCGCACAGATGAACTACTCGTGTGGTAATTTCGAGTACAACAAGTACAAAATTATCAACGCAATAGCACAAGCAAAAGAGCAGGGTGCAGACCTCGTGGTCTTCGCCGAAGAGGCAATCACAGGCACCCCCGCGCACTCGCTCCTGGTGAGGAGTTTCTTCCTCGACAAGGCCGAGGAGACCCTCGTGGAGATTGCGGCTTTCACCGACAACATCTCTGTGCTCATCGGTCTGCCACTCCAGAAGAAGGGTGGAACCGTGAGCGCCGCGGCCTACATCAAGAACCGCCATATCCGTCGCTACATCACCCGCAAGAGCCTTGTGGGCGACCTCGACGCTGCCTATATGATCTCGGGCAGGGGCTATGAGTATGTGAACATCGGCGATGAGAAGGTGGCAGTTGCTCTGGGTAGCGACTTCCTCTGTGACCACGATTTCTCGGACGCTGGCACCATCATCGTTATGGGCTCCGACCGCTATCAGCAGGGCCGCATCGAAAAGCGCTACGACAAACTCGCCGAGAAGGCCTATATGGCCGATGCGAATGTGATTTTCGTAAATCATATTGGCGGCTCGGGCGAGGTGGTCTATGACGGCTCGTCGGCAGTCTTCGATGCTAAAGGTAAGGCTGTGGCACTGCTCGGCTCCTTCAAGGAGGATATGGCCATTGTGGACACCAAGGCTCTTGGCGAGCCCATCGAGGTGCCCTATCAGGATAAGATAGCCAATGTCTACCAGGCGCTCAAACTCGGCGTGAGGGACTACTTCGAGAAGAACAAACTCGGCGACAAGAGGGCTTGTGTGGTCCTCACAGGCGGCATCGACTCGTCGGTTGCGGCTTCAATCTTGGTGGAGGCGCTGGGCAAGGAGAGGGTCGTGGGCCTTCAGATGCCTTCGAAGTACTCCAACGACCACTCGGCCGAGGATGCCGAAAGGTTGGCCCGTGCGCTCGGCATTGAGCTCGTGACCATCCCCCTGAATGAGATTTATCGCAGCTCGCTTGCGACCATCATATCTGCCATTGGCGCTCCCAACTCGGCCAAACTCGAGGTGGACTTCCAGTTGCGCCTGCGCACGGCACTCTTTATGGCCTACTGCGAGAGGTGGAATTGTGTGCCCATCAATAGTGCCAATAAGACGGAGCTTGCCGTTGGTGCTCTGACGCTCTATGGCGACACGAGCGGCGTTCTGGGCGTGCTGGGCGACCTCTACAAGACCGATGTCTACGCTCTGGCTCGCCATATCAACCTGCTCTGTGGCAATGTCATCCCCGAGCAGACGATGCTCAAGACCCCCTCGTCGGAGTTGCAGATTGGCGAGTATAGTGGCGAGCAGATGCCCCCCTACGATGTGATTGACGCGATTCTCTATCGTATGCTCGAGAGGTGGCAGAATGAGGACGAGATTGTCGATGCGGGCTTCGATATTGAGGATGTAAGGCTTGTGAGGGCATTTGTCTACACCTCGCTCGGAAAGGTCCACCAGTTCTGTCCCATCCTTGAGGTCTCCAATATGCCGCTCGACAGAAGTTATATGGATCTCCCCACAGCAAATAAGTAATAATATAAGTATAGAGGTAAAGGTTAGTTATGGCGAAGATTATGGAGCACGATGCTCGCATCGTGGCTGTTTTCCCTGAGGAGAAGAGAGTGGAAGCCGAGATGGTCGTGAGCAGCGCTTGTGGCGACTGCAAGGCTAAGGCCGTCTGCGGCGGTGGCGAGAAGGAGAGTAGGGTGGTGTCGGCCTACACCGAACATCCCGAGATATACAAGGTGGGCGACGAGGTCACCATCTCCATTGAGCAGATTATGGGCTATAAGGCCATAACGCTCTCCTATATTGTACCCCTTGTTGTGATGATTGTCGCTCTGGCTTTGACCCACAGCCGTTGGGGCGACCTCGTGGCCGGTCTGTCGGCCCTGGGCGCTTGTGCGCTCTACTTTGTGGTGCTCTCTTTCTTCCGCAAACGATTGGAGAGGGTCATCGTCTTTAGTGTGAAAGGTAAATATTTTTAATCATCTAATAATATGGGAAGTTTGGTAACTACTGTATTGGTTGTCAGCGGATTGGGTGCGCTTCTGGCGCTTCTGCTCTTTCTGGTGGCAAAGAAATTCAGGGTCGAAGAGGACCCACGCATCGATGATGTGGAGAAGATGCTGCCCGGTGCCAACTGTGGCGGTTGTGGTTTTGCCGGTTGCCGCGGTATGTCCGAGGCTCTGGTGAAGAGTGATGACATCTCGAGCCTCTACTGTCCGGTGGGTGGCGGCGAGTGTATGAAGAAGATTGCCGCCTATCTTGGCAAGGAGGCGGCCGAGCGAGAGCCTATGGTGGCTGTTGTGAGGTGCGCGGGCTCGTGTGAGAACCGCCCCAAGACCAATAGGTTCGACGGCGCAAGCTCGTGCCTTATCGCCTCGTCGCTCTATGCGGGCGATACGGGCTGCTCGTTTGGTTGCTTGGGTCTGGGCGACTGTGCCACAAAGTGTGAGTTTGGCGCACTGAGTATCAATCCCGCTACGGGGCTGCCCGAGGTGGATGAGGAGAAGTGTACCGCCTGTGGCGCGTGCGTGAAGGCCTGCCCCAAACATATCATCGAACTCAGGAAAAAGGCTCCTAAGGGCCGCAAGGTCTATGTGTCGTGTGTCAATAAGGATAAGGGCGCTGTTGCACGCAAGGCTTGCAAGGTGGCTTGTATCGGCTGTGGCAAGTGCGCCAAGGTATGCCCCTTTGAGGCTATCACCGTGGAGAACAATTTGGCCTACATTGACTTTGCCAAGTGTAAGATGTGCCGCAAATGCGTTGTAGAGTGCCCCACGGGTGCTATCGTGGAGTTCGGATTCCCTCCCCGCAAAGTGGCAGAAGTAGAACCCCAAACCGCTAAAACTGAATAGAGAGTATGAAGACATTTCCTATTGGCGGTATTCATCCGTCTGATTGTAAGAAATATAGCAAAGACGCTGCCATCGAACAGTTCCCCATCCCTGCAAGCGTAACCATTCCTCTTTCGCAGCACATTGGCGCTCCCGCAGTGGCTACCGTAGCCAAGGGTGACAAGGTGCTTGTTGGTCAGGTCATCGCCACCGCAGGCGGTTTCGTGTCGAGCAACATCCACTCTTCAGTATCGGGTACGGTTACGGCCGTGGACAATAGGGCCGACGCTCAGGGCAATCTAAAACCCGCCATTACCATTGCCGTAGAGGGTGATGAGTGGCTCGAGGGTATTGATAGGAGCGGCGTAAAGAGGGTTGTAGAGCTTTCGGCCGAAGAGATTGTGGCTAAAGTGAAAGAGATGGGCATCGTTGGTATGGGTGGTGCAACCTTCCCAACCCATGTGAAACTCTCGATTCCCAACGGCAAGAAGGCCGAGTGCCTTATTATCAACGCTGTGGAGTGTGAGCCCTACCTTACGGCCGACTATCGAGTGATGCTCGAGAAGGGCGAGCAGCTCCTGCTGGGCGCACAGATTCTGGCAAAGGCTATCGGCGTGGAGAGAATCTATGTCGGTGTGGAGAATAATAAACCCGACGCAATCAAACACCTTCAGGGGCTCGCCAAGGGGCAGAAGGGTGTTGTGATTGTGCCTCTTAAGATGCGCTATCCACAAGGTGGCGAGAAACAGCTGATTGCTGCCGTTACGGGCCGCGAGGTGCCCAGCGGTGGCCTGCCTATTGATGTGGGCGCGGTGGTACAGAATGTTGGTACGGCACTGGCTGTCTATGAGGCAGTGATGTATAATAAACCGCTGATTGAAAGGGTGGTGACCGTCACTGGCTCAACCCTTGCTTCACCCAAAAACCTGCTTGTGAGAGTGGGTACTCCTATGAGCGCTCTGATTGAGTATTGCGGCGGTATGGAGGGCATTGGCAAAGTTGTGGCCGGCGGTCCTATGATGGGTCGTGCGGTGAGCAACATCGACGCTCCCGTAACCAAGGGTACCTCGGGTGTGCTGCTGATTCCCACCGAGGATGCTCTGCGTCAGGTGGAGGGTAGTTGTATTCGCTGCGCCAAGTGTGTGGAGGCTTGCCCTATGGGTCTGGAGCCCTATCTGCTCAATACGCTCACCCAGCGTGGCGACTACGACGAGCTGGAGGCGCACTATATGGCCGACTGCATTGAGTGTGGCTGCTGCACATTCTCGTGCCCCTCGTATCTTCCCCTGCTGGATTGGGTGAGGATTGGCAAAGCCGAGGTTATGAAACGCATCCGCGAGAGGGCTGCGGCAAAAAAGTAGATTAACGAAAGAAAAAGATAGTATTATGAGTAGTCAGAAATTGGTAATCTCGCCCGCTCCGCATACCCACGGCAGCAACGATACGACTCGTATGATGGGCGATGTTCTCATTGCACTCCTGCCTGCACTCGTGGTCGCCGTACTGGTCTACGGTTTTAGGGCCTTGGTGGTCACTGCCTTCTCGGTGGCCTGCTGCGTGTTGGTGGAGTGGTTTGTGCAGAAGTTTATGCTCAAGGGCCCCTCGACACTCGGCAACCTTTCGGCCGTAGTTACGGGTGTGCTCTTGGCCTTCAACCTCCCTGCCGACATTAACCTTGGCCTTGTGGCTATCGGTGCAGTGGTGGCTATCGGCATTGCTAAGATGACCTTTGGCGGTCTGGGCAAAAACCCCTTCAATCCTGCACTTGTGGCTCGTGTATTCCTGCTCATTGCATTTCCCGTGGCTATGACCTCGTTCCCCGAGGCTGCAAATGCTGTGACAGGTGCGACCCCTCTGGCAATGGCCAAGGAGGCTCTGGCCGCAGGGGAGCCCGTGAGCACGGTGATGCAGAGGGTCGATTTGGTAGATATGAGCCTCGGTATCCAGAGCGGCTCGATGGGTGAAATCTCGGTTGTTGCTCTGCTCCTGGGCTTTGTTTGGCTTCTGGTGCGCAAGGTTATCTCGTGGCACATTCCCGTATGCGTGCTCGGTACAATGGCACTCTTTTCGGGCATCACTTGGGCCATCTCGCCCGAGGAGTTTATGTCACCTCTGTTCCACCTCTGTAGTGGTGGTGCTATGCTGGGCGCAATCTTTATGGCCACCGACTATGTGACCTCGCCTATGACTAAGAAGGGTATGGTTATCTACGCAGTCGGTATTGGTGTCATTACGATGCTCATACGCCTCTGGGGTGCCTATCCCGAGGGTATGTCCTTCGCCATCCTTATTATGAACTCGCTTGTGCCGCTGATTGATAAGTATGTGCGCCCAAGACGCTTCGGTGCTGTTAAATCTAAAAAGTAGGGGAGGAGTAAGAGATGAAAAGTACACTGAAAAATATGGTCTTGATGCTCTTTGTCATCGCGCTGGTCTGCTCCGGTGCGGTAGCTGTGGTCTACTCGCTGACCAAAGAGCCCATTGCCCTCGCACAGCAAAATAAGGCTGTCGAGGCACTCCGTAAGGCGCTCCCCGAGTTCGACGCTATTGCCGACACGGTGGAGATGGATGTATGTACCATCTATCCCGTAGTCAAGGGAGACAGTAAGGTGGGTTATGCCGTTAAGACCCTCTCGCCCAATGGCTTCAATGGAAATGTTGAATTGATGGTGGGCTTCACTGCCGATGGCACCATCCATAATATTGAGGTTCTCTCACAGGCCGAGACTCCTGGTTTGGGTGCCAATATGTCCTCGGAGGGCAACGCGCTTCAGGCGAGCTTCGTCGGCAAGAAGGCGGCCGAAATGAATATGGCCGTCAGGAAAGACGGTGGCGATGTGGATGCGCTCACTGCCGCAACTATCTCCTCGAGAGCCTATTCGGAGGCTGTCCAGTTCGCCTATGAGGCTCTCAAGAAGTATGAGAGCGAGGCTGAGGATAGCTTCGATGCCCGCAAATTTGTGGAGGGTAGCGAGATTGGCGAGAGCAAGGTTGTGGGTGGCAACGAGCTTACGGTGCTCGTGAAAGATGGCGCAGTTGCAGGCTATGTTGTCAAGGCCTCGGCAGAGGGTTACAACCGCTCGGTGCCCATTACTCTGGCCGTCGGTTTCGACACCGAGGCTACCATCCTTGATGTCGTGGTGCTCGAACAGCAGGAGACTCCCTCGCTTGGCGGCAAGATGAGCGAGGAGGGCAATGTGCTGCTCCAGAGTGTCAAAGGCAAAAACGCTG